>JANMGV010000086.1:0-416877 GCA_031374825.1 Pirellulaceae bacterium
CCAAGAACCAAGAACCAAGAACCAAGAACCAAGAACCAAGAACCAAGAACCAAGAACCAAGAACCAAGAACCACGAACCAAGAACCAAGAACCAAGAACCAAGAACCAAGAACCAAGAACGTTAAAAAACGATTCGTCCGGAAATTTTTCGACAGTGACCAAAGGTGTCAAAGCACTGTGCCATAAGGTAATTGAAAGCTAAACCGCCACCCCCTACAATAGGCGGGCGGTTGTTCGGCGTTGCTTCTGAGGATGGCCTGAAATCATGACCAAAAATCAATTCGTCGAATTTTTCAAGATCGCGACAGGCCGTGATCCATATCCCTATCAGCGCTCGTTCGCAGAAGACGGCGAATTGCCCGACTTACTCAACGTTCCCACCGGTGTAGGCAAGACCGCAACCGCAATCCTCGGCTGGCTGTATCGACGGAGCACAAAGCCGGAGTCCACGCCGCGCCGACTGGTTTACTGTCTGCCGATGCGAGTTCACATCAAAGGCTACTAGAAAAACAAGCGTTGTTGACTGATGTTTTCTCAATCAGGAACGAATTTAATGGACTTTAATACAGCCTTTCACACGCTAACCGGCTATTCACCGTTTCCTTGGCAGGACCGGCTATACCGACAGTACTTTGCCAAAGGAGATGTTCCATCGGCCTGCTGTTTGCCAACAGGGCTAGGGAAAACGAGCGTCATCGCAGTTTGGCTTATTGCCTTGGCAAATGGGAAGAACCTGCCTCGACGGTTGATCTATGTAGTTAATCGGCGAACGGTTGTTGACCAAACGACCGACGAGGTCGTGCGATACCAGCAGGCAATCAAAGTCGATCCGGACCTGTCGGCATTCAGGGACCGCTTCGATCAACTGCGAATCAGCACGCTGCGAGGGCAGTTCGCGGACAACGGCGACTGGTGCGAAGACCCTTCCATGCCTTCGGTCATCTGCGGAACGGTCGACATGATCGGCAGCCGATTGCTCTTCAGCGGCTATGGAATTGGCCGCAATAAACGCCCGTTGCACGCCGGGTTTCTCGGACAGGATGCCCTGCTGATCCACGACGAAGCTCACCTCGAATCGGCATTTCAAAAGCTGATTGATACCATTGAGACTCAGCAAAAGAAGCGGGAACCACCTACGCCGTGGCCAAAACTCAGAGTCATGGAACTGACGGCGACCACCAAGTCGCAAGATGCGTTCACTCTGGACGGCGATGACTACGCCAACAACACCGTCGATCAGCGAATGAACGCGACGAAACGGCTTCAACTTGAAGTACTCAAGGAAGCGAAGAAGCCCGCGAAAGAATTGATCGAAAAGGCGCTGTCGTTTAATGGCAAAGAACTGGCTGTACTGATCTTTGCGCAGAGCGTGGAAGCGGTGCTAGAAATTCAGTCGGCTTTGGCGAAAGCAAAAGTCCCACGAGAGAACATCCGAACGCTCACCGGCACCATGCGTGGCAAGGAACGCGATGAGCTGGCAGAAGACAAGACGTTCGCTCGTTTCCTTCCCAAGCCACCGGAAGATGCCACGATGGGAACGGTGTATCTCGTTTGCACCAGCGCTGGAGAAGTTGGCGTCAACATCTCGGCCGACCATCTGATCTGCGACCTCACCACGTTCGAAAGCATGGCGCAGCGGTTCGGGCGCGTGAACCGGTTTGGAACGTTTAATGATTGCGAAGTTCACGTGTTCCATCCCGGTCCGAATGACTGGGACGATAAGTCCCCGCTGACGATTCCTCGACAGCGCACTCTCGAACTGCTTCGCGAACTGGAACGGGCAGGGAGCGTGAATCCGAAGGCGCTCAGCGAACTTTCCGCCGTCGCCCGCAGTGCCGCATTCGCGACGATTCCCACGATCCTGCCAGCCACCGACATCTTGTTCGATGCCTGGGCGCTGACCTCGATAACGGGCAAGCTGCCGGGTCGACCGCCTGTCGAACCATGGTTGCACGGGCTGACGGATCAGGAGTTGCCCGAGACGCAGGTGGCCTGGCGCGATGACGTGCGGTTGCTAGATGACAAATCCGTGAGCAACGCGGACCGCTACGAATTCTTACTCGCTTACGCACTGCTCGCTCGTGAGTTGTTGCGAGAACCTAGCTATCGCGCCATCAAACATCTGGAGACCATCGGCAAGCGTCATCCGGATCACCACGGGTGGCTCGTTGCGGAAGACGGCGAGGTTGAAGCGATCACGCTCGATTTCTTCACAACGAAAGAAAACAAGGAACGAATCAATGGCAAGACGATCGTTCTCGATCCAGGTAGTGGCGGACTAAACGAGGCGGGGATGCTCGATGGTGCATCGGAAACGGCGGATGACGTTTCCAAGACCAGTGAACGATGTCGTTCAGCGGACCATGAAACCGTGCCGACGGAGTTCCATGAAGTCTTCGGCCTGGCGATTCCCGCTGAGGACGAGGATGACGATCCAAAAGTCTTGCGATGGTTCGCTCGCCGAAACACGGGCGAAGTGAAATCTAGAAAGCCGGTCCTTCTCGCTGGTCACGTCTCGGACGTCGAAAAACGGTTGAGCGAAATCCTCAGCGGCCTGCCGCTTGGCGAATCGCTCAACAACTGCCTGAAGATCGCCGCTCGCTTTCACGACGACGGCAAGCGGCGCCTGATCTTTCAGTCGATGCTCGGAAACCGAAACGCGCCAAACGTCTGGTGGGCGAAGTCGGGACGCAGGTCGCTCATTCGTCTCGAAGAAAAGTACCGCCATGAGTTCGGTTCGCTGAATGAACTGCCCGCTGCTGCGGAACTTGGCATCACCGATGACGAACGAGAACTCGTGCTGCATTTGATCGCCGCCCACCACGGCCGCGCTCGACCGCATTTTTCGACGGATGAAGTCTTTGACCCCAATCAGTCTGAGCAAGCGAGCGACGAACTGGCGATGACCGTCCCGCAACGGTTCGGGCGACTTCAGCGGCGCTATGGCCGCTGGGGCCTAGCGTATCTGGAATCGCTCCTGCGAGCCGCCGACTGGTCCGCCAGCGCCAACCCAAACACGGAAGGAGAAATCAACGAATGAAACCCGTGACTCCAAGTTTCTCCGTCAACGTCGACCCGAGCAACCCCGGCCAGTTCTTCGCCTGCTGCGGTTTGCTGGAACTCGCGGATCGACTCTGGCCTGCAGCGGAAGGCTGGTTCGAGGAGCGGAAGTTTTTTATCATGAGCAGCAGTGCGCTGAGTCAGTTGCTTGAGGCGCTGGCCGAGTGCCAGATGACGAACACGATGACCGAAACTCAGCACGCTCGTTTCAAAGAGATCACAGCGATGAGCGTGAAGGAGCGAAAAGCCACTTCGGGAGTCGAGGATGAAGGCAAGGAACTGGACCGATTGCTTCGTGAATCGCACATCGTTCTAGGATCGCCGTTTAATATCACGCTTGACTGGTTTTCGGATGGCTTCGCGGGTGGAAGCCGCTTCAAAACGTGGGCCGGTCGTCAATCCGTGCTTGATATCGCCACTTCGATGAAGGACGTGTTGAAAAGAACGGACTGGCGAAACGAAGACTGCCTAACGTTCTCGGCCCGCGAATGCGGCTTACCATTCAACTTTGATTCTGACCTCGGCGCTCAGGGTGGGGCCATTGATGTTGGTTTCAGCTTCGACCCATTGGCCGGTAGCACGCTGACTCGCATTGAATCAACCGCTCGTCCTGCGTTGGAGTTGCTCGCGTTCGTCGGCTTGCAGCGATTCCGGCCCGAAGAGATCAAAGGTAAGAACCGGTTCCTCTACACCGTGTGGAACCGACCGCTCGCCATTGAAGTGGCATCGCCTGCTGTCTGCGGTGCTTTGCCGATTGTCGGCGCGAGCCGATACGAATTTCGTCTGCTGTACCGGACGAAATACCTGAAAAGTTTCCTTCCCGCGATTCCTTATTCTGGAGGTTCTGATGAGTGATTTGACCCAATTCGATTCCTGGCTTACGACCGACGACTTTGCCGCATTGGTCATTCGCGAACATCTTGAACCGGTGGAAGGACCAGATGGGGTTCTCTTCCCGGCAACGTACGCTGCGGCGGAAGACAAGAAAGTATTCCCGGGTGGTTATAATATCGACCCGCCCGAAGGCGAGAAAAATGTCTGTCTGGTTGATAGCGTCGGTTCGCAAGCTAATCGCATCGAACCGATGTTTGCAAAGCCGGACTACGCGCACCTCGTGCCGCAATTATTGGTGAAGGCTGGCGAGAAGGCGGTCAGCATTCTGGAAGCGGGTCATCGCGCCGGGGATGCCATTGTCCGTTGCACGGAATTGCAGAAGGTATTGAGGGGCGCTTTTGAGGCCGTGCTGAAAGGGGATGCAGAACCGATGGCGAAGATCGCTCCGACTTCGCTCGTTTTCGGCGTGTGGGATTCTCGGGATACGCAGGCGAAACTTCCCCGCCTGATTGCATCCACGGTTCGGGCATTCGATGTGAAGCGGCTGAAACGATCGGCTCAGTACAATCCTTCGACTGATTACATCGGCGAAAAACTCTTGGAAGAAACGACTGACAAAGCATTGAAAGATTCTTACGCGGAACGCGGCTTCGTCCATGTTCCGGCAACTGGCACTCACGGCGGTGTCATCGCTACGGGAGGTGTTCGTAGGGACGCAACGTTCAGCCTCGCTGCGCTGCGATTACTGGCTGTTGGAAGCGACAGCGAGAAGACACTCGCCCTTCGCCGCTACATCCTTGGTCTGTCCTTGGTAGCGTTTACATCGAATGCTGCGACGTACCTTCGCCAGGGTTGCAACCTTGTGCCGAGCGAGAAACCCCGCGAGTTCAACCTCGTTCATTCTGACGGCACACGCGAACCGCAATCACTCAAGCCGGCGGACTCCCTGAAGTTCGCCACGGTAGCCGCCAATGCCTTCGGTGTTGGGGCAGGTCGCGAAGTGACGTTCGACTCGAAGCTGGCTCAAATGGATATCAAGGGCGGGGGCGATACCAAGCAAACGCGAAAGAAGGCTGCCAAGAGAGCCGAAGCTGCCATAGAAACACCGGAGGCGACGGTATGAACACAGTCCTCTGTTTCACCCTTCGATTTCTTGATCCCGTGCCACAATTCCACGGCCGGGACAATGATGGCGATCCTGAATGGCCGCCTTCGCCGCTTCGATTCTTTCAATCGCTTGTGTCTGCTGCAGCGCAACGTTGGCGAGACGGCCAGTTCAGGGACTTCGCCCAACCAGCATTGCAGTGGCTTGAACGAATTCAGCCATCACTTGTCGCTCCACAGGTAGCGGCCGAGAGTTTCGGCTATCGCATGTACGTTCCGAACAACTCCGGTGACTTGATGACGACCGCATGGGCACGCGGTGATACAAACACCAGCATGGCGAAGTTCCGCGTTGAGAAAGATGTTCGTCCCCTCAATCTGCGAGGCGAGGCCATTCGCTTTCTGTTCCCACTGTCTGACGGAACCTGTCCGCACTTCGATGTTCTTCAAGCTGCGGCTCGGTCTGTCACGCATCTTGGCTGGGGCGTCGATATGGTCGCCGGGAATGCGGAGCTACTGACCGACGAACAGGCCGCCGTCCTTCCCGGTGAAGTCTGGCGAGCTTCGCCAGATCGATCCGGAACGGCTCTGCGCGTATCAACCGAAGGAACACTCAATGCATTGTTGGAGAAACATCAGAAATTCCTCGGAAGGCTCACCGAGGGCGGATTCAAGCCCGTGCCACCATTGTCCACATTTCGCGTCGTTGGCTATCGTCGTGCGACGGAGCCGTCTCAGCGGCAGTTTGCAGCATTCAGTATTCTCAAGCCGGACGCGAACGGGGTGAAGTCATTTGATCCTTTGCGACGAACTCGCGACGTAGCCGGGATGGTTCGGCACGCCGTAGCGACTGCAGCTCGCAATCAGGGATGGGCCGAGGAACGAATCAACGTGTTCGTCCACGGTAAAATGCCCGACGGATCGAAGCCACCAAACGGGCCGACGAGTCCTGATCGTTTTCAGTTTCTGCCGCTGCCCACTATCAATCATGCCTTGAGACGGGTGGAGTCGATCCGCCGAGTTCTCATTGCCGCGCCGCCTCACTGTGGCAATCAAACTACATGGGCAAGGCGCGCGATGGCGGGTGCAGAGTTGGTCAACCACGACGACGTTGCGGCGCTGTTAACAATTCTGCCAGGTTCGGATTGGGTGCTGAAACAGTACGTTGAGGAATCGACAACCTGGTCTACTGTCACGCCCGTCATTCTTCCCGGATACGACGATCCGGACCACCTTCGGCGCAAGCTAAGGAACGGTGTAGACGCTGAAATTCAGAAGCGGTATCTCGCCCGTCTAGAGGCGAGAATGGAGGATCTCCTTCGCAAGGCATTTCGACAAGCAGGCTACTCCAGCGAACTCATCGAACAAGCCGAACTAGAGTGGCGTGAAGTTGGCTTTCGACGCGGAGTCGAATTGGCCTCTCGGTACTTGCCGCCAGAGAACCTCAACAGTGCTCCGCGAGTTCACGTTCGAGTCCGATTTCCGACCGCTGTTCGAGGACCAATTGCTGTCGGTAGTGGTCGCTTTCGTGGCTTTGGGCTGTTCGTCACAATGGACGAGTAAGAGATATCAACTACATGATGTAAAGGAAAAAGGTCATGGCAAAATCTTCTAAATCAAGATCTAGCGAAAGCTCGTGGACTTCAAATCTTGATAAGCAAGCGATTCGGGATGCGATGGAGGAGGCGACAGTTGATGCATATGGGGACGACGAGCAGCATTCTGGATTGCTGACGGTGATTGGGGATGAACTAGCTTTTCCGTTCTCAGTAAAAGTACTAGGTGAAGTCGTCGACGTTGTTGGTATGGAGTGGCCGAAGAATGATTCGTTTGGTCTGGATTTGGTCTGTGAACGGAACGGCGAGCGGCACCGAATCGACGCGCGGTCAGTAGAACTATTAGAACCCTTTCCGGAAGGACATATGTTCCTGGCGGCTTACCTGGATTGGAAGTCGCGATTTTAATCGATTAAGCACCCATGCGTAAGTTTACAGTCACTTGAAGTAACCGTGGCTAACGCCAAAACGGCTGATAACGCTAGATAACTTGTGCTGGGGTGCTTAGGTATGTAATCGATTTACGCTCGTCTATCAAAAAGGAGTCAAACAATGGCGAAAAAAATGGGTAGGCGGAAAGTTCCTCGGTTGAAATCGTTTGCGAGCGATCGGGAGTCTTTGGCGGACCTGTTGTTGGGGCAGTCCAGTAAGGCGCTGGTCGATGTGCTGGTCAAATTGGCTATGGAAAATTCGGCGTTGCGACGGCGTTTGGAGGACGAGTTCGGGGCAGTGACTCCGATTGAAAATCTGGCCGAACAAACACGGCAAGCGATCGATGACGCCACGGATTTTGACGATCGAGAGATCAATTACAATTTTGATTACGACAGTGCCGCTTACACCCGCGCCCAAAAGAATTTCGAACAGATGGTCCTGCTCGATCTTTGGGCCGACGTCATGCCGCTGGCTATCGAATTGATGAAGAAAGGAAGCTACCAAATCGAAATGAGCGACGAAGGTATGATGACCGCAGACATCGAAGCTTGTTTGCAGCCAGTCATTGCGGCAATGACCCAATCGAACTTGCCAAAGAAAAAAATCATAGCTTGGTGCGATGCCATGGCAAAAGCTGACCGCATCGGTTGTGTCTGCGATCAGGAGATTTCTGAGCTTCGTGACCAGTTTAGCCAATCATAGGACAACCAACTCGCGTAGGCTTATTTTTCGTGTTTCAGTGTAGAGCAATTGTCCTCAATTGCTCAGAATTACTGAGAGAGAGAACGAATTCGTCGGAAGACGAGTTAGACCGAAATGATTGAGGTAGAAGACGCCTGAGGCAGAAATGATTGAGGCAGTAACGAGCGAGACACAGAACGATTGAGACAATCGTTCTACACTGGTTCGAACGACGCATTCCAGGGAATTCGATTCCGATGCCAATTCTAAAAGTTCTTTGACAATTTGGTTGGTTTGCAGCTGAGCGATAGTTCAGCTCTACCGAGCTGGTGGAGCTGAACTACCGCTTTTTATGCGGAACGATCACGAATTTGCGTTAATCAACAATCCAGAATCACCGCAACAAAATGTAGTGAATCCTGCGTTGACTCCAATTATTGTGGAACTGGTGGGCATGTCCCCTGCCGAGCCGTGAATTATTTCTTGCCTGGGCGATCTGTAGCACGTTCCCTTGGTGCGTGCTACATCCATGACCGTCACGGCAAATTGAGTTAACGGCGCGACGGGGAACAAATTGGGCCCACCGTGCCTTGAATACTTGGCGGTTTACTTTGACCCGGACAACACATGGAGGGTTACCAATAGAAAGAGGACAGCGATGCGCACTACTTTTATTGTGACCTACGATATTCGCGACGACAAACGACTTCGCAAAGTTTTTAAGATCATGCGCAATTGGGGCGATCACCTGCAATACAGCGTGTTCGAATGCCAATTGACGGCGATGGAAATACTCGATTTGCGAACCGAGTTATCCCAAGTCATCCATCACGGCTTGGATCAAGTTCTCTTTATCAACCTGGGGCCGAGCGATGGCCGTGGCGAACGCGTCATCGAAGCCCTGGGGCAACCGTACGTCAATATCGATGCAGCTTGTGTTGTTGTGTGAGGTCAATATGATTCTTCAGCCCAATTCCGATTCCGATGAGAAAGACTATTTACCCGCTCGTATGATCAACGAGTTTGCCTATTGCCCGCGATTGTTCTACTTGGAACATGTCGAAGGGCTATTCGCTCACAATGCGGACACAGTCGAAGGTTCCGCGCGACACGCACGCGTCGACGCGCGAACAGACGAGTTGCTGAAAGCTGACGAAGCCAAGGAGCGCGAGACAATTCATGCTCGTAGTGTGACTCTGTCAAACGAGCGATTTGGCGTCATCGCAAAACTGGACTTGGTCGAAACCGAAAACGAGTTGGCAACGCCGGTCGACTACAAACGCGGCTCTCCCAAGAAGCTTGACGATGGATCGTTGAGCGCATGGGATCCGGAACGAATTCAAATCTGCTTGCAAGCCCTTGTATTGCGAGAAAACGGATATCGATGCGAGGAAGGGATCATTTTTTTCTGAGAAACACGTCAACGAGTTCGGATTCCTATCGATAGTGAATTGATCGCCCTGACCGAACAGACCCTCGATCAAGCACGGCAAGTAATGGATGCGCGCATGATGCCTGCCCCTTTGGTCGACAGTCCCAAGTGCCCGCGATGTTCCTTGGTCAGCATCTGCTTGCCCGACGAAACTTCTCGGTGCTCAGTCGGTAAGGATTCACAGGAAATCACGACCATTCAGCCTTTATTATTTGATATTGGCCCGCAATTCCACTTAGGAACGTCGCAGGATGATACCCAATCCAGAAGACCTGTGCGGCAACTCGTAACGACGCGTGACGAACGCAAACCCCTATACTTGAACACGCAAGGCTACTCGGTCGGCATTAGTGGCCAGGTATTGCAAGTCAAAGAAAAAGGGACCAAAGTTCTCGAAGTTCGAATGAACGATGTTTCTCAAGTCAATCTATTCGGTGCCGTACAGATTACGACTCAAGCCGTGCAGGCACTCCTGGGGGCCGAGATCCCGCTAGTGTATTTCAGCTTTGGCGGATGGTTTCACGGAATGACCCAATCCGTAGGCTTGAAAAATATCATGTGGCGAAGGGAGCAGTTCCGGATGGCCGACCGCCCCGATTTTTGTCTTCAGTTGGCACGTGATATTGTTGCTGGCAAGATTCGTAATCAGCGCACCATGTTGATGCGCAATCATATTGAACCGCCTGCAGAATCTGCGAAGTTCTTGAAGGCCATGATTTGGGAAGCGGAGCGGGCCGACAACATCGGGTCGTTGCTTGGAATTGAGGGAATGGCAGCTCGCACGTACTTTGAACAATTTGCAGGCATGATCAAGGTGGATGGAACGACAGAACAGCCCGGCACGAACTCCGAGGCCAGTGACAAGAAAGTGGACAACGTTGGCGATGAAGGCTTGGGCACTGGCAAGCGACGCATGTCAGCGTTCACGTTTGATTTTGTTGGACGCAACCGCCGTCCGCCTCGAGATGCGGTGAACGCCCTGTTGTCATTGGGCTATAGTTTGCTTGCCAAGGATTTGACAATCGTATGCGCCTCGGTCGGGTTGGACCCATTCTTGGGTTTCTATCATCAGCCTCGGTTTGGAAGACCCTCATTGGCGCTCGACATGATGGAACCGTTTCGACCATTGATTGTAGATTCGGCGGTACTGAGTGCCATCAATCAGCGGATGGTAACCCATCAGCACTTTATTTCGGCAGGCGATGCAGTGGCACTGACACCGGAGGGTCGAAAAGGTTTCTTTCTAGCCTACGAGCAACGCATGGACCAGCTTGTAACGCATCCGATTTTTGGGTACCGTGTCAGTTATCGTCGAATCTTGGAAATCCAAGTGCGGTTATTGGCGAGATTGTTGACCGGTGAGATTCAACGCTATCCGGTTTTCATAACAAGGTAGACCCCGGGGAGACAAGCTTCCGTTTTTTTTGTATTTCAGGTATCGAGCGGTTAAGTGGCCTGAATAACCCGGTAGGTGCTCGCGCCTTAAGTTCCCATGAGAAATATACAATTTTTAGTGGTGGAGGGTTGAATTGATGAAGCATAGGCAAGAGAATTTGAGAGGTCCTCGAAAACCCACTTGTGAAGCCTTACGCCGCAAGGACTTAGGACGACACGATTTCCGTGACTCTTGAGTCACGGCCCCATTGAAGCTTCATTCGTGCCGTCTGCTTTGTGAACCGCTGCCGTAATTTCCGTGACTCTTGAGTCACGGCCCCATTGAAGCTCAACATCGTCTACGCCAGTCGACACAGCAAACGCCATTTCCGTGACTCTTGAGTCACGGCCCCATTGAAGCTTTATCGTCCTACAACGTGGCTGCGGTCAGAGAATGGATTTCCGTGACTCTTGAGTCACGGCCCCATTGAAGCCCCTTCACCCATTTCGGCGCATGCTCTGCCCAATCGTATTTCCGTGACTCTTGAGTCACGGCCCCATTGAAGCCATAACTACATGCCGCATGATGGCGAACGATACGGTATTTCCGTGACTCTTGAGTCACGGCCCCATTGAAGCTCGTAGAGCCGAAACATCGTGTCGCCGCCCTTCATATTTCCGTGACTCTTGAGTCACGGCCCCATTGAAGCTGCGGCAAAGATGCAACGGCCACTTACGTACTGACCAATTTCCGTGACTCTAGAGTCACGGCCCCATTGAAGCGGCTTGAATCTTTCCATGCGCATTCTCGTGCGACTTTGACACGATCGGTACCAGCAATCAGCGGGAAGTATCGAAAACAATTCGATAAACGGCGCCTAATTTCGGTCGCCGTTTTTGTTTTTGATCGATCGATGCAATTACTGAACGTAATCGAAGATATGCGTTTGTCGCCGCAATTCCCATCCAGCCACGATGAAATTAGTCCTACGAAGCTACCGTCACGGCGAATCGTTCGATGGACCAACTTAATGTCCTACACCTTTGCTTCTGACAGTGCCAAGTTATCTCGGTGGATGACTTCGTCGTAGGGGCAGTGACCTAGGATTTCGGCGATGCGTTCGGAGCGGCAGCCGCGGATTTGGCGGATTTCGGCGGCGTTGTAGTTTGTCAATCCGCGCGCGAACTCCGCACCGCTAGTCCCGATGATCGTTACCGCATCGCCTTGTTCAAAGTTGCCGACGACATCGCGAATGCCGATCGCCAACAAGCTCGTGCCCTTTTCGCAGACAGCTTGCTGCGCGCCTTGATCGACGACCAGCGAACCGGAACATTGGGTTGTAAAACTGATCCAACGCTTGCGCGAGGCCAGTCCGCGAGCTTGAGGAAGGAACAACGTGCCGAGAGTATCCCCACTGGCGATGCGTGGCAGGACATTCTCTTCGCGGCCCCATGCGATAATGACGGGGTTGCCACTGTTGTTCACAAACCGTGCCGCTGCGAGCTTGCTGGCCATGCCGCCTTTGCTGATTCCCGTGTTGCGATCGCGAACTAAATCTTCGACGCTCGCGTCGACTTTGGATACCGTCTCGATGACTTGTGCTTGTGGGTCGGCAGGGTCTCTGTCAAAGAGTCCTCGAACATCGCTCAAGATAACCAACATCGCTTTACTAAAAAGCCCTGCCACCATCGCGGCCAATCGGTCGTTATCGCCAAAGGTCGTCTTCAACTCGTCGACGGCGACAGTGTCGTTTTCATTGATAATCGGAATCGCACCCATATTCAAAAGAGCGTGCAGCGTATTGCGGACGTTCAAGTAAGCTTTCCGGTCATCCAAATCGGCTGCTGTCAGGAGGACTTGCGCGGCGTGCCGTTTGTGTTCCGAAAAAGTTTGCTCGTATACTTGAATTAGGTGAGCTTGGCCAACCGCCGCGACCGCTTGCAAAGTCGCCAAGTCGGTGGGGCGACCGGGCAGTCCAAGTCGACCAACTCCCGAAGCCACTGCGCCGCTGCTGACAAGGACCACTTGGCGACCTTGATTAGCAAGCTCAACGAGTTGGGTGGCGAGGCGTTGGATTTGGTTGCGATCGAGTCTGCCGTCGGTGCCGGTCAAGACTCTGGAGCCGACTTTGACAACCCATACTTCTGCGGCTTCGATAAATTGTTGACGAGTTGATTGGTTATTCATGCTTGGTTTGCACAATCTATTATCGCAAGGGACGCTAGCGGTTTTCGGAATGCGTTTGGGTAGGTACACTGAAGACGGTTTCGCAACAATACCTTTTTGTCGCCGCAAGGACCGCTTTTCATAATATGAGCGAACTGAACCACGAGTGCGGAGTTGCCGCTATTTATCATCTCCCGGGCCGCGAGCACAGCCGACTTTGCCCGGAAGGCGGACCCAACGAGATTTCGAACCTGTTGCCTCGGATGCTACAGGATATTCAAAATCGTGGCCAGTTGGCAGCGGGGATGACGACCTACAACCCCAACCGCTCGTTGTTGCTTGATACGCTCAAAGACATCGGCCCGGTCAGCGAAGTTTTTCGTTTGTCGCATCGCGGCAAGCACGAATCGCTGATGAAGCATTACGCTGGCAACGCCGCGATCGGGCACGTTCGTTATGCAACATGCGGTCAAGACGATCGCAGCTATGCTCATCCGTTCGAGCGTCAGCACATCCACAAACATAAATGGTTCAGCTTTTGTTTCAACGGCCAGCTCGCCAACTATAGCGAACTGCGCGACAAGCTGACTAAGGACGGCAACCACCATTTGGCGCGCGACACGGACACCGAGATCATCATGCATGAGTTGGGACGCGAGCTTTCGACCGGCCCGTCCACGCGACCGCTGATCGATGTCTTTCGTGCAACTGCGGCCAATTTTGACGGCGCGTATTCACTGGCGTTGCTCAACGCGCAAGGTCATATGTTGCTGGCTCGTGACCCGCTCGGCAACAAACCGCTGTGCTACGCTATCGAAGGCCCGTTGTTTGCTGCGGCTAGCGAAAGTGTGGCCCTGTTGAATTTGTCGTTTGACCGGCGCTCGATCAAATCGTTGGCACCGGGACATGCGATTATTGTAACTCCCGAAGGCATGCAAATTGAAAAGTTTGCCGATGTCGTTAATCCGGCGCATTGCTTCTTTGAGTGGATCTATTTCGCAAACGTAGCCAGCACGATCGACGATCGTAGCGTCTATCTATCGCGAACAAGGCTTGGCGAGGAGATGGCGAAACTCGAAAAGCGGGACCCGCGTATCGTTATCGATGAAAACACAATCGTCGTTCCCGTTCCGGACACGAGCAAAGCCGCCGCTGACTCGATGGCTTTCCATTTAGGCGTGCCGTGCCGCGAAGGTCTTATTCGAAATCGTTACAGTGGCCGTACCTTTATCGAAGGCAACCGAGCGCGCAAGCAGAAAGCTTCGAGTAAATACACGCCGTTGCGAGAAGTGCTCGAAGGCAAACGCGTGATCTTGGTCGAAGATTCGATCGTGCGTTCGACGACCATGAAAGTGCTTCTCGGGCGGATTCGCGAACTGGGTGGCGCTAGCGAGATTCACGTCCGTGTGGCTTGCCCACCGATCATTTCACCGTGTTTCTACGGTATCGACATGTCGACCGTCGACGAATTGTTTGCACCGCAATTTTTGGAAGATGGCGTTCTGACCGAAGCGAGCCAGGAGAAAATGGCAAAGCAACTGGATTGCGATTCGTTGCGATATCTGCCCGTGGACGCGATTGCTCGTGCGATCAATTTGCCCAGCGATCATCTATGCCAAGCTTGCATTACATCGAATTACCCAACGCCTTGGGGCCAGAAACTGTATGAGATTGCGCTGGACGATCACCGAAAAGGCAACAAGACAGGCCGGACGTACGATACCCGCGAGCCCGTCTTGGAAAGTGCTCTGTCGATCGAATCGGAGTGATCGGTGCGGCTAGGAGAGTTCTGGGCCGGTGTATTGTCACCACTTGATTTTGTGTTCTTTAAAGTAGGGCGGGTCTCCAGGCCCGCCATTCATATTGCTGGTCGGGCCGCGCGACTCGTCCTACAAACCAAAGCTTAGCTTGAATCGAGCACTAGCCAAATTTTTTGATTCGTTCGTACAGCTCGTGAAGTTCAGGATCTTCGCATTCGATCTGCTTGTGGATTCTTCTGCGATACCAGTAGTGAATTACGCCCAAAAACACGATGGCGAAAGCAAGTATCGTGACGAAGACGCCCTTAACCATGGCGATCCTTTCCGAATCCTCGAAATCTCGAGTACCATTGCGTAGCAACTGAGCAGACGCGAATAGGATCATGCCGAGAATAACCAATGCTGTCTTGACCGGTGTTGCGGACTTGATGAGATCGACCGTTTGCATTGTATTCTGCTTGGCCAGTTTCATATTCGGGTCAAGGAGTACGGCAGACTTGAAGGCAAGAGCCGCATCTTGATATTTCTTCTGGTTATTGAGGCAGACTCCCAAATTGTTTAGCGTGAGCGGATCCATCGGGTCTAACCGAAGCGCCAAGCGAAACTCGCGTTCCGCCAATTGCCAGTGTTTCTGCCGGAGCAGCAGATAACCTTTAGCGAAATGGGCTGCGGGATCAGTTGGTGCCAATTCGAGCGCCTTGTCCAAATGTTGATGGGCTTTTGCAAATCGTCGACAATCTAGCAAGCATGCCGCAATCTCAATGTGGGCTTCTGCGGACATCGGTGCAATGCGAACGCATTCTTGCGCCGGAACGAGCGCGCGGCGCGGTCGCTTTTGAAATCGCAAACTGATGGCGAGCATGCGAAGGAACCACTCGTTTTCGCTCTGCAACTCCAAAGCTCGTCGCACCGTCTTCTCGGCTTTTTTGAATTGCCGGAGACCAATGTAGGCGCGACACATCGAACCATAACCGTGTGCAAAGTTCGGATCATTCGCCAAAGCTTGCTTGGCCAGTTCGACCGCCTGATCGTATCGTTGCAAGTTGCTGCACTGTTCTGCTTGCTGGTGCAGCGACCAAGCTTGATATGAGTTGTGCATCGAAGTTAACCGAATAGGAAAGTTACTTTTTCAAGTTGAGCAAACCGACGAGAAAATGTCGTGTTCATGCAAGACGTTGTCGTTTGAGTGAACTACAGCCGTCGCAAGCCATCTTCTTTCATGGAGCTAGGGATTTCTTCCTCAATCGCATCGAGTCGTGCTAGAGTTTCACTATCGAGCACAAGGTCCACAGCCGATAGGCTCTCTTGCAACTGCGACAAACTGGTTGTGCCCACGATGGTGGATGCGACGAAGTCGTGCTGTTTGCTCCAAGCCAGCGCGAGCGCCGGCGCCGAAGTGCCGATGTCTTGGGCGATGGCTGCCACGCGGCGGGTGACTTCGATCGTTCGCGGGTTGACAAAGCGATGAGCCATGCGTTTTTGCCGCTCGCCGCCGTTGATCAAGTAATCTGCAAAGCGGGCACCATCGGGGACACAGTCGTTGTATTTTCCGGTCAAGACGCCGCCACCCAAAGGCGAATACGGAAGCAGACTGACTTGCTCGCGACGGCAAACTTGAGCAAGCTCGCTTTCACAACGGCGATTGATCAAGCTAAAATTGTTCTGTACCGTCTCATACCGGGCGAGGTCGTTGCGTTCCGATTGCCAGAGACTCTTCATCAATCCCCAGCTTGTTTCATTACTGCAGCCCGCAGCACGGATCTTGCCTTGCTGTATTAACTCGGTCATTACGCCGAGTATTTCTTCGTAGGGCATCCCATGATCGGGCCAGTGCGTCTGATAGAGATCGATGTAATCGGTTTGCAGGCGACGTAGCGAGTCCTCAACGGCCAGCTTGATTTGCCGTCGATCCAATGCGGTTTTGCCACGGCGAACGGGAGGCGTAAACCAACCGTGTCCGGGGCCGGTTACCTTGGTCGCAATCAAGACAGAATCGCGCGCCTTGGTCCGCATCCACTTGCCTAAAATCTCTTCGGTCCGACCGACCAATTCTGCTTTTGGCGGCACCGGATAGATTTCGGCCGTATCGTAAAAGTCGATGCCACAACTGTACGCATGGTCGAGTATCGCAAACGATGTTGGCTCGTCGCATTGTAGTCCGAACGTCATTGTTCCCATGCAAACTTCGGATACAACCAATCCGGTTCGGCCTAATCGGCGGCGTTTCATCTTTGATTTCTCCTGTTGGTGGAGATTGCAAGTTTTTCGAAATAGCTTGCAAAACCCAATTTGCTCAAAATTCGCGAACTAATCAAAATGCGTGTTCGATTGGCCTTCCGCCAACTGACTGGTTTTTCCTATCTTGCCGTCTCGCGCAAAATAGCGATTTAATGAAATTGGTGGAACGGCTTTGTTGTGGGATCCATAATTCTACAAACAGTCCGATGAGGTCCGGCCAAAACGGAGTTTGGCAATGCGACGACAGCAGATTCAGCGCAACGACGCTCAACGATACGGCTTGATGGGTACAGGTGCTATTGCCACCCTCCTTAGCCTTTACCATTTCCTTTCGCAGTTTTCTGGCACGCCTAACCCAACAACCGACACGTTCTCCAATAGTCCAACCAACTATACTTCTCCTTTGGGTGTCAATCTACCTGGTGCGGGTCAAGTGACCGCACAAATCGCCCGTGATGCCCTTGGTAATTTGGTCAACTACACAGGTGGCCTTCCGACGACGCTCCCCGCGCAAACGAATTCTTATTCTGGCATCCCAACGACGTCGCCACCCGCAGTCACCGGAGATGTCCAAGCATTTGTATATCGCGCAACGGCAAGTGCCGGTGCAGTGGCAAACGAGATTGCACGCGCCCAGAGGCAAATTCTCGTTCAAGCTTATTCGATTCACTCCGAGCCAATTGTCAAAGCACTGGCCGATGCACGACGTCGCGGTGTCGAAGTCTTTGTCGTCATGGATGCAAGTCAACAAGCCGACGTGAATTCGGCGGCAAACTACCTTGCCAATGCGAACATCCGAACCGTACTAAACGCCGACCGAACCCTGCCCAATACCAAAGTGATTTTGATCGACGGCCATACGATTATCACGGGTGCATTCGACAATTCGGACCGAACAAGCGACGAGCACATATTTGTCATTCGAAACCGATCGGACATTTATGCAAACTTCGACGCAAGTTTCATGGCCAATTACCAGCGCAGTCAACCGTACACGGGAAGAAACAACGCGGCGCGAACAACCGGCTACACTCCGCCAGCGTCTCAGACACCGTTCTCGACGGCTTCGGTACCCACCAACGGATACACGACAACGCCTATCCAGCCAGGAAATTATTCGAACGCGCCTCTATCGACTCGGCAATGGGAAAGTCCATTCAATCGCACCACATCGCCATCGATGCCAAACACACGCCGCTAATTTCGCCGCGAGCGACGCATGCGATTTTCTTCTGGCCTCGGAGGTTTCGCACCCGGAGGTAGTTAGGTGGTCGGCACTAGCGAAATCTTGCACTCATTCGGCTTGCGATTTTGATTTCGCAGTGGAGAATCGGGTTAGTTGTTCGCGGTAGTGTTTTTGCAACCCATTGAGCGAGCAACACTGCATGGCGATTTCGATTGCACGATCGGTATTCCCGCGAGCAAACTCGACTTCGGCCAACGTGTCCAGGTAAGTCGACTCGTTCTTCTTCAGCTCGTTCGCTTTCTCGGAATGCATGAGGGCTTCGTCAAGATCACGATTCAAGCAACCCATTAGCCAAGCCAGATTATTATGGAACATGGCATCTCCCGGCCACTTTTCCAAGTGGTTGCGGTGTTGGGTCAAATGCATCTGATACCACTTGTCGGCAAACTCTTTGCCAAAAGCTTTCTCTGCCAGTGGCACCATTTTGATTGCCGCGTCGATATTGGTTCGTCGTAGTTCGAACGCACGGCGAAAGTGTTGGTCAGCTTTTGCTTGATCTTTGGCTGCAATCGCTTGACGCGTCAGGCACAATTGCTCGGCTTCCATTTGAAGGATCGGCGTTGCCAAGAACCTTGGGAAACTGGACAGGTCATACTGTGCGGCGCGATACAAATTTGCGGCTCGGCCAGGGTCGTCGTCTTCGATCAACGATGCAAGCTGTTCCGAGGCGAGATTCAATTCGTTTAACGAAAAACGGTTGCGATCCAAATTCGGTTTGCAGGTGCGGTAGATGTGTTCCGTCAGCAGGATTTCATCGCTCGTAAGTCCCAAATCGCGAAGCTGTCGAGCATTGGCCAAGTCATTGCACGGAATCATCAGAGCATGGCGACGTGCTTGGTCGGCTTCGTCGATACGGCCAAGCTGCCGTAACCAATCTGCTCGCTGCAATCCCATCCAGGTACGGTTGGGGAAACGCAGGGAGAAAATCCGACCCAAAACCAGTTCTCCCCCCTCCAATCGTCCACGAGCTGCGATCAATTGCGCGTAGAGCGGCGACGCGTAAAGACTGGATCGTTGAAGTTTTTCTGCCAACTCAAGAAACCCCAGGTGATTTGCCAACGTCGCGATGATCTCGATAAAACTTTCGCGATCAAAATCGGATTCCGGTAGGTTCGCAAACTGCAATCGATGTCTCGGAGTGCTGGAAGTGCTCAATACGGCTTCCGTCAGTTTTTGAAATTGCTCGGAGCCTCGCAATCTTGCGGGCAAGCTTGCGTTTTCCAGCATTTCCAGCTCATTCAGCGCGTCCAGCCAACTACCGCCGTTCGACGTGCGTTTCAAGTAGCGCAATATCTCAGGCGCTGATTGCGCAAGTGTCGCGAAGTTTGGTTCGATAAAGGAATCCATCACATCGCGCTCGACGCCACGGTCTAGCAATTGCGCCAAGTAGATCAGCACATGTTCGCGTTGATCGTAAAACGACCAGATGCGCAGCAGCATTTCCCAACGCGAGTTATCTTGTGCAAATTCGGCATCCGCGATGCGCACCAAAGCATCGATGATCTTTTGCTCTTCCGCTTTCCGACCAAGCTGATTGAGGAGAATGCCAACGGATGCCAAGGCGCTGAAGTTGGCGTTGGTGTTTTCCGATCGAGGATCAATTTCCGTGTGAGACTCCAGCCAAGCAGAGAATGTTTCTTCGTCGAGTGTTTTAAGCCCGACAGACGCGAATGCTCGGTCTACATCCCCGTTGGTTTGGTAAATGCGAAACGCCATGTCGGGATTTTGCGTCTCAATCGCTTGAGCGCCAGCTTGAACTTGTCCTGTAGCGATCAGCGCCGAACCCAGTGCCAGAGAATCTTGAGATTTGGTCTTGGCCAGAACTTGTCGGCCCGCGTCAGCAACGTCGGCTCGATCCAGCCAATCGTTGAGCATGATGTAACGAGTAAGATCGTCCATCTGTTGCGTCGTTGCATTCTCGAATCCTTCGGCTGGCGGTGTCGGAAGCAGTTTGGCAAGATCGCCCCAGCGAAAGTTTCGCTGGAGAATGAATGTTGCCAATTCATCGTCCACGGTCTCGCGCGCTCGCCGAACGGCCTTGTCGATTTCGCCTTGCCATTCCAAGTGGAATACGGAAACAAAGGGATCCGGTACCGGATTCTTGGCACGACTTGGTTCGTACGGGATACCCGACTGATCCCACAAAACTCGAATACCAGCGGCTTGCAGAGGTGGGTAGACATAGTCGATCAACGTGGGCACTAAGGCCTCTTGATTATCTTGTAAAGCCAAAGAGATGAGCACGGCCGACGCGACTCCGGGAACATCGGAAACCAAAGCGGCCCGTTGTTCTTCGTTGAGCAATTCCAACATGCCCAGGACTTGCGACCAGCGTTTGTCACGCGCGAGCCTGAGAATCGTCTGTAGATCGCCCGCTTGAATGAAACCGAGATTCCGAATGGCATCGCCCACATCGGCTTGCGAACCGAGTCTTTGCAAGAGCAGCAACCATTTGGCCGCCGAAGCCACGCTCAAGTCAGTACCGTTGGCCACCCGTTCGATCATCGGCGCAGCCTGAGGCCCGGCTTTCCACAAAGACACAAACGCTTCTTGCCTCGCTCGATAGCTTGGCATTCCCAATTGCTCGATCCACTGCTCAATCTGTGCCGGGTCTAGCGGGATAGCCGTTGCGGAAATAGTCGCCGGCTTCGTTTTTTCATCGTCAGCACAGACGGTAGGCAAAACCGCAGTCAGGGCAAGTAAAATCGCAGAAGCGGTCCGATAAAGAGGATTCATTTCAGGGCTCACGTCGCAAAACGGATGGAACAAAATCATTCTATCGCAAAGGACGTCACCCTGCCCACCCGTTCCGGTAAGTTTGATCGAATAATTCAGTGACCTACAGCGTAGTAGCAAAACATAGATTAAAATCTGAGCTTGTCGAATGAGCGAATTCCACGGTCGGTAACGACATGTGTACGTATATTGAGTAACGACCATCGCGAATCGACAACGCCTTCTTTTATTCCCACCTACCCCGAGTTTAAAACAAACGGAACTTTTCCAATGCGATCTAAAATTTTTCTGTCGGTGTTATGCTGCCTCATGACGATTTCAACAGTTCGCGCTGACAAGAATTGGACCAACTGGCGGGGGCCGGCGGGGAATGGGACGGTTGGGGGTGGTTCGTATCCGACCAAATGGTCACCGACCGAAAATGTTCTTTGGAAATTGGAATTGCCGGGACGTGGTGCTTCGACGCCAGTCGTTTGGGATAGCAAGATTTACTTGACGTCAACACTCGAAGAAAAAAACTTGCTCTTGTGCCTCAACACGGCTGGCAAAGAACTGTGGCGGACCGAAGTGGGCCAGGCTCGCAAAGGCAAACATCAGAAAGCTACCGGTGCCAATTCGTCTCCGGCTACCGACGGAACGAGTGTCTTTGCTTACTTCAAAAGCGGCGATCTCCAATGCTGTGACATGAACGGCAAAGTTGTGTGGAGCAAGAATCTGCAAACGACGTACGCCGAAGATACACTCTGGTGGGACCTCGGTACTTCGCCAGTGTTAGTCGACGATATGGTCATCGTCGCGGTCATGCAAAGCGGGCCAAGTTACATTGTTGCCCTCGACAAAAAGACCGGAAAAGAGCGATGGAAAACCGATCGCATGATGAAAGCAAACGATGAGTCGAACCAAGCATACACGACTCCGATCGTCGCTGATGTCGACGGTCAGTCGGTCCTGCTCACTCTTGGAGCAGATCATTTGACCGCTCACGCTGTAAAGACGGGCGAGCAGCTTTGGCAGTTGGGCGGATTCAACCCGACCAACCACCAGTACTTTCGCACCATTGCTTCTCCGGTACTCGCTGGCAACCTAGTAATTTGTCCCTATGCTCGCGGCGAAACGCTGACCGCTGTGAATACTGCCACCAAAGTGTCGGACAAAGAACGCATTGTTTGGCATTTGGACAAATTGGGCACGGACGTTCCAACTCCCGCCGTCTCTGGAAACCGTGTCTACATCTCGGGAGATAAGGGAACGGTAACGTGTTTAGATGCTGCAACCGGAAAAACTCTGTGGCAAGGAGATTTGCCCAAGAATCGGAACGCTTTTAGCAGTTCACCAATCGTTGCTGGCGGGCACGTCTATTTGACTCGCGAAGATGGCGCAACGTTTGTGATCAAGGACGGTGACAAATTCGAGTTGGTGTCGTCCAATCAAGTCGATGGTTCGACCGTCGCAACGCCAGCCTTTGCGGATGGCATGATTTTGATTCGCACGTACGATGCTTTGTATTGTATAGGATCGAAGTAACCGTAAAGTCTCTTGACGACGGTTAGACGCAGAGGCGAATTGGTCGATCTGACCAATTGCAGCGTCGCCAACGGTTGAGTCGAACGCTCATGCTGTAGAAGCATGAATTCCGACGCCGCCGTACAGATACCAACATTGGAAAAAAAATGACAAAGTCAGACTTGCCGGGTGGTATGCATATCGATCCCGTATGCGGGATGCAGGTCGACGCGAAACGCGCTGAATCTTACACGTACGACGGGAAAGCGTATTACTTTTGCTGCAAGAGTTGTCGCGAGCGGTTTGCGCAGCAGCCAACGTCGTTCTTGCAAAGTTTCAAGTCAAACGCTTCGGCACCTGTTCTCGTCATGCCGACATTCGGCAAAGGGAAATCGCAAGCACTGAGCGCGGTGGATTCCCAAATGGTGGCTGAATCGCCTTCGTGCTGCGGTTCGGAATCTGCCAAGCCCCAGCACGAACAAGATGAACACGCTTGTTGCCATACGGGATACGAAAAAGTGGTGCCAAGTGCTACTGCTGCGTATTTTTGTCCGATGTGTCCCGGTCAAGAAAGCCCTGTTCCTGGCACATGTCGCATCTGCGGGATGGCGCTCGAACGGAACCCCTTGGCGGCTCAGCTCGTCACTCGAT
The DNA here is from genome assembly GCA_031374825.1 of Pirellulaceae bacterium. Classification (GTDB taxonomy): domain Bacteria; phylum Planctomycetota; class Planctomycetia; order Pirellulales; family Pirellulaceae; genus JANMGV01. Next base: position 22,778 of record JANMGV010000086.1, read on the forward strand.
ATCGCTGCCCGGTTCACAGACGAAGACTTTACGATAATCCAGGAACCTGCGTCCAATGTGGTCGCGAATTGGTCGCGATGCAGACTGTTATTGATCCCGCAGAAGAAAAACAATGGCGCGACTTGGTATGGCGCGCGATTGCTTCGGGTGTCTTGGCAACAATTGTCTTTTTGCTCGCCATGTTGCCGATGGTCGGAGTGCCGGTCGATCAGTGGTTGGGCAACACGGTTACTCAGTGGGTTCAAGCTTTCCTGACAGCCGTCATCGTGTTGTGGTTAGCTTGGCCGTTTTGGGTTTCAGGCTGGCGTGGCATACGCAACTTGTCGCCGAACATGTTCACGCTCATTGGGACAGGAACGTTGGCAGCATTTGGTTTTAGTTTGGCCGTTTTGCTTTTTCCATCCATCGTCCCCCATACGATCGGACACGATGGTCATTCGCCTTTATATTTTGAATCGGCTGCTGTGATCGTTGCTCTGGTTTATCTGGGCCAGATTCTGGAAACCAAAGCACGTCGTCGGACGGGCGACGCAATTCGCGCACTTCTGGAATTATCGCCTGCCGTTGCACATCGCATGGACGGGGCGAATGTGGTCGATGTTCCGTCGAGTGAGCTTCGGAAAAACGATCGTGTGCTCGTGCGGCCGGGCGAGCGTTTGCCGGTCGACGGCGAAGTCGTCGAGGGTCACGGGATGGTGGACCAATCCTCGCTTACTGGCGAGCCGATCCCCGTTCTTGCCGTGCCGAACGAAAAGCTGTTCGGAGGATCGTTACTGCAATCGGGAAGTCTTACATTGCGAGTCACGTCTGATCCCGGAAACAATGTACTTGATCAAGTAATCCGTCTCGTATCGCAATCCCAACGCAGTCGCGCACCTATTCAAGACCGTGTCGATGCCATCGCGCAGTGGTTTGTCCCGGCAGTGGTCGCCACGGCAATTGTGGCCGGTGCGGCTTGGTGGATATTTGGACCAGAACCCAAAGCCGCGTACAGCTTGCTCGCGGTCGTCTCGGTATTGATTATCGCTTGTCCCTGCGCGTTGGGGCTTGCCGTTCCGATGAGTTTGATGGTAGGCATCGGCCGAGCTGCCAGCAGCGGTGTGCTGGTTCGGGATGCTGCCAGCCTTGAAAAATTGCGTCGCGTGCAAGCGATTATTCTCGACAAGACGGGAACGCTAACCGAGGGAAAACCGCGCGTCGTGCAGTTTGACCAACATCCCGATATCTCGCCCCAAACGTTGTTGCCTATCGTCGCGGAATTGGAAAAGCGAAGCGAGCACCCGCTCGCCCGCGCGATTGCCGAATACGCGGCCGCGAACGCCCCTGCCCTGCCGGTCGAGATGCGAGATTTTGAATCGATCTCCGGGCAAGGTATTCGAGCCAAAGCGACGGTCGCGGGAAACAATCAAGCAACCTACGCGATCGGCCAGCCGAAGTGGTTTTTGGAACAACTTAAATCGACGAATGATTGGCAAATACCTGCTGCGAAATCAAAAACTCCCAGCAGTGAAATTCACGTCGTTCGTGATAGCCAGTTGGTCGGGGTCATTCGCGTGGCAGATGAACTGAAAACGAATGTTGGCGAGGCCATTCGATTTCTTCGCGATCGCGGATTGCAACTGCACTTGGTTAGCGGTGATTCGCAGGAAGTCGTCGCAAGCGTCGCGAAGCAACTTGGCATCGAAAATTTTGTTGGTCGAGCTTCGCCCGTCGATAAACACGCGTATGTCAAGTCGTTACAGGCGCGAGGTTTATCCGTAGCGATGGCCGGCGATGGGATTAATGATGCTGCGGCACTTGCAGTGGCGGATGTTGGGATCGCGATGGCTACGGGAACGGATATCGCCATGGAGGCCGCAGGGCTCACGCTGCTTCACGGGGACGTCGCGGGAATAGCACGCGCATTCATGATCGGCGACGCGCTTCAAAAAAATATCTACCAAAACTTGTGGCTTGGGTTCTTGTATAATGGCTTGAGCATTCCAATTGCGGCGGGCATTCTCTATCCGCTATTTGGAATAACGCTCAGCCCGATGATTGCAGCAGCAGCCATGGCAGCAAGCAGCGTTTCCGTCATCGCCAATGCATTGCGGTTAAGATCGCAATCGTTCAAGCTGCCGTTCGAACATTCGTAACGGACTTGGGCGCTGGAATTTGCGACAACTGAGCCAGAATTGTTTCGGCAGCGCGTCGACTAGCACCGGGTTGTCCAATCTCATCCGCCATCATCTGCAATTGGTGCCGGCAATCCGCACGGAATTTGTCATCACCCAACATTCGATCCATAGCCGCCGTGACTTGGCCAATCGTTTTTTCTGATTTGCCGACTGCCAGGAACTCGGGCATGATCGTTTTCCCGGCGATCAAGTTGGGCAATGTCATGCTGTCGCATTGGGCGAGCGACCGCATAATCGCGTACGAGATGCGGCTTAGGTGATAAACGACAACAGCAGGCGTGCTGCGAGCCATCATCTCCAGACTGACGGAGCCGCTTTTCATCAAGGAACAATCTGCAAGCTGAATCAATTCGCTGGTCTTGCCAACAAAAAAATCGAGGGGCAGAGATCGATCGCTAGGCTTTAAATGCTCTCGGCATCGCAGAGCATGAGCGTCTTTATAAGCAGCAACCAAAAACTGAACGTCTGGATATTTGCGATTCAGACGGCGAATGACTTCGAGTTGAATAGGCCAAATATTGTCGACTTCGTGGTCCCGCGAACCTGGGAGCACGGCGACTTGCAGATGGTCGTATCGGCGGACTTTCTGGATGAATCGACTATCCAAAGTACGGTGAGCAACGTCGTCGAAGAATGGATGACCGACGAAATCTGCAGGTACGTTATTCTTGGCAAACCAGTCGCGTTCGAACGGCAAGTTACAAAGGACGCGATCCACGTACTTGCGCATTTTCTTAACACGCCAACCGCCCCACGCCCAAAGTTGCGGTGGGCAATAATAGAAAACAGGCAAACCAAACTGCTTGGCTCGCTTGGCGATATGCCAGTTGAAACCAGGAAAGTCCACCAAGACCACGGCATCGACCGCGCCCGATCGAAATATGTCCGTGGCTTGATCGGCTAAGCGATAAAATTCGCGAAGCTTGGGTAGGACTTCGCTGATCCCGACTACGGCCATTTGAGTCAGGTCGAAATCGCATTCAAACCCAGCTTGCACCATTTGCAGCCCCCCAAACCCGCGACAATGCAGTTTGGGAGCATTTGCAGTCAGCGCGCGAATCAGGTTCGCGGCGTGCAAATCGCCACTGGGTTCTCCGACCGAGAAAAACAAACGGGACAACATGCGAGTGTGCTATTCCTTAACCAAATCTGGTTCCATCCAAGTCCGACAGGTATACGCGAATTGCGGGCTTTCATTCAATACGAAAGCCACACTTTTGCGAGCAAACCGTCAGGAAACCGCTAAGTCATCGATAAATTTCGGAGTACTATCCCTTGGGAAATCAGTCGAATCCAAGCAATCGTCGAGACGGCTTTTTGGTAGCATTTGTTTATGCGGGTCAACGGAGACTGTTCCGCCTAGTAAAAAATAGATGATCGCGTAGATTGCATTTGGCGGATTGTGGCACGAGTTGTCTTGTCAACGTTGGTCCCGAGCAACTATTAAGCGATATTATTCAAGCAAGGTTGGAGTTATTGCAGTCGATGGTAGATGACGAAGATTTTAGAAAGCCGATTCGCAAGACCACGCACTTGTCGCCCGTCGACAGCTATTTAACGGGCAGTTGGGAAGCGTTGGGGAACGGCGCTCCCGTGCTCGTCGCGTTGGCTCAGATATCCTCTCAAGCATTGGTTAGTGGCGGACCCGCAACACTTCCTACGCTTCTCCCAGAGGCCAGGGCAATCTTATTCGCTGCCAAGGATCGCGGCATCGTCGAAATCAAAGGCGTCCATACAGCGTTCGAAGCGCCGTCGCGACTGCTGGCAGTCTACATAGAAATCACCGACGAGTATACGATTGCTTTTCGTGATCGAGCCAATCCAGAAGTGACGGTTCGTTTTCTTGACGGTTTTCGCCAGTTGTGCGAGTGCGGATTGATCATTCATCATCTGCATCGCGATTTCTCGTTGACATCGGCCGGTTTTGCATTGGCCAAAACGATTACCCAGGAGGAGGTGCAGCAGTGGCTCGACAAAGGAACCGATATGGGGCTTCACGACTAACCTGGGTTGCTGGTTTAGCAATTTTTGTTTGTTTACTGGTTATCGCTTTTCGAAGATCTCGTCCAGAGTCGCCTTCGAAGCGCGAGTCCATGACGAACGTCACCGCCCCCGTTCGCGCGACACAAGAATCGCCCAAGACAACCGACCCGCACTCGGCCACTAAGCACCCGCTGGACGATGTTCTGAAGTTGGCTCGTGAAGCTCTGTCACAGCTCGACACCAACGTCACTGACTATACGGCGACCTTGGTCAAGCGAGAACGAGTAAGCGGCAAATTAGGCGATGAGACGACCATCGCTTTGAAAATTCGTCACTCGCAGGTGCAGAGCGATGGCACGAAAGCTCCGTTGCATGCTTACCTGTTTTTTGAAAGCCCATCAAACGTCAAAGGTCGCGAAGTGATTTGGGTTGAACGGCGAAGTGAAAATAAACTGACGGCGCACGAAGCGGGTTTGTTCAATGTGATGCGAGTCAATCTCGATCCCAAGGGCACCTTGGCCATGATGGGGAACAAATACCCAATCACAGAAATTGGACTGGGTAATTTGATTTCGAAATTGATCGAGAAAGGCGAGCGCGATCGCAGGGTTGGCGATTGCGAAGTGCTGATACAAGACGGCCAGCGCGTCGGTGATCGCGAGTGTCGCTTGATCCAGGTGACCCATCCCGACAAGCAGCCGCAATACGATTTTCACATTGCTCAAATATTGTTGGACACGGAACGACTGATCCCGCTGCGATATGCTGCTTACCTTTGGCCTGACAAGGACGGCAAGCCCGTGCTGGAAGAAGAGTATACCTACCTCGATGTTCGGCTGAATGTTGGATTAACAGATGCCGACTTCGATCCCGAAAACGAGAAATACAATTTTCCTTAAGCGGCTGAAGCGTGTGTTTTTATTCGTATCGCTTCGGCCACTTGGCGATTTCTGAGAAGTGCAGCCCTTAGTACCAGTTTTGTGACACAGGCTTGATTACGATTTCCGGGATGTGGGCGTGAGCGGGGAGTTGGGCGATAGCCATAATCATGTCGGCAACATCTTTGGGCTGAAGGATTCGCTGGCGGTGTTCTTCGGTGACGGCGACCGGTCGTTTATCCAGAATCGGTGTGTTGACTTCGCCGGGGTACACATTCGTCACGCGAACGCCATCTACGGAAGCTTCGTTTCCAACGCAGATACCCAACGCCGTCATCGCAAATTTGCTCGCGCTATAAGCAACGCCACCTAATGCGATTGCTCGCTTGCCGGCCACGCTGGAGATATTGAAGATCAAACCGTCTTTGCGGGCTCGCATGCGCGGCACGACGGCGTGAAAGCAGTTGTATGCACCCGTGGCATTGATGGCGAGCACTTCGTCCCATTCTTCCGGCTTCATCGACTCCATACTCCGGTTGCGGATGTTCACTCCGGCAGCTTGGACCAAGATATCTACTTCGCCCAACTGCGTGTTGACCCATTCAAAGAACTCATTGACGCTGTCTCGATTAGCAACGTCGATTGACCTACCAATCGCAGCATGCCGACCCGTGATGCAGTGCAATGCAGACTCGATGGCATCCGGTCGTCGACCACCGATGGCTACCTTGGCACCAGATTGCGCCATGGCGGCAGCAACAGCAAGACCGATGCCGCTAGCGCCACCAGTGACAACAACAATCTTGTTTTCGATCATCGAGTGAATTCCTCTTTTAAAATGTTTGCAACGATTATGGTTGAGTGAATTTGAATTCGATTCAAAGGCGTGGAAAAAGATTCCGAAGCAAAGGTGGTAAAGGTGTGATTATGGACTGGGCGAGAATTGGCTGGTCGCGCTTCGCAATGCGTTTGCTTTGCGGAAATTCTCGGTAGCTAGGCCTTCGTTGCCGATTGCTTTATAAACCGAGCCCAAATTGTAATAGGCATCGGCGTACTTGGGAGCCATCTTGATCGTCTCGGTAAAGACCGCGATGGCCTCTTCGTATTTTCTTTCGCTTGACAGGATTGCGCCCAAGTTCATCAAGACGGTTGGGTTTGTCGGTTGTAATTTCGTAGCCATTCGCATTTCGTGCTCCGCGTTTTGTAGGTCGCCTTTTCCGTAATAAGCGAGAGCCAAGTTGTATTGGGCGGCAAATAATTCGGGTTGAATGTCAATCGCCGCTTTGAACTGCGAGATCGCAGCATCGATCTGATTTTCACCTTGCAGGATGCTCCCCAAGTTCACGTGAGCTTCGGCGAATCTCGGCCATAATTTGAGAGCTTGGCCGATCGAGTTTTTAGCTGCTTCTATTTTGCCTTGTTTGGCATAGACAACGCCAAGCCCGTTGTAGGCCGCAGGAAGGTTCGGCATCAGTTCGATTGCACGATGATAAGACTTTTCGGCCTCGGTCAGTCGCCCTAATCCTTCGAGAACTTTACCCATGTTGAGGTGAGCTTCGCTGTAATCGGGTTTAAGCTCAAGAGCCTCTTCCAAATGTTTTTCGGCTTGCACGTAGTCGCCGCGACGCGAAAATAAGCTGGCAAGATTGCTGTGCGCCATCCAGCTTGTCGGATTCTTGGCCAGAGTATCACGCCACAGTGTTTCGAGATTTTCGTAAATGGGGATTTGTCGCCAGGTCAGTATCATCAACACCGCGATGACAACAAATCCAAATGCCTTGGACACAGGCTTAGGAATTGCAAAGCGTTTGGCGAGAGTGATCGCTGTGGCTGCAACCAAGGCGATGATGGCGATACTGGCAAGATACTGAAAGTGATCTGCTACGAAAGAGAATCGCATTGGAAAGACGTTGAAGAATCCCAACGCGGGAAACAACGTTCCGCCGAATAACAGAACCGCAACGAGAGGTCCGCGGCCGATAGCCTTGCGAGCAAACCAAAGCGCCACGATAGCCGCAGCAGCAGAGACGGGGAACAAATACTGCCAAGCCGCCGTGTCGTCGATATTCCAACGAGGGTAAGTGAATATGAGGGGATGCGGCCAAAGCAATTTGGTGAAATAAAACCAAGTAACACGGCCCGCGATGAGAACTCGATCCAACATAGAAAAATCCCACTCGAACCCCGACGCGCCGACTTGCTCTTTTTCAATCGTGACCGTCATCTGCCCAAATCGCACGCCATAGAGAAAAAGCGGAACAAGCGGCAGCACATCACGCAAGGTTAATCGCTCACGCTTCCACCAGATAATGACCATCATCGCTGCTGGAAAAGTCGCCACCACCGTCTTGCTAAGTAACGCAAAAATGAAAAACACAAACATAGCGACGTAGTAGCCTGCTCGCCTAAAAAACTCGGCTTTTCTAGCGCCCTTTGCGTTTGGGGATAGCTCGCCCGGGTCGTTAGATTCGAGTTCGGCGATTGTCTCTTTCGATTCGTTCGATGCACCAAGATTCGCAAACTTCAAAAAACAGTAAGTCGCGAGGAGATAAAACAATCCCGAAAGAACATTCTTGCGTTCGGTAATCCAAGCTACAGATTCGACATGCACGGGATGGATCGCAAAGATCATGGCGATGAACCAAGCCCCTGGAACGCTCAGTCGCAGCAATATTCGCCACAGCAACAAAGAACTCATCGCGTGGATTGCTACATTTACCCAATGGTACCCGACGGGATTGAGACCCCATGCTTGGTATTCCAACCAGAAACTGGTGTGAACCAATGGGTAATATTGAGGATTCGATTTCCGATCGCCCCATATTCGAACTAATCCGTCGAAATCGCGGATGGTCAGATTTTCGGTAACGTAATCGTCATCGTCCCAAATGAATCCACAGTTCTGGACCGGAATATAGGCTGCAAAAGTTGCCAAAAAAAGTGCTGCGCCGGCGAGCCAGTCCAATCGTGAGCGAGATTGTTTATCAACCATGTTGTGCATAGCAATGCCATTGGAAAATTCGATATCAATTCCGAGGCGAACATGGTCCCCGGTGGGACTTGCCGCCATTATCTTGTCACATCTAGACCACGGTGACCACATCATGGTCGCAAACTAGTTCGACGCTAACAAAAAGAATTGTGAAACATGATACTCTATACATTCCCGATTCAAATGGAGACTTGCGGGAGAATAAGATTTTCCTTCGCCCAAGCTTGCAGAATTTGAGTCATCACTCAAGTGAGTCGCCTCATGTGTTACCGGATTATCGTGATTAGCCAAGTGGTCACTCCAACGAGCATCCACCGTAGAAGGTTTCTATGAAGGTCATTCGATTAAAAACAAACTCGTTCCTGCTGAAGTGGATCATCGCGTTTGTGGTGCTACAGTTTTCGTTAGGCGCTGTATTCACTTTAATTGTTCGATCACAAAACCGAGAGTTGACACTGGAGCAATTGAAGGAACGGCTAAAGAACGTTGCTATGGCAATGGAATCATCGATTCAACCCCTCTTGCTCAATCCGACACCTGATGCGATCGCAAAAGCGGATGCCATGATCGACGACTATGGAAAGAAAACGGGAATTCGCATTACTATGACGGACGCCGAAGGCAAAGTCTTAGCCGATAGTAGTCGAGACGCGGCTCAAATGGAAAATCATCTGGGGCGAACCGAATTCGTGCAAGCATCGATGCGGCAATCAGGCCAAGCGACTCGTAAAAGCGAATCGAATGGCGAAGAAATGTACTATTTCGCTTTAGCCGTTGATGCGGACGGTCGACGAACAGGATTTTTAAGAACAGCTTTTCCTACACGTCCGATAGAGAGTCGCATTAGCCAGGTTACATCAACCTATGGTTGGCAGACTGTCATTTCGGTCTTATTGGCCACGATTCTTATGTACTTTCTGGGACGATCCATGGCATCGCCCTTGGAGGAATTGTTGGAATTTGCTGGAGAGGTCGCTGCGGGAAATTACGCGCGTCGTCTGAATCAAGTAAGCAATCGGGGCGATTGGGCGATGCTGGGCAAGGCCTTCGACCAAATGCAAATCGAATTAGATCAGCGCGAACGCGATTTGGCGGAAAGGAATGATCGATTGGCTGCTGTACTCATGAGCATGAGCGAAGGCGTCGTCGCCATCGACGATCGTCGACGTGTGAACATGGCAAATCGCGCAGCAACCCATTTGTTTGGAGCTCCGGACCAAGACTTTTTGGGACGACCCATTTACGAAGTCGTGCGAAATCCACTCGTGGAAAAATGCATCGAAGAAGTTTTTAGCTCGCATCAACGTCTTACTCGCGAATTCGAAACGACTTGGCCAAGTCGTCGTGTTTTGTCGATGCAATTCACTTGGCTGTCGATGCCGACCGGAGAGTCGGTGGTCATGGTGGTTCACGACGTTACGAACCTTAGGCAATTGGAGACAATGCGTCGCGATTTTGTCGCGAATGTTTCCCACGAGTTGAAGACTCCGTTGGCGTCCATCAAAGCGTATTCGGAAACGCTCCGATTGGGCGCGATCGACGATCCCAAGAATCGATTGCGATTTGTCGAGCGAATCGAGGAACAAGCGAACCGACTCAACGACTTAATTCTCGACCTTATTCATTTGGCGCGGATCGAGTCGGGGCAAACTGCGTTTGAAATCGAAGACGTCAATCTGTGCACAATCGCCGCTCAACGCGTTCAAGTTTTTCAAGCGGGTGCGGCTAAGCGAAATATTACTCTAACGTTTGTTGCCCCTGAACCGGACATTGTCGTTCGCGGTGATGAAGAGGGAATTGCTACCGTTCTCGATAACTTGATTAGCAACGCGGTGCGATACACTCCAGAGCATGGACACGTCACTGTCGAAGTCGTGAGAGTCGAAAATATGGGATTGGCTCGGGTCATTGACGATGGATTAGGAATTGCTCCCGAGCATCATGAACGGATCTTCGAACGCTTCTATCGCGTCGATCGCGCACGCTCTAGCGACCTTGGTGGAACAGGTCTCGGATTGTCGATCGTTAAACACCTGACGCAGTCCCTGGGCGGCCAAGTAGCGCTCAATAGTAGGATCGGAAAAGGCTCGACCTTCACCGTCCGCTTTCCCTTAGCATGATAAAATGGGCGGTTTGTCAAATCGAAGGTCTGCCCCCACAAGCGTAGGGATTTTTCTTTCACGCAGCACGATTATCGAAGCCCTAAAGATAGGTTTAGGGCGACAAATGCAAGAGATTAGAGAGCTGTGTTCTAGTGCAAGCCCGTAAATCGAACTTACTGTTAATCATCCCGACATAAGTAGCGGTAATTTATCTACACGATGTCTTCATCATTTCTTAACGGTTTCTTAACAATGCAAGCATAGCATCAGCACCGGTAGAAAAGTGATTAGGCGATGGGACGACTACGTCTTCGCTAGAACCCGATTTACATATGGAAAGCTACTAGGATGCGAGCATTATTATTGAGCGGCTTGATAGTCACCCTGTCTGTTTTTGTTGGCTGTGACTCCACCAAGTCAACGAAACCAGTTACCACAACGACATCTGCGCCAACCGGCACAAGCACTGAAGCAAAAACTAGCCCAGTTTCGTCACTGCAAGGAACGGTTTCCGTAGACGGTTCCAGCACTGTTTATCCGATTACCGAAGCGGCAGCTTCCGGTTTCCGCGACAAGTACCCTAAGGTCGAAGTGACCGTTGGCAAGTCGGGTACGGGTGGTGGATTCAAGCGTTTTGTCAAAGGCGAAACCGACATCTCCGACGCATCGCGACCGATCAAGAAGGATGAAATGGCGGAGTGCGTTAAGAACGGCGTTAACTTTATCGAGCTGCCGGTCGCTTACGATGGAATTTCCATTTGCGTCCACAAGGACAACAGCTTTATCAACGAGATTTCGATCGATGACCTAAAGAAAATTTTTAGCGCCGATCTAGCAGTAAAAACTTGGCAAGAGCTCAATCCCGCGTACCCGGCGGAACCTATCAAGATCTTGATGCCCGGCACGGACTCGGGAACTTATGAGTTCTTTCGTGATGTCATTGTTGGTAAAGAGGGAAAGATTCGCTCGGACGTAACGCCAAGTGAAGAGGATTTGGTCATCGTCAACGGGATTGCCAATGAAAAGTTCGCTATTGGCTTTTTTGGCGCTTCGTATTACTTCGAAAACAAGGACAAGCTCAAGGCGCTCAACGTGATCGATCCGAAAACGAGCAAAGCGGTCGAGCTAAGTTTGGCGACGATCGAGGATGGATCTTACGCACCTTTTGGTCGCCCCCTGTTTATCTATGTCAATGCAGCTTCGATCAAGCGGCCCGAACTTCGTCGTTTTGTGGAATTCTATTTGGATAACGCGATTGAACTTTGCAACAGCGTGAAAGTACCACCGCTGCCCGCAGTCGTGAGCAAAACGGTTCGAGAACGATTTGACGATGCAAAGTTCGGTTCTTATTTTTACGACGCAGACGGAAAACAACGGCAAGGAATGCTTACAGAAATCTACGTTGATCAAAATCTAATTCAACCCAAGTAAGCACATGGCCTCCGTTGCTGTAGAACAATTTTCGCCCGCGCGAACGTATCGTAATCGCTCCTTGCGAGCTCTGTACGTTCGCGAATTCTTGGTTAAGTCCGTCCTGGTTTTGAGCGCGATTTTCTCGCTGTTGATTACATTGGCGGTCTTATTCGTCATCTTCTCCGAGACGTTTGAATTCTTCAGCCTCGAACAGATCAGCGCCTGGGATTTTTTCACCTCTTCGGAATGGACGCCCGACTTGGGCAGCGAAGTCCACTATGGCGTGTTGGCGTTGGTATCGGGCACGCTGCTCGTGAGCTTGGTGGCTATGATGATCGCTTTGCCGATCGGATTGATCACGGCTACCTACTTGAGCGAATACGCGCCCAAGGCCGTTCGATCCATTCTCAAGCCCGTCTTAGAAGTGCTGGCAGGGATTCCCACAGTCGTTTACGGATTTTTTGCGTTGGCTGTAATCACCCCTGGGCTAAAGTTTTTTCACGAAGGATTCAATATTTACAATGGCATGAGTGCTGGAATTGCGGTCGGCATTCTTTGTTTGCCGATCGTTACATCGCTTGTCGAGGACGCCCTGCGTGCCGTTCCTCGGTCACTTCGCGAAGGAGCACTTGGACTTGGTGCGACTAAATTCGACGTAACGGCAAAGGTAGTCGTCCCTGCCGCGTTGTCGGGGATCATTTCCGCTTTCTTGTTGGCAATATCGCGCGCTGTGGGTGAAACGATGATCGTCGCCTTGGCCGCCGGATCGTATCCCCACTTGACCGTGGATCCACGCGAAGCAACACAAACGATGACTGGCTGGATGGTCCAAATGGCTTCTGGCGATACGAGCCAGTTCGACGCCAAATTCTACTCGATGTACGCGGTTGCTTGTGTATTGTTTGTGCTAACCATGGCCCTAACAATGTTGGGCAACTGGGTTCGTAAAAGATTCCGGGAGGCTTACGAATGAAGTCTCTTGAAGCAAGTGTCCAAGCGAGCATGAAATCGCACCAGGGCGGCAAGCGACGCAAATGGTTTGACACGGGATTTCGAATCCTTTGTCAAGTTACTGCAACTATGTCCGTCGTGATCTTAGCAGTGCTGCTTTACTCGATTTTCTCTAGCGGTCTAACGCATCTGAGTTTTCGGTTCCTAACTTCGCCGCCTCACCCTGATCCCGATAAAGCCGGGGTGTGGCCCGCGCTAATGGGGACTTTTTGGACGTGCGCTGCTTGCGCTGTGTTGACGCTGCCTATTGGTGTAATGACCGCCATCTTTCTGGAGGAGTTCAAGCCAAAGCAACGCTGGGCACAGCGATTACATGGCCTAGTTCAACTTAATATTTCCAATCTCGCTGGTGTTCCGTCCGTCGTTTACGGATTGGTTGGGTTGGCTGCGTTTGTCAGTATGTTTGGAATGCTTGATCGTAAAATAGGCGATACGACCAAGGCCCGTCGTGTATTTGAGATTGGCGCGCACTACTACGATCAATTCCTGACGATCAACGATCAAGTGATATTCGTTCCCGTTGCATCCGGAGCTGCGCCGGAGACAAAGATTGACAATGGCATTCGAGCGCTCGACAGCAATGGAAATACCATCACAGTGCGAATGCTCCAGCGCGGTGCTTCCCCTCCGGATTCTGATGCAGACCAAGCGATCACCGTCAAATGGAACGAAACTCCAGGCAGAATTTCACGGAATGCGTGGTACTATTTTCGGTTGCCATTTGGACGTAGTGTGTTGACGGGAAGTTTGACTTTGATGCTAGTCATTTTGCCGGTCGTGATCATCTCTTCTCAAGAGGCAATTCGCGCTGTTCCGTCGTCGTTACGGGAAGCAGCATTGGGAATGGGAACTACCTCGTGGCAATCAGTTTGGAATGTAACGCTCCCTGCATCCATTCCTGGTATTATGACCGGATCCATCCTAGCGATGAGCCGTGCCGTTGGTGAAGCTGCACCGATCATGATGATTTCGGGCATTGTTTACATAACCAGTAGTCCATCGAGTCTGATGTCCGATTTTACGGTTTTGTCTCTTCAGATTTATGATTGGTCAAGCCGTCACGATGCTCGCTTTCATGCAATCTCTGCCTCGGCGATCATCGTCTTGTTGATCCTACTCCTCTGTTTCAATTTTCTAGCAATCATCATTCGTCAAGTTTTCAGTAAACCACTTTCCTAACTTTGAAATTACGTTCATCACCCGACCGATCCTGTTTGAACAAGGTATCCCGTCATGATGCAAACACCGCTTCAACCCACTCCGACTAAGCAGCTAAAAAACTTGGAGGTCAAAAAAATGCGAGGTTCCACCCTCACAGAAGCTGAACCTTCGATTTTGAATGCGCCCTCAGCAGTAATCATGAATGGTTTGAACGCGTGGTATGGAGACTACCAAGCCCTGCACAATATCACATTGAATATCCCGCGCAACCACGTCACGGCCCTGATTGGACCGAGTGGATGTGGCAAGAGCACTCTGCTACGTTGGATCAATCGCATGAACGATACGGTTCCTTCGGCTCGCGCCCAGGGACAATTGGAACTCAATGACGGTCCTGATCGGCAGCTCAATATTCTCGATCGCTCGTTGGATGTGGTTTCCCTTCGCCGACGGATCGGCATTGTATTTCAAAAGCCAAATCCTTTTCCCAAGTCGATCTACGACAATGTAGCTTTCGGTCCTCGCATGCATTTCAAGATCTCTCGCCAACAACTGGACGAATTGGTCGAATGGGCACTACGAAAAGCAGCCGTTTGGGACGAGGTCAAAGACCGTCTACACAAACCTGCGCTAGGATTGAGCGGCGGTCAACAGCAACGCCTGTGCATCGCTCGTGCGATCGCGATTGGCCCCGAAGTCCTGTTGATGGACGAACCATGTTCGGCGCTCGATCCGGCATCGACGATCAAAATCGAGGACTTGATATTCGAATTATGCGACCAGTACACGATCGTCATCGTGACGCATAACATGCAACAAGCGTCGCGATGTTCAGATCAAACCGCATTCTTCTTCGAAGGCCGATTGATCGAGTCGGGCCTCACCACCGATGTGTTCACGCGGCCGCAAAGCAAAAAAACCGAAGACTACGTTACAGGGAAGTTTGGTTAGAACCTATGTCGCTCCATTTCCAACGAGAATTAGAAACACTTCATCACGAAATACTCAGCCAAGCTGCCGTGGTGGAAAAGGTCATCGGCGAAGCAGTCAGTGCGCTGTGCGACCGTCGATACGACTTGGTTCCTCGCGTCCTGCTCCAGGACGAACGCATTAACCAAATGGAAGTCAAGCTCGAGGAGGAATGCCTCAAGTTACTGGCCCTGCACCAACCTGTGGCGCGCGACCTGAGACGCATTACGACGGTGTTAAAAGTCAACGCGGACTTGGAACGCATGGGCGACCTAGGTTGTAATATCGCGGAACGAGCGGAATGCATGGAGTCGTTTCCCTTTTTTCCGCTCCCAGATGAATTACCAAGCATGGCCCGCAACGCAACCGAGATGGTTCGCAAAGCACTCGATGCTTTCGTCAACTCCGACCCGAAAATGGCTGTTGAAGTCATCATGCTCGATTCGCAAGTCGACGATCAAAACCGGCATATTATTCAAGAGCTGAAAGAACTGATGCGGGAAAGCCCCGACAATGTGGACCCCGCGTTGCATTTGTTTTCGGCGGCCCGGCATATCGAGCGAATCGCGGATCATGCCGAAAACATAGCCGAAGAAGTCCTTTACATGATTGATGGTGAAATCGTGCGTCACAAACACGGTAACTTTGCCAAGAAGAAATAACAACATCGATCAAACACTCATGAGCCAACGACGAATACTAGTTATCGAAGACGATCGACCTTTGTCGGAAATCCTTTGCTACAACTTGGAGCAAAGCGGATTTCAGGTCACCTGCGCCTACGATGGCCAATCGGGATTGAATTCGGCGTTACACGAACCGCCCGAAATCATCTTGCTCGACGTCATGCTGCCCGTGCTCGACGGGATCGAAGTCTGCCGTAAACTGAGAGCTCATCCTTCGACCAGCCAATGCATGATCATGATGCTCACGGCAAAAGCCGAAGAAGCCGATCAGTTGATTGGTTTTTCAGTCGGCGCGGATGATTACGTGGTTAAACCGTTTAGCGTTAAGGTTCTGCTTGAACGGGTCAAGGCCATACGCCGACGCATGTCGACCGACGCGAGCGAAAGTGATACGCTAGCTTCACAGGGCATTGTAATCGATCGAGTGCGTCATCACGCTTCGTTGAACGGTACCCAACTCGAATTAACGCCATCCGAGTTTCGATTGTTGGAAACGTTGCTTCGCCAACCAGGCCGTGCATACGATCGCCACGATCTCATCGAATCGGCGCTTGGCGAAGATACGCTTGTCCTGGAACGGACTATCGATGTCCACATCCGGGCCCTTCGCAAAAAACTCGGGCCACATGGCGAGCTAATCGAAACTGTTCGTGGCGTAGGCTACCGCTTCCGCGATGAACGCAGCAGTCTCGTATAGCGTTGGAAGGACCACATGGTCTACGAAAACACATATGCCAATTCGGAAGTCCGAAAAAAGTCACACTTGGCTTAAAGTCTTGGTGAGCAATGACGCATCGAATTAATAAGCGTCGATGCAAATTGATTATCCAAGTTGACGGTAGATCACAGACATTGCCGTAATTTTTTGGAATGCAAATTACAGATCAAGTTAGAGATTGCTCCGGGTGGTCAACGTCCAAAAACTGAAATAGGAAAGGTCGCCATTATCCTGAAACATTTGCGGCATTTCCGTTTCTGTGAAAGGTCAAAACACTTCTGCAACCGCGAATCATGGCCTGTTTACGGCGTTCCGTTTGATGGTGAAGAAAATTTCGCGGCCCGAAGTTTTCTTCTGAATTAGTTTTTTCGCGCTGAATTATCGCGATTTGTGACTGCTTGGAATTACTTCGGCCGCAAAAGTCACCGATTTGGCACTCCAATCGGTGAAATTCGCCTTTCGTCTTGCTAAACTACCCAGCCAGCACAATCGGTAGAGTCGTTCGGCGAATGGGAATTCCTAACGATGCAGTTGAGACGTCACTTCTGCCGCTGTTCGTGGCGATTACTCTAGGTATTGGACCTGCATTCTTGCATCATTTTCTTCGACTTTGTTAGTGGCAACTATGAGCATGATCAATCGAATTTTTGTGGGCGGCCGATTGGCCGTCTGTCTCGTTTTCTTGGCTTCGTTCGCGCAAGCCCAAGTGCCTGCAACGCCGCCCGTCGACGGCATTCGTGATTTGGGAGTGGCGACTATTGCCATCGAAGGAGCGAAAGTCGTCCTCGAACCGGGCGTCGTCCGCGAGAACCAAACCATCGTTGTTCGTGGTGGCAAGATCATCGACCTAGGTGACAAAGTCACGCTCCCTCCCGGCACGATCAAGGTCGATGGCAAGGGCAAAACAGTCTATGCCGGTTTCATCGATGCTTATACCGAAGCCGACGTGCCCGCAGTCACAACTGGCACAGGGAGTCCTTACTGGAATAGTCAAATAACCCCCGAACGCTCCGTTGCGACCGCCTATCAACCCAGTCCTGAAAAGTTAGCCAAGTATCGCAAAGCCGGTATCACTGCGATGTTGGTGGCTCCGTCGTCGGGTATCATCAAGGGCACGAGTTGTGTGGTTGCGGCCATCGACGATAATGCGACGCATTCGATGCTGCGACCCAAAGCGGCCGATCATGTTCGCTTGACGGTCGCACGACGATTCGGTGGTGGCGCTGGTGCACCTGGAGACGGTGGTTACCCCAGTAGCCCGATGGGAGCCGTGGCGCTGGCCCGTCAAGCTTTCCTCGATGCCCAGTGGTATCGTCAAGCTTGGCAAGCGTATCGTTCGCAGACAAGCTTGCCACAACCCGAAACCAACACAGCACTACAAGCGTTGGTGGACCTTGTCGACGACAGCCGGCCAATTATCTTCGATGCAGGAAACGAACAATATGCGATGCGCGCGGATCAGTTTGCGCGCGAATTTGGTCTGCCTGCCATCATCCATGGTTCGGGTCGCGAGTATCGATTGCTCAGTACAATTCAAAAGCTCAACCGTGCCATTATTGTGCCAGTCAATTTTCCAAAAGCACCTGACGTTTCTATGGCGGCGTTGGCCGATGACGTGACCTTGCAGGATTTGATGCATTGGGAGTTGGCACCTGAAAACCCAGGTCGTCTAGCTGCGGCGGGAATTCAGATTTCCATCACTGCAGATGGGCTGAGTGAACCGACGGATCTACTTGAAAAAGTTCGCGAAGCCATCGAACGCGGATTGGATAAAGACGCTGCCCTCAAAGCACTCACCACCGAGCCCGCTCGATTGCTTGGTATCGATCAAGTTGCAGGCTCGATCCATTTAGGAAAATGGGCCAGCTTTGTTGTTGCAGATGGAGACCTCTGGGACAAGAAAACGAAGATCGTCGAAACCTGGGTTCAAGGCCATCGTTACGAATGGGATGAGCAAGCAACGTTGGATTTGAAAGGTAAATGGTCGTTGGCGTTGACGGCCAACGGCGATTATCCAACTGCGCTTGAACTTAGTATCGAAGAAGGCAATCGCCCTACTGGTACATTAACAAACCCCAACGCTCCCAAGGAATCAAGCGAGTCGACGCCAGATAAACCTGCCGACAAAGGGAACGAAACCCAGGCGGACATGCCAAAGTCCGACGATAAGCCAGCGGAAGTAAAACCAACCGATGCCAAACCAAACGATGCCAAACCAAACGGTGACAAACCAAACGGTGACAAACCTTCGGAAGAGACACTAACCGAGGATAAAGTCGCCGTCGATTCACCGGTTCCTCCTCCACCGACGCCCGAATCCAAGCCTGAAGAAAAACCCGCTGACGTTAAACCAGCCGATGCGATGCCCGAAGGGGACAAACCATCGGAGGACAAGCTGACCGAAGACAAGGTTGCTGCCCCTGCGCCAGATCAAACGGACGCTTCGAAAACGGAAAGCAAAGACGCTTCAAAGCCGGAAGACAAGGGTAGCGAAGGTCGACGTGGACGTGGAAAAGGCAGCGATGAAAAACTTGCAGCCAACGTTACGAAATTGTCTGGAGTCAAAGTGCAAGATTTGCGTCTGTCAGCGATCTTCGACGCCAAACCTTTGCACAAGTCTGCCGAAGGTAAAGGTCAAATCGCAATAACGTCGCTTGCCGAAGGCGACAATCAAAAACTAATCGGCTCAATTTTCTGGCCCGATGGATCTATCAGTCAGTTCGTTGGCGAACCTGCCAAGGCGTCAGAGGAAAGCAAACCTACCGAAGACGGTTCGCCGTCGGACAAACCAGCCGATTCTCCGCCAACGGAAAAGAAAGCCGAAGGCGATTCTAAGACGGAAGCAAAGCCCGCTCAGGACGATGCCAAGCCTAAGTCCGATAAGGAAAAAGCCGCTGAAGAGAAAAGCAAAATCGTCCTCTCAACAGTCAACTATCCGTTCGGCGAATACGGTCGAAACGGAATGCCCGCACAAGCCGAATGGGTCCTCGTGCAGCACGCCACCATTTGGACTTCGGCTGACTCGGGGATCCTTCAAGACGCCGACATGCTCATTCACAACGGAATCATCGCTCAAATCGGAACCGGCATTTCAGCACCTGAAGGCGCGACCGTCATCGATGCTCAAGGCAAACATATTTCGGCGGGAATCATTGACTGCCATTCGCATATGGCAACTGATGGCGGTGTCAACGAAGGCTCGCAATCGGTGACGGCCGAAGTACGCATCGGCGATTTTATCGATGCCGAAGACATCTCGATCTATCGTCAACTGGCCGGTGGCGTAACGGCGGCCAACATCCTGCACGGTTCTGCTAACCCGATCGGCGGGCAAAACCAAGTCATCAAACTTCGCTGGGGCGGTGTCTACGATGACCTGAAGATGCGAGAAGCTCCTCCTGGCATTAAATTTGCCTTGGGCGAAAACGTCAAACGCAGCGGCTCTACCCAAAACGACGGCCCTGTTCGTTATCCACGTTCTCGAATGGGTGTCGATGAAATCTTTCGCGACCGATTCGAAGCAGCACGTGAATACGATCGCCAATGGAAGGAATGGAATCAAAATCCGCGCGGTTTACCACCTCGCCGAGACCTGGAGTTAGAAACCATCGCTCAAATCATTCGCCACGAGCGCTGGGTCCACTGCCATAGTTATCGCCAAGACGAAATTCTCGCGTTCTTGCGCATGCTCGAAGACTATGGCGTAACAATCGGCAGCCTGCAGCACATTCTCGAAGGTTACAAAGTTGCTGATGCGATGGCAAAACACGGCGCGATGGCTTCATCGTTTTCCGATTGGTGGGCTTATAAAGTCGAAGTATTCGACGCTATCCCCTATAACGGCGCGATCATGCACAATGCTGGAGTCGTTGTTTCTTTCAACTCGGATGATGCCGAATTAGCTCGCCATCTCAATCACGAAGCTGCCAAAGCCGTTAAGTACGGTGGCCTATCGCCGGAAGAATCGCTCAAATTTGTTACCCTCAATCCAGCAAAACAATTGCGAATCGATCAGTATGTTGGTTCACTGGAAGTTAGCAAGCAAGCGGACTTTGTGATTTGGAACGCTTCGCCGCTGTCGCCTATGTCGCGTTGCGAACAAACTTGGATTGATGGTCGCAAATATTTTGATCGCGAAGATGACAAGACCACGCAATCCGCCGTCAATGAGTTGAGAAATAAGCTAATTCAGAAAGTTCTCAACAGCGGCGGCGAAATGGCTGGTCCCGGCGAGCGACCGTTTGATCCCTCTGCCGAATGGCCGCGACATGACGAATTCTGCCACCACCATGATGACGAAGATCATGACGCGCACGAGCACGAATGAATTTCTCAATTGAACAGCAAACATAAAACAAATACTTTCCTAGGTAATAAAATGTCCAACTACAAAAAAAAATCGGCTTCAGAGAATCGACGAAAATTTCTTAATCGTCTCGCGTTGTTCACGTCCCACTCGTTAGCTGTCGGAGCCCTTGCAACGAGTTGTTTATCCCCCGTTGCCGCTTCGGATCAAATCCCCGGAGCGCCGCAAAAGAATCCCATCGCACTGCGCGGCGGCGTGATCCATACTGTCTCCGGTGAGACAATCGAGAAAGGCAGCTTGCTAATTGAAAAAGGAAAGATAACCAAGGTGTTTAGCACCGGTGAAATCCAGACACCAGTAGATACGGTGATCGTTGAGTTAGATGGCAAGCATGTCTATCCGAGTTTGATTGAAGCCTACAGTTCCATAGGCTTGGTGGAAATCGACTCCATTGCAGCCACGATCGACAATAGCGAAACGGGCCAAATCAATTCGAACGTCCGCGCGCAAGTGGCTTTTAATGCAGACAGTGAAGCGATTCCGGTTGCAAGAGCAAACGGTGTCTTGATCGCCAATTCCGTCGCGGCTGGTGGGCTTATCGGGGGCCGAGCTTGCCTCATGCGGATGGATGGATGGACTTGGGAAGACATGGCGCTTAAAACCGACTCCGGTATGCAAGCCACTTGGCCTCGCTTTGCAGCAGCCCGAGTAGGTCGGCGCGGCGGCGGCGGGGGGCCTCCTGGCGAAGGCGGTGCGTCGCAAGCCCACGAACGGCTTAAGGAACTCGCAACGCTGATCGAAAAAACACGTGCATATGTCGAAGGTCGTCAAAAAGACACGACGCAAAATTTGCTTGACCGCCGATTAGAAGGCATGATTCCAGTGGTTCAGGGTAAAGCTCCCTTGATTGTCGAAGCTGAAGACACCCAGCAAATCGAATCCGCCGTAGCGTTTTGCAAAAAACACAATGTACGCTTAGTAATTTACGGCGGCTACGACGCAGTCAAGTGCGCCGCCTTGCTCAAAGAAGCCAATGTTTCCATTATTGTCGCGGGCGTTTATCGATTACCGCAAAATCGACACGACGCCTACGATGCCGCGTATAGTTTACCTGCCCGTCTTCAAGAGGCCGGAATTGATTATTGCATTTCCGGTGCAGGTCGATTTGGCGCGAGCAATCTCAGAAATCTCCCTTACCACGCTGCAACCGCAGTAGCCTATGGGTTAAGTCACGAGGACGGCCTCAAAGCCATCACGTTAGCGCCCGCTAAAATTCTTGGCGTCGAGGATCGTGTTGGAAGCCTGGATGTCGGCAAGGACGCAACCTTGTTTATCGCCGACGGTGATATTCTCGAAACGTCGACCCAGGTCGTCCAAGCGTACGTGGATGGTCGCCTAGTTGACTTGACTAGCCGGCACACGCTGTTGAATGACAAGTACAAGAAAAAATACGAACAGCTCAAGGCCGAATAAGAGTGTCCTACACCAAAGATTGAACGAGCTAGTCGGGCATTTTTTTCTGCATTTCCCAGATAACTTAGTTCCTCGAGACGTTGCTTTTGATTGCTGACTCTACAATAGCAGCGTCTCAGAACTATCTTGGTTTCAGGATTTGAGGATTTGCATCGATGCCGTCGGATTTTGAAGAAGTCGCCCGATTCAGCAATCCATTCGAAGCGCGGCAAGCCCTTATTTTATTGTCCCAAAATGGATTGGAAGCGTTCATCGAAGGCGAAAATACCAACTCAACATTGTGGTATGTAGGAACAGCGATTGGTGGCGTGAAATTGCTCGTCGCGTCCGGTGAAAAGTCCATGGCACTGGAAATACTCAACGAACCTGTTGGCACTAACACTGGTAGCAGTGCAGCTTGGCAATGTGGAAACTGTTTTGCAGAAGTGGATGCTGGGTTCGACATTTGTTGGCGCTGTGACAAAGATCGAGAGGACAATTCCAAAAATGCAATCAACGCCGATGCAGTTGGCGATCCCGACCTGCAATCGAGATACATTCAGGACAAGCCGACGATGCCGAGTCCTGAGTCGAGTGTTCAGGATGAATCGGAATACTTGATCGAGCGAGCATGGCGTGCCGCTGTGCTTGGCTTCGTATTTCTACCGCCCTTGACGCACATTTATTCGCTCGGAATGCTCTGGGAAGCATTCTCATTATCCACGCCAATTTCGCCACGCAGCAAACGACTAGCAATCGCTGCATTGACCTTGGATATTATTGCTGTGGTAATTGTCGGACTGGTCGCGCGAGTTTTCGCCAGTTGGTACTTCGGTGCCGTTTAAGCGAATTGCTAAGATTGTAGCGATTTGGAAACGTCCGTTCGGTATGCCATGATCGCAGGAAGCAATCCAGCGAGGACGCCAATCAGTATGAGTCCGGGAATAATCCAAGGCTCGTAAAATGAATTGATGCTGAAAAATCCAATTCGAATACCCGCGCGATGTTCCACCATGGGACTGGCTGATACACCGATCGTATGGCCGATCACCCAGCCCATCACACCGCCTCCTAAGGAAATCAGCATCGACTCGCACAGGATCACCAAGAGTACTCGGTCGCGGCTCGCACCTAAAGCGCGCATGACGGCAATGTCGTGAGTTCGTTCATTCATCGAGTTGTAGATACTTACCAAGATGCTAATTGCACTCACGACGCAGACCATGATGGTGAGTGCTAAAAGCGCTAACCGGATCGGAGAAAAAAACGTGTCCTTGACCACGTAAATTTCACTGACCGGTGAAACGGCTTGTGCGGATTTGCTCTTGTTGATTTGCTGCATCAGGCCCACGCCTGCAAATCCCTGTGTCTTGACCAGGATTGCCGAAACCTCGCGTTTCTCGATCGGCAATTTGGTTTTATCGGCTGGCTTGAACTCAGGTTCATCCGCAGACGGAGGCAACTCGATACCTGTTTCTTCGTCACGTTCAGGTGCTACGTGACCTTCGAGCAGGTAGAATCCCTCGATGTTCACGAACGTCGCGCGATCCGTCGGGGTTCCTGTAGGTTCGAGAATCCCAACGACCAGAAATCCGTTGCTATGCGTTTCTCCTTCTGGTCCATGCGTTGGAAAAATTTTGCTGCCGAGTTTCAAGTCCAACTCGTTAGCAACAATCGATCCCACGACGGTTTCGAAATACCCGTTCTTCTCATTGTATTCTTGAAAATTACGGCCTTTGGCGAAACGATATTCTTGATCGCTTTTGCGGCCATGGCGGAGTGATGTAAAGAACTCGCTTGTCGTTCCAACGATTCGAAACCGCCCAACATAATCGCCAAGGCAGATGGGAATAGCAAAGCCATTGTTTACGAACATCGAGTATTTTCCACCTCGATCGGGATCTTCTAGTTTCCCGCCAATACTTTTGTAAGCCTTCTGTCGGCCATCGCCGGGTAAATACTCAAGCAAATAATTGTAAGGCAGCGTTCCCACAGGCCGACTCAGATAAAAAACAGAATTCATCGTCAACTGCAGTGGGCTGCCTTTGGGACCAACGAGCAAGTTGTAGCCGATATTGCTATTCCGCTCGAATGACTCTTCGATCAGTCCCGAAACGGATAGTACAAGGACGACTAGGGTTACACCCAATGTCATCGATAGCATGGTCAGCAAACTTGCAAACCAACGGTGTTGAAGATTTCGCCAAGCAATAAATAGTAAATGCATGTTGTGATGGTTGCTTATCGTTAGATGGAGGCGGTAGATTCGAAAAGAACGCGATTGAGTTTTTCCAAATCCTCAACTCGGTCAAACTGGCGGGCAATTTCAGGAGCGTGAGTGACAAGCAGCAGTGAAACTTTCTCGTCGCGACAGACCTCCCGTATCAAGTCGATAATCAACTGTTGATTACGCGTATCGACATTCGCAGTTGGCTCGTCTGCGAGCAACAAGCTTGGGCGATTTGCTAATGCTCGCGCGACCGCGACACGTTGCTGTTGACCCACCGAAAGAGCATGCGGCTTATGATGCAATCGATCGCCTAGCCCAACGCGAACCAGTAACTCCGTGGCACGCGCGATGTCGTGTCGGCCTCGCGCGAAAGTCATTCCTAGCCGCACATTTTCCAAAGCAGAAAACGCAGGCAGCAAGTTAAACGTTTGAAAGACATAGCCGATTTTAGAGGCTCGTACTCGATCGCGACCAGCTTCAGAAAGCTTAAAAAGATCTATGTTATCGAGCATGACTTGGCCGGAATCGGCGCGCGTAATGCCAGCGATAATATGTAGCAAAGTTGTTTTGCCGCCACCACTTTTCCCCAGCAGCACCATCTGCTCGCCAGATCCGATTTCCAGCCGAGGAATATCAAGCACGGGTAAGTTCTTACCGCTTGGATCTCGATACGATTTTTTCAGTTCTGTTACTAACAGCATACGCATGAACTCTTGGTAGGGTGTTTCTTTTTCGTACCGTATTCTAACCGCTGGTTTCTACGTCGATAATGCCGGTTGGTTCGCGCTGGAGAATTGCGGCGGAATCCAGGTCAATATTTTTTGAAAGACGCAGAATAGATTGCTTTGGTGCGTTTTTCGCAATCGATAAGTGTTTTGCAATCAATGGACCGCGATCATTTGATGTAGCTTGTCGATATCTTGGCCAATCTCTCGGCAAAGTTGTTCTAAGAACAATTGCATCATTTGAGTGCGTTGTAGAGCTTCTCCACGCCCCGCTTCCGTTTGCATGGTGGCAGGCAATCGAAAAAGTTTTGCGAAGAAATGGTCAACGCTTTGCAAATCATCGCGAGGCGGGCGATTGATCGGCAATGGCTCGTCCGGATCGTACAGCCGTTGCCCTAACGACCCGCCGGTCATCAAGCATCGAGCAATTCCAATCGCCCCCAGAGCTTCGAGTCGATCGGCGTCCTGAACTATCTTTGCTTCTCGCGTCAAGCAATCAATCTTGGCTGAAAAACTATGGGCCTCAATGCAGTGATGGATAGCAGGCAACAATTCAAAAGGATAGCCAGCTTCGGATAGGAGTTCGTTTGCTCGCTCCGCCGCCAGTCGAGACGCTTGACTACGTAGCGGCGAATTCTTTGGTACCGCGACACAATCGTGAAGCCAAGCTGCCGGGAGAACGACGGATGCGTTCACGTGTTCGATCGGGCCCAGTCGAGTGCAATTGACGACAACTCGCTGAACATGCTCAATATCGTGACCTGCATCGGCTTTGGCCATCGCGAAGCGTGCGATTCGGGATATTTTCGGCTCCCAGTCTTTCTTCCATTGGTTCCAGCTCGTATCCAAATTTTCCATCCAGCATTAATTGGCAAATGTTCCAGCGATCAAAACGGTTATACTTTATCGTGGAGACTCAGCAACTGCATAGCGGCGATCGTCCATTGGAAAGTATTTTCGAGTGGCTGCATGTTGGTCGAGCAATTTTCGGTTGATACGCTTTGGTATAATTTTCTTTCGCAAGGTAACCCTGCATGACTGTTCGAGGGCATTTTGTTTCGGACCTTCATTTGCTCAGTCGGAGGTCTTCGGGCCTAGAACGTTGGAACGAGTGGTGGGCCGACGCGGAACAAGCGGACTTGCTCGTGTTGGGCGGAGACATATTCGATTTCCGATGGAGTCGTCTTCAAAATCTCAGCGAGACGCTGCTTGCTGCCCAAAAATGGCTTGAAGAGTTGTTGGCAGAACATTCACACGGCAAAGTCGTCTACTTGCTCGGTAATCATGACTGCGCTCCAGAATTTCAAAGCGTTCTCGATCAGATCGCTAAGCAGTTCACGCGATTCGAATGGGCACACGAAGTTTGGCAATCGGGCGATTGTATTTTCTTGCACGGGGATATCCTGGATGCTGGCAAGTCGAGCAAAGATCTCGCTCGCTATCGAGGGAGTTTTCATGAAGCCATCCCGCGCGGCAAAGTTGCCAATACGCTTTATGACATCGTCGTTCAAAGTCGATTGCATCGCTTTCCGCCACGAATTCGCCATCGACCGCAAGTCGTTTGCAAAAATCTAACGCAATACTTAAGTCGAATGCAAGGTTGTGATCTTTCAAAAGCAACGCAAGTCTATTTTGGTCATACGCATGTTCCTATGCTGGGTTACGAGTACGACACTGTGAAGTTCTTTAACGCGGGATCGGGCGTAAGGCACATGGGCTTTTCTCCCCATTCATTTATCAGTCAGATATCGACGCCCGATTCGAGGACTCGATGAGCCACGAAACGGACGAGACGAAGGCCGATTGTTACTCAGCGGGAGAACGCCGCTGGATGGAATATGGTCAGCGACTAAGGGGCAAGTTGCTTGACCCACTGTTGGCTAGAATGACCGCTGGCAGGGTAGTGCCCGACCATGTGACACTTGCTTCCCTTGTTTTTGGTCTCATGTTTGTACCGATGTGGATGACCGGACATCCTTGGTGGGCGGTGTGGATGGTACTCTTGCACGTTCTGCTCGACGGTCTAGACGGCCCCCTAGCACGCTACCAGCATATTGCGAGCCAGCAAGGAAGTTTTACCGATTCCTTCTGCGATCAAATCATCGTTTCGGCAGTCACGATTACCCTGATGAGCGGTACCGAGCCCTTGATTGGGATCTGGGCAGGTAGTTTATTTATGGTGTTGTATGTCGGCGTTTTGGCGATCTCGATGGTGCGAAACGCATTGCGCACGCCCTATTCTTGGCTAATCCGTCCTCGATTCTTTCTGTTCGCGGCCATCCCCATCGAGCTGTGGACTTTGCCGAATGTTGTTTCCGCTGTCATTTGGGTCAGCAACGTCCTGCTAGCGCTCAAGGTCGCCAGCGGCTTTTTCCAACTACGAAAACGACTACCCGGGCCGAATCAAACGCCCGGCCCAAGTCAATAGTTTGGCTCAAATCAATCCTATCGTGTCTGGCACAAGTTCTCACTCATGGGAAACGAAACCAAACTGCATCGTGGGTATTCCCAAATAGTCTGGAACACAAAAAAAGGCTTGGCAATTGCCAAGCCTTTTATGGGAATTTGTGGAAAGAAACCGGCGGTACTAATCCGCAGAAATCTTCATCGCATAGAACGAACGCCAAACAAAGGTGCACGCCAGAGCGAGGAAGACGACGGCCATTCCTAGCGTGACGGCAACGCCTTGCTTGTGGGTTAGTTCAATAGCCAACTCGACTGCGAGCAAGCCGAACAGCGTGGTGAATTTGATGACCGGATTCATCGCGACTGAAGACGTATCCTTGAACGGATCGCCTACCGTGTCACCGACGACGGTTGCTTCGTGCAGCGGAGTTCCTTTTTTCTTCAACTCGACTTCGACGACCTTCTTGGCATTATCCCAGGCTCCGCCGGCATTCGCCATAAAGATGGCTTGATACAAACCAAAGATCGCGATGGAAATCAAATAACCGATGAAGAAGTAAGGTTCGATAAAGGCAAACCCAAGCGACGCAAAGAACACAGCCAAGAAGATATTGAACATACCTTTTTGAGCATACTGAGTGCAGATCTCGACGACCTTCTTGCTGTCTTCGACGGAGGCTTTGGTCGAACCATCGAGTTTTATATTCGCCTTGATGAATTCGACCGCGCGATATGCACCGGTGGTCACGGCCTGGATCGAGGCACCGGTAAACCAATAAATGATGGAACCACCGGTAACCAGTCCTAGCATGAAAGGAGCATGTAACAACGACAGCTTTTCTTGGTTGATGGTCAAGCCATCCGTCAAGTTCATGATGATGGAGAAAATCATCGTGGTCGCACCCACGACAGCCGTACCGATGAGCACCGGTTTGGCGGTCGCTTTGAAAGTGTTCCCTGCTCCGTCGTTTTCTTCGAGCAAATGCTTGGCTCGTTCAAAGTTGACGTTGAAACCAAATTTGTTTTTCAGCTCGTTCTTGATGTCCTTGACGTCTTCGATCAAGGACAACTCATAAACCGATTGAGCGTTGTCGGTCACTGGTCCATAGGAATCGACGGCAATCGTTACAGGCCCCATCCCGAGGAATCCGAAGGCTACCAAACCGAATGCGAATACGGCCGGAGCAACCATTAAGCTTCCCATGCCCAAGGTCGAGATACCGTAAGCACCCGCCATCAAACCGACGATGACAATTCCAAGCCAATAGCAGGAGAAATTACCCGCAACCAGACCGGAGAGGATGTTCAGCGATGCTCCGCCTTCTTCCGAACTCGTGACGATTTCACGAACATGTTTGGAGGAAGTCGAAGTGAAGATTTTTACCAACTCAGGAATAATGGCACCAGCCAAAGTCCCGCATGAAATAATCGATGATAGTTTCCACCACATGCTGGAGTCACCGTTAAGCGAAGGAATCATCACGTAGGAGACAGCATAGGTCAACACGACGGAGACGATCGAAGTGATCCAAACTAGTCGAGTCAAAGGCATTTCGAAATTCATGTGCTCTGCACGAGCGTACTTCGCTTTGGTTATCGCTTCGTTAATGAAGTACGACGCAGCGGATGCCAAAACCATCATGACACGCATGACGAATAGCCAAACCAGTAGCTGAACTTGGACGGAAGCGAACGCAGCGCCCGGAGTCTTGTCGTTGACAGCCAAAAGAATAAAGGAAATCAATGCGACACCCGTAACGCCGTAGGTTTCAAACCCGTCAGCACTCGGTCCAACCGAGTCACCCGCATTGTCCCCCGTGCAGTCAGCGATTACGCCGGGGTTTCTTGCATCGTCTTCCTTGATACCGAAAACGATCTTCATCAAGTCCGATCCGATATCAGCGATCTTGGTAAAAATACCACCAGCGATTCGAAGTGCCGCAGCACCTAAACTTTCGCCAATCGCAAAACCAATGAAGCAAGGACCTGCCCAGTCACCGGGAATGAAAAGCAAAATGAAGAGCATGATCATCAATTCAACGCTGATGAGCATCATACCGATGCTCATACCCGCTTTGAGAGGAATGGCATAAATCGGATAGGGAAGCCCTTCGAGACTTGCAAATGCCGTTCGGGAATTTGCAAACGTGTTCACGCGAATGCCGAACCATGCGACGCCGTAGCTTCCTAAGATCCCAACAACGCTAAAGAGCAGAATGACGCCCACTTTGTCCCAATCAAAACCCACCATGGATTTGAAATAGAAACCAATGACTGCGGCGATAAACAACCACAGGATAAAAATGAACTTGCCTTGAGTAAGCAGATACGTCTTGCACGTTTCGTAAATGAGATCCGAAATCTCCAGCATGCTATCGTGGACAGGCAGTTTCTTTAGTTGCAGATAAATCATCAGGCCGAATCCAAGCCCCATGGCACTGACAATCAAGCCGATCAATAAAAGGGTGTGGCCACTGGTGCCGCCCAAGAATGATGCCAAATTGGTATCCTTGAGACTCGGGATTTTTAAATCGGCTTCGCCGGCAGAGCATGTGGTCGTGGCTATAGACCCGATCACTAAACTCAATAGGATTGTGAAAGTCTGCACAAACTTTCGGGACTTGATGAAAAACATGATTCCTCACTAAACGAAAGACTATTTGTTAAGCCACCTGATAGGGCTAAAAAAGCACTTTGTGGTGCCAAGTATGACAGTTAAAGCCACTTTTGTGGCGTTTAAGTTGCCGAGAGCGTAAGCCCAAATTGGCTTTTCATCAAGGTAGGATGCAGTGTACTCATCCACCGAAGGAAAACCAAAAACGAGCTGTCGAAATGTTATCGCAAGAAAATTAGTGTTGTCGAGCCATCGTCCCAAATCAACTCGAAACTACCGATAAGAGCCTTAAAATCATCGAAACTTACACCCGGCGATGCGGGTTTTTCTGCAATAACTGAATTGGCGTTTACCGAATGAATACCCCTAATTTGGATCCGAGAGACTGGGAAGATTTTCGAAAAACCTCTCACAAAGCTCTCGATCTCATCATCGACCAGTTGCGAGAACTCTCATCCCAGCCAGCTTGGCGTCCTATTCCCGCAGAAATGATAAAGACTATTTCGGAGGAGCCACTGCCTTTGACCGGAATAGGTGAAGCCAGAACGCTCGATCGGTTCCAGGAACAGGTCTTGCCTTATCCCAACGGCAGTTGGCACCCACGCTTCTGGGGATGGGTGCAAGGAACTGGTGTCCCGTGGGCAATGATTGCCGACATGCTGGCGTCGGGCATGAACGCTCATCTTGCTGGTTTCAACCAAGCTCCCAAATGGGTCGAACACAAAGTCGTGTCCTGGATTGCCGAAATGCTCGGTTGGCCAAGTACCAGCCAAGGACTTCTCTCCAGCGGTGCGACGATGTCTAACATCCTCGCTCTCTGTGTTGCCCGAAACGAAATTTCCAATCGGAATGTTCGTAGCGAAGGTCTACAAAATCCTGAAGGCGTACTGACTTTTTATTGTTCGGATCAAACGCACGGTTGGATTGATAAGGGAATTGAACTGCTCGGAATCGGTACGGACAACTTGAGAAAGATTGCTACAGACTCGGAAGGCCGCATCCGAGCGGATTCGTTACGAACAGCAATCGACAAAGATCTCCGCCTTGGTAACATCCCCGTATGTGTTTGTGGCAATGCGGGTGCGGTACACTTTGGCGCGACGGATGATCTCAACCAAATAGCGGATATTTGCAAAGAGTATAGCTTGTGGTTTCACGTGGATGGTGCGTTCGGTGCATTCGCTTATCTCGTTCCCGAAATGCGTTCGGACCTGCATGGCATGGAGCGCGCCGATTCGCTCGCCGTCGATCTTCACAAATGGATGTACTTGCCGTTCGATATTGGATGTTTGCTTTGTGAAAAAACCGATGTGCTTGAACGAACTTTCGCACAGTCGCAGACATACATGAAAAAAACGGATCGCGGATTATTAGCCGGTGGCGTCCCGTTTGCCGATATGGGCGTTGAACTCAGTCGACCCTTCCGTGCACTAAAAGCTTGGATGTGTATTCAAGCGTACGGCGTGAACGCTTTTTCAGATTGCATTCGATCGAATATCGAGCACGCTCGTATTCTCGCACGGTTGGTCTCATCGCATGCCCGATTCGAACTCATGGCACCCGTGCCACTCAACATTGTCTGTTTTCGATACCGACCGACCATCTACGAGCAATCAAACCTCTTTGGGGAATCGATCATCGACGCTTTCAACAACGAATTACTGCTCAGGTTGCAGGAAAGCGGTCAAGCTGTACTTTCGAGCACGATGATCCACGGAAAATTCTGTTTGCGAGCTGCTTTTACCAATCATCGCACGCAGAAGTCGGACGTCGAGTCATTCTTTCCAGCAATCGTCAAGCTAGCCGAGTCGCTTGAAAAGCAACCTAAGAACTGACGCAAAGCGCCCGGTACGATGGCATACGAGTTTGGCTATAATGATTACCTAACAACTATTGAGTCACAATCCTGTATTTCGTATTTTGGACACCGTCTCATGTCAGGCAAGATCGCCATCGTCGACTATCAAATGGGCAATCTTCGAAGCGTCCAAAAAGCCCTCGAAGCCGTTGGCGCGCAGGTCACGGTGACGAGCAACCCAGATGAGTTGATTGCCGCAGACAAGATCGTGTTGCCGGGCGTCGGTGCTTTTGGTGACGCCATGCGTGAGCTGTCGGCACGCGACCTAGTTGAGCCCATTCGCGAATGGATTCAACGCGACCGTCCATTTCTCGGTATATGCCTAGGCCTGCAGTTGTTGTTTGACGTTGGCGACGAAGGGGGAGAACATGCAGGTCTCGGGATCTTTCCAGGCCGCGTGGCTCGATTTCAATTGCCACGTGAATTCAAAGTTCCTCACATGGGTTGGAATCAAACGAGCCGCCGTCGCGTCACGCAACTCGACCATGACCAACCCGACAACACCTATTATTACTATGTCCACAGCTATTATGTTCGTCCTGTCGACGAGCGGTTGATTTGGCTGGAAGCGGACTACGGCGGGCCGTTTTGTGCCGCGATCCAGCGTGGCAATCTTTTCGCGACCCAGTTCCATCCGGAAAAAAGCCAGCGAGACGGCCTGAAATTGCTGGAGGGATTCGTTCAACTTTGACTTGAATTCATCAAGGAAACGCAGCGTCTGCCTTGATCTTGTCAAACATGGACTGCCAAGCGTCAGCGAGTTCCTTTACGCGATCCGGATATTGCGATGCCACATCCGTCGTCTCCGCACGGTCGATGGCCAAGTCATACAACTCCCAAGACTGATCGCGGCTTGCCACCAGTTTCCAATCGTCTCGGCGAATCGCTCGATTGCCTTCGTGTAACCACCAAAGATCGCGTGGGCCAATCTTCTCATCGCCGACAATGGCACTGAACAAACTCTTGCCGGACGGTCCTGGTGCATCGGGCGTCGTTGGATTCCATATGCCACCACACATCTCGACGATAGTCGGTGCCATATCGATCACATGTCCTGATTGAGACCGGAAATCGCCACCCCGCAGTTTTCCTGCGGGCCAATGGACGATCAAAGGCGTCGATATGCCACCTTCATGAACCCACGTTTTGTGGCGACGAAATGGAGTATTTGCCGCTCGCGACCAACCCGGACCTAAACATAAAAAAGTCGATGCCGATCCGGGAACCGCATTTGGATCATGGCCGTCGCCTCGAATCATTATCTCCGCACTCGCCCCGTTATCGCTTAGAAAAAAGAGGATCGTATTGTCCAGGCATTTCATTGCCGAGAGCTGATCGACGATTCGACCGATTTCTTGATCCATTCGATCCACCATCGCGGCATGGATCGCCATTTTTTGAACTTGAAAAGCTTGATGCGCATCATCGAGTGAATCCCAAGCTACTTCTTGAAACGTATCGACTTTGCCAAGTTGCTTTTGCACATTTTCGAACTGGTAAGGCGGACCGATGGCGGATTCCAACGGTCCCGGTTCTGTTGATATCAACCCCAAAGTCCCTTGTTTCGTCGATCGACTCTTGCGAATGGAATCCCAGCCGGCTTGATAGATGTTCTTGTACTTGGCAATGTCTTCGGCGCGAGCCTGCAACGGGAAATGTGGAGAAGTGAATGCAACGTAGGCGAAAAAAGGCTGGTCACCATGCTTCGACTCATGTTCACTCAAAAACTCGATGGCTCGATTTGCTATTTCTGTTGCTGCGTAGTAATTGTCACTAAGTTCTGGTACCGGTAAGGCTTGGCCATCTAAACGATGATTGCGAGGCCCAAAAAAGCGATCATGATCGTCGAGGATGTACGATCGATCAAATCCTTGCTTCGTCGGTTCGCCGTCCAGATGCCACTTGCCGGAAACATAGGAGCGATAGCCGAGGGACTTGAGTCGCTGCGGCAACAAAAGTGCCCATGCAGGTCGCTTGCCCTGCCCCGGCGAATTTTTCTCAAGAGCATCTCGATG
Source organism: Pirellulaceae bacterium (assembly GCA_031374825.1). Taxonomy (GTDB): domain Bacteria; phylum Planctomycetota; class Planctomycetia; order Pirellulales; family Pirellulaceae; genus JANMGV01. The sequence goes on from JANMGV010000086.1 coordinate 56,474, forward strand.
TATCTGCTGCGCGTAGTAGCCCGTCAAGAGCGAGCCTCGCGTGGGCCAACATCTAGCCGTGTTGTAAAATTGAGTGAATCGAATGCCGTTTTTGGCAAGTCGGTCGAGGTTCGGAGTTTGTATTTCACCCCCATAACAACCGATATCAGAGTATCCCAAGTCATCGGCCAAGATCACGATGACGTTGGGTTTTTCATTTGCGAACAGGCCTTTCCCAACGGTAAATGCGCTTGCGACTATTCCAATATGTGCAACATTGCGAGCAACTCGTGTGATTGCCGAAAAATTCGTTAGTCGCATCATTCGCTAGTATCCCATTCCTAAAAGTGCTCGCCATCGCCTCGGTGCAATATACCATTTACGAGTCTTCGACAAGCATGTTAATTCGAACTAGGATAGAAGCTTTCGAGGAACTTGCTCGGGCGCAGCCGACACGGCTCTTCGCCTGCAAGAATCGGGAAAAAGATGTCGTTCCTAGTCGATGGTTTGCTGGAGGTTGCAATGATTTTGCGAAGTGTAGTTTTGATTGGTCTAACGCTCGTCACCACCTCAGCGTTTGCTGAGAGTCCAGCAGGAGTTTGGAAAGGCAAATGGACTAGCCAGTCGACCGGTCATCAAGGCCCCATGCGAGTTCGCATCACACCACAATCCGATGGCAATTACAATGCGCGATTTACTGGTCGATTTGCTCTCGTGATTCCTTTCACCTATCGAGCCACGATGACGCCAGTCGCTTGCGATGACTGCGGGATGACATTGGTGTCAAGCAAAAAGCTAGGCCCTGTATTGGGCTCGTACTCCATGACCGCACGTGTCTCGGGCAATCAACTCCAAGCAGGCTTCAAGGCCGCCAAAGATACTGGCTCTTTTTCCATGACTCGCCGGCGCTAAAGCGTTGGGCTCACGTTTGCCAGCTCGCTTGGAGTCTCCGTTAAGGCTTGAGACACGCCCTATCGCTTCAACGGCGCTGGCTGGGGCGAGGCGAGTTCAGTGCGGAATCGCCATGCCATCTCGTTGGGCGCGAGATTCAAGTTAGTCAACCAAGTTCTCAGTGATGGGGGTTGCCCCAGCTCCATCAGCGCACGCAAGTCTTTGATCAAGAGCGGATGGCTACCGTAATACGAATGCCCCAACAAACTCGTATCGACCGGTGATACGTCGATGGTATCAATTCCCGCGAAAGTTGGCGTCTGCTTGGTCAACAATCCAAGCCGGTTGTAGCCATGGACGGTCATGGATGCCAGTAGCGCTTTGTCGGTTTCCGATGTGTAGAGCGTGGTTTGCCGACTACATGTTGCTACGGCCTTGGCGTATCGGGTACGGAACTCGTCGGCATCCAGATCTGGCGCAGCTAAGACGACCTGGCCGAGCATGGGTTGAGCTTCTGGGTGCGTCAAAGCGAGCCGCTCAAGAGCACCAACCAAAGCTCGATTTCCCATCGAATGCGCTACCACATGGAGTTGGCTGACACCCGTCTTTTCATGAACGTCCATCAAGAACTGCTCGAGGTGTGTTACCGTCCAATTTACGTTGGCTTCATCCACAGAGTAGCTTGTGAGTGTTCCGTGCGAAGGCCAACTATAAACGATCGGTGCACCGTCAAATTCCAAGTCGTTAGCGATCTGTGCTGTCCGGCGTACCGCATCTTCGAACTGCACGTTGTAACCATGGATAAAGATCATCGCAGAATGGCTCGATGAGTCCTCAATCTTGGATTTCAAGGAATCAAAATATTCATCCACCGATGCGGGTTGAATCTTTTGAATCGTCACGTGACGATCTTTGCGTTCGCTCAATTCAACTCGATAGATACTGGGCTGCTCCACTCTCCCCTTTTGGTGACTTCTGGGGATTGTTACTTCGGTAAACCCGACGTTCAGAGGATACATATTGCCGATTGTGAGTCGCCGTGTGCCAAATAGAATTCCGCCATCCCGAGCCAACCGGACAGTTTGCTGTCCGTATAAACCGGCGTGGTAAAGGAAGACAATGGTCATCAAAACAGCGCACGTAAACCCACCAATCCAAACGGGCTTGGTCTTACCATATTTCACGCCAAGCAACGTAATGCCGCTTACCAAGAAACCAAGTCCAGCAGGCAACAGGATTCGCGCCCACAACATAAAACTGTAGGGGTCTACGATTTGACGATCGGTTGCGTAAAACACGCGCACCGTTTTGTAAACCGCTGTATCCTCGAATGCCGGTAGCTTGCTCGGACTAGTAGACCGAGATTTTGGTGCAACACCATTTGCTTTGTTATCCAACGCGATGGGGTCAGGAAGGCTTTGGCCCGTGCTCGCTTCTTCGCCGTCATCGGTTCCGCCGACCGTTTCCGGATCAGTCCCAGATAATGAGTCGCCGCCAACCCCTTGTTGATGTCCTTGGTCTTGCGTTGGGTCGGGCTCAGACCCAATGATGGATTCGGTCGGTTTGGAGTTCGTCGCATCGGCAACTGGTGAACTGCGAGCGTCCGCGCTCCATCCGGGTGAAGGATCACTCGTTTCGAGTTTTGAAGTGTTCGATTCGATAACCAGTCGCTGCTCTGCTTGCGGCGTTACGAACTGATTTCGTACGGTCGGCGCTACGGCCGTTGCGCCCGCTATGCCGGCGACGCCAAGCGTGATCAGTTGCCACGAAACGCGTCCCGCTCGTCTCATTCTCTTTCGAGTCATCCCAGCGGTTTCCTTGTCCCAATTAAACCCCGAGCCCGCGTTTACCAGTCCAACGTTAACTTAAGAACATGATCCGATCGGGAACGCACTTTCTGCGTCCTAGTAAGACCGAATCATCCCACGCAACGAAAAGTCTCCGTCATCTCTACACTCGACTTTTTGAGTTCAATTCCCCAGCAAATCCGTCAAAATCGTTAAAGTCCCTAGGTGAAATTCATGGCTACGAACGGGCGGCGGTAAACCGAAAATTCTCAGATTGTAAGTCTATTGCTAGTTAAAGCTTAGTTAACGATCACCAGGAACATCGGACCATTCACCTTCTCAATTAGCAGAGGACCCAAAGAAATTGACACAATTTCGATCTGCTGACCAAACGTTGAATCTTGTTGCGCTTATTTTCAACGACGGTTGATTCAGAAAGCAAAATGACTTGTTGCCTGATGCGATTACCGAAAGATGTGGTGCTGGGATGTCGATGAGAAGATTAAGCGGTCGTATGGGTTGAGTAGAACTTAGCGACGACGGGTGCGAGTGGAAGGGTTGCAGATGATCGATGACCATTAATGTTCTCTGTCAAGCAACTTCATCAGTCAGACAGCAGCTTCATAAGTCGGCGTTGCTTTAATTGAATTCTTTTACTCCGACAAAGTTTGAATTTGGTGGTTTCGTAATGCATGTGCCTTGTGACCGTCGGCTGAGTTGCTGCTTGAGAATTGCTTTGCCAGCAATTCTTTGGTGGAGCGGTACGTCGTTGAATGCACAAGTGAAAGTCACCGGGGTCCGGCCTGCTGCAAATTCCACAAGGCCTAGTACCTCTTCATATTCCGCGAATCAGGCATTCAATAATTCAAAGGATTCCGACAACGCGCGCCCCGATTTAGGGAATAATGGCCGCGAGTCGAGGCAAACAAATGCGACAACGAACCTTCGCGGGCCAGTCCCCGTTACGAATCGAAAATCGGATGCAACTGCGAGTATTTTCGCACCAGTTGTGTCAGCGACCCCTGCAGCCAAGGAACAGCCGAAGTCTACTGACGCTGGAAAAGAGCCGCGGGTAAGTCGAGTTTGGCTGATCCCGAGTGGAATGCGTCAAGACAAACCAACGGATAGCATGCCGACCGCCCTAAGCGAGCGGATAGATCCAAACATTGCAATCGATAGTTCTCTTCAAGACACATCACGTGTTACCAGCCCCGCCGAACAGGTTCTTACGATTCAGGGTGAAAAGCCACAAGATGTCGAGTTGGCGGCAAAAGCGATCCCGATCCCGACGATCCTCAAGGACGTTCAGACCTTCCCAGTTAATCTTCGCGAGTTGATTCGATCGTCCTTGGAATCGCGGCGAATTTTCAATTCGCTGTCCGGCAATGTTGTCGTCGAAAGTTTAACGACCTTTGACCCGCAGATTGCCAACCAACAGATTATCGCTGAGCAATCGCAATTTGATCCCTCGGTCTCGTCGAACCTAGGCGGCAACCATGTCGATCGTCCGCCGCAATCTTTTTTCGGTCCTGGTCTCCAGCAAAACAATCGCCGCGACGAAGCGGAATTCAATTATCGACTCAGCAAACTGTGGCCGACGGGTCTGACGGCCAGCATTGGCTACGAACCATCATTGGCTTATCTGTTCTTTCCTGCGGGAAATTCGTCTGGATTCAATCCCACCCACTCATCGGATTTAGTCTTGCGCGCGACGCAGCCGTTACTTAAAGGCGGTAATCAGCAAGCCAACTTGGCGACGCTTCGAATTGCCGAACGCCGCGCAATGCAAAATAAGTTAGAGGTCGAATCCACAATCCAACGACAATTGCGAAGTATCGAACAAGCGTATTGGTCGCTTCACGCGAATCATGTGCGTCTCAAAGCCATCGATGAAGCGATCATTTTGGCTAAGAAAACGGTGGAGTTAGTTCAGTTGCGGTTCGAAGCAGAACGGACGATCTATGCTGACGTGGCACGAGCGCAAGTGAAGCTTGAAGATTTATTTCAGCAGCGATTGAATGCCGAGTTGGACATTCGCAAAGCCAGTTTTGATTTGTCGCAGCTTGTAGGGCTTGAATTTGGCGAAGACCGAATTTTGATTCCGACGGATAACCCAGAAAATCGTCCGCCGCAATTTGATTCGGCATTAGTTGTGACTACAGCGATTGAGTCGAATCCCGCACTGCGGCGACAGCGTCAAGAAATTGAAATTCGTCGAACCGTTGTTGTGTCCGCTGAGAATCAGATGCTACCAAAGCTTGATCTGCAAGCGCTCCATCGTTCAAGCGGATTGGATAATGATTTGGGTACATCGATTCGCCAGATGGCGGGTCTTGAGTTCAACGATTTTAGTTTAGGATTGCAATACAGTCAGCAATTGGGATTGCGGCAAGGACGATCGCGCGTTCAATCTGCCAAACTGGAAACGGCTCGAGAGGCTGCTTTGCTCGAAGCGTTTGAACGGCAAATTGGATTTGATATCCTGAAGTCGCTCAGCCAGCTTGAGTTGACATATTCTCGCTATGAGAGCGCACTTCGGCAGCTTGCTCAATCACAGCGATGGGTTCAATTGGCGCAGATTCGATACGAAGATCCGCCTCTGCAAGGGTCGGGACAAGAGTCTTTATTGGTGTCGTTGCTCGATTATCAGTCGGCGCTCCAAGCGCGGGTCGATGCGTTGGTTTTGGTCGCCGAAGCAATTGCCGACTACAACGTGAACTTGGCCATCATCGAAGAAAAACGAGGCTCCATGTTAGCGCGATGGGGAATCGCGACGCAGTCAGATTGCGACGGGCCGGTCCAAACGTCTCCGGTCGTAGCCGCTTCCGCAATTCAACCCGCTGCAGCGACCGATCGAGTTCCCGCCCCGGCTAACTCCTTTGCCATCCCTGCTCAACCCGATTTTGGAAATGCAACCAGCACCGCTCCCATGAGCAATGCTAGGTAGACGCGTGCGTCCGCATTTGTGGAACATTGCTTTGGACCAATCATCACCACCAAAACTCTGTGCGAACATAACGATAAGCTTTTGAGGCCATGATCGTTCCGATATTGTTCTTGCCTCGGTAAACACGTCCAAATCCAGTCATACCGGATTTGAGTTTATTCGTTGCCCCTTCGACAGAGCAATGAACGACAACCGCTTGGCGAACAAAAGCTTGCTGCGACGCCACTGCTTCTTGAGGTTTAGCCGCTGCGGGTGCAACGCGTTCGACGATCCCCGTAAACGTTTCAAACGGAAGCGAGCGGGCTTTGAGTTGGACCGATTGCCCCGGCCGAACCAGTGCGGCATCATCCTCGGAAACGAATATTTCTACGTGCGGCGCTCCGGCGTCCTCGATATGGCAAATCAAACTTCCCTGCGGGGCGAATTGGCCGACTTTTTCTCCCAGACGCGGTGCCGAAACGGTGCCTGCAGCCGGGGATTTGATTACCAATCGTTCTCGCTGTTGCTTTAGATAATCCAATTCTTGAATCAATCGATCGCAGCGAGCCTTTTCGGCGTCGATCTCTTCGCGACGAGAACCGAGTTTCAATAATTTAAGTTGGGCTTCGGCATCGGCTAGCTCCTGTTGCCGGCGCGCTAGTTCTGCTGTTGCGATACGAACGCCTTCTGCAGCGCGGCTATCGTACTGGGACTGAAGTTCGGTTTCTTGGGAGCGAAGGATTTCTAATTGCGATCGTTCTTGATTGAGCTGAACTCCGGCGACCGCACCTTTGCGATTGAGTTCCTCGGATTTTTTGAGAACTTCCTTGGCAAATTTGATTTGCAATCGAACTTGCTCGCCTCGTTCCTGTAAAGCTTTGAGTTGGAAATCGAGCGACGATTTTGCTGTTGCCAATTCTTGTTCGCCAAGTTCAAACCAAGACTTTAGTCGCTTAGTTTTTTCGCTTAACTCATGAATTTCTTCGGGGCGCGGGCCCGCTTCAAGCTTGGCAAGATTGGCTTGCGATTGATGCAGTTCGGAATCCTTGGCTGAGATTAAGCTGGCCAATTCCGGCGCGTGCAGTTCGACGAGCACATCACCTTCCTTGACCGGATTTCCGTCTTGAACGCAAACGCGAGCGATGAAGCTGTTCATAGGGCTGGATACTTCTTCGCGATGGTAAGGGCGCACTTCGAAATCGCCCACCGCGTAATACTTGACCGGCACGATAAATGCCAATGCAATTAAGGCGCCAATACCGCCAAGCCAAATTGCTGTGCGTAGAATTCGTTTGCGAAGCATGGTAATAAACTCGCTACCCAAAAAACCCCGAAAGACCCGACGCATTCCGTACAAGAAAAGCGCTGAAGTGAAAATCAAGCCTGCCAATCCAAATTCGTTGCCAGCAAGACCTATTAACTTTAGTCCAACAACGTTCAAAAAAATAATTGCAAAGATCCAACAAACCATACCATAGAAGAAGATGAACCACCGCATTTTCGCCTTGGGAGGCTTGGAAGCTCCCCAAAGTAGCCAGTTGAGTGTGCCTAACCAATACGACCGTGATTGTCCGTACAGGTTGGGGAACTTCATGAAATCGCTCAGGAGGTAGTAGCCGTCCATTCGAAGCAGCGGATTGAAATTCATTAGGGCGCGCGTGCCGCAAGTCGTCAAAACAACAAACGCCAAATGATGGACGAGTGTTCCCATTTGGACGGCACGCCAAACCAGCACCGCAACGGCCCACATGCAGAGATCAGCGTATCCACCCGCAAAAGTGATTAATAGACGTTTCCATCGTTCCGGGATAAACCATGCGTCAGAAACATTCACATACATACACGGCATGAAGAACATAAAGAGCAAGCCGCTTTCATGTACTTCGCCACCAAATTTCTTGCACGTCGCTCCGTGCCCGAGTTCATGAACGGCTGTCACCAGCACAATGGCTACGATTCCCAAGTACGCAGTTTCCCATCGAATCGCTGAGCGAAAGGAAACAACGAGTTCGCGCTGGTGAGTCAACAATACACCCAACGCAAAGAACATGAGCGCCGTGGACAAAAGTAGAAAGCCACGTGTCCAGATAAATGGAAATGTGCGAGCAAACCAAGTCAGGTGGCGATCTGGATCAAACAGCGGAATACGAAAAAACAAAACGCTACCACGACTTGGCGAAATATCGTCGTCGTCGTGATTGGACTGTGGAAGTGGGCCCTCGCGTTTTGCTTCGTCGTCAAGCTGTTTTTCCGTCTTGCTCTCTTCGCCAGGACTGACAACAAAACGATTCTGCTTGGCAAGTTTTAGGAAATCGCGAAAATCGTTGATGTCCAGAACTTCGTCGAATTCATTTTTGTAGGCGTCGCGTATTTCGACCCACGTAGTTACCCGGCGAAGGCGGTTCAAGAGGAAAGCTTCCTCGGGGCCTACATGAAAATACGAACGCTTTTTTGAGTCCTTGACGGCATACATGGTATCCGTCAATTGACGCAAAGTGATCGAGTCACGTAACCGTGGTAACGGCAGCGTTTCGTCTGATAATTTATTTGGTTGCTGGGCGATCGACATTTGCCAACCGATCCTCTGCAAGCTCCCGACGCTTTGCCAATATCTGCTCGATATCCGGTGAGCGCACTGTAACTTTCTGACTTTCCTCTTCTGTGAGGATACGGACAAAGAACGGCAGTCCCAACTCGACAGTTTTTGCCGCTCGATGATGCCCGTCGATCAATACATGACCGTGCAGCACAGTTCCGTCTGGCTCTGGATACCAGTAATGGGCGATAATGCCGGGGTATTGAACATCGACGTGGGCCAAGTGGGGAGGATGGATTCGACTCCAATCCAACGAATGCTGAACATCTTCGGGCTCAAGTTCCAGGGACTCTCTGCCATCCGCGACAATCGTACGAGCGAGGTCAACATCGAATTTATAAAGGTTATAAATCATGCGATAATATTCGGGACCCTCTTTGCAATGAGGGCAATCTGATTCGCTCGTCGTTGACTTCGCGGACTTCTTGTCACTTCGTTTGGAAGACTTTTCTTTGGACTTGCCGGCCAATTTGTGATGCCCCAAATTTGTGATTGTGCGTTGGTTATTTATGGATTGATGAAACGTAATCGATGTTAATGCATGTGATAACTTAGCTCACGCTGAATGAAACAACGCGTCGGGCTTTGAAAACTTTCCCGACGCGTCGTTGAAATTGTTGTGGACCGATGAATCGGATTATTGGACAAGTGCAGGTTGTGCTACTTGTGCTTCTTGCCCGAACCACCCTTACCGGACTTGCCCTTGCCAGACTTGCCTGAGCCACCCTTACCGGACTTGCCCTTGCCAGACTTGCCTGAGCCACCCTTACCGGACTTGCCCTTGCCAGACTTGCCAGAGCCGCCCTTACCGGACTTGCCCTTGCCAGACTTGCCCGAGCCGCCCTTACCGGACTTGCCCTTGCCAGACTTACCCGAGCCGCCCTTACCGGACTTGCCCTTGCCAGACTTGCCAGAGCCACCCTTTCCGGACTTGCCTTTACCCGAGCCACCCTTACCGGATTTACCACCCGAACCGCCGCCCGAACCGCCACCCGAGCCGCCGTTCGAATCGCAATCGTTGCCACCCCACATAACACCGGGAACAATTCGATCTTCTAGCTTGGTGATCTTAAATTTCGTCATCAGGTCAACCCTCTTCCATAGAACTTAGATGTTTAACAGAACGCAAACACCCTAAACTACCTAAACAGTTTTCTTGTGGCAAGCTTTTTCTCGCTTTTTCCGGAAAATGAAATCACTCTGAAAAGGGGTTCGGGGAAAAGTGAAGTCGATCGCGATTCAATCTCTAGACAACGGAAAAGGCCCGAGAAACTTATCTTTCACGGGCCTTTTCATTGCAGTTTACCAAGCATCTAAGAGCTTAGTGTTTCTTTCCAGACCCGGGTTTGCAATCTTTATTAGAGCCACCCTTACTAGACTTGCCCTTGCCCGAGCCGCCCTTTCCGGACTTACCCTTGCCTGAGCCACCCTTTCCGGACTTGCCTTTACCGGACTTGCCCTTCCCGGACTTGCCCTTCCCGGAACTGCCCTTCCCGGACTTGCCCTTGCCAGAACCGCCCTTACCGGACTTGCCTTTGCCTGAGCCACCCTTTCCGGACTTGCCTTTACCGGAACCGCCCTTCCCAGACTTGCCCTTACCCGAGCTACCTTTTCCAGAGCCGCCATTATCGGAATCGTCGCAGTTGTGGTCCGAGGAGGATTCACTGCTCGAGTCATCTCCCGCAGTCTCACCGGAAGCTTCGCCACTGGCATCGACTCCCTCGTCGACAGGATCGCCCGCTAGCCACATAGCTCCTGGGACAATTCGGTCTTCTAGTTTCGAGATTTTGAATTTCTTCTTGGCCATACTATTTAAATTCCTCGTGAAGTGGAGACTGGGACAGGCGCAAAATTCGCGCACGATATCAATCCAACATAGGTCACTTTGCGAGCGTAGGCCGGTGAAACACCAAGAATTCTTCGATCATGCCTTGAGGGTTAAACAGATTAAATCGATTGCGAGTCCGAATTGAGTCTTCGATGTTTCGATTCCTCCACGGAGAAACCTGCGAACACCGACTCTCGCAATCCTGCACTGCTTAAAGACTTACTGGGCCGGGCGACCATTAGTCACCGAAGTCGACAGCTTTGCGATGTCAGACAAATCAAAACCCAAGCAAATTATTGATGCGGCGAGATCTTATTGGTGCGCCGACTCATTCTTTGCTTGGAATCCCTTTTGATTGAATCGAAGTCGACTGGGAAGACATGTCCACCGACGTTGCTTGCTCGATCAATTGCTTCGATCTTCAAGTAGAAGGTCCCTCGCCGAGTTTTGTCGCATTGCCAAAGATATCGACCGCTATTCGGCAATTCGCTCTCGATCGTATTCCAAGGACCTTCGGAACGTTCGGACCAAGATAGTGTTGTGGACCGAGAGTCAACATCGTCTGAAAAACAATCGTAGTCAATAGTGAGAACGCTCTCGGTACCTTCCTGTAGTTCGGCATTAGTAATCTTGGGATTGGGATTGGTGGTATCAACAACGACCCAAATTGTCGGTTCTTGGCCTGGAACGGGTGGAGCCGGTTTGGTCTGACTGCGGACAATCGGGCTAAGGTAGAAACCAAAATTTCCATCCTCAACAACTTCAACTTGTATTGGCCCTTCGGGAGAATCACTTATTCCCCACGGACTCCAGGTTTGTCCCGAATCCGTCGTTGCCCATAATTCGATTCCGACGGCTTTGGCAGCGTCTTGTTCGAGAACAAAATCCAAATTGAATTCACGCGTGTTGCTAAAAACTGCATTGGAGGGCACGAGCGGTTCCTGTCCCGCCGACCCTGGATTTTCTGCTTGCGGGTAAACCGTTGGACCGTCGTGCGGAGTGGGCAACGAATAGGATGCAGTAGAATAAGGATTGGGCTGCTCGCGATTAACTGTCGCTTGTGTCACTTCGGTACTAGGCAAAAAGCGATTTGGTAAATTGCTCGCCCCTTTCTGGCTGAGAGCAAGAGGAAAGGCGGTTATTAGCTCCGGAAATCGTAGTACTTGGAAAGCGTTGCCAGCGTAATCTTTGCCGATCAAGCGAACCTGCATTCGTCGATTTTGCCTCGAGTTTTCGAGTTCGCAATCTCCACGCCAAGCATGTGCATTTGTCGTTTGCGTGAGCTGAACATAGCATTGCTTCCAAGGTTCAGCTTCGGAAGTTCTATAGTCGACACGCAGCGAATCAGGATTCAAGTTGGCGTCGGATATAACGCAATTTGCAATCCAGCGTCCCTCTTGATCCAACTCCACCACCAAGTCGGCAGACGGACGGTTTGCGTCCACGACAACGATGATTGGGGAGTGAATAACTGGTTGCTCAGATCGCAAACTATGAAGCCGAAAAAAATAGGTTCCATCGGATTGTGCTCGAAAGCCAAACGATTGAGTTCGACTGATTGACGATCCTTCGGGATGCAACACTGGCTGCCAAGTTTGACCTTGATCTAACGAGCATTCGAATTTGACGGGCGTATCATTTTTTTCCAATTTCCAAAGCTCGATCGAAACGTCAAATCGCGATCCAGAGACATAATAAATGCAGCCAGCGGCTGGGTCGGCCGACTGGACCGTCGAGATCAAGAGGGTCAAGCCGACGACGCACGCGACGATCGCCGCGCAAGCTTCCCTAGAAAATGAATTGTTGTTCCATCGCTTCGTCAAGCCGACAAAATTTTGAGTGAGCATAGTTTGCTTGCAATCAAGAACAGCCTAAGTGCTAGTGAGATGAAGCTAGCATTCTCCGTGGCGCAATCCGTTAAAGGCGCTTTTATCGTTATCGACGCTGGCCCTGGTAAGCTGTAACGAGAATCTCGGAGATCGAAAACAAGTCCAGATTGCATCAATGATTTTGGACACACTTCAACTTACCCGCTCAGCAATAACGGCTTGCACGGCATCTTTGGCGCGAAAGTAAAACAAAGTCCGGGTTACATTGCCAGACAACTTGAATTCGCGACGAAGCTTTTCAAGGTCAAACCCTGTTCCTCGCTGTTTGATCTCAAGCACGCCGACAGAATGCTGCCGCAAGTAGGATCGCAGCTTTTTCGTGTCTGCGGCAAGGACATCAAGAACGCGAAACCAGGTCACCATCGGGTGCGGTTGAGCAGCGGCCGCCGTCAGATAGCCCGTGTCCGTTTCAATGATAGAAGCCTGGACTTCCTTAGCCAAACTGCATGTCAAATCGGCGGTACGAACAGCCGGATCGTAGTCGCCGATCCACGCGTCACAGTGATCGGTAAACGGAGCAGACGCTCGCGATTGATCGTCCGCTTGGTTCGTCCGCTGCACAGTGTGCCAATTGCCGTTTTGGTCTCGTGTCGAAGCCGATCGAGTTCCAGCTCCAAAGTAGTCCGTGCCCCACCAAACCCTTAACTGCCGAACGCTGCGCTCCGACGAGATCCACTGCAGTCCAAAACTGGATCGCCAAGCTTCGGGCGGTTCGGTGGCGGGAGCTAATTTGATCGAGCCAGCCATCGACTGGCCGATGATTTGTTCCAGTACACCCTGACTTGGGCAGATCGATTCAAGCTGTGTGACTCGTTTGCCCGACTGCCTTCGATCCGGGTCACACTGGACCCACGCGTTCTTTGAAATGAAAAAGTCTTCTGCCAAGCTCAAATGGACAGTCCCGGATAAGTTGTGGGCGTGCAAATTTGAAGTTGCAATACACACAGCTTTGGGGCAGGAGTCGACTGCTTCGACAGACCGATTACTACTGGCCAAGGCGATGGTGTCGCTGCCTGCGCCACAGCATAGATCGATGATAGGAGCCTCGGGAGGATAGAATCCAGCGACAAACTCTGCTGTGCATTGATCGGTCGCTTGTTCTAAAAGCTGCGATGTCCAAATCCATTTATCGGGATGTCGGAATTTTTTTGCTGCCCTTGCCCGAAGTCGAATCTGCTCGACGAGCAAGCCAGCCCGATCGAGTGCGAATCGATCACGAGTCGCTCGCAACAACTGCGTTTCTGGAAGTTTGCGAAATTCGCGGTCGAGTGATTCAAGGCAAGCTCGACCTTCGTCAGAACAAAGCCATTCCCATTCGGTCAGATCGGACAATTCGTTTCCATTCATTTGAGTCAAAAAGGAAAGTGTGTGTTTCCACCCAACAGGATCCTCAAACACCCCGCTCCTTGGAAATGCTCGTCGGGAGCCTTCTGTGGAAGGAAGCAAATAAAATTGATGAACCGATTATGACGGAGAAACTGTTTTGGAAGAAGTGATGATTGTTCGATGCCGATAACTGACAGGATGAAATGGACTTCTGAACGATTTCATCTTGGAAATCGTTTTTGGCAAGGAATCGCCGCTCCGTCTGATTTTGTTAGCTTGATTCTTTGACCTTCTAGACGTTTGATCAAAAGGCCTTCGGGCATACTGATTACATTCTTGTTCTATACCAAGGCATCCACCGATGCGATGGATCGCATTCTGATTCGCCGGTTGGTATGGCTAGAAAGAAGTTTGCACTAAGGCCTGTCGATCGAATCGATTACGGTCATCAAAAAAGGCGTGTTAGGGTAATTCTCGTTGGAGTAATTGTTGTGTTCGTAAATTTCTTTCGTCGACCAGCCGGAATTCTCAGTCTACTCGCGATTGCTGCTGGGGGCCCTTACGCAATCTATGAAACAGACTTAGGTAAACAAGCGAAAAACCTGGTCACCAAATTGGTTTCTTCCCAGCCAAATGCCGGACCCATTGCACTAAGCCCATTTCCAGCTAGTCCTGCAAATTCGGAAAAGGCCACCAATTTCTGGAGTTCTTGGTTTGGTCCAAGCACAGCAAAAGCGAATGCACCTCTGGATATCACGCAGGTCCCGCCCGGCTATTTTGTATCGACGCCCTACGTTGCGCCAGCAGCGCCGGTTGCGGGAGCAACCGATCAGTTGTGGAATTACACAACGGGAGTACCATCCCTGCCCGAATTGCAAATCAATGCTCCGAGCATGAGCATCGTCGGCGGTCCCGTTGCAGACCTTCGCGATGTTCTGCGTTTTGACATCACCCCTGCATGGGTACCGCAGCGATTCTCTCGCGTGTCGACAGTCCTAGCCGAAAGGAACATGGACGGCCTTCGAGTGGCGTTGGTAACCGGTACGCAACCGCACGACTTGGCGGGCACGGTTAGTTACTACTTTGATAAAGAGCAACAACTGCGCCGAATCAATGTTCATGCATTGACTGGTGATCCATCCCAACTGGTTGGGTTGATGATGCAATTTTATCACTTGGAGCCAGAGCCATCGCTGGGCGGTCATCTTTACACGGCCCGTTGGAATAATCGAGTAACGAGTCTAATGCAGATCTCGCCGGCTCCAGTAATGTATGCGACGGCCGTCAATTCGCGGTACGTTGTGTTTCTCGAGCTGAATCAGCCCGCTATGCCCTACGGACTCAGCCAAGAGGCGTCCGACTTGCTCAACACCGGACGATCCACCGGAAAATGGTAAATCACAGCAGGAATTTTTTCTCGCTGTGATCGGCCCGTTAATACGAAACACGCGGGTTTTTAGGGCTGTAAGGGCAAGTTGCTTCCAAAAGAACTGGCCTTGTGGCAATGTGGACGAACAATTTGGTTCAAAAGAGTATGTCGATTGCGTAAACTGTATAGATTGCGTTCCCGTAATGAAGATTGCGTTCCCGTCAAGAAAATTGATGGGGGGAAGCACGCCGGCTTTTCAACTCTTTCTAAAAACCAAGCCATATGGCATTGCCCGTCTATCAAATCCAGCGAGCATTAGCGAAGGCGTTTGGCATTGCGTCAATCGTTCTTGGTTTGGCATTGACGCAGGCCCAAGAGAACCCGCCTAATGCCAAGAATCCGATTCCGGAGAAGACGCCCGATGTGCTTGGTTCGGGCGCAATCAAGCCTGACGCCATTTATCTGCGTAACGCCGAAGGCGACCTGATTTTCGTTCCAAGCCAGCGTTATGAGGATTTCGCGCAATACCTCCGCGACAGAGCCCTAAAAGAGGCTCCCAATCTGCCAGCATATGCCGTGGATTTGCTTCGATGTGAAGTAGTGGCTCGGAATGGATTCGCGGACGTGGACCTTCGATTGACAGCTCAAGTGGCAAATCCGGCGATCCAAGTGATCCAAATCCCGCTGGCGATGTCCAACATGAACATTGTCGAATCGCCCGAGATGCGCGGCGGTCAAAATAGTTTCGTGAAACTATCTTCGGATGGCAATTACAGTTGGTGGATCATTCCTGATCAAAGCAAGTCTTACGAGTTGCATATTAAAGCTGTTGTCAAATTAACGATGCAGGCTTCGAGAACAAATCTTCGGATTGAGTTGCCGCAAGTGACCAGCCAAATTCGGCTGACCGTCCCAGGCACTGGCCAAGAAGTCCAGCTCATTGGAGCCGGAACAGAAGTTCTGGAAAGCCAATCGACTCCTGACTCCACGATTGCGAATATTCGTGGCCAAGGCGGTATCGTCAACATTGCATGGAAAGCGCCCGCTTCGATGGTTGACGCCAGCTCTCTCGAAGTCGACAGCGTCAGTCGAATGGCCGTGACCGATCAATCGCGTACTTGGAAAGGCAATACGCTCTTCAAAGTGCAATCATTTGGTTCCGCGCAAGAACGTGAATTCACCATCAAGCTTCCACCCGAGTATCGATGGATTCCATCGAACTCGGGAATTGACGATGCCAACATGATATTACAACAAGTAGGGCCATCGAGTTCGACAACGGATGCTAATGCTTCCCAGCCAACAGAGATCATCGTTCGAATGCGCGCGGTCTCGCAAACGACGCCAACCGAGTTAACCATCGACTGGGAAAGACCCGCAGTACCCGACGCTGAATTTTCCTTGGACCTCGCTGGACTAGAAGTCGAAGGAGTCCAGCGGCACGAAGCGACGTTTGAATTGGACTGTCCGCAAGATTATCGCGTCGCTTGGGAAGCTGCCGATACAGCCAATCTGTTGCAACAAAATCGATCGGTTACGGATGCGAGCAGGATGACGTACGTGTTCCGTTTCTCACGTCCTCCACTGCGATTGCAAACGCAACTCCGACGAGTTGGCCCTCGCGTCGTGGTTCGTCCAAATTACATGATTCAGGTAGACCTCAACCGGCTAGAGTTGACCGGATTGGTTGAATTGGTGGCCGACCCAGCGCAGTTGGCAGGCCTTCGTTTTTCCATGGGCGAATGGGAATTCGATCGAATCGAACCTTACCCTGCCAGCGGCACCCAAATCGAAGTCGAACGCGATGCAAACGGTGAGATCATCCCGATATTTTCTTCTCCAACGAGCGGTACGGAGGCTGTAGCCACCAGCGAAGCTTCTGCAGGCACACGCCGCGTGCTCCGCTTTTCGGCTCATCGGAATTGGGATTCAACAGCCGCAGTCAATTTAAATTTGACAGCGCCCACGGTTGAGTTACCGATATCTCCAAACGAACGAAGATCGTTGGATCTGGTCAAGGGATTCGTCGTGCTCACCCATGCGAATAACTTACAAGTTTCCGGTGAGAAAGCAGAATTGAGCGGCCTGATCGAGGAGCAGCGGCCACCAACGAGTGTAACAGAGATGTTTTCCATGCCGCCCAACAACAAGAGTTTGTTTTTTCGCATGACGAGCAGCGAAGGCGTCGCGCAATTGCAAGCGAAGTTTATTCGCGTTCCTCAACAGATCTTCTCTACGCGATTCACGGACATTCGTTTGAACGAAGATCATGTTGAAGTAGAGCAACGGTGGAAAATTCAAATCAGCAACGAGCCGTTGCGCCGACTACCAATCTTGGTGGATCGTCGCTTTGTCGATGCGAATAATCTTACCGCAGGAACTGATTTTCGAATTGTATTGAATGGAAAAACAGTTGCATGGACGGAAATTCCCGATAGTTCCGTGGTCGGACTCGTTCCGTCGGGCGTAGATTTGTCGCGCTGGGCCATGATTGAAATCGTCAGCAGCGAGTTGCTCGGTGATGTTGATTTGCACGTGAACACTAAATTCCCGATTCAGCAAACTGCGGTGGGTGCCGAAACACCTCTCACGATCCCTTTGACTTGGCCAACGTTGGCAGGCAAACCGGTCGAGTTGTCCTCGCAAATTCGAATCGCTTCGGATGAGCTCATTGAGTGTTTTCTCAATCCAAGGAACTCCGATATCCCAGTGGTGCCGATTGGCCAATCGATCGATTTGTCGATCCCAGACGAAGACCGCGAAGTCGTTTGCCGTTTTCGGAAACTGCAACGCGTCCTTGCTGATCAAGTTCAAATTGAACAGGCTTGGTTGCAGACCTTGGCCAGTGCGGACAGCCAGAGAGATCGGTTGGTAGTGCGGTTTCGAACCCGCAATGATCGTTTGCGAATCGAAATGCCCAGAGCTTGGTCCTTATCATCCGGGGGAATCCTGTTGGATGGTCAAGTTGTTGCGCCCCTCAAATCGGATGGCGCGGCGGTGAACTGGCTCGAAGTGGATTTGACCCAAGTAGAACCGACGAAAAGTTGGCACGTGGTTGAAGTGTGGTCGATAGGCAAACGAGTTCAGAATAAATTCCGCACGATGCAAGCTGTTTTTCCTCGCTTTGTCGATGCAGGCCGAGCCTACCCATTTCTGTGGCAAGTCGTGCTGCCACGTCATGAGCACATGATCTTGTCCAGCAATAACGTGGGTGCAGAGTACCGCTGGACTTGGGATGTTATTGGATTGGGGCGTCAAAGCCGTTGGGATCAAGCAGAATTAGAGAAACGCCTCGGGGCCTCGACTCAAGCACCTCCTCCCTTGCAAACAAATCAATATTTGTTGAGTTCGTATGGGGAGCTGGATGGGTTGCAAATTCGTACGGCTCCGCGCTACTTGCTGTGGTCCCCTGTGTGCGCGATTGCCTTAATCAGTTTTTGGATCTGGTACGTTTGGCGACCAGCACGTGGAGGTTTATTGTTTCTTGCAAGCGTGTTGGTGTTGGCTGCAATTACGTCCCTGGCAACGGACTTGGTGATCATCTTAGGGCAGACCCTGTTTGCATCGCTTGTCGTAATTACTTTGTTCCGAATTTCGCTTTGGACTGTGGATCGCAGAGTGCGTCAACGAAGTATTTTTGCGCCGCAAGCGTCCTCGCTGCAGCGCACTTCCGCTTCTTCGGGGCAACCTGCTACTCCGTCGCCTTCGACCCGATCTCTGCCAGTCGAATCCCCTCCACTGCAAGAGGCGTCGCCGTGACTCGAAAGTTCGGGACCGCCGTGCTCGCTCTTGTCGTGACTTTGGTGTTGGGCTTGAGCCGCCCGAGCTTGGTGCATTCTCAGGAAGCAAACGACGAAGGGATTCGTTATCGGCGTGGTTTCGTTCACGAAAATGACTTGCCAGCTCTCGGTCTCGAAGGGTACGTCCCCGTCGATATCACGGAACTTGAGAATTTACTATCCAAGGCTGCTCGTTCTGCTGGAGAGAACGAAGCGAATGCGGTCTTGAAAAGTGCGGTCTTATCCGCCAGCTTGGTTGGCGAAGATCTTGTTTCCGAATTGTCACGAATCGAAACTAGAAACACCTCTGGCAAAGCGCGCATCGATTTGACGCCAATGTCGATAGCAATCAAACCGCTTACGCGTCCTTCGGGAAAGCCCGATGCGGTTGTGCCGGAAGCAGAAAGTCATTTCTTGCCCAATGGCACGATCCAACTGGTCGCCGATCGATCTGCTTATTTTTGGTTTGCGTGGAGCAGTCACGGAATATTTCGTCCAAACACCCATTCCATCCATTTTGATTTTGAAATACCGGCATGCATTGAAAGCGTGTTGTTGTTGCGACTGCCGCCGTCCTGGCGCGTCGAATCCACGAGTCATGTTGTACGAAGCGTGTCCGATACAGAGTCGGTCTTTCCCACGGATTGGCCCAAGAGCACGATGCCCAGCAATCCCAACGAAGGGCTTTGGGCCGTTACCCTAGGCGGTCGCAGCCGGTGCGTCTTGCAACTCAAGAGAGACCAGCGATCGGTAAATGTTCGCTATCCCGTCGTCGTCGATTCCTGCAATTCAAAATACGCAATCGAATCCCAAGGCGTCGCGCTTCGATCTAGCATGACGTTTGATATCGCAACCGATCGAACCGATCCATTGCGACTTGTATTATCACCGATTTCAAGGGTTCGAAAGGTGGAGTGGAATGGACAGCCGCTATCTTGGGCATCGCTATCCGAATCGATAATTCAAGTTCAAATGCCTACCGAGTTGAACGAACCCCCAAGAGAAACAGACGCGACAAGCACTCCAAATGTCGATACGCTTGACGTTGATTCTTTTACTCCGTTTTCGGAAACGGCGTTCGCAGATCAAAAGCCGTATGGAATCACATTGCCTTCGATTCAGACGGAAGGAGGTTTTGCAATCACCGGCAAGCACGTCGTGGTCGTTGACCCGATGTTTCAATTGTCTGATATACGTTCTTCGCAGGGAATCGTTTCCAACGGAAGTGATTCGGTCACAGCATCTTGGAGCATCGATTGGAATAGAATTCAGCCAGAAATCGATATCGTCCTTCAGTCCAACCGTTTTCAGCCCAATGCAGAGTGTTTGACGATTGTCACTCCCGATGCGGCGCAAATCGCGACATCTTCATTTATTCGTTTGGAAAAGGCTGAAAAATTCCCTTCCCCTTTCCACTTGCAGTTGCCACCAAACTGGATATTGGACTCGATCTCTTCGTCGGAATCCAACATAAGTTTGACAAGCCAGTTGACCGGGACGGACGAGGCGCCGCGAGTCGCAGTCGAGTGGAGTTCGACGCAGCCAGGCACACCCCTGATCTTCGAAGTTCGATTACATCAAAATCGTCAGGGTGACATCGACAACATTTCGCTCGATCGATGGCCGAACGTCGAAATCGAGGAAGCGGACCAGCAAGATACGATCGTCGTTGAAACTTCCGATCAATACAAATTGTTGGCGGCACCCCCTTTGTTGCGAGCCAAAATTTCCGATCGTCAGCTCAAGCCATGGCAAAGTTCGCGATTGCCGAGGACGGGTGCACTTTGGATTCTTGCACTCGAAGATCACATCGTTCCGGACATGCAATTTTCATTGCAGCCAAACAATTTCACCGCATTTACGAACACCAATTTGCGGGCGGTGGGAGATTCACTTGAGTGCCTGTACCGGGTCCGTTGCATTCCTGAAGCCGGTAAAATCGAGCGAGTTCAGGTCGATTTTGATGGTCCCGGCAGTGGCGAAATTCAGTGGAGCCAACTCATCGAAAACAAATACGTGCCCGTCTCCGCGACGTTCCTGTCTGGTGATGGGGCTACCGATGTCAGCG
Source organism: Pirellulaceae bacterium (assembly GCA_031374825.1). Classification (GTDB taxonomy): domain Bacteria; phylum Planctomycetota; class Planctomycetia; order Pirellulales; family Pirellulaceae; genus JANMGV01. The sequence continues at coordinate 76,912 of JANMGV010000086.1, forward strand.
GTTGGTCGCTGAAGCCAAAGGAACCCACTTCGCAACCACTCGAGTTCATCGGAATGCGCCGAACATCCCTAGGTCAGCCCATTTCGAATCCGCCGACTTCCAATCCGCCGTCTTCGAAATCTCCGTCCCCGAATTCATGGCAGCGGATTGCGCTGCCCAACGCATCGCAGGCGACAAGTCAAGTCGCAAGTGTATCGATCGATGGATCGCTGCAAGCTCACTACCCGACAGACCAGGTCCGACCTTCCCTGCGAGCCGAAGGCAGCTGGGACAAGATTGAATTTGGCGAGCACTTCGAATTCGATCCCGCCCGCAGCAATCTGCTGGAAGTCAGGCATTTCGAAAAGGATAGGAAGGTAAAGTGGATTCCCGAGCAATCGGTGAATTACTTCCTGCTTCCATCGGGAGTACTGGCAGCAAATTCGCAGTGGCGTGTACTTGAAAATCGTACTGCGGAGTTTTCAATCGACATTCCCGATAAATGGAAGCTGGTCAGTGTCCGGGTGAACCAAGAAACTGCGGCAGTGTTTGCCAGCCCTGGTCACGATCATCGCGTCACCGTAGTGCTTCCCTCCGAGACTCTCGGTCAACGCGATACATGGATCGATGCCCAATTCGAATGCCAACGTTTTATTCAGCCCCCCAGCGAACTGGAATTACAAAGACCCACTAGCCCATCGCCGGTCGCCGTCCTACATCGACAGATTTGGCTACCCAAGGGTTTGTCCATTCAACATCGAAGGACTACAAGTTTTGATCGCTTGTTACGGTGGGCCAAGATTTGGAATTGGTACCGATCGTTGCTGATGCATGAATCCAATGAGGTCCGAACCGAATCAACATTTAACAGCCCACTTTGCAGTCAACCGCTGCAATCGTACGCATTGGATTCGACTGTCAATGACGCCCAGCCTCGGTTGACGACTGCTTCGTTGGCAACTGGACAATCGTCCGTTATTCAAGATCCGGCTTTCCCTTCTCAACGGATCGAATTGCACTATGAAGGAAGAGCATTTGCTGTTCGCTGGATTGTTTTCTTGACGGTCGTCGGCGTGGTATTGGCATATCGCAAACACCGCCTCTTGATGATTTGTACGATTCCCATTGTTTCTGCATTGATTGTGATGGTTCTGGATGAGCAGTATTTTCTACTCTTACAAGCTGCCTGTTTGGGTGCACTGCTGGGAAGTTTTGTTTCCTTGGCCGATTGGCTATTCGCGGCACGCCGCGACAAGGATTCGCCTTCGACTATGCAAGCTTCCAAACATTCGGAACCTCGCCACGGTTCCAACATTCCCGGCTCCAACATGCCCGGATCGAGTATTCACACGCGTGCGATCTTAATTTTTGTTCTTATGTTTTCGGGTAATCAATCTTTCGCACAAATTTCGGTGATGCCTCCGACAATGCCGCCTGCCACCGATTCTCCTATCCAAACTGCGTCACCATCTGCAAATGCGGCTTCGAGTAGTTTGCCTTCGTTTGATGTCATTATCCCGATGGACGCAGAAGGCAATCTTTCCGGAAACGTAGCCTATGTTCCCGAAGCTATCTTGGACCACTTTTTCGGCAAATCGAATAATGTTCGTCAGGGGGTAGGATTTGAAATCCTTTCGGCGCGTTATCAAGCTGTATTTTCGGGATCGACGTTTGACGTAATGCCACTCACGTTGAATATGAATTACGAAATGGAAGTCCTCGACGACGGTGCACCGGTCGTTTTTCCATTGGTGGCCAGCCAAGCCAAGTTGATCCGGTTCCTCGTCGATGATCGTGAAATATCGCCGGGGTCACGGCTAATTCTAAATGATGGTCGACTAAGTTGGCTTCCCGATCGCACAGGACGGATTCGCATTCGTATCGATGTTCTGCCGCAAATTCGCATGCAGGAAAATGGTATTCCCATCGTTCAGGTCTCGGTTCTCAATGTGGCGACGGCACAACTGGAGGCCCAAACCGATCGCATTGGTTGGTTGAAAGTCGCGGCTCGCGGGCAAGTGTTGAATCCGCAAGTCGGTCGCTACCTCGCGCAACTAGGACCCGTCGATGCCATTGAATTATCTTGGCAACCCAAAGATCGATCAGCGGTTGATCGAAAACAATCGGAAGTGCAAATTGATACGTGGCTGAATACCGATTCCGATCAGCCTATGGCACTCACGAATCTTTTGGTGAGCAATGTACGGTCCGAAACCGATAGTATCGAAGTTGAATGTTCTTCTGAGTGGCAGCCGCTCGGCCTGCTCTGGGGGCAAGCGAAAGTTGTCGAGACGGTAACGGGGACGACTTTAACGCGACGTCGATATCGATTGAATTGGGACGAATCGCAATTTGACGCAACAGCTAATTCGCACCCGATCACCACACTATGGATACCAGAAAATCCGTCGTCGACAACAATGGGCATTCCTTCTGTCGAAGTCATCGGAATGCGCACTTTGTCGCGCGTTTTGGCCTACACGCAAGACGATGGTCCCAACTGGGAAATTCAAGGCATCGGTGTTTGGCCAAATGCAGAAAAGGTGAACGAGCCAAAGCGTTTGTTTCTCGGCAAAACGGGTTCGGATTTTCAAGTTCGGAGGATACCGGAAAACTCCATACTGCCAATTCTTCGCAAGATCAAAACGGAACAGAAGTCGCAAGTAAGATTGCAAACAGAATTGTCCTTCCAGCCGACTTTCATCGAAGCCAACGTTTCGGGATTGCTAACGGGCATATCCGGAAATGATCATTCGATCCGTTTTCAATTGCCCGCCGGGGGACAAGCGATTCAAGTTCAGGTCAACGAGCAGTCCGCGCCCTTTGCGATGATGCCATCCTCAAACGATCAAAGCCATTTAATCGTCTACAAACCGGCTGCTGCGATTACGCCTGATAATTTCCGAATGAAAGTCCGTTGGCCTCTCCTGTTGAATGAGTCGAAAAAAATACCGTTCATCAAACCCCTTGGCATGAACATTATCGAGTCCAGACTGTCTGCGTCGCGAGCCATTGAGCTGGGTATCGAATTTGAAGGGATCGAGACAAGCATTCAGTCGGATGGCGCGTTTTTGAGCAAGCTGAATGTACCGCTCTGGGATTTTGTCCAACCTCAAATGCCGCTGCCATCGACCACAGGGAGTAGCGATTCATCGCAAGTCTACGAGAGTCCGGTCGAGTTACAAGCGACATACTTGGCCCGACCTTATGCGAACACGCTAACTGGATTGGCCACGACAAAACTAAGCCGTCCAGAAGCGACTTGGTTAGTAGAATTCGATGCAAATCTTGTCGGCCAACAACAAGTGGATTCGTTGTTGATCGAAATGCCAACGTCGCTTTTGCCGACGCTTGAGTCGGACTGCCCGCGATTTGTTTTTGCAATTCCAAACCAAAATCGAGTCATTCTTAACCTGCGTCCCAAAAAAGCAGGCGCAAATGGAATCACCCTTCGATTAACTGCGGAGCTGCCCGTCACTGGCACGGAAACCGTGGCAACGCCCATATTCCGCATTTTACAAAATTCCCAAATCCAAAACCGCTTCCTTGTCCCAGAGAGTATCGGAAATCAGAAAGCGAACTGGAAGACGACAGGAGTTCGCGTTGTCGATCGCAACGAATTGGATGATATTGGATTGGATCCTTTACAGAATTTAGTATTCGCGGCAACGTCGGCGAATCCTCAGATTCGACTTGCATCTCTCGAATCCACTCGTCAAGAAGATCAACGAGCCATCGTCAATCATGTGCTCACATTGGCATCCAACGGAACTCTGATCCAGTCACGCTATTGGTTGTTTGCACCTGATGTGACATCCTTGCGAGTGCGGATGCCTTCTCGTTTCACCACCCTAGCCATCACTGTGAATGGGCAATCGGTACAATTCCCCAATTCCAATAGTGGCGTTATGGAAATTCCTGTAATTACCAGCGACTTGCCGTTTGCTATGGAGCTGACAGGAGTTCAGCCACAAAATGAAATTGTTACTGGCTCCACAGCTCTAATGCTCCCCATTCTTGAAAACGTAGAAATCGACAAAACTTTTTGGCGAGTCGAGCAAACTTCACCAATGCAGTCTCTTCTGTTTGAAGGCAACTGGGTTCCTCAAACACTCAGTTACAAACAATGGACTTCCGCTTTGACGGGTGAGTTGCTGGGTGTGCTTGAGCGCGGAACGAGATTACTGGTTGATCGAAGTCCAGCAGATCGTCAGGCTTGGTTTTCAATTTGGGATCAAGTCGTGGGGCTGCTATTGGCTCAAGGCATGCTCGACCCAATTCCCCCCGAAATACCCAAAGGTGCTATGGCGACTTACTTGAAAGAGTGGAGCGATTTGGCGAATCGGCTGGGTATCACTCGAATGCCACCGGAATCGTCCAGCCGCCTTGTCGATCAAGCCGACCATCTGACGATTGCGTTCGGTGCGTCTCCGGGGCAGCAGCCTTTTATCAACGTTCAACCTGTCCGCATTCCCGAAAGTCGAGTTTGGTTTTCCGTTACGGCTTTCATCGTTGCTTTTGGCGTCGTTCTCTTTGCCGTCAATCGATACAAGGCTGGCTTGCGAACTTTTGTAATCGGTCATCCGTGGTGGTTGCTGTTTGCCATAGCCATCGGTTTTGCAATCCTTCTCCCGTGGCGATGGATTGGCGGATTTGTAGCACTCCTGAGTTTTTGGAGTGCGCTGCAAGCATTTGTTTCGCAACGACAGCGAGCACGTCGCAGCCGCAATCTCACCCCGGCAGCGAATTGGCAAAAATCGTCGGCTTAGGCAATCGTTGGCTATGATGAATGGCCGCTGTACCGTGCACTACCATGACGTGGTAGCCCTGACTACTGTGGCTTTTCATTGGGGCCGGGTGGGTTGGACTCACGGTACCTTTTCCATCTTTCAAAAGCGAAAGCTCGCTGTTCGGGTTTGTCGACTGGCGAGCCAATTTGCTGAAGCACAAAGTCGCTGTTGCCAGTTTCTTCGACATCCGGAAAGTAATCTTTGAGCGGTTGTTTCGAGAGAATCACGGCCGCCGCTAATGCCGCGTCTTGATACAACACCCGAATCCTCTGCAGTTCAGCATCGGGTGGGAAGTGATCTTCATCGGTTGGAATTCCAATTGGGGATTGTACTCGTTTTGCGGTTTCCACCATGACGGTATCGTTCGCAAGCCAAGGTTCAAGCAAGGCAAGGTCGTCGATCGAGCCATGCCGCGCCAAAACGCGGATACCGGAATAGTAAAGCGCAGGATCGATGGCTTGATTTGACAATACTTGTCGAGCGAGAGCGGCACCATTGGGGATATCGTAATTACCCGACAAAACAAGGCCTTCTCTCGCCAGTTCGAAGGGCATTTTCTCAATCCAAGCTCCCGCCAGTTTTCGAATGTCGTTTTTCCATCGTGGGTCGGTAAATTTCTGATTCGTTGGATATTCGCGAATGCTCTGAATTGCTCGGTATTGAACCTCGAGGTTAATCGGTTTTTTCGCAACGATACAAGCGAGCACGAGAGCCCAGCCATCTCCCGAATCCGAAAATCGACCGCGTTCAGGGATGCTTTTGGCTGCATCTAAAGCCGCTTTCTGCAAGACTTCGTCTGACTCTGTAATGGCTCGCATCAATTTCGGTTGAGCCTCATACATTTCAATCATCAACAGTTTGGCAACGCGGGAATCGCCAACGATTTGAACTAGGCGAGGCCATGCTTCCAAACCGTGAGCGTTCGAAGGATCGATGTCGCGGCGAAATGCATCAAGAGCTTTCTTCATTCGAAATCCGCGAATTTCCGAAACGACCGAAGCGAGCCGAGCCTTCGATTCCAAGTCCTTGGATTGCTCGAGGGCTTTTTCTAGTTCTTCGATGGCGGAATTACCAAGCAAACTCAACTGCTCCGTGGCCGCTTGGCGAACTGCAAATGTAGGCGACGACAAATCATTGATGACTGCTATCAACTGTTCTGGTGCAATCGCCATTTGTACCGAGTCGCCAATAGGAGTTTCTTGGGCGCGCAAATGATGAGCAAAAAGACCCCCGGCGAAAATTGCCAGGATCGCTGGCGCGCAAACCGCTTTTGGGTTTTTCAATTTGTCACTCCATCGATTTTTGGATCATGCCAATAGCGATAAACCGTGCACGCTACGTCCCGAAAGTCTCCCGAAAACGATGCGTCATGAACGCTGCGGAAAACCCGCGGATCCATGGTCACAGAAAATCCATTGCAACGGGAAGCTATCTCTCTTAACCGATCAGTTAATTAATGTATGCGGGCTATTAGGTATTTGTAGCGACCAAACTGCATCCATTAGCAGGTGTCGTCAAGTCAATCGCCTGTCCGCACTTATATGATATCTTGTTTTGTTCAAGCCAGGGATTTCGACTGGGTAAAACAGAACACGGATCATTTGTCAGCCAAATAAATCCCCACTTTTCCGGGAAACATACTCCGCCGCTTGCTATCTATCTAAGGCCCAGTTAGACTTTTGAGAGATCAGGGATTTGCGGCCGATTGCAGCCTAACTGCTAAAGAGCCAAAGACAAATTTTTTCACAGGTCCAATGAACCACGTGGAAATAAAGTGTCCAGGTTAATACAGCCGCAACTACTTGTATCCCAAGTATTGCGGCTTTTTTTTTGTCGCCACCTATGACGTATTTGACCCTGTGACGTATTTGTACGAAAAGTTCCTTCAAGTGGCCCGTATAGCAAAACCTCAGCACCAATCCTGAGCGGTAAACCTGTACGGCGAATTTTATGAGCACTCCAACAATGACCAAACCGTCATCCGAAACCAAGAGTGGTATGAGTACCATCAGTGTACATGCTGGCGAAGCACGCCAAAAAGCCACCGGCTCCATCACCGATCCTATCGTTTGCGCCAGCACTTTCACCTTTGAATCGACGCAATCGGTGATTGACTACATCGAGCAAAAACAAGATCGCGAAGAATACGGTCGATACGGAAATCCCAATGAAAAAGTCGCCGAGCGAAAATTAGCGGCGCTCGACGCAGCTCAGGATGCGATTGTCTTTTCGTCTGGCATGGCGGCCTTTGTGGGATTGCTGATGGCCAAGCTCAATTCGGGCGACGAAATTATTTTCTTCGACGAGTGTTATCACCGAAGCCGGGAATTTTGTTTCAAGCACTTGTCGCGTTTTGGCGTCGTCACTCGTCAAGTCAAAACCGGCGACTTCGATGCCATGGAATCGGCCATCACGCCCCGAACCAAAATGCTTGTCAGCGAGTCACCGACCAACCCTCACCTCACCGTAATTGACCTCGAGCAATTTGCCGATTTAGGTAAAAAACATCAAGTCGAAACTTTGATCGACGCGACTTTAGCGACACCGTTCAATGTGCGTCCCTTGACGTTCGGTGTTGATTACGTTTTGCACTCCGCAACGAAGTACCTGGGAGGCCACAACGACTTGTTGGCTGGCGTTATCATCGGAGACATGGAAAAACTGGAATCCGTCCGCAATCTGCGAGGGATTATGGGTGGAATCAATTCCCCGCACAATCTCTATTTGCTCGAACGCGGATTAAAGACTTTTGGTCTTCGCATGCAACGCCACAACGCAAACGGACAAGCGATTGCGGAGTTCCTCGAATCGCATCCTCGCGTGGGACGCGTTTTTTATCCTGGCTTGTCGTCGCATCCCACGCATGAAATCGCCAAACGCACGATGCACGGATATGGTGGTTTGATTACGTTCTTGGTCAAGGATGCCACCTGGGAGCAAACAGCAAAGATAATCGACTCAGTAAAAATTCCTCGCATCGGGCCCAGTTTGGGTGGCGTCGAATCGCTGATCGAACAGCCGATGGTCATGAGTTACTTTAACTACACTCCCGAAGATCGACGCCGCTTTGGAATTGATGACAACATGATTCGTATGGCATGTGGAATCGAAGACACGGCCGATCTTATCGACGATCTTAGGCAGGCGCTGGAACAATGAAATTTCGAACCCGAGCAATCCACGTGGGGAACGAACCCGATCCTGCGACGGGTGCCGTCGTCCCGCCACTCTATTTGGCGTCCACCTTCATTCAGCCCGCTGCAGGCGAATGGGGCAAGTTCGATTATTCACGCAGCGGTTCCCCCACGCGTGCAAATGTTGAACGCACGATTGCCGATCTCGAAGGTGGTTGTGCCGCACTGGCTTTTGCATCGGGGATGGCGGCAACACACTGCGCGACCATGCTCCTTAATTCCGGTGACCATATTGTTGCAGGTAGCGATATCTACGGCGGCACGTTTCGGTTGCTTCACAAGATTTGTAATCGCAGCGGCATTCAAGTGACGCTCTGTCACGCTCATGAACTTGACTCCGTCGCCGCTGCGATTCAGTCCAATACCAAGATGGTATGGATCGAGTCGGTAGGTAACCCGCAAATGACGATCGCGGACATCTCCGCCGTTGCGGAACTAACTCGTAGGCATGGAGCAATCCTGGGCGTCGATAGTACCTTTGCTTCGCCAGTCCTCGTGCGTCCCTTAGAACTAGGCGCGGACATCTGCATGCATTCGGCCACAAAGTACTTGGGTGGTCATAGTGATTGCTTGGCCGGCGTTCTCGTGTCGAGAGACCCGGAATTGCATCGGCAGTTGTACTTCGTTCAGAATGCTACCGGCGCTGTCCTTGGCCCACTCGAATCTTTTCTGCTTGCCAGAGGATTGAAAACGCTCGACATCCGTATGCGCGAGCAATGCCGTTCTGCCCAACGCATCGCCGAATGGTTAAAGCAGCATCCTGCAGTGAAACGTGTCCTGTACCCCGGTCTGCCGGAACATCCTCAGCACGAATTGGCCCGTCGTCAAATGAACGGACTATTCGGCGCGATGATCTCGTTTGAAGTCCAAGGCGACTTTGCCGAGACTAAACGCATCTGCCAATCGACCAAGCTATTTGGATTGGCCGTTAGTTTGGGAGCTGTCGAATCGCTCATCGAACAGCCCGCCTCCATGTCCCACGCGAGTTACGATGCGGCGGCTCGAGCCAAGTTTGGCATTGCCGACTCGCTCATCCGAATTTCCGTTGGCTTGGAAGATTGCGATGACCTCATCGCCGACTTGGATCAGGCCTTAATTCCTGGATAGGCTTCGAAAATCCGCCGAATTGACGCGTGGAAAACCGCCCAATCCGAGTCTAACATTTCTTTTACAATTATCTGAACAGAAACAAACCATCTGTTAAGCTCGATCAGGTGAAATACAACTGTTGCAGTTGTTATTGGTTCACGCCGAGCCAAACTGCTTTCCTCTTGGTAATGGAGTAAGCATGATGAGAAACGTATTTTTGCGGATGACCATGGTTTGTTTGGTAGGCTTTACGGCTACCACGAGCGAGATTATATCGCCAGCCGCGCGAGCTGAGCAGATTAGCCTCGACGTGTCACTCGCCCAGCCAACGATGCTGGTCGGCGAGAAACAGACGAACTACCTCAAAGTCAAACTGAACGGATTCGATCTGGCTGCAAACGAAAAACGCACGCCAGTTAATGTAGCAATCGTGATGGACAAAAGCGGGTCGATGTCCGGCGAGAAAATTGAGCAAGCAAAGAAAGCTGCTTTGGCCGCAATCGATCGTTTGCGAGATAATGACATAGTCTCCGTCATTGTCTATGACCACAATGTGACCGTGCTGGTTCCAGCGACTCGAGCTAGCGATCGAGAGAGTATTCGGGCAGCAATCGAAAACATTCAAGCCAGCGGCAATACGGCCTTGTTTGCAGGTGTGAGTAAAGGTGCCGCTGAAGTCCGAAAATTCCTAGACGAAAAACACGTCAATCGTGTCATTCTGTTGAGCGATGGACTTGCGAATGTCGGTCCCTCGTCGCCTGCCGAGCTTGAACAACTTGGACAAGCGTTACTGAAAGAAGGTGTCAGCGTGAGCACCCTGGGATTGGGCACTGGATATAACGAAGACTTAATGACCAGCCTAGCCGCAGCGTCCAGTGGTAACCACGTCTTTATTGAGAATGCCGATAATCTAATTGCGGTCTTCAACAATGAATTTGATGACTTGCTAAGCGTTGTCGCTTCCGATATTGAACTGAAGATTCATTTGAGCCCAGAGATGCGCCCGGTTCGTATGCTTGGCACACCCGCCGATATTCATGGCCAACAGGTCCGCTGGGTTCTTGGCCAATTGTACGCTCGCCAAGAACGATACTTCATCCTTGAAGTCGAGATGACTTCGGGCGAAAACAATTCCGAAAGGTTGGTCGGTGACGTCAACGTTTCCTATCGCAACATGCACACGCAAACCAAAGATCGATTGGCCAGTCAAGTCAACGTCCGGTTCAGCGATAGTAAAGAAAAAGTCGAAGCCGATACAAACGTCGAGGCGCTCGCGTTCAGCGCCCTGCAACTTGCTGCTGAGCGAAATCGCGAAGCGACGGCTTTGCGCGACTCGGGCAAAATTGAAGAGGCAAAAAAATTGCTTGCGCTCAATTCCGCCGAGCTTGGCCGCGTCTCGATTATTTGCAAGATCAACAATTTCGCTTGCCCAGACATCGAACTTGGTTGCACGATCAACAAACTGCAGTCCGAACAAGTTGGCGATATGGGTAACTGGAACGTCAACAGAAAACGGATGCGAGAATACCAGAGTCAAGTTACCAACCAACAATCTTACGGAGAAACCGGAAAGAATAAGAAGTAAGGAATGAGGTGAACGGCATAAGGCTGACACCCGAAGCCCGCAGCCCGGTACTTTCGCCGCCTCATACTTCCGCTGCTATGCCTTTAAGAACTACCTTTGCAATGTTGTTACTTATCGTCGCGCCACTCGCCTTGTTAGGCTGGATTGGAATGGTCGCCGTACGCGAGCAGCGTGACGAAGCGGATCGGCAGGTAAGATCGCTAGCAGAGTCACGACTGGGGGAGCTGTCCAATGTAATCGATATGCAACTTGCCAATATTCAGCGACAGTTGCAGACGAGACTGGCCGAAATTTCGCAAACGCCAGAGGACTTACAAGACCTGGAACGCAATAACCCATATGTGCGCAGCACATTATGGGTTTCCCCGCGTGGGCAGTTGCTCTATCCGCAGCCTCCTGTCGGCGGCGAACCAACCAAGACAGCTCTCTATAACGACCTGCTCCAACTGGCTCGACAACGCCCTGCTCTGCCTGCCGCCGCCGCGGTCCAGACAGCAAACGTTGGCCGAATGCAATCGCAATCATTGTCCCCCACCCCAGTCCAATCAGCAAAGCCCACGAAATCCCAATCGCTTCTTACCGAGCCAAGTCAGAATTCGTTTTCGCAAACGCCTTGGCAAGATTGGTATATCGATCAAGGATTACAATTGGTCTTATGGCGCACAACGGATGATGGTTTCGCCATGGGAATATTGCTTGAACGATCGCGTTGGATGTCCGAGATCATTGCCGCCCTCCCCGATGCACGCTTAGGTTCACGCGAGATTCAGATGGGAACTACGATCCTCGACGATGCGAATGGTTATGCAATATATCAGTGGGGATTGGAGGCCGAAAAAACGCTGACGCCGCTTGCATCCATTCCACTCGCCCCACCCCTTGCGTCATGGCGGCTAAAATATCTTCCAGTTGAACCAATTGGTCGTCATACATGGGCGGAGTCGATTCCGTTGATTGCATCCTTGGCATCGCTGGGGCTCGTGCTGCTTGCAGTTGGCGGTTATGTCATTAGCTCGACGGCCCGGCAGCTTCGAATAGCTCGCCAACACGTAAGTTTTGCTAGTCAAGTCTCTCATGAGCTACGCACGCCCCTTACCAATATCCGTTTGTATTCGGAAATGGCGCGACTTGATTTGGAACGATTGGACTCAGAGCATCTGAAACGCGTTTCGGAACGGCTAAACGTGATCGACGCAGAAAGCAAACGGTTGTCGCGTCTGATTTCTGGGGTTCTGGAATTTGTACAAGGAAAAAGCAAAGCACGCCCTCCGCGTTATCAATCGGCGATTCCGGACAGCATTATCCAGCAAGTTCTGATTCAATTCGCACCCTCCTTGGCGAACGCCCAAATCCAAGTCAGCACAAAATTGGCCGCCAGCCAAGCTGTGTTGTTCGATCCGGATATTCTAGAACAAATCTTAGTAAATCTAATCAACAACGTCGAGAAATATGCAGCCAACGGCCGCGCGCTGGACATTCAATCCTCTGTCGAAGGCAACGATTTGTTGGTTACCGTTAGTGATTGCGGGCCCGGGATTTCAGTACGAAATCGACGGCGAGTTTTCAAACCGTACGTTCGATTAGACGACTCAATCACAGCGCCGTCGGGAACAGGCCTTGGCTTGACCATCGCCCAATCCGCAGCAAAAAGACATGGAGGCGAGGTCGTCGCCTTGGATGTTGCTCAAGGTTCGAGTTTTCGGGTACGGTTAGCAATTCATCAGGATCAACAAGGGAAGTAAGCCGATGCGTTTGAAAATTCTAATTGCCGAAGACGACACCCACACCCGCGCCGCGCTTCACGAATTGCTCACCGGCGACGGTCACGAGTGTGCGGCTGCTTCCAACGGCGATCAAGCGGTTCAATTGTACGCCCAATTCCAACCGGACCTAGTTTGCCTGGATGTTATGATGCCAGGCCGAAGCGGTTTTGAATTATGTCGCGAGTTCCGCGCTTCGCGTGCCGACTTGCCGATTATTTTCATTACTGCCAAGTCCGAACAAATCGATAAAGTCCTGGGGCTAGAACTGGGTGGTGACGATTACATCGTCAAACCGTTTGGATGCCAAGAAGTTTTGGCACGTATCCATGCCGTCGCCCGCCGATGTTTCGGCGCTCGATCCAACTCGGCGGTCACGGTCGAGGATTCCTTTGAAATGGATGGACTGGTTGTCTTTCCTCGGCAATTACGAGCCGTTCGCGATAAACAAACGTTTGATCTTACGACCCGCGAGCTGCAGCTACTGCAATTGTTGTACGAGCGACCCGGCGAAGTCATTACCCGGGAGTTGATATTCAACGTTTGTTGGGGCTACTCGCACATCCCCAACAGCCGCACTCTCGACCAAATGGTCAGTCAACTTCGTGGCCGCATCGAACGAAATCCAAAATCCCCTCGCATTATCCAAACCGTATACGGCGCTGGTTATCGGTTTGAGAAAGTTGATTAAGTCGACCATTTCCTGAGAGAACTGTTCAGAATCGATCCTGTAAGGACGAGTCTTTCGCCCATCATCTGAAAACTTGGTAAGCGAAGGATGTTTGCAAGGGAACAAGTGATTGGTTCTATGTGAGAGGTCGCCGTTGGAAAGAAAATAAACAACAGGGGAAGTGAATTCGCAAGTACGCCGTCGCTTTGACTCCTAAGGACAATTCATTGTTTGTCCGTACCTTCTTTCGCTGGACTAGTCGATATTTCTTGGCATTCAATTTTGGATTCATAAATAAGCAATCTGTTGTTGGCATCCTATTTTGTGTCGTGTTCCATCGCTTCATTTTCAGCGTTACAATCTATCGAGCGATTGGGAGTGGATTTTCACCCAATCGAGAATCCTCTCTCATCTTTAATGATTCCATTCCAAGCAAGTTTCGTAATAATTCCTTGACGCGACCGAATGTTTTGATTCGGCATTCAAAATTCAATTTGTTTTGACGGCCAACCAGAATTAAAAAGCTGGAATTGAAGAAACAGAAACTGATGGTGGCCCGTGAAAAGGCCCGAAGGAGCAAGCGTGTCTGTATTGCTTGAATTGACGGAAGATATCGCCAAGCAAGAACAAGTCTTGATTCAAGGCGGTGGCGCGGCTGGTCAAGAGCGTCAGCGCAAATTAGGGCGCATGCCGGTTCGCGAACGACTGGTAACTTTGCTTGATCCAGATCGACCGTTCCTGGAAATGGGTTTATGGGCGGCGTGGGGTATGTACCGTGAATGGGGAGAAGTACCTGCGGCAGGTGTTGTTTGCGGTATCGGTTGGGTGAGCGGCCACGCTTGCATGGTGGTGGCCAATGATGCAACCGTAAAAGCAGGTGCGATGTTCCCTCAGTCAATCAAGAAAGTGCTGCGAGCCCAAAAGGTTGCTTTTCAATTGCGACTACCGCTCGTTTACTTGGTCGACTCCGCAGGCGTTTTCTTGCCTTTACAAGACGAGATTTTCCCAGATGAGGACGACTTTGGTCGCATCTTCCGAAACAACTCCGTATTGTCGGCCGCCGGCATCCCTCAATACTCGGCCGTGATGGGGAACTGCATTGCGGGGGGGGCTTATCTGCCTGTGCTGTGCGACAAGATATTGATGACCGAAGGCAGCCAAATGTGTTTGGCGGGGCCGGCACTCGTCAAGGCTGCCATTGGTCAAATCGTTGATCCGGAAGAATTGGGCGGTGCGCGGATGCACGCCGAAATTAGCGGCACTGCGGACTTTCACGAGAAGGACGATCGGTCTTGTTTGGAACGGCTGCGTACATTGGTTGGTCTGTTGCCGGAACGCACGTGTTCAGCAGCGGGAAAGCCTCCTGCCCGAGATGCTGGTGAACTTTACAAGTTGGTTCCGGCAGATGGTCGGGGTGAATACGATGTTCGGGACGTAATGGCTTGTTTAGTCGATGCTGACTCGGTTGAAGAATATAAACCTGACTACGGGCGAACGATCGTGACGGCTTACGTTCGAATTGATGGTAGGCCTGCGGGGATTGTCGCTAACCAACGCTGCCGGTCCCACTCGGCAAAAGGCGAAATTCAAATCGGTGGTGTGCTCTATCCCGATTCCGTGGAGAAAGCTGCTCGATTCGTGATGGACTGTAACCAGACGAGCGTGCCTCTCATTTTCGTACAGGACGTTCAAGGATTCATGGTAGGCAAACAAGCCGAACAATCTGGCATCATTCGTTCCGGTGCCAAGCTCGTCAATGCAATGAGCAATGCGGTTGTTCCGAAGATCACTGTCATCACGGGCAGTTCTTTTGGAGCAGGAAATTACGCAATGTGCGGAAAAGCCTACGACCCAGCGCCAATCATCGCTTGGCCGAACGCGCGGTACGCGGTGATGGGCGGCAATCAAGCGGCCGATACGTTGCTTACGTTGCGATTGCGAGACGCTGAAAAGAACGGCAAGAAGTTGTCGCCCGAGGAAATCGCAGAATTGCGAAATACGGTTCGTACGCAATACGATCAGCAAACCGACATACGTTATGGTGCAGCGCGTGGCTGGGTGGATGCGATTATCGCTCCCACAGAAACGCGGAAGTGGTTAAGCTCGATTCTCGAGATTGCACCTCGCGAAAAAATAGCTGACTACAAAACGGGAGTACTTCAAGTTTGAAACGATCCATTCGAATCGGTAATGCACAAGCGTTTTGGGGTGATCGCGGCGATGCTGCTGCGGAATTGCTCGCGCTGGAACCGGACCTTGATTATTTGACCATGGACTACCTTGCCGAAGTTTCCATGTCAATTCTTGCAACCCAGCGAGAACGCGAACCGGAACTCGGGTATCCAAGGGACTTTGTCGAAGTGGTACGTGCTCTGTCACCCTACTGGGCCGGAGGGGGACGATGTCGATTGGTGGTAAACGCGGGTGGATTGAATCCGATGGGCTGCGCGAAAGCTTGCGCGGCGGTTCTTGAGAAGTCCGGTTGTCGCTCGATGAAAATCGGAGTCGTCAGCGGAGATGACGTGCTGGCGGTTCTACAATCCAATAGGGATGCCGCGCGATTTCGCAATCTAGATTCTGGCGTTGAGTTGCAGTCCATCGCGGATCGATTGGTAACCGCCAATGCCTACTTAGGCGCGGCAGGCATTGTTGACGCATTACGGCAAGGTGCGGACATCGTGATTACAGGTCGGGTGGCCGATCCATCGCTTGTGGTCGCACCTTGCATTTTTGAATTTCAATGGGCCGCAGATGACTGGAACCGATTGGCTGGAGCGACAGTAGCCGGACATTTGATCGAGTGTGGTACCCATGTTACCGGCGGGATATCGACGGATTGGTTGTCTGTTCCCGACCCGACCCATATGGGATTTCCTATCATCGAAGTGGACGAACAGGGCGATTGTATCGTAACCAAACCACAACGATCCGGTGGGCGAGTTACCCCAGAGACGGTCAAGGAACAGTTGGTCTACGAGATCGGTGATCCAAGTCACTATTTGAGTCCAGACGTGCGAGTTTCCTTTCACGATTTGGTCGTAGAGCAAGTCGCAGATAATCGTGTCCGCGTGAACGGTGCGCTAGGTGGTCCTTGTCCGAGTACGCTGAAGGTAAGCGCGACGTACCGCGATGGTTATCGCGCCGCTGGAATGCTCACAATCTTTGGTCCCCAGGCGGTCTCCAAAGCAAGACATTGCGGGAATATCGTACTGCAACGCTTGTCAGAAATGGGATACACGTATCGCGATTCCCTGGTCGAGTGTCTTGGTAGCGGCGACAGTGTTCCCGTTTTACCCGAGGATTGCCAATCGACCGATGCGTACGAATCCGTTCTGCGCATCGCCGTCGAATCAGATACGCGCGAAAGTGTCGATCGGTTTGCCCGCGAGATGATCCCGCTCGTTACGGCCGGACCGCAGGGAACGACGGGGTATGCCGAAGGTCGACCGAATGTACATTCTATTTTCCGCTATTGGCCTTGTTTGATCGAAGCGAATTTGGCTCCGTACAAACTGGATTTGTTAACGACGCAACAATCGGGTTCGGTCCCAGCTGCATCGCCAAATACAAATCGCTTGGCCTTGGCAAGCGAGAGCAGCGAGTCGAGCAACGCAGTGCAAACGGTTGTTGCCACCTCAAGCCGACGCGACTTGAATTTATTTGCATTTGGAAGATCTGGCGACAAAGGGACGGGAGCAAATATCGGCATCATCGCTCGGCGGCCAGAGTATTTCGGCTGGCTTCAAACTTGGCTAACGCCTCAACGAGTACACGAATATTTTCTATCGATCGGAGTGGAATCGGTGGAGCGATTTGAACTGCCGAACATGCATGCGATGAATTTTGTCCTGCGAGGCATACTTCGACGCGGGCTTAGAAACGATGCTCAGGGAAAGGCATTGGCGCAAGCCTTATTGGCAATGCCTGTCGATGGCGATGGTCCACAAACTTAAGCATACCTGGAGCATGCAGCATGGATTCGAGTAAACCGCGCCAAGTTTCAGGATTGAACAATCCCATCGATTCCGAAATGCCTTGGTTGGACAAGCTAACCGTTGGGCAAGTCCTGCGTGAAACGGCCAGCAAATTTCCGACGCAAGAAGCCTTTGTCTTCTGCCAATTAGGAATACGCTTGAGCTGGGCGGAATTGGATTTCCAAGTAGACCAAGTTGCGAGAGCTTTGGTAGCAATAGGTTTCAAACCAGGTGATCATTTTGGTGTTTGGGCTACAAACGTCCCTGAGTGGGTATTGCTACAGTTTGCGACCGCGCGAATCGGCGTGGTATTGGTGACGATCAATCCCTCCTATCGAACAAACGAGTTGGCTTATGTCATGCGCCAAGCGGACCTGAAAGGTATCGCTTTAGTAGACACGTTTAAATCGACCGATTACGTCGCGTCCCTCAACGAAGCATGCCCAGAAATCATAGGTAGTCCACCGGGCTCGCTATCCAGTAACGAATTCCCTAAGCTTCGATGGGTGATTTCCCTTAGAGGTCAAACACCTCGTGGGATGATGTCGTTTGCTGATTTGCAATCTCAATGTGACAAAGTCACCCAGGAAGAGTTGCACCGCGTGGAAGCAAATATTGGCAACCACGATGCGGTCAATATTCAATACACTTCGGGTACCACGGGATTTCCCAAGGGAGCCACCTTGTCCCATCGTAACGTACTCTTGAATGCATACTATGCCGGGGCTAGTCAGCGATATACTTCGGCGGATCGAATCTGCATACCTGTTCCTTTGTATCATTGCTTTGGCTGCGTTTTAGGAACGCTGTGCTCGATCGTATCGGGTGCCGCGATGATTTTTCCTGCCGAAAGTTTTCAAGCAGGGGCCGCTCTGAAAGCCATTGCAGAGGAGAGATGCACTTCCCTTTACGGAGTTCCAACGATGTTCATCGCGATGTTGGAACACGACGATTATGCGAAACGAAATCTGAAATCGCTAAGAACCGGAATCATGGCCGGTAGCCCCTGCCCGATCGAGTTGATGAAACGCGTGACGAATGACATGGGCGCTTCGCAAATTACTATCGGCTATGGCCAAACCGAAGCGTCCCCGCTCATCACGCAAACGCGAACAGATGATCCAATCGAATTGCGTGTGGGCACGGTTGGTCGAGCTTTACCACACGTTGAAGTGAAAATTGTTGACCCGGAAACCGGTAATGATTTGCCGGACTTACGACCGGGAGAGCTGTGTTGTCGTGGGCATAACGTGATGATCGGATACTATAATATGTCGGGAAAAACGACCGAGGCGATTGATCGAGAGGGTTGGTTGCATACAGGGGATTTGGCTTTAAGAGAACCGAACGGATACTTTCGGATCACCGGACGACTGCGTGACTTGATTATTCGTGGTGGTGAAAATATCTATCCACGCGAAATTGAAGAACGGTTGTATGAGCATCCGTCTGTCGAAGACGTACAGATCGTTGGGGTGCCCGACCGAAAATTCGGGGAAGAGGTTTTGGCCTGGGTCAAGCTTCGATCGGGATGTGCGGCGTCGCCAGAGGAACTCGTTGCCTTTTGTCGAGCCAAGTTAGCTCACTTTAAGGTTCCGCACTATTGGAAATTTGTCGACGGCTTTCCAACCACAGTGACCGGTAAGATTCAAAAATACAAAATTCGCGATGTGGCGATCGAGGAATTGGGACTTCAGGAAGTAGCCAAGACTGAGATGGCTTGATTGTCTAAGAAACATTTCGATGGGATAAACAAATGAAATTAGAGAACACGACGGTCCTCATATCGGGCGGTAGCTCGGGGCTAGGCGCGGCCTGTTGCTTGCGATTTGCTTCGCTTGGAGCGAATGTGGTTATTGCGGATTTGCTGCCTCCTCGAAACGAACTGCCAAGTGAAGTTGCTTCGCGAGTCCGATTTGTGCGAACAGATGTCACTCAAGAAGCGGACGTGCAATCGGCTGTGAACACTGCGGTCGCTGAATTTGGCGGTCTGTCGGGCGTGATCGTTTGTGCGGGGATATTGCATGCCGAAAGGGTGTTGGGTCGCGAAGGTCCCGCGTCCCTTGCGGCCTTTCGACGCGTCATTGATGTTAACTTAATAGGCGCGTACAACGTCGTACGATTGGCTGCAGAGGCTATGTCGAGGCAATCGCCCGACGAAGATGGAGAACGGGGCGTCGTCGTCATGACAGCGTCGGTGGCGGCCTTTGACGGGCAAATCGGTCAGGCTTCGTATTCTGCTTCGAAAGGCGGAATCGCTTCGTTGACTTTGCCGCTTGCGCGCGATTTGGCTCGCCATGGAATCCGCGTTGTCAGTATTGCACCTGGTGTTTTTGAAACGCCCATGATGCAGGTCGCACCCGATAAAGTCCGCCAATCCTTGATCGATCAGACTCCGTTTCCCAATCGTCTTGGCAATCCAGACGAGTTTGCTGCAACGGTAGAACACATTTTTGAAAATCGAATGCTGAACGGTTGCACTATCCGTCTAGACGGTGCGCTACGCATGTCCGCCAAGTAAAATACATCGCGTAAGTCGAGTCTTTGGCTCGCTCGAAAACATACCTTGTGGAAGGAATTGTCTCCTACAAGGTTCGGGATTCTTGGCTAAATCGAGTGGGCAATTTGCTAAGCCAACGTGGCCTTTGCTGCTGCCATCAACGATTCGTCGTCGTTGTCCGTCAGATCCGTAAGGTTGCGGTTAATGAGGCGAATCGACGACTCCAAAAACGCGGTTGCGATGGCATTGTTAGATGTATTGCCCCCGACTAGTTCGGCGTCCCACCGGCTGAGCGTGCAGAGCGATGCATACAACTCCATAGCAGCCCACGATATCTTTTCGTGTTGCAATTGTCGTTCGATGACTTCCTCGCGATGACGGAAGATCGTCTTCTGAACGTGATTTCCAAATCGACCCACCAACGTACCGATACGACCCGCAAACGACTGTAGTTCCGGGGATCGAATTGGCACGGTTGGCGACGTGAATTGCATGCTCGTCCAATCCATGGCAAGTTTGTTGATCTTGCCAACGGCCGACCAAGGCTTCTTCAAGGAATCATAAACATCCTTTAGCCGAAGAGCCGGTCCGCGCATTCCGGCCATGCAGATAAACGACATGAGCACTTCGTTAGCACCTTCACCGATTTGGTTGATGCGGTGATCGCGAAGCATTCGTTCGAGCGGATTGTCTGTAAAATAAGCGGAACCGCCGTGAATTTGAAAAGCTTCGTTGACGATCGTCCACAATCGTTCGGTACTCCAAACTTTGAGCATCGCCGTTTCCAGCATGTAATCTTCTAGGCCTCGGTCGATCAACCCGGCCGTCACAGTCGTCATGGCCTCCATGGCGTACGTCCACGCCGCCATGCGAGCAATTTTTTGCTGGACCAATTCAAATTCGGCAAGTGTGCGATTGAACTGGCGTCTCGATTTCGCGTGCTTGATCGCCATTTGCAAACACGTTTTGGCCGCACCGGTACAGCACGCGCCAAAGGTCGTACGACCAAAATCGAGGACCGTTAAAGCAACCTTAAGTCCCTTTCCTAATGGGCCGAGGATGTTTTCCTTAGGCACACGCATATTTTCAAAGGCAAGCCGCGCTGTCGCAGTACCGCGAATCCCTACTTTTTCCATGCGAGCTTCGACAACGCGAAAACCTGGCATATCCGGAGTTACCAAAAATGCAGTAATGGACGTCGTGTCTTTTCCAGGAACGGGTGTGCGTGCCATGACGGTTAGCACATCGGAAATGGCGCCATTGGTGATATACCTTTTTTCGCCATTAAGAATGTAGTGTGAACCATCCTCGCTCAAGGTAGCTTGCGTTTGAACATTGGCTGCGTCCGAGCCAGCGTTTACTTCGGTTAATGCGAACGCGCCGATCTTGTCGCCCGAGACCATGTCTGGCAGCCATTTACGTTTTTGCTCTTCGCTTCCAAACAACAGCAGACCTCGCATGCCAATCGAGTGATGTGCGTTGACAAAGATCGACGTCGAGCTGCAACGGCCGCCGATTACTTCGAGCAGTTTGCAATATCCCATCTGTGTGAATCCACGGCCACCAATCTCCTTGGGAGCTGTCATCCCCAAAATACCGAGATGAGCAAGCCCACTTATTACGCTTTGCGGAATGTCCGCTTTGCGATCGATATCGGTTGGATCCAAACTGGAGTCACAAAACTGTGTCAGTTCTTTCACGGCGGAATCGACGTCGGATTTTTGCTGCGGGGTAAATTGGGGATAAGGAAAAATCCAATCGGAAACGAGTTTGCCCCAATAGAGACCTTTGGCAACGCCCATCTGTTCACGGAAGGACGACAATATCTCTTCGGCCTGTTTGATTTGTTTTTCGCGTTCGGCGAGGCGTTCGGATTGTGTGGTTGTGCTCATGGAGTTGATCCCTTAGTTTTGAATTCCAGAGGTCCAGTAAGGATTGCGTTTCTCTAGGAAAGCCGCTAATCCCTCTCGAGCCTCTTTACTGTATCGCGCCTGCAAGTGGACGTCGATTAAAGAAGAATGGTCATCGTCTGACCGAAAAGTATGATTCAATAATAGTTTGGTTTGTCGGATGGTTTCGGGACCGCCCTGCAGGACGGACACAGCCAAGGCGGTAGCTTCGGCGAGAACTTGTTCGGAGGCAACGATTCGTTGAAATAGCCCGATCTGCTCGGCCTTTTCGGCGCCGATAGGGTTTCCAACTAAGAATAACTCGCGAAGATCTCCTTCGCGGACTTTGGATTTAAGCACGCCACAGATCAACGCTGGCAATAGTCCCCGACGGGCTTCAGGAAAACCAATTGAGACGTCCGTCGATCCCACTGCCATATCGCATGCCGCCATCAATCCAGCACCACCGGCAAACGCTCCCCCTCGAACTGCCGCGATGGTCACCAGCGGCGTTTCCCGCATCAAGTTGAGTGCTCGCTCGACGCAAGCAGCAGAACGCTGCACAAGCGATGGATCGGAAGCCTCCTTGAGATCCAGTCCTGCCGAAAAAACGGGACCCGCTGCTTGAAGAATGATCACGCGATTCGAAGGGTCGGTAGCCAACCGCTCAACGGAATCACACAGGGTGTCGAGCAAAGCGATGGACAAGGCATTTCGACGTTCAGGTCGATTCAACGTCACCAGCGTCAGGCCTGGTAATAACGATTCAGTCAGTACCAATTCGGTCATAAATGCGAACACTTTCAAAACGAAAATCAACGATGCGAAGCGAATAGAAGGACAAGTAGTTTCGACAAGTATTTCGTGCTCGGAGATCGAAGTCCGTCGCCATGTAATGGGCTAATTCGCTATGCAAACGAACATCCCGTAACTGGCAGCACAAGCCATTAGGGCAATTATTGTTCCCAAAGGCGCCCGATAATGGCTATGAATTCTAGCAATGGTGACCGGTATTAGAAATGCCGCTACTGAGACTGCAACCGACGTTACATTGGATCGAAGGTCGACTGATAACGAAGGGAACAGCAGTTTCGTCGCAAAAATCCCGAGTAAATCGAAGAAATTGACTGTAAGCCCAGAATTACCGACTTCCGTAAAAAATTTACTTGGCAAGAAAACCCACAGCCAAGGCAGGTAGAGGCAGCAGGATACCCAAAGTGTCGATTGGCGAGTTCTCGGGCATCCAAACAAGTACGTCAACTCCACAATTGCGAGAACTATTCGCGATCCCGAATTGTTAAATGGGAAAGCTATCCCCCACATTGCTGACGCGACGAGAAAGAGAACGGCGAAATTGCGATCGAGTCGAGGGCGTTCGTAGCCAAACCGATTCCCACACCGCTTGCCCGTTACCTGACCTTCATCAAAGATCACAGAACACTGATCTGGTAGTGGACCTCCAGAATTTCGCTGGTCTATCATTGATTTCAGCGAACGAATTCGCGGACATCGAAGTCGGCAACATTGATTTTCTCATGGCGTTGAAAGTCAAAGGCTTCGCCATCGGTCAAAATAATTGGGTCCGGTGACTCATCCGCAGTTGGGCGATAAATTCGAACTTCCTTCTTTCCCGCAATGCGTGCTTTGGTGCCGCGAACGATCATCGCCGTCGATTCATCTAAACCAATTCCCCAACATTGTGGTAGGAATTGCGCAAAACTTTCTAGGCCGGACAACGCGTCGCGGGGCAAGAGCCGACGGTCTACCGTTACTCCCGGTAGCAAACCAAAACCCGCCTTAATGCCGTTCGTTTCGGATGCTTCAGGTTCGAGCAATTCTCCTCGCACCAGATATTCTCCCAACAAGGAAGCACCCGCCGAAGTTCCGCCGATAACTCCACCGTCGTCGAGACAATCACGTAGGACACTCAAGACAGGTGAATCTTCATAGGCTTCGCAGAAATGCCATGGACGTTCGCCATCGAACCAAATGCCCTTGGCATTGCGCAACGTTGCCAACAAAGTCGCATCGTTCTCATCCTGCCACCGGCTTTGTGGCATTACGACAACATCCGTTGCGCCGGCCGCCATCAAGTACTCGTAAACTTCCAGCTCCGCTTCTTCAGATGAAGTTGGTAATATGACGATTGGAGAGTGAATACCCCCGGCCAATTGAACAAATTGCGATGCGAGTTCGCTTGTCATTACACCTCCGCCAACCAACATCAAACTGCCACAATCGACACTGGGCACAATCGGTTTCTTATGATCTGCCGATGATACCGTTCTCTGTCGAGCTTCGCGGCGCAGGTTTGGCAAGTCTTTTGGTGGGTCATTCGAAGTCATCAGGACGCGGATCGCATCTTGTGTTGCGGATGGAGCGTGGCAAATGGTGACATGCGATTTGCCAACGACACGCATGGACCGACCTTCAACCACCAACGCAGTCGATTCATCAATGCCAACACCGAACAAATGAGGGTTTTGATCAATCGCATCCGACAATCGATCGATTCGTCGACGTTCCGTAAAATGCTGATCGACGATACTGCCTGGTAGAAGATCAAAGCCTCGGCCGATCCGAGCTTTTTGTCGACCTTCGACAATCATTGTCTTGGATTGAATAGCGGCGCCTGCCGATGTTCCGCCCACGACGCCGCCGCGCCGAAGCACATTCTTAATCGCCCGCTCCACCAACGTATCCACGTAGGATTCACTGAGCCTCTGTTGAATACCCCCATCAATCCAAACTGCGGTGGCTTCTAGAAGAGGCTTGACGAAGTCGGGATCGTTTGCTTGGTCGCGTTGGCGAGTGTGAAGGACCACAGGGGCAGGCATGTTTCGCATCTGCCAAGCAAGCTTCAATGAATGAATAAAATTTGGGTCGTCCGCATCTTCCTTAGCCGTCGGGATAACAACAAGCTTGGCATTTTCGCCGCCAGCCTTTTCGCGAAACAGGTCGATGACTTCTTGGGGCATATTGCCGCCACCGACTATCACGAGACTGCCATAAATGCCGCGAGGATCAACCCATCGCGATGGAGGCGATAGCGGTGTTGAAGAAAAAGACTCTTGAGCGCCAGCGAAAGGGCAAATGCCCGTGAGGACAAGCCAACAAAAAAGATGCCGATTAAACATAGCCTTGCGAATCCTTACGCGTGGATAATGATCAGCTCCGGGCCCCAATTTTCCAATGGGTGCCAAACTTCTACTTCTATTCTTGTGTTCGCGCAGGTCGAAAGTCAACCTCGAAACCCCCATAATGCTAGGCGATGCACAATTTCGCCGACAATAGGCAGCCAATTCCGAGGAAATTGGCAGGTAGCGAAGTTTGCGTTCTTGCACATTATTGCAAGCAGACTCTGCGAATAGAGGTGCTTCCCCGATAATCGTGTAATCGTGCAGGTCTCCTAAGCAACCCAGTCGTGCATAATGTTGCCGTGAACGTCGGTAAGCCGCATGTCTCGACCTCCCCACCGGAATGTGGATTTCGTGTGATCGACGCCAAGCAGATAAAGCATCGTAGCGTGCAGGTCGTGCATTTCGACGCGGTCGCGAATAACCTTGTACCCAAACTCATCCGATTCACCATAAGCCATCCCGCCGCGCGTTCCTCCTCCTGCTAGCCAACACGTAAAAGCAAATGGATTGTGATCGCGCCCGTCCGATCCTTGAGCAAATGGCGTACGGCCAAATTCTCCGGACCAAACTACCAGCGTGGAATCTAGCAAACCTCTTTGCTCTAAATCCGCCAACAAGCCCGCGATGGGTTGATCCACAGCAAGTGCGTTTCTGTTATGGCCATCGACCAACCCGCTATGCTGGTCCCATCGGTCCGTTCCCACCGATGGGCAAGTCAACTCGATGAAACGAACACCGCGCTCGACCAGCCTTCGAGCAAGTAAACATTCGCGGGCGAAGATGCGCGTTGGTTCATTTGGCACATCAAGTCCGTACAACTCACGCGTTCCTTGGGTTTCATCGGCAATGTCAGTCAACTGCGGTACCGCTTGTTGCATACGGAAAGCCATTTCATAGTTCGCGATTGCCGATTCGACTTGGTCGAAATTCCCTCGCTGATCAATGACTTGCCGGTCCAATTCCGACAATAATTCCAAGCGTCGGCGTTGAAACGAAGGATCGGCGTCACGCGATTCGACATTGGCGAGTGCTTGTCCCGAAGGTCGCAGTATCGATCCTTGATAGGACGCAGGCAAGAACCCCGAGCCAAAACAATCGATGCCGCCAGGTGGAATTAAACCGCCATTAAGCACAACGAAGCCTGGCAGCTCATCGCACTCGCTTCCTAATCCATAAGTGATCCACGAACCCATACTCGGGCGACCTTGCAAACCGTTTCCCGTATGCAAAAAATAATTTGCAAAAGTATGTTCCGGGAACTTGGATGTCATCGACCGAACAACCAGCAGTTTGTCGGCGTGCTGAGCGACGTGCGGAAACAGTGTGCTGATCTCCAAACCACTTTCGCCATGCTTGGAAAATTGCCAAGGGCTACCCAACATGCGACCGTTATTATTGAATTGTGTTGGCTCGACCCTAAATAGTTTGCCTGGTTCTTCGCCGTTGTGTTTCGTCAACAACGGCTTGGGGTCGAAAGTGTCAACTTGCGAAGGTCCCCCATCCATATACAAAAAGATGACGCTCTTGGCGCGTTGTGGGAATTGAAGATCGTAAGCGCCTTTACCCCCAAAACTCTTTTCACGCAAAAGCGAGGCGAGCGCCAAGGCTCCAAAACCGTTGGCCGTTCGCAGTAACATGTCGCGACGCGAAAAAGGAGCAGGTTGAAATCGACCGCAATGCATTCGGGAAGCCTACAAATCTAAAAGTAAAAAACAAACTCTTTGACAGTGAATATCACGTGCGCCAATTCCATCCAAGCCACTTGTTCAGTGCTTAGCTGTTGATCGATACTTGACCGAATAAATTTCAATGCCGTTTCGAGTTCTCGCTGCGTCGGGCTTCTTGCAAAAGCAGATCGATACATCGAGTCGATACGACTTGCATCGGTGCCCGGAGATTTCAAAACCTGTTCTGCCCACCGACGAGACATTTCTCGAACCAACTCATCGTTGAGCATAATTAACGATTGGGCTGGTACATTCGATTGGTTGCGCCGACCCATGGCACTGAATGGCGCTGGCGTGTCAAAAGTCAGCATGAACGGAGAAAGGAAATTACGACGAACGGCCAAGTAAATGCTACGGCGACCGTTGCCGTCCATCGGGCCGCTGCCGCCCGGTCGACCGCGACCTTGCATGAAATCGGTCAAGTAGGCAGGGACCGGAGAACCGCCTTGCTGCAAATCGAGACTACCGGCGCTCGCGAGTAAATTATCGCGAATGGTCTCACCCTCCATCCGCTTAACGTTTGCTCGATGCAGCCAAATATTTTGCGCATCCAGCTCTTCATCTTGATCTCGGGTGGACGATTGTCGATACGATTGCGACAAGACAATGGATCGCATCAAGTCTTTGACCGACCAATCGTGCTCAATCAACTTATTGGCCAAGTGATCCAATAATTCCAAATTCGAAGGTCGTTCGCCCAGTACACCAAAATCATCGACGGTCGGAACGATACCGCGGCCAATCAAATGATGCCAAACGCGATTCGCAATCACGCGCGAAGGCTGCGGGTTTTTTGAGTCGGCTATTTGCTGGGCCAGCCACAGGCGGCCGCTTCCTACAATATCCGATGGCAGTGGTTTATCACCAAACGCTGTAAGGAATCGGCGAGGAGCTGGCTCCCCCAGGTTTTCGTGGTTACCGCGGACCAACACAAAATCGTTCTCGCCGCTACCGTCGGCCATGCCGGGGCATGTCATCGATTGATTGGGTAATCGTTCAATCAGCGATTTTTGTACTTGGCACCAATCCGCCAAGCAATTGCGAATTCCGCTTAGCGCATTCACCGACTCCGATGCGAGCGAGTCGCGATTTGCAACGCACCACTCAGTTGCCGCCGCCGCTCTCATTGCTCTGTGACTTTCAGATACCGGCTCACCCGCCAGCAGCGACTGTGCATCCAGTAAGACACGTTGTACCAATTCCAATTTTTGTTCCAATTCGGTTTTGGCAGGATTTGCAACTTGTTCGACAGACCACTCTACAGCGGGTGGTGGCGCTCCATCGATGACTTGAGCGACCATGAGTGGCGAGTTTTCGATCGGCCAGATCTCCAAGTGAATTCGCTTGCCTCGATACCTTTGCAAATCGTGGCTTACCCAGCGAAAGGTGTTGATGTCAGCGCCGCCAAAAGTTGCTATGGTCGATCCGTGAAGCGGGCCCGCTACCAAACGGTGCGAATCAACGACTGCAAAAACTTGGCAATTGCCTCGAATTAAATAAGACAACGTGCCTGAGGTGACTTCGAATGTTGGCGTAATCAACGCACGACCGGCCGAAGCCGTTTCTGGAATCGTCGAAAGCAAATTGATTTTGGGGCCGTGGTCCGAACTCATTGTCGTCCAAGCCGAATCAAACTCAGCCAACGCAAACGGCGCTACTGCAACCCGTTGATTGCTGCAGTCCAAACTGATTTGGCCAGCTTGTCGAGGTCGCATACCAAATGCCACGCCATCCGTGAACCACTGTCCGAGTGAGCTGCTTCGATAATCGACTCGGACCAACGCATGTTCCGGTGGCAGCGGAGCCGCAAAAGCCTTCTTTGCAATCTCCTGCAAGGGCTCGATTGCGTTTGCATTTTCGGGTAGTCGCGATAGTAATTGCTTTAAAAACTGCTGAACATTTTGGCGTGTTAGGGGTTCGTGCTGGCTGCGCAGAGTATCCAATTCTCGAGCGGCTGTCCTTTCGCTAGCCCACGTTTGAAAGCGAATTTGACGGAAGTCGCAGCTTTGCAGAAAACCGTACAAGCTGTAATAGTCGGCAGTGGAAATCGCGTCAAACTTGTGATCGTGGCATCGAGCACACGTGACTGTAAGCCCCAAGAACGATTTGGAAAAGACATCGATCATGTTGTCGAAACGATCAGTCTCATCCTTTCGAGTATCGACGGGCGAATGCACCATTTCGCCAAGGTGCCAAAAGCCGGTTCCGATTATTGACTCGTTCCAGCCATTCTGAATATTAAGTCGGGGCTCCTGCAGTAAGTCTCCTGCTATCTGTTCGGTCACAAAACGATCGTAAGGCAAATCTTGGTTGATGGCTCGAACAACGTAGTCGCGATACTGATAAGCCGCAGGAATGTCCTCGTCAAACTCATGACCTCGCGACTCGGCATACCGGACCAAGTCCAGCCAATGCCGACCCCAGCGGACTCCTAGTTCCGGCGAAGCCATCAATCGATCCACCAGTCGCTCGTACCAGTCCGGCGAATCGTCATCCACAATCGTTTGCAAGTCCCCCGTAGTCGGCGGCAATCCAAGGAGGTCCAAATACAGACGTCGCACAAGCGTCGCACGGTCCGCTTCGCTATTCGGATGCAATTGATTCTGTTCCAGTTTTGCCAAAACAAATACATCGAGGGAACTCCGAGACCAGTTTGCTGTTTTCGTCGAAGGAAGCGGTGAATGCATTCGAGCTTGCCACACCCAATGATCCTTGATGCGTTGTTGCATGTCGAAAACTTTGTTGTCGTGCGTTCCCATTTCGGGAATTGATTCTTTGGGCCAAGGCGATCCGATGTCGACCCACTTTTCCAATACGGCGATTTCCTCGGTCGTAAGCTTGGCGGTCGGAGGCATTTCAAAACCTTCGTACCGAACGGCTTGCAACAGGACACTCTCACGATCGCGATCCACAATTGCGGGTCCACTATCGCCACCCGTTCGAATTAAATCGATATGATCCAAACGCAATCCAGCCTGGATCTTCTTGGCCTGGGCACTATGGCACTCGTAGCAGTGTTCAGCCAGAATCGGACGAACCTGCTTTTCAAAGAATGTTAATTCGTCTGTCGCCGAAGTGTCTTGCGCCACCAAGTAGTGCAGACTACTGAGGAGCAAGACGCACGCGACGTACACGCCTATCAGGAAATAACGCAGCATGGAATTAAACTGCTCGCTTTAGAATTGGTTTTAGTAAAAGCGGGGAGGCGAGGTGGGAGTGAGTGATACATGTTCTAGGATAACTAATCCGAACACTGCTTGGCAACCTTGAATAGTAATAGTTCGCTCCAGTCGCGAATATTAGTACTGAAAATGCATGTTGAGTTGGTCAAAGAACGCGAATCCTATTCAAGAGTGTGCAAGCATCAACTATTGGTGGCGCAACGGACTGTTTTCGTCAGCGGCAAATTGGGCAATGACATTCAACGCGAAAGCAGCTTTGCGCGGCAGGCTGCTGATGCGGACCCATTCGTTCGGACTGTGAAGGCAGTCTCCTTCGGGACCAAATGTGTCGATCGTGGGAAGCCCGAGTGCTGCCGTCTTATTCCCGTCGCTAGCACCACCGCTTTGCCGCCAACGAATGCTTTCGCCAAGTTGTGCGCCGCATTCTTCGACATGTTTCATTAACTTGGCTGTTGCCGCGTCGACGACTTTAGGTGGAGCGTGCATGCCACCTTCCAAAAGACAGTGTAGATGATTTTCCGGATTGTGAAACGCCGCAGCAGCATCGTGCATTTGTCGCTCCACCCAATTTTGCTGTTCACCGTTTTCGACGCGGACATTGACTCGCAGTATCGCCAAATCAGGAACAACATTCAGAGCGTCTCCACTTCGAATGCGCCCGACATTTACCGTCACACCAACGCATTGGCCATTCAAACGATCCAAGCGATCAGCCAAACGCGCGGCATGTACTAACGCATTCCTGCCTTCCGAAAAATTCCGACCGGAATGGGCCGATTTGCCGCGAATGACCCAAGTAAAATTCCCCGTGCCTTTCCGTGTATCGACTAGACTGCCATCGGCGAGTGTCGGTTCAAAGAGCATCGCGAAATCGAATTTCCCGGCAAGTTGTTTCCACATTGGATAGGACGCTGGCGATCCAACCTCTTCGTCAGGATTCAAAAAAATCGACCAATGAACGCCGTCAAGCAATCCAAATTGCAGCCCCGCTTTGATAGCCCATCGCAACGTGATGATTCCGCCCTTCGCATCGATGACTCCTGGGCCATTCAATCGATCATCCTCAAGCAGCGAGCAATGTTGAAATGACGAATCGAGCCCATAAACCGTGTCGTAATGAATCGCCAAGAGAACCGATCGATCGGACTGGGTCGGGGAACACCATTGAAGAGCCGGACCGGTCGCGATGGTTTTATGCCGCGCATAATCATCCATCAACGCTCGATCTGCTAAGGAGTATCGTTTGCATGCAACTCCTAGATCCGAAAACAGATTCTCAAGATGATCGGCGACGGCATTCAAACCAACGACGTTTTCTGAGCCTGAATTCAAGTTGCACAATTGCTCCAGCTCGCGTTGCATTGAATCCTGGTGCTCAACCAACCAGTCTCGGGCATTCAAAATTTTGTCTTGACTGACGTCGTGCTCATGTGACAAGTTTGTCGGCCTTGTTGCTTTAAGTAGATTGATAGACAATGAAATCAGTAGGGGATTGTTTGGCCAAGTGTTCGCGGTATTTCCACTAGGCCATGCTCTTCTGTCTCCATACGACCAAGTGCATCCTCCGAACGACTCGTATTTCTGGCCACCCAGTATACTATCCGCAACGATCAAGGCGATCGCGGTTTGCTTTTAAGTTGAATGGAACGCTAAGTGACGAAAACAATGGATTCACAGCGAGAATTTGGTGAAACGAACGCATCACAAAAATCATTCTTAGATTCTTGGCACGCTTGGATTGCGATTGGTACTGTCGTTCTGCTTGTCGTGTATGTCGTTCTTTGGATAAAGGGATTCCACTCAGCACTACTAAATATCCCAGCACAAAATTGGCCTCTTTTCCTTGTACTCGCATGCGGTGGAATCCCGCTTGTCGGTGAGTTACTGATGAAATTGGTTCGCGGCGAATTCGGTTCTGATTTGCTTGCCGCTGTTTCGATTATCACGTCGATTCTTCTCGGCGAGTATCTGGCAGGAACAATTGTCGTTCTCATGCTTTCGGGCGGGCAAACCTTGGAAGACTACGCCGTCCGAAGCGCTTCGTCCGTGCTCGCAGCGTTGGCAGGCCGAATGCCCAGCAAAGTTCATCGCAAGACACCAACGGGCGAAGAGCAGGTCTCTTTGTCCGAAGTTCGCCCAAAGGACATAGTAGTCGTCTACCCTCACGAAATTTGTCCAGTCGACGGTGAAGTCACTCACGGTCACGGCAGCATGGACGAATCCTATCTATCGGGCGAACCGTATCTCGTGTCAAAGAGCATTGGTTCGGCCGTTCTCTCAGGTGCAATCAACGGCCCGGCAGTTTTAGAAGTTCGCGCAAGCCACGAAGCGAATGATTCTCGCTACGCAAAAATCATGCGAGTCATGCAAGACTCCGCGCAACGGAGACCCAAATTGAGACGTCTTGGCGATCAGTTGGGGGCACTGTATACGCCTCTCGCTATCGCCATCGCCATTGTTGCTTGGGGTTTGTCGGGGAACGCAACGCGATTTCTCGCCGTGTTAGTTGTTGCGACCCCCTGCCCTTTGCTGATTGCGATTCCTGTCGCCGTCATTGGTTCGATTTCGCTAGCTGCCCGTCGAGGCATTATTGTCAAAGATCCTGCCATCCTCGAACGGCTTGATTTGGTCAAGATCGCGATGTTCGACAAGACCGGGACGTTGACGTATGGTCGCCCCATCTTGGTCGAAACGATTCCTGCCGTTGAAGGCCACACGCAAGAAATTCTACAGCTTGCAGCAAGCCTAGAGCACTACTCCAAACATCCGTTAAGCATTGCGGTGACTTCCGCAGCAAAGACTGCGTCGTTAACTTTGTTGGCGGCGGATGAAGTGCACGAGGAACCGGGGCAAGGATTACGTGGACGGGTTGGTGGTCGGGAATTGATTGTTACCAGCCGCCAACAATTGGCCCTGCTCGATGAGGTGGCTGCGAACAAATTGCCGCCCAAGATGGCCGGTATGGAGTGCGTCGTTATGATCGACGGCCGGTTCGGTGCCTTGATGCGTTTTCGCGATCAACCTCGTGAGGAAGGTCACCAGTTTGTCGATCATCTTGGGCCTTTCCATGGAATCACGCGAGTCATGCTGATTTCTGGCGATCGTCACGAAGAAGTCGCTTTCCTGGCCAAGCAACTTGGAATAACCGAAATCTACGCCGGACAAAGTCCCGAGCAAAAATTGGAAATCGTCCGACGCGAAACAGAAGCGGGCGAAACACTTTTCATGGGTGACGGAATCAATGACGCTCCTTCGCTCGCGGCTGCAACGATAGGAATTGCGTTTGGTCAAGCAAGCGAGATTACGAGCGAAGCAGCAGATGCAGTGATCTTGGACAGTTCGTTAGAACGCGTCGACGAGTTGCTGCATATCAGCCGCAGAATGCGACGCATCGCGCTACAAAGTGCCGTCGGAGGAATGGCGCTGAGCATGATTGGAATGGGATTCGCCGCATTCGGATACCTATCGCCCGTTGCTGGTGCTTTTTTGCAGGAAACAATCGACGTTTTAGCAGTGCTCAATGCTCTCCGCGCAGCATCCCCACCCAAACAACTGAGCGATCTGCACCTCGCCAAGATTTCCAACACGTGAGGCGAACCAGCTTCAAGACCGTGACCATCCCTTATTCATTCCCCGTTCTAACTTGTCTTTCGACCCGCGATCGCCCGACCTTTCGTCGCACCGAACAAAAATCTTGTGGTGGAAGATATTCGTCGCTTTCAGCCAATAGCCGAGTTGAGGTTGGTACAATGATCAGCACTTGTCGGTTAAGCTGGGCTGCAAGCTTAGATTTCGATTAACCTTTGAAAGTATACATCGATGCTGAATTCAACACGCGTAGAAGAACTGCGAAGTCAATTTCCGTCTTTGGGACGGCAGATCGATGGAAAGCCAGTCGTTTATCTCGATGGACCAGCGGGAACGCAAGTACCGCTTGCTGTTGCTGAACGCGTCAAATACGCGATGTTGAATCACAACGCAAATCGGAATGGCAAATTCGCAACGAGTCGAGAAACAGACGCGATTGTTGCTGAATGCCAAGCCGCTTGTGCCAGCTGGGTCGGCGCGATCGACCCCGATGAAATTGTTTTTGGTGCTAACATGACCAGTCTAACATTTCAATTCTCGCGGGCCATTTCCACAAAATGGCATCCCGGCGATGAGATCGTCGTGACACGACTGGATCACGATGCAAATTTTACACCTTGGCTTATGGCAGCCCACGACCGAGGCGTTACGGTGCGCGTGGTCGATATCAATCCAGAAGACGCCACACTGGACATTGCGGATTTTTCAAGGCAACTATCGAACCGAACTCGATTGGTCGCGGTTACGTGCGCGTCCAACAGCGTGGGCTCATTGACTCCGGTTGCAAAATTAGTCGACTTGGCCAACGAAGCTGGGGCCGAAGTTTATTTGGACGCGGTTCATTACTCGCCACATGGATTGGTCGATGTTGCAAGCTGGGGTTGCGATTACTTGGTATGTTCGGCTTATAAATTTTTCGGACCCCACATCGGCATCCTTTGGGGACGTCGTGACCTTCTCGAAGACACGCCCGCATACAAAGTGCGGCCTGCTCCCGACACCATCCCAGGGCGATGG
The DNA here is from genome assembly GCA_031374825.1 of Pirellulaceae bacterium. Taxonomy (GTDB): domain Bacteria; phylum Planctomycetota; class Planctomycetia; order Pirellulales; family Pirellulaceae; genus JANMGV01. The sequence goes on from JANMGV010000086.1 coordinate 110,996, forward strand.
ATGACGGGCACACAAAATCATGCTTGCTTTGCCGGCGTGACTGCGGCCATCGAATATATTGCATCGATCGATACGTCGCCCAAGCCCGGTGCAACCCTTCGCAACCGTTTGCAATCCAGTTTCCAGGCCGTTGTCGCCTACGAACGGCAATTGATTGATCGACTCTTGCAAGGCTTGGCCGCAATCTCGAAAGTCCGCGTTTTTGGTATAACCGATCGCGCACATCTCGCGGAACGTGTGCCCACTGTTGCCCTGACAGTGCAAGGAAAGAGTTCTGCTGAAGTTGCCGATGCGTTGGGTCGCCAAAGCATCTTTGCATGGCACGGCAATTACTACGCATTGCATTTAAGCGAGCGGTTGGGACAAGAGCCGCACGGCATGCTGCGTTTAGGACTCATGCACTACAACACTTTAGAAGAAGTCGATCGGACTCTAAGAGCCCTCGAGCAGCTTTGATGTTGCTTTGTTGTAATCGCGTTCGACCCGGCTGATTCGCAAGTGATAATCGGCGTACCATGTTTTCTTGCCAGTTGCTTGGGCAATCTGATGCTCCAAGTTACTTTTCCAATTGCGGATTGAATCCAGATCCGCCCAGTAGGAAACCGTTATACCAAAGCCATCCGTTCCGCGCACACTCTCGATTCCCAAATATCCCGGTTGTTCCAACGCCAACTCCACCATGCGATCAGCGGTCAAATGATACCCCAAATCGCCACTTGTCCGCTGCGATGAAAAAATCACCGCGTAGTAAGGTGGCTCTGGTGTTTGAGCAAATGGCGTCGAGTCCACGAAGGGATTCCTTGTACTGCTACTCTTGCTTGAGTCCGCGCCGGATTAACAATGCATCGACCGTTGGTTTTTGACCTCGGAAGTCGATGTACTGGTCCATGACTTCGCGAGTACCGCCGCGCGCGAGAATTTTCGATTTGTAGGCCAAGCCGTTAGCGCGGGTCAGACCACCCAGTTTCTTCATGTGAGCAAATGCGTCGGCCGCCAATACTTCGCTCCACAGATAGGCGTAGTAGCCTGCAGAGTATCCGCCCGACCAAATATGAGCAAAGTAAGCCGTGCGATATCGCGGAGGAACGGGTGCAAAATTGACTCCCAAATCCACCAATGTCTTAGCCTCAAAGGATTCGACATCCGTCGGGACTTGATCGATTGCAAGAGAATGCCACGCCAAGTCAAGCAAAGCAGCCGACAGATACTCGAGCGTGTCGAATCCCTTGTTAAACTTATTCGCCGCGATGGCTTTGTTGAGTAAGTCCTGAGGGATCGGTTCACCCGTTTTGTAGTGACGGGCATAGTTCTTGAGTACCGATGGTTCGATTGCCCAATCCTCGTGAAACGTCGATGGGAACTCCACGAAATCGCGAGGAACAGAAGTTCCGGAAAGCGTTGGATATTCGACATTCGAGAAAAGTCCGTGCACACCGTGGCCGAGCTCGTGGAACATCGTTGTTACGTTGTCAAAACTGATCAGGGCTGGCTCGCCTTCGGCCGGCCGCGGAATACTCATCACATTGACGACGACTGGAAATTGTCCGAGCAAACGCGATTGGTTAACAAAATTGTCCATCCACGCTCCGCCGCGTTTCGAGTCGCGCTGAAAGTAATCGGCATAGAATAGACCGATTTGTTTGCCGCTTTCGTCAAGCACGTCAAAAACGCGAACGGTCGGTTCGTAAACGGGCAAGTCTTTGCGCTCTCGGAATTGCACCCCGTATAACTGACCGAGCGTGTAAAATACACCATTTTTCAGGACGTTATCGAGCTCGAAATAAGGCTTGAGCTGATTTTCGTCCATCTCATATTTTTGTTTGCGAACTTTCTCGGAAAAGTATTCCCAGTCCCAGGGTTGGACGTCGCCATCGACGCTTTCTGTTTTCATAACAGCACGAATACTTGCCGCCTCTTCTGCTGCCCGTTTACGGACTTGGGGAACGAGATCGCGCAGCATCGCAAAGGCTGCTTCGGGTTTCTCGGCCATTTGATTTTCGAGTGTATAAGCGGCGTGATTCGCAAAACCCAATATCGTCGCGCGCTCAGCTCGCAGTTTGGCCAGTTTGAGAACGAGTGGACGATTGTCGATACCACCGTCGCGACCAAGTCCACGAAAGGCCGACGCTTCCCAAACTCTTTGTCGCAGCGCTCGATTATTGAGTTGTGTCAGTACAGGTTGTCGCGTAGTGTTTGTGATGGGCAGCAGGTACTTGTCCTTCAGTCCACGTTCCTTTGCAGCTTCCGATGCTGCAGCAATTTCTGCCGAACTCATTCCATCGAGTTGTTTGACGTCGTCGACGATGACTGCGCGCTCTTTGGTAATCGCCAGCAAGTTGTTTTGAAATTGGGTCGTTAGCGTGGAGAGCTCTTCATTGATGGCTCGTATTCGCGTTTTCTGATCTTCGGTCAATCGCGCACCAGCACGAATAAACGATTCGTGTTGTTCTTTGAGGAGCCGTGCCTGCTCTTCGTTCAGTTTCAGTTTTTCGCGATCTTGCCAAAGCTTGTCTACGCGAGCGAAAAGTTTGCTGTTAAGCAAAATATTGTCCGAATGCGCAGCCAGTTTCGGTGCAATTTCTTCTTCTAGCTTTTGCAGAGACTCATCGGATAGCGAACCGGAAAGATTGAAAAAGACGGTCGATACGCGTTCAAGTATTTCACCACTCTTTTCCATAGCGACAAGCGTATTTTCGAAAGTAGGCTCAGCCGTTTGATCGGCGATGGCCTGAACCTGCGCCAGTTGTTGTTTCATGCCGGCTTCGAAAGCAGGAAGGTAGTGCTCAAGCCGAATTTTGGAAAAGTCGGGTGTTTGGAAAGGAAGCGTGCTCTTGTCGTAAAACGGATTGTCTGCATTCATAGAAACAAAAAACTTTGTTGAAGACGAAAAGAATAAAGGACGAGAATCAAACGACTGATCTGACGTTTGTCCAAAGCTGTCGGTAGTGCACGCGAACGAAATCGCACAACTCGCAAGGGACTTTTTCAGTAATTTCTTTTGCACAGCAAAGACCTCCGTACAAATAGTTTTTTTAAAATTCGGGTCATTGGATGCAAGCCGCGATTGGCTCTGCAAAACTTGTCACGGTTCGTAGGCTTCAGAGAATAAGTTGCAACTCCGATTTCGACAACCGGCTACAATTCCGCTTTTCCACGCGTAACATGACCCCTTTGGGTCGTGTTCTGTTCTTCTCAGGCCTCATTTGCACTATGGAAATCGTCCCAGGAATTCGATATTAACTAGCGATCACCAGTCGTATAGATTCCTCAGAAAGCACGACCGAGGAATCATTTCTCGATCCCTTCCAATCGCGACGCCTTTTACCGAATGCTTTTTCCATTCCATCATATCGACCTTGAAGTGGAATTAAAAAATTCGCCAAAACGGGGTCGTCTAATTATTCAGTGGCAGTTTTGCTGTGTCGCTGGAATCGACTTTGGACGCAGCCTGTGCTTTGAGTTCATTTACCAAAGTCGTGAACTCAGCCATAGTCTTAAGGGGCTTGAAATCGATTTCATTCTCGATGGTGACGAAATCGGTATGCCCGAGGCTAACGGACTTTTGCAGTGCTTCGATTGCTTTCTTCCGCGACTGGCTGGCGATTTCATCCGATTCGCGGACAGAGGCTTGCGACAAGCTTTGCGCGATGGTGAATAACATTTCGCTGTCCGGATTCGACGAAGTAAGATATTTCTCTGCAATGGCCTTGGCTACCTCGATATCGCCGTATCGCCCCAAAGGAAGAAGCAATTCTATCTGCCGCCTGTCGTCGTTAGGTTCAACAGCGACCATTTGTTTCCGAATGTCTAACGCCTTTTGTCCGTACATTTGAGATTTTTCCGGATCACTATTCGTGTTCCATTGTGCATACCGATAATACGCCGTTGCGGCCGCGTACTGGAATTCGCCGCTTTCGCTGTTGGCGTCAAGCAACTCATCACTCAGCTCCGCAGCGCGTTTGAAGTTGGGAAGTGCTTCGTCGACCCGCCCTGTTTGAGCGAGAAACTCGCCCCATACGCCAATAAAACCGATAACGATCCGCATCTGGGTTAAGCTCTTTGGATCAACGGCTAGAGCCTTTTCGGCATTGTCAATCAGTTCACGATATAGGGTTTCGGCTCGATCCGTCAATCCAGCTCGATAGAACACACCGGCAAGAGCGAGCCGAGTCTTCGTCAGGCCGTCAATAAATTCCTCCGTATAAACTCTCTTATCGTCGTCGGACAACGGCTTGACGCCTAGAGGCGGATTTTCGAACGCTGTTCCGTCCAAGATTTTCTTTAGTAGTTCGGTCTTAAGCTCATAAGCCTTTTCAAAATGGGGCAAAGCCGCTGCCGAATTACCTTCGCGATAAAAGTTCGTTCCAATTTGATGCTGCACGTCCGCCAACCGGCCAATTTTTTGATATTCTGGCAAAATACCCATTCCCGTATGTGCAGCTTTCGGATTTTTGACCATGTCTTCGGCAATTTGCAAGGCCTCTTCAAGCGCTTTGAGGCTAGCCGCCATATCGCGACTCATATCTTGCCGAATACTCGCCACGTCCATGAGGAATATGACCAAATTAGATCGTGAAGCATCGCTCCCATCCATTAGCTTTACGCGTTTCCTGGCCAATTCGATCAACGACAAAAAGATGCGCTCGGCATCGGCACCTCTTCCTTGATCTCGATATGTCATAGCTAACAAACGTAGAAGGGCCATCTTTGTCGGAGCGCCTTGGCCTTCTTCTCCTAATTCATTAATAATCTCATCAACAATCGGCAACGTCTTCGCGAGGGATTGGTCCCGGTAGTTCTTCATTCTAGGGTTTTGTTTAACGTCGATCTTGACAAGTTCAATGAAAGAGTCTTGCACGAAGGATTGCAATCGTTCGCTACGGCGTTGTTTTTCCTTATTTGATTCTCCCAAATCGACGATGGTACTCTCGAGTGCCTTGTTGGTGTCTGCCAACTCTCCCTTCTGCTCTTCCTTGATCCGATTGCTAACCGCCAAGTCATCAATCGTTGTTTTTAGCTTACCGTTGAGACTCACAAGCTCTTCATTCTTTGAAGAAACCATCCAAGCGGAAACGCTCGAAACGACGGCGACGGCGAATAAGCCTAACAGGGCAACTGCCGAGAGGCTTGCGATTAACGGGTTTCGTCGGCACCATCTCCAAGCCCGTTCTGTACGACCTACTGGCCTGGCGGAAATTGGTTCGCCTCGCAAGAAGTGCTGGAGGTCGTTGGCCATAGCCGTACAATCGGCGTATCGCTGGGTTGGATCCTTTTGCAACGCCTTCAAGCAAATGGTTTCCAAATCGATGGGCAGCTTGGGTTGCAATTGTCGTGGCGGAATGGGCTCGTTCTTCAGAACTTGAAGGATGGTATCGACTGCTTTCGGAGCCATGAAGGGTGGACGACCGGTCAGGAATTCGTACAGCATCGCGCCGAGGGAATACTGGTCGGTTGCGGGACCGAGTGCGTGGACGTCTCCTCGAGCCTGCTCGGGCGACATATACGCTGGAGTTCCCATTATTGTTCCGGTTCGCGTACTACCTGCGTCATCGGCATCTTCGAGTCGTTTGGCCAATCCAAAGTCCGTAATCTTCGGTACGCCTTGGCTTGAAACAAGAACGTTTGCTGGCTTGATGTCGCGATGCAGCACCTTATTATCGTGCGCATATTGCATGGCTCGCGTTAGCGTTTCGGTCAACCTAGCAGCGTACTGTGGGTCTAATGGTTGCTGGCGAACTTGTTTGTCGAGGCTGTCGCCATCGACGTATTCCAGCGAAAAGAATGGTAAGCCTTCGTGTTCGCCCACTTCGAAGATCTGAACAATGTTGGGATGTTGCATGTGCGCAACAGCCTTTGCTTCAGCAATAAATCTTTCAAGCTGTTCCTCGGAAGCGTGCGATCCCGCCAAGACCATTTTGAGGGCGACTTCGCGTCCCAATTTCTTATGGCGAGCTTTGTAGACGATTCCCATCCCGCCACGTCCGAGAACGGACACAACATCGTAATTGCCAATTTCTTTTGGCAGCGGCTGCTTTTTCCCATCTTTCGATTTTGGAGGTGGCGTGGGCTTGGTTTCAACGGTTGCATTGACGGGCGTATCGAATCCGCCCATCTGCGTTTTTGGCTCGTTGTTTGTGAATTGAATCGTCGCGTCAGCATTCAGTTGAGTCTTATTACCAACATCGGTTCCATCTATGGTTTGGTCTGCTTCGACCGTTTTGTCCTTATGAGCGGGACGCGTGTTGTCCATCGTCTCCATGATTTCATGCAGCGACGGCCCAGGGCCCAATTGTACCGTTTCATCAGCTTGGTTCTTGTCCTGATTTTCTTCGGCCGACATTGCGGACTCTCCAGGTTCATCCACTCGGGCAAACTTGCCGCAAGGGACGCTCGTACATTGATTGTGAACTCGACTCTACAGCTCGAACAACAGACCATTTTACGCGAAGTACGAATCGAAACTCAATCGAAAAAGAACGTTGGTCAAAATTTACCACCATTTGTCCGCGTCATCTTGTGTTTCGCTGTTCGTGCGATCCTTTATTTCATCCAAAACGCCGCCGCTCAAGTTTGCAAAGAACCAATCCGTTCCCTGATCACCCCAAAGCGTGTCTTTTGCATCATCCTCAAAGACAGTGTTATTGGTCATCACGTTGTCATCAACCTTCAGGAAGTAATTCGAGTTGGCCCGAGTTCCAGTACCTACACCTCGAATGTTATCTCGGCGCTGGCTATAGGACCTACTGCTTCCCCATTCACTGAGAATGGCTTCCAAAGCAAGGCGTTGATTTTCAAACGTCAGACGAGAGGCAGCTGAAAATGCACTTGGTGCGGATTGGTTAAACTCTGCTTCGTAAGCTGTGAATCCACCCACGAGTATGTCGTCCAACTGGTCCCCATGGATCTTATCAGATCCTGTCCCACCCAGGATGAGATCACGTCCACCGCCGCCCCACAAGTTGTCGTCCCCTGACTCTCCTAAAATGATGTCGTTGCCACTACCGCCTTTGATATCGTCATTTCCTAAACCGCCCCAGGCTTCGACAGCGACAGTGACATCGTCATCGATGGTTATTTTGTCATTGCCACTTTGGCCAAAGACCAAGATGCGATTTACGTCGCCATAAACGGTTCCTTTTCTCCTAACGTCGTCATCCCGATCCTTGATCGATACTTTGTAGAAGTCGCTGTCTTTCGTCTTTACCTTAATGGTATCCGCACCTTGTGATCCAACGATGACAAGGATCGCATCGGCTGGATGAAGTGGATCCGAAATCAAACTCCAACCCAAAACGACAAAGGAAGTACTGGCCGCAGGACCAGTTGCATTTCGAGCATCCTTTGCTGTCGCGGAAATCGTATAAGCGCCACTTGCCGAAACCCCGGCATACGTGTGAGCAACCGTAACAGAATTTTGACCAGCAAGACCAGTTACCGTAGACGATGTACCATCGCCCCATTGAATTGAGAACACGAAAAATCCGCCTTGATCTATCGCGTCGACATCGGTAGCGGTGAATGTAAATAGAGATGCGACTTGGAATACGCCGTCCGTTGGTTTGGTTATAGCAACCGTCGGGGGTGTATTTGACACACTGGTAACGACGATATTTTGAGCGACCGTTATTGTCCCTAGATCTCCATCATTGACGAGTAACGAAATAACATACGTGCCTGTGAGCGTTGGAGTAAAAGAATAACTCGCACCGCCCGATTGAGTTGCAAAGGAATTGCCATCACGAGTAATCGTCCAGCTCAGCACCAATGGATCGTTAGCACCCGCCGCATCATTGGTGGTGCTCGTTATTGTAACTGGCGTGCCAGTCGGCACGGTACTTGGTCCGGATATACTTAAGGTGGCAGTTGGCGCCAGGTTCTCAACCAACACATCCTGAGTCGCAAACGCAGAACCCAGGTCTTCGTCACTCGCGGTCAGCTTAACGCGATAGGTCGCATTGTCGTTCGGGGTAAAACTAAAATTGGTTCCAGTTCCGCTGGCGTAAACGATTGTCGACCCTGTGCCTTTGAATACGGTCCAGGTCAAGGTTAACGTGTCATTTGTTCCCGCAGGATCGGTAGCCGAACCGGTCACAGCAATCGCAGTTCCTTCGATACGCGGTGTGCTGATGGTCGCAATCGTTGGAGTGGGTGCTACGTTGGAAACCGTAAACGTGGAATCGACAGAGGTTGAACCGCCGTCTTCGTCGCTGACCGTCATCACGATCTTGTAAGACCCGTTGTCATTTGGCGTGAAGCTAAAGTTCGCACTGTTGCCACCAGTAGCAAAGGCAGTTGTTGCACTGTCTTTGTAAACCGCCCATGCGAAAGTCAACGTATCGTTAGTTCCCGCAGGATCGGTAGCCGAACCGGTCACAGCAATCGCAGTTCCTTCGACACGCGGTGTGCTGATGGTCGCAATCGTTGGAGTGGGTTCTACGTTGGCGACCGTAATGTCTTGGAACGTTGAAACGGAACCGGCTTCATTGGTAGCGGTTAGTACGATTCGATACTCATCGTCGTCGTCAGGAGTAAAGCTGAAACTAGATCCGGCATGACTCGAATAGACCGTTGTGGAACCCGTGCCTTTGAAAACGATCCAAGTCAGACTGACCGTTCCCGATGGACTAGTTGCGGAACCTGTAACCGAGACGGCTGTTCCTTCTGACCGAACTGTAGAAATCGAATCGATAGTCGGTACCGGAAGGGCTTCCAGAACATTCACGGTTAAATGAGAAACGATGATCGCTCCGTCATCATTAGCAACGGTGACCGTGACCGATTTGGAACCGGTCGTGCTATAAGTCTGAGAAAGCGATATGCCCGTTGTAGGAGTATTCGTGGTCACCACATCGATCACGTTGTTTCCGTAATCAATAGTCGTCGTCCAAGAAGATGCTCCCGCATTTACAAAGTCGAGATCAAGCAACCATGGTTCATTAACGTAGACTTCAAAACTAACGTCGTGCTGCACGAAACTCAAAGAATAATCCTGACCGGGTCCTGGGTCTAGAGTGTCTTGACCGCCTCCCCCAACCAGTGTGTCGATTCCATCGCCCAGATTGGCTTTATTAAAGATGTAAAGCAACATTTGGTAATTGCCAGTGTCGGTATCATTCAGCGTGTCCAAAATGTTTTGCTGGACGTCTGGTGGCAGCAAAGCAAACTCTTCCGGAGTCGGATCGGATGAGCGAGGACCGCGTGTAAACGTATTCACTTCTAAGATGTAAGTGCCCGTTTCTGGCAATTCAACATCCATCAATAATGAATCCGACGACTCGAACTCGTCATCATTTATAGCGTCGCTACCGAAAACCTGGACGATGCGACCGTCGGAATGCCGCAAGGTAATCACAGAATCGATGTAACCATTTGGCCCCAGATTCGAGAATAGTCGCATGGCTGCTGACGCCAATTCGATCGTAACCAAATCACCCACATGACCCGTAAACGCATAGAAATCATTTTCACTGTGACCGTCGGATCCAAGTTCGATTGATCCAGTGACAGAAGCTGTTTGAACAAAGAACGACTTAGCAGAATTGATGCCACTGCCAAGCGTATTGGGCGCTTGGATGGTACTGAGCGTCAAAGGATAAGCAGTTGGCACTGTATTGTGGGCCACCGAAACAAGCGATTCTTGCAAAATCAAATCAGGCGAGCTTGCCGTCGCATACGCAAGTTTGATCGATTCCCGTTCCCCGAAGAACAGTGTGCCAACATCGTTCAAGCGATTTGAACCGATGGATGCTGGCGATCCAATAAGGTGATCGAATGTTTCAAATGCTGCGGAAGGGCCTACGAATTCCGGTTTGAATTTCGATGCGCCAGGCGGAGTGTGAATACCAAAACCAATTGGTCCAAACGAATCGTAGTGACGCAGGCCAAGCAAGTGGCCAAGTTCGTGACCGGCAATCTTTGCAGAGAGGGCTACAAAATTCTCGGTCGTGGCCGCTGGTTTGAGCTGACCGTAAGCTGTAGAAGCATCCTCAGGAGAAGGTTCCGAAAAATCACCGTCAACAACCGATGGAATGACAATACCGCCAAGGAGCCCATTCACTTGAACGGTTGCAGCACCCGAGTAATTAAGGTTACCCAAGTCAAGCTCGCTTGAATTACCTCCAGGCAAACCATTGGGCGGCGATTCATTAAACGTAATTGTGACGAAATCGACGGCCGATGGGATTAGGCTAGCGTCTTGCGTAAACCTCACATTAAACCAACGAAGCGGATCGGAATAACTGCGAGGCGAACCGTTGGTTTGAAAACCGTAATAGATGCCTTCCAGCCGAACTTGGATGGAATTGCGTTCGGCTGGCGTGTAGACATGCTCAAATCCATCGGTTGCCGAGTCAAAATCCAGGAAGACCCACTGTGCGTTTCGTTCCAAACTGATGGCCGGACCAAACGTCGGATAATAGTATTCTGCACCACCTAGGTAATTGTCTCGATCGTTTCCTGTAATCGTGTCGGCCTGAGCGGAACCAATGACGTTTTCAATTGCATTGTTCGAATTCGTTGCAAGTTGAATCGAGAATTGTGAGCTCTGTAGTTGACGGGAAGTGGACGACAAGTCGATCGAAATATTGCCAGAAGTGTACGACGAAAAATCCAGTTCGTCCCTACCGATATCGCCCGCCCCGACAAACTCTTCATCAATCAATATCCAGCCTTGAGGATTACTGGCGAATTCATATCGGTCATCGCCATCGCCGCCTGCCAATGTTACCGAAGGCTGGCCAGCGACGTTGTGTGGAGCGATACCTGAGTAAACAACCCGATCATTGCCCGTAGATCCATGGAATGAAACCGAGTTTGCTAAACCTCGATAGCTGAAAACGTCGTCGTCGGGGCCCGCATCAAACGAAACAATCGTTCCCGACGCGTTGTACAACAGAGAATCGATTCCCGCTCCTCCATCGAAATTCAGATTATAAATCTCCGTTCCTTGAATGCGCAACACATCCGCTTCACTACCACCGACAAAGAAAATCCCCGTCGAACTTGGCATCGTTGCCGACGCATTACCGATCCGACTACCGGTATTGATAAGTGCGTCGTATCCCGCACCACCATCGAAGGAAATGCGAAGGATATCAAATCCATTGTTAAACAACGAATCGCTCCCCTCGCCTCCGACCATCGTCAAGTCGTCGACAAGGTTTCCGTTGTTCTCAAGCGCGTCACCGCCCAATCCGCCGTCAAAGAAGATCGCTTCAATATTGTCTCCATTGTTTTGGAATCGATCGTCCTCGGCGCCGCCGATCATCGATAGCAACCCAACATTGTTGCCTTGATTCGAAAAAACATCCGTACCGGTATCACCTTGGAATGAGACGCTGCCGACATTTGATGCATTTTGATATAGACCGTCGTTACCTGATCCACCCTCAAAGGAAATTCCATCTGCGCCGCTACCGCGATTCTCAAAAATATCGTCACCGTCCCCACCCACCATCGTAAAGCCGAAAACATTTGTGCCGATATTCAATCCCTGATCAACGCCCGAATCACCTTGGAAACTAATACCCGTCACGCCTGTCCCGGTATTTTGAAGGACGTCGTTATCGGCTCCGCCGACAAACACGATTCCTGTTACATTTGCAGCGTCATTGATGAAAAAATCCGCTGCGTCGTCTGCTCCCGCGACGGAATCCGCGGGGAAAGCGATGGCGTCAGGTCCCATATTCGGCAGCAACACAGTTGGCCGAACATAGCCGGAAGCAAACATATTCAAGTTGGATGCGAGGATAGCCGTCGATCGGTTGTAGAAAGAATCGCGACCAGGACCGGCATAGAACTGGACATTGGTTACCGACGACCCCGAATTGAGCAAGCGGTCATCTCCTTCGTCTCCTTCGAACGATATGCCACTCAAGCCAGATCCGCTATTAACTAAAACGTCGGCACCTTGGTCGCCTTCGAAACTGATACTCGATACTTGCCCCCCCGTGTTGATTAAAACGTCGTTGTCGGCTCCACCCGAAAATACGATTGTTGAAACGTTGAAGCCATCATTTGCCAAGATGTCGCGATCCGCTCCACCCGAGAACGCGATTCCCGAGATACCATTGCCGTTGTTCTCGATAACGTCGGCGCCTTGGTCTCCTTCGAAACTAATCGTGCCAATCCGATTTCCATTGTTCTGGATGACGTCGTTGTCGTCGCCGCCAACAAAAGTGATAAATTTCCATGAAGATCCATCGTTTCGGAAAGCGTCGAGTCCGGCATATCCCCGAAACACGATGGTGCCTTCCGTATCGCCCGTCACGGCATTCACGCGTCCCGTGGCTCGATTGATAAAGGTATCTGCATTGCCACCAGTACCGTAAGAGTCGTCACCTTCAAACGATATCGAACCAAGTCCAATTCCGGATGTCGACAAGATATCGCAATCAGCACCACCAGCAAAATGAATTGATCCGATGGCGTTGCCATCGATTACCAGCACATCAGCTCCTTGGTCTCCTTCGAAACTAATCGATCCAATATTGTTGCCCGTGGAATAGAGTACGTCAGCACCTTGGTCGCCTTCGAAACTAATCGAACCGATATTGTTGGCCGTGTTAACGAGAATATCCCGGTCGCCACCGCCACCGAAGTTTACTCCGCCAACCGACCCGCCGATATTCAGCACGTCAGCATCTGCACCGCCAGTAAACACGACTCCGCCCGTAACCGAACCAGGGATATTGAGGATGTCAGCGTCACGGCCAGTTGGACTATCAATCAGATTTACCGTTTGTGTATCGGCACCACCGGAAAAGACAACTCCACCGGTCACTGAGCCAGGAATATTAAGCACATCCGAGTCACCGCCACCGCCAAAGTTTACACCGCCGACAGTACCTCCGATCGATAGTACATCCGCTCCTTGATCTCCTTCAAAGCTGATGGAGCCAGCAGTGCCCCTAACATTTAAGATGTCGTCATCAGCACCACCGCCGAATACTACACCACCGCTCTTCACCCCCGTAATGACATCGGTATCACCGCCACCACCAAAGTTCACTCCGCCCACGGTGCCGTTGATAACCAGAATATCCGCACCTTGGTCACCTTCGAAGCTAATACCGCCAACTGTTCCGCCCACGTTGAGAATGTCTGCATCGGCACCCCCGGTGAAGACCACGCCACCGTTTCGAACACCGTTGATAATATCGATATCACCCCCGCCACCAAAGTTCACGCCACCGACAGTCCCGCTGATTGACAAGACGTCAGCGCCTTGATCACCTTCGAAACTGATACCTCCGACGCTACCTGCACCGCCGATATTGAGGATGTCGTTATCAGCACCCCCGCCGAATACCACGCCACCGCTCTTCACACCCGTGATGACATCGGTATCACCGCCACCACCAAAGTTCACACCGCCCACGGTGCCGTTGATAACCAGGATATCGGCACCGTCATCTCCTTCGAAGCTAATACCGCCAACTGTACCGCCCACGTTGAGGATGTCGTTATCGGCACCACCGCCGAAGACCACGCCACCGCTCTTCACCCCCGTGATGACATCGGTATCACCGCCACCACCAAAGTTCACACCACCCACGGTGCCGTTGATAACCAGGATATCGGCACCTGTATCACCTTCGAAGCTGATACCGCCAACTGTTCCACTCACGTTGAGAATGTCTGCATCGGCACCACCGGTGAAGACCACGCCACCGTTTCGAACGCCGTTGATGATGTCGATATCGCCACCACCACCAAAGTTCACGCCCCCGACAGTCCCACCGATCGATAAGACGTCAGCGCCTTGATCACCTTCGAAACTGATGCCGCCGACGCTACCTGCACCGCCGATATTGAGGATGTCGTTATCAGCACCCCCGCCGAATACCACGCCACCGCTCTTCACACCCGTGATGACATCGGTATCACCGCCACCACCAAAGTTCACTCCGCCCACTGTGCCGTTGATAACCAGAATATCCGCACCGACATCACCTTCGAAGCTAATACCGCCAACTGTTCCGCCCACGTTGAGAATGTCTGCATCGGCACCCCCAGTGAAGACCACGCCCCCGTTTCGAACACCGTTGATAATGTCGATATCGCCCCCGCGACCAAAGTTCACACCCCCGACAGTCCCGCCGATCGACAAGACGTCAGCGCCTGCATCGCCTTCGAAACTGATCCCTCCGACGCTCCCCGCACCACCGATATTGAGGATATCGTTATCCGCACCCCCGCCGAATACCACGCCACCGCTCTTCACCCCCGTGATGACATCGGTATCACCGCCACCACCAAAGTTCACACCGCCTACGGTGCCGTTGATAACCAGAATATCGGCGCCTTGGTCACCTTCGAAGCTGATACCGCCAACTGTTCCGCCCACGTTGAGAATGTCTGCATCGGCACCCCCGGTGAAGACCACGCCACCGTTTCGAACACCGTTGATGATGTCGATATCGCCACCGCCACCAAAGTTCACGCCCCCGACAGTCCCACCGATCGACAAGACGTCAGCACCTTGATCGCCTTCGAAACTAATCCCTCCGACGCTACCTGCACCGCCGATATTGAGGATGTCGTTATCCGCACCCCCGCCGAATACCACGCCACCGCTCTTCACACCCGTGATGACATCGGTATCACCGCCACCACCAAAGTTCACACCACCCACAGTTCCGTTGATAACCAGGATATCGGCACCTGTATCACCTTCGAAGCTGATACCGCCAACTGTTCCACCCACGTTGAGGATGTCGTTATCGGCACCACCGCCGAAGACCACGCCACCGTTTCGAACACCGTTGATGATGTCGATATCGCCACCGCCACCAAAGTTCACGCCCCCGACAGTCCCACCGATCGACAAGACGTCAGCGCCTGCATCGCCTTCGAAACTAATACCTCCGACGCTACCCGCTCCGCCGATATTGAGGATGTCGTTATCCGCACCCCCGCCGAATACCACGCCACCGCTCTTCACACCCGTGATGACATCGGTATCACCGCCACCACCAAAGTTCACACCACCCACGGTGCCGTTGATAACCAGGATATCGGCGCCTTGGTCACCTTCGAAGCTAATTGCCCTAACGATTCCACCTATGTCTAGAACATCCGTATCAGCGCCACCAGTGAATACGACACCTCCACTCTTGATACCTGTGATGACATCCACATCCCCGCCGGCACCCAAGTTCCCGCCACCTATCGAGCCACCGATCAACAAGACGTCAGCGCCTTGATCGCCTTCGAAACTAATCGCTCCAGCATTTCCGCCAATGTTGAGCACATCGGAATCGGCACCGCCGCCAAAGACAACGCCGCCCGTTACGGAGCCGGGAATATTAAGGATGTCGGAATCGCCGCCACCACCAAAATTCACGCCACCGACTGTACCACCAATCATCAACTCGTCGGCGCCAAGATCACCTTCGAAACTAATTGAGCCAGCCCATCCGCCGACGTTGAGAATGTCCGCGTCAGCTCCACCAGTGAACACAACGCCACCGGTCACAGAGCCCGGAATATTAAGGATGTCGGAATCGCCGCCACCACCAAAATTCACGCCACCGACTGTACCACCGATCGTCAATTCGTCGGCGCCAAGATCACCTTCGAAACTAATCGAGCCCGCTGATCCGCTAATGTCAATCACATCTACGTCAGCACCGCCTCCAAATACCACACCACCCGTTACCGAGCCTGGAATATTGAGGATGTCGGAATCACCGCCACCACCAAAATTCACGCCGCCGACTGTGCCGCCGATAGTCAATTCGTCGGCGCCCTGATCCCCTTCGAAACTAATCGATCCCGCAGATCCTCCAACATTGAGAATGTCATTGTCTGCACCGCCACTGAAGAGGACTCCACCGGATAACGAACCCGGAAGATTAAGAACGTCATTGTCGGCACCGCCATTGAATACGACACCACCCGTTGTTACGCCAGGAATATTCAAAATATCACTGTCCGCACCACCACCAAATACAACACCAGAAAGAATCGTATTAGGGCTAATCGTCAATTCGTCAGCACCTTGGTCACCTTCGAAACTCACATTGCCAAGCGTACTGCCGCCACCGATATCAAATACATCTCGGTCGGCACCGCCACCAAACACGACACCTGATAAACTCGTCCCCGCGCTAATGTTGAATTCATCTGCACCCAGGTCGCCTTCGAAACTAATGCCCGAGATACCAGTCCCGCTGATGTTGATAATATCTGCATCAGCCCCTGCAGAGACCTTACCGCCAACCGTGCCACTGGTGACAAACAATTTGTCTTCGCCGCTACCGGCCTCGATCGTCGCGCCCGATCGAGTGGTGAGCATATCGTTGTATCCGCTACCGATCAACGTCGAGAAATTGCCTTGTGCAGCCACGAAATGTTGGCCGCTGGTATCCTGAGTTGGAGCGACGTCTTGGGAATTCAACGACGTTGTGCTGACTTTCGATAGATCGAACGTGATACCTAATTCGGGTTGAGTCGCTAAATTAAAATCGGCACCACTGAAATCGAGTGTATTTTCCCCTGTCTGATCAAATACCGTCAGCACGCTATTCGGAAATAGTCGGTACGTATCACTGCCGCCTTCATTCACGACTGGGTTGGTTCGAGAAACAGGTATTCCGTCGCCATCGTAAACCGGTGGCAATTCAGGAGGGTTTGCTGAATCGTTGCCAGCCCGCAGAACATAGAGGTCGTCGCCAGCACCGCCAAACAATTGATCTTCGCCATCGCCTCCATCCAAAATCAATCGGAACCCAGAATTGGTAACCTGCGAACCGTCGATGACGTCCTGCCCAGCCAATGAAACAACCATCAAGTTGGTCACACTGTTGGCCGTAAACGTCGAGTTGTTGATGGTTAACGCGGGCGCGTTCACGCCATCATCGTTTCCTGAAGTCCCGAACATCAACGCCGACGTAAAATTAGCCGTTCCGCCATCGTCGTCAAATACAGTCAATTCCACTCGCAAGACCCCGCTACCCAGCAGCGTTCTATCAAGCGTAAAGTTACTGGTTGTACCTGTTTGCGAACCATTGGAACCGGTCGCCAACCATAAGTAGCTGATCGCGGCCAAATCCTCAGGGCTCGCGTCGTCAACAATACTAATTAGCGGGATCAGATCGGGCGAAGTCACGCGATCTGCCAAGAAACTGACAGTCGGCGACAAGTTATCGACTTGGATCACGCCCTGTATAACTGAGCTTCCGCCATCCATATCGTCGATCGTAGCAACGATGCTCAGCGAATCGGACGATGTTCCCGCAGGGTAATCATCCGTAACTTGGAAAATGGCTTCAAAGGTAAGCGTCGTTGAGTCCACAACCGCTTCGACCGACTGGCTGGATCCCCAAGTCACCGTCACAGTTTGCTGGTCATAAATACCTGCATCCAAATAATTGCCAGTCACTCGAACTTCGGTACCTTCAGGCACGGCCGTTCCAAACGGAGCCAAAACCCAATCGCCCGCGTTGTTCCGCAGGAACATCTGGAAATTGGAAAGCGTTGGTGTTGCGTTGATAACCGTAAGGTTGTCCGTGGCTTCGACAAATGTTCCCAGAGCCATATCGTCGTCGCGTACTCGAACCGTCACCGGAATCGGAGCATTCAACGGCAAGTTGTTTCCGTAAACGTGGGTCAAGCCTGTCAGGGACGCAGCCCCAGGCGACAATGTATACGATTGCCCGGCGCTGCCATCGCCCCAATTGACGATAACCTCATGCGCATCCAACCAACCTGGATCGGTGAAAGAAACTTCCAAAGTCACCGAATCCCCTTCGATGATTGAGTGGCTGTTTAATACTAACGGTTGAATGGTTGGTTGTACATTAAATACTGAGATCGACGCCACTTGAGTAATCGGCATCTCAGGCTGATCGTTATCAGTAACTGTATAGGTAATGAAATAGGTTGATGCCGGCGCAAGAGGATTGTTTTGATAGGAATGCGACAGCCCAATGTTTCTCAGGGAAGTCTGGCCTAAAACACTGGGGAGACGAATTGTTTCAGGCTGGCTGCCATCGCCCCAATTCACTTGGATTTCGTGCGAGTCATTGACGCCTGGATCAAAAATCGCCAGATCTAAAACGACGGAATCCCCCTCGAGGATCACATTGCTGCTCAACACTGCCGATGTGACGACGGGGACTGCGTTGGCTACGTTGATCGATGTCGAAACAACTGCGGGCGAGCCAGAAAATTCCGTGTCAGTTACCGTGACGGTAACCTCATAATCCAATTGGGAGAATCCCGAATCATTTCGATAGATATGATTGAATGAATTCGCTACTATGTTACCGGACCACACCGTGTAATTTTCTACAAAGCTGTCATCACCCCAATCGATGGTAACTTGTTGCAAGGACGGATTACCTGGATCCGAAACAACTACATTCAACGTTACCGTATCGCCTTCGATGACCGCATTATCGCTAAACTCCGCCGTCACTGTCGAAGGAACAGCGTTGTACACACTGATCGTCTGTGTCAGTTTCGCAGGCGTCGTCGACAAATCATCGTCGGTCACCGTTACTGTCACGTTGTAGTTCGACTGAGCCTGAGTTGGGTCGTTCAAGAAAATGTGCGGTGCGGTTTGAATCGTAGTCTGCCCAGCACTTACATTCACCGTCTCCGGCAAACTGCCATCACCCCAGTCGATCGTAATGGAATGGGCATCTTGAACTCCACGATCTGCAATGGTCACGGTCAGGCTTGCCGAATCACCTTGCGATATTCCATTATTGCTCGGCACCGCCGAAGTTATCGTTGGTGCTGCATTCGAAACAGCGATCGTCTTGGTGACCGTCACAGGGACTCCCGGCAAATCCACGTCGGTGGCCGAAACTGTGATGACGTAATCCAGTTCGCTAACCGACGGATTGTTGACGTAAGTATGGAACAACGCTGGCAAAGTGGTTGCGCCTGCAGGCAAAATGTAATTCTGCGGTGCGCTGCCATCTCCCCAATTCACGACAACATTGTGCGACGAAGCGACCCCAAGGTCGGAGACCGTCACATTCAGCGTTACCGAATCGCCCTCGACAATCGAATCATTGCTTAGGTTGATATTGACTTGAGAAGGAATCGCGTTGGTTACCGTAATCGACCGAGTTTGGCTCACTGAATTGGCAGGTTGGTCATCATCCGTTACGGAAACGGAAATAACATAATTGTTCTGCGCAGCGTCGGGATTGTTTTCGTAGACATGCGGAACGCTGAAGCTTCGTAAAGCGGTTTGCCCAGAAACATTCGGCAAATTAATTGTTTGAGGCAGACTGCCATCGCCCCAATCGACCTTGACAACATGACTGTCCAGGATTCCCGGGTCGATAAAACTACCGTTCAAAACGAATTGCTGATTAGGTTGTACGCTAGGCGGAGCGCTGATAGTGATGTTCGACGGAATTACGTTTCTGATTTCAACTAAATAGAGGCCAAGCGGCGTGGAGTCGCTGGCTCCAGCACCATCGGCTACTGTCACCGATAGTCGATACGAATCGCGAGGGGAATTGCTAACGCCATCGTCTTGGTAAACGTGGCTAGCTGTGAAGGTCCGCGATCCCACGGGCAAATCAACTCTCTGCGGTGCCGAACCGTCAGCGCAATCGACAAAGACCGCATGCACGTCCGACAAACCGGCATCGCTAAAGTCGCCTGTCAGGACAATAGCTTGGCCTTCGTCGACGATCGGCGTAATCGTGAATTGGTTGAAACTAACCACAGGTCCTTCGTTCTGGATCGCAACCGTAAAGGTCGCGATTCCAACGCGCCCACCATTGTCGACGATGCTCACCGTGACCGTATTGGGAACGACTGTAACATTGTTGTAGGTGTGGTTTAGCACAAATGTCTGGTCAGGTCTCAAGTCAAGAGGCTGTACGCCGCTACCATCTCCATAATCGACCGTCGCCGTCCATTCGGTCGAATCGTTATCGACAAAGCTTCCTGTTGTTGACAACGTCTCGCCCGCCAGCAGCACGACATTGCTTGGCAACTGAACGACGGGTGCCAAATTGCTGGCCACATCCCCCGCTAAAACGATTGGACTGAATTCCGAAGTGGAACCAATCGTCAAGGCAGTCAACGCCGATCCAAAATTCAGTCCGTTCCCCAAAGGAATTCGAATGCGGAACGACCCTGCTACGTCATCCTCGTCAGCCGCAGAATCATCAAGCACAGAAGCCAGCAATTGCCGACCTTGCCCCACGCCATCGGCCGTTGGCGCAGAAAGGTACAGTTCAAATGACTTGCCCGCCGGCATCGTGCCGTCGACAACCATGTCGTTTCCGACAATTTGGGTTGATGTCACAACAGGATAATTCAACACGCCATCCGCATCAGGATCATCATTCAGCGTTCGGCCCGCCGATCCTGCGTCAATCGCAAGGCCAAGATTGCCTGCATAGAGATTAGACAGGAATGAATTTGTGGTTGACGAATTCCCCTCAAGACGCAGGCCAGTCGTTTTGCTGTTGAAAATCGAATTGCCGAGGTTGGATACACTGCCGCCGATAGTGTTGCCCGAAGAATTGGAGTCGACCGAGATACCAATGTTATTGGCAATTTGCATACTCGAAGTGGAAACTCCGATCAGATTGTGTTGAACCGTCGTCGAGGTTGCGCCGCTGAGGTAGATACCTGAGTTGTTACCGCCGATGATGTTTCGTTCGATTGGTTGATCGCCACCGATGAACGTGTCGTACGCGTAACCGCTGATGACGATGCCACTTTGCGAATTACCAATAACCGTCTCGCCATCGCTTGCGACACCGATCTTATTCCCGGCGATAATAGTGTCATTAACGGTCTGACCAGGAGTTGCACCTCCTACGAATATTCCGTATTGTCCACCTGATATGACGTTTGCTTCAAACTCATCACCCACTCCATTCCCATCGGTACCGATACGTGTGCCAGACACGGAAAAGCCGTCGGCACCATAGTAACCATCGAGCATAATGCCAATTGCATTACCCAGCGGAATCGTTCCTGTTGCGTCGGTGCCAATGAAATTGCCAGCGATGACGTTGTTATTCTGCCCCTGCCGAATGATGATTCCGGAACCGCCAAAATAGCCAGATATCACATTACCAGCGCCAGGCACGTTCCCTCCAATCGTTGTGCCATTGCCGAAGAAACCATTCAAGAGAACGATTCCATTAGCCGAACGAGTAATGGCTCGCGAGCCGGTGATGTTGGTTCCGATGTAGTTGCCTTGAATGGTCCAAGCGTTGACTCCGTCGAGTGACAGCTCATTCTCACCTAGATTGCCAGCGATGACATTTCGGAACAATGGGCTGGTACCACCCACTATTGCGGTTGTACCACCGGCCGAATTTAATATCCCACCCGATTCGTTTGCGATCGAAGATTGACCACTTCGATCAAGGCCGATGATGTTACCGCGAATAACTGCGTTATTGTTTCGAACTTCTATCCCAGATCCAATGTTTCCGCTGATTAGATTGCCCGCGGTGCTTCCTGGCGTGGATGTCGCTCCACCGATCGTCGTGGCGCTACCATAGACATAGATACCAGGACCAACATTGGGTACAGGTGCGTCCCCATCGGCGTTGGTTCCAATGGTGTTTCCTTGGATGTAGCTGGTAACCGACGCCGTGAAGACTCCATACCGTCCGTTGCCGCTGATCACATTTCCTTCGCCCGGCAGTGGCCCGCCCAAAGTTAAATCAAAGGTGTTTCCACCGAATGAAACTCCATCTTGCGCGTTCGGTATTGCGGAATTGCCATCCGCTGAAAGTCCGATATAGTTGCCGCGCACATTGATCGACGTCGCTCCCGTTACATCAATACCATTGACTACATTGCCGCTGATAATGTTGCGTGCGGTCTCGGTCGTGCCACCGATGAGATTGCCATTGGAAAAGCCGCCGCTTGAATACCCAGAGCCGCTGTTGCCAATGGCTGCCGTGCCAGCCGCATTGGTGCCGATGTAATTGCCCTGGACTGTGTTGAACTGCCCGCCTGCCAAGCTGATACCATCACCGATGTTTCCGGAAATGATGTTGCGAGCACCAGGAGATGTACCGCCGATCAGCACGTGTTCAGCACTCTCGACTCGAACACCAGCCGCAGGACCCGTGGTTCCATTCGGCAACGATATCAGCCCGACCGTGTCGGTGCCAATGCGATTGCCTTGGACAACATTGTTTTCGACGCCCGTATTGCCAACAGCGCCGGTTCCAACAATCAGCACGCCATAATAACCGTTACCTGAAATCAGGTTACCGGCGCTGGCAGCCGTTCCTCCAATCGTATTCCCCTTCGAAGCGGTGATGACAACACCACGCGAGTTAGGAATCGCTGCGGTGCCGCTGGCATTTGTCCCGATGAAGTTCCCGGCGACGATTGTTCCTCCGCTGGTATTGGTGTACAGCAGGTTGATCCCATCTCCAACGTTGCCGGAGATCACATTCCGCTCGGCAGCATCGTTTACTCCGTCAGAATTTGTCCCGATCAATGTTTGACCTGCCAATGTCAAATGGATCCCGGAACCCAGATTCGGAAGCGCTACGGAGCCCGTCGCGTTGGTCCCGATATAATTCCCCTGGATGGTGTTTCCAAGCGTCGCGACGCCATCGAGCACGATACCGTTCCCAGAGTTCCCGCTCACGATATTCCGCGCCGCTGCAACGCTTCCGCCGATCGTGTTGTTGCTCGATCCAAGTTGCACAACGATACCGCCCCCGGAATTGCCTGCGGCCGTTAATCCGTTTGGCTTGAGACCCACGTAATTACCGGCAATCGTCGTTGTCTGCGAAGCGGACAATAGAATGCCTCGCTGTACGGATCCGATGACGACGTTGCGTTCCAATTCGTCCGACGTTCCATTTGCATTTGTGCCGATGCGGTTTGCAGTTGCAAAACTCGCCACGGTAATAGCACCCAATGCACCATGTCCAGGCAATGGGTTGGCTGCTCCGTTCCAAGTATTCCCTATTACCGTCGTACCATCCGCCGCCAGTCCGACGTAATTGCCCGCAACCACGTTGTTGTCGGAAGAAAAGGATGGCGAGTTGCCCCAGATGTAGACGCCTGCTCCTCCGTTGCCGGCAATCACGTTGCGTTCGAAAGCATCCTTGTTTCCATCACCGTTCGTCCCAATCGTATTGCCGTCGGATCCTTCGACGATAATACCTTGCCCAGCATTCCCAACAGCAAAACGTCCCCAACCGCCAACGCCGATGTAGTTCCCAGCAATCGTGTTGTTGTTCGAATTATTGGCTGCAATACTGATACCATTACCAGCGTTACCGCCAATTACGTTGGTCGATGCCGACCCAGAAAAGACAGTAATGTTGTCGTCCGCTAACCCGTCATTGGATCGAATGAGCTCGCCGGAATTCAAAAAGCCCAACGTTCCGAATTCTCCCACGTCCTCTGCGTACACGGATTGAGCACCGCTGGTTAGATTAACTTTGATGATGCGATCGCCAGCCGAAACGTAAGCGAACCCCGAACTGGTCGCCAAACCCGACGCAGAGCCACCAAGCAACCCCATGAAACTCAAATTCGACAGAGCACCCGTCGACAAGTTGACACTAACAACAGCAGCCTGATCATCGGACGCGTACGTGAACAGGGCTTGTGTAGCCGAAACCACAGCCAAGTCACCTGCAAAGCTGTAGGAACCATCGATTCCACCGACAAACGACTGAGCACCTGTCACATGGTTGATGCGAACAAGCCGACGGACATCAAAGTCAGAATTGATCAACAGCAAGTCACCGTTGGTCTCGGCTGCCAACGATTGATAGCCCCAACCTGGAAGCGTTGTGAGCGTCGCTCGAAACCCTGTAACTGGATTGATCCGATAGAGATAACTTCCAGAATCTGAATCAGCCAAGACGTACACTTCGCCGAGCGGTGTCACGGTTACTTCGCGGAAATATATTCCATCGCTGATAGTTGCCAGCGTCGTTGCGTTACCTGTATTCGGGTCAAGCCGTTTTAGTGCCTCGCCGTCATCCACCACAAGCACTGTGCCAGAAGACTCGACCGCAAAATCGTTTGCCGAGTTCAGTTGTCCCGACTTGGCCACATACGACGTACCAAACGAAGTCGAATTGCCCCCAATCGTATTGCCCGACGCACCGTTTTGAACCAATACCCCATCGGATCCATTCGCCAAAGCCGTATTGCCATACAGGTCTGTGCCAATGAAGTTACCGAGAACCGTGTTCCCCGTCGTGCCGGAGCCGGTGATCGTCACCCCGGTACCAGTATTGCCGCTGATGATGTTCCGTGCTCCGGGCGCCGTGCCGCCGATGGTGTTGCTATAACTTCCGCCAGCAATCCTGACGCCAGCGGCATTCGGAGTGGCTGTTGAACCGTCCGCTGCTACGCCAATGAAGTTCCCAGAAACCACATTGTGGTGGCTGCCGTTTTCAATTTCGACGCCGTTTCGATTAAAGCCGATCACATTATCCGCGACCGTGACGCCTTCAGCGCCATAATTAATCAGCACACCCTCGAAGGTATTGCCGACATTCGATGTTCCGTCCGGTCCGACACCGACATAGTTACCTTTGATGGTGTTGTCGTTGCCGAAGACGTGCACGCCGAAGTTGCTGAAGCCGCCAATGATGTTTCGATGACCGGCGGTGTCCCCACCTATCCTATTATTTGCGGCACCAAACTCCAAAACCACGCCCGATGCATTCGGCCCTCCGCTGATGGTTCCAGAACCATCAACATTGAGGCCGATGTAATTGCCGATAACTGAGTTGTCCGAGGTGCCCGTACCCCACAGCCTCACTGAGCCTTCAGTATTGCCACTGATGATATTGCGAGCCCCATCTGTCGCCCCGCCGATCGTGTTGTCCGTGGCCCCGCCCGAGACAACCACTCCGAAAGCATTAGGAGCAGCCGCTGTTCCCGTGGCATTTGTACCGATGTAGTTACCGGAAACGGTGTTGCCGGTCGCCGTCACGCCAACGATGAGGATGCCGTTCGCGGAGAACTCGTTGATGATCAGACCGCGGATCGTGCTGCCGCTGGAGGTAATCGTCAAACCGTTAACGCCCGCACCTGCGTTCGTGCCGCTGAGCTCGATCAGAGGTGAGCCCGAGTAATCAGATTCGCTTGTTCCGTCGATTACCACGGATTCGGTGATCCATGGCAAGGCGGAGTCTAGAGTGATGGTATGCACACCTGAGCCGGGAATATCGAACAAGATCGTATCGGAACCGACTCGGGCATTGGCATCGATGATTGCTTGGCGAAGTGACCCCGCGCCAGAGTCGTTTGTGTTTGTGACGATGTATGCCAATTCCGATGCTTGGTAGGCACCGATATCAACGATTCCCGCGAAGCGTGTAACACCACGTTGATCGTTGCTTCCAGCTTGGTTGGGATCACCCGCGCCTAATGCTGGGCTGCCCGCTAACAAAGCCAACGTTGGAGTGAGGCCACCGTTATTCTGCAGCGAGCCAAGCAGTGCGGCTTGACCAAGAATATTTCCAGTCGTCGTTCCTGTGATCGTTAAACTGTTTGTGTCTTGGATAAGGTTGTATCCGCCGGAAATGATCGTTCCAAAGATGTCCGAGCCTGCTTGATTTGCCGTGTTTCCCGCGACGATGCTATTGGTGATCTGCATCGTCCCGTCATTACGAATCGCACCGCCCGCTATACCTGCATAGTTGTTTGAAAACGTACTGCTCGTAATGATCAACGTTCCGTTGCTACGGATCGCACCACCATCGTTTGAAGTTGAATTATCTGAGAATGTGCTATTCGATATGGTCAACGTTCCACCAGAGTTCGCAATCGCTCCCGCATCGTCAAGCGAGTGACTATTCGAAACTGTAACTCCGGATAACAGAGTGTTGCCATTATTCAAGATAGCTCCGCCTGAACCAAGGCTGAATCCTTCTGTGAGGGAGAGCGAGAACAGCGTGAAATCGACGCCGTTGTCAACCGTAAAAATTCTTGACTCGGCCCAGCCGCTAATCGTGATACCTGACGTCGAAGTGCTTCCGTCTATGACAAGATCGTCAGAGATCGTCAACTCACCGGTGGTGAGCTCGATCGTGCCACTTAGTCCACCTGGAAAAGTAATTGTATTTGACCCAGGAACTGTATTTGCGTTTTGGATTGCTTGGCGAAGCGATCCGGGACCAGAATCGTTGGTGTTGGTCACCGTGAATCCAGGTACGGCTAGGGACAACACGACGTCATTGCCCGTTCCACCCGCATAGCTGATTTGGAAGATCGAATTGTCGACCGTTATCGTTGCGCCTTCGTAAAGTCCTGCAAAAGTTCCTGTGACGGGATCGGTTTCATCGTTGTCGATAATGGTAAAACTATCGCCACTTGTTGGTACGAATCCATTTAGCAAAACAACGCTCAACGTGCCGCCGAGTGTTACGGCTCCGTTGACGAAGAGTTGGTCGAAATCCGGCACCATCGCGTCCGTGCCTTGGATTTCAATATCAAGCGTACCAACCGCATTATGCGTGTAGTTGCCGTTGATCGTAATGATGCCAGGTGAATTACCCGGTGCTACGATACCGGAATTGATAACGGTTCCCGCAATGGAACCGGTGCCTTTGAGCGTTGAACTGCTTAAAAGCTCGATCGCGTTGCCGCCATTGAAAAGTGTTGTAATACCATCCAGTTGATAGCCTACATTGTTGTATTGGATAATGTTATTGATTGTTGTAGCATCAACTACTCGAACACCGACACCCGTATTCCCACTGATGATGTTACCGTTTTGAACGCCTTCTTGGCCGAGGAAATTATTTGTTGCGCCTGTCTCAAATTGCACTCCTGTTTTATTGCCAATGGCGACCGTTCCTGTTGCATCAACACCAATGTAGTTGTTGAGGATCACAGTATTTCGCGTACCCATCTGCAGAGTAATACCATTCCCTGCATTCCCGCTTATCAGGTTTTGTTGGCCTTCAGTAGCACTTATCTGCATGCCATGCGTTCGCGATGCGCGAATACCATCGCCTGTATTTCCAATTGCAAACACACCGTTCGTATCGGTCCCGATCTTGTTGTTTGCAACAAAAGCAGCCTCTGGCTGCTTGACCAACCCGCCCGATGAGAAAATGCCCGCGATTTCTACTCCGCTTAGGACGGAATTGTAGATTCCTATCTCATCCAGAGTGCCTTCGAAATAAGGCAAGGCAAATGCGGAGTGTCCTCCGAAACTTAGCGAATTGTTGGGGCTAAAAGATGTAGAATCTTCTAAAGCTGTTGTGGTAGTCTCAAGGGCCCCGTCGAAATACAACTGCACCCCATCGGGATTGGTGGTGCCATCCCAAGTCGCTGCAATGTGATGGAAATTGCCGTCGTCGAGGTCGGAGGCTGAATAGACTTCGAAATTGAATTCCCCGATGGAGTACTTACTGCCTCGGAAGACTACTTGCCCACTTTCGACGAATAAGCCCATCCCACTTTCCGTATCAATACCGCCACCGTCGCTGACTAGGGTTCCGTCACTGTCCGTTGTTTTTACCCAAAGCTCGATTGTGAATCCGTCTTGGACGCCGTAACGACCACCGACGCCAATATCAAGAAAGCTATCGTCAATCCCATCGAAAATGAATCCGCTGCCACCAGATCCTTGCGTGGTTATTGTCGCGCCGTTTTCAAAAGCTCCAAGTATTCCGATCACGCTCTCATTTGCATCGTCACCGTGCCAAAGACCTGCAACAGAGCCATTGATGGAATTGGAATTGACGTAAACTCCATCGCCAAAATTTCCCGAAACAAGATTTTCGACTACCGATGGGCTTGCATGATCCAGGAAAATACCTGCTCCTTGGTTTCCGATAGCGACGGCTCCCGTTTCATCCGTACCAATCTTATTTGAGGAAATCAAGCCATTGGCCACGTTACTCATGAAGCCGAAATAAATACCTGCTCCGTCACCTGCACTGAACGAACCGGTATTCATAGTACCTGCGACGAGATTGTCAGTGACGGTAATATTCGATCCGTCAACGATACGAATGCCTCCCAACGAGTTTCCCAAATCGCTAGCACCACTTGCATTCGTGCCGATCCGATTTCCGACTACAGTAAGGCTTTGTGGCGATCGAGAAACAATTCCTCCGCCCAAGTTTCCGGAAATAATATTGGCTTCATCGGGACTGTTGCCCCCGATCATCGCGGAACTGAGTTCGGCAATGAAAATTCCTACAGCCGTTCCGTTTCCAATGGTCGCATCCCCGGTCGAATCCAAACCAATCCAATTGCCATATACTTGTGCACTCGTGCCCCCTAGGTAAATACCACCATCAGCGTTGCCAGATATCAAATTGAAAGAGCCGGATACGGGGCCGCCGATTACGTTCCCACTCCCGCTTTCGTAGATCCCTGCTCCGAGATTAGGTAACGCTTGTAGACCGTTGAAATCCGTGCCGATACGGTTGCCTTTAATGTTGGTTGAGGTAGCGCCGAGCAAGTAGATTCCGTGATTTTGATTGCCACTGATCAAGTTTCCAGCGCCGAGGCTTGGGCCACCAATGTTATTGTTGCTCGTGTTCTGAACGGTGATCCCGCCAGCACTGTTACCAATAGCGACGGTGCCGTCCTGCGAAGTACCAATGAGGTTACCAAGGATTACGTTCCCAGTTGCAGTGGAACCGGTAATGCCTATTCCATACGAATTATTGCCAGAAACAACGTTTCCAGCGCCGCTGTCCTCGCCACCAATTACATTATCTGGTGCATCGTCTATCAGAATCCCATGGTAGTTATTGCCCAGATCGTTGTTTCCACTAGCATCGGTTCCTATATAGTTGCCTTGAACGAAATTGCTTGTTGTACCCGTGCCGCTGATAAAAATGCCTTGTTCGTTATTGCCAGAAACAACGTTGCGAGCCGCAGCTGTTGTACCGCCAATGGTATTTCCGCTTGCTCCATTTGCGATTAGAATTCCGTCCTTATTGGGCATAGCCGTAACACCATCGGCAGCGACGCCGATGGTGTTACCTGCAATTGTATTTAGCGTTGTTCCAGCGCCGGTCATCAATATGCCGAAGTTATTGCCCGACAGATTTCCAACGCCACCGACAATCACGTTGCGTTCCGCTTCGTCAAACTGACCATCCGAGTTGCTTCCAATGCGCGTGTATTCGGTCCCAGCACCAAGCGAAATCCCTGACTGTCCACCTGCAACCATCGTGTTGCCAGTCAAGTTGGTTCCAAACAGGTTTCCGGCAATTGTCGAATTATCCGACCCGTCAATGCGGATTCCAAGGGCCGTATTCCCCGATATTAAGTTGCGCTCAACACTGTCACTGACGCCATCCCCATCAGTTCCAATGGTCGTTCCGTCGACATCATCATCGAAGAGCCAAATGCCGTATTGCTGTGTTCCGACCGATGCTGTTCCCGATCCATTAGTGCCGATGATGTTTCCCGCGATCGTGTTATTCTCCGAACCGGCTTGAAGATATACACCAGCCGAGTTATTGGCGCTGATGACGTTGCCTTCGATTAAGTCGGAGTTACCGTCGCCATCGGTACCAATCACATTTCCGTCGCCGACATAAATCCAAACGCCGCCGTTGGTATTGCCTCCGGCAGTAGTACCGCCTACGTGGACCCCAATGTAGCTTGCCTGAAGCCTGTTATTGTCACCGTTGAATATGACACCAGCGTTGGACCAGTCGATGATCGACAGCCCTTTGATCACCGAGTTGCTCGTGTTGACATACAATCCATTCGTGGAAGCCACAATATTGGAGCCATCCAGTTCAATGATGGGCTCGCCTGGATATCCAGGCTGGGACGTGCCGTCGATCGTGACGGATTCATTGATATTGGGAAGTGCTGTTAGGGGCGATATTACATGGGGAGTAGCGCCAACAAAGTTAAAGAAAATGACATCTGCGTCGGCTCCTGCGTTCGCACGAGTGATCGAGTCACGCAATGTTCGCGAACCGGAGTCGGCCATGCTCGACGCGATAATCGTCGTGCCCGTCAAGTCATAAAAAGTCGCTTGGGGATCGGTCGCCAACATCGGTCGATCGTTGATTTCAGGCAAAGTAAACGTATTAAAATTACCGGACCTCGACGCGAACGTCATGAAGCGGAACGATTCAATTTTGTCAGGTACAAAGTCATAGATTAGCGTAACGATGAGCGTACCATTCAGCGTTGCGGAACCACCAATGACAAGCTGATCGAATTCGGGAATCACGGCGCTCGTCCCGCCCACGTCAATATAGAGAGTCGCTCCGGCACCCTGAACGTAGTTTCCAGTGATGTTTAGAAAACCCGGTGAGTTGCCAGGTACTAGATTTCCGTTCGCGTTATTGAACGTGGGGCCGGAGACGGTTCCTGAACCAGCGAAAGTGCCGCCATTGATCGTTACCGTCGCACTAAAGCTGGCTCCATTAATCAGCTCCGTATTTCCTGCCGATTGGGTGTACGTTGTGACGACAGCCTGGGCGTACGTCCCGCCGTCGACGGTGACCGAACCGGAGTTCACGACGCCCGTACTGGCAGTGCCAATAAACGTGTTATTGGTGAGATATAGGTATCCTTGAATATTATTGACTGACACGAACTTTAGAAAAGTTGCTGAAAATCCCGTTATGTAGACTGATGCGGCCGAACCGAGTGTCAGAATATTTGGAGCGCTAGGAATATTTAACGTGCCTGAGACGATCCAATTACCGCCAGTAAGCGTTGAAGTCGTTGCCTGCGTCACCGTACCGTTTAATGCCAACGTTCCCGTTTGCACTTCAACGGTGCCCGTATTGTTCACGTTTGTTGCAATATTGCTCGTTCCCGTCCCAGCCGATTTCTTTAGCAAACCACCGACGTTGACCGTTCCTGTGCTGGTAAATCCGCTATCGCTTTGAAGATCGTAAACGCCGCCGGCCGAAATTGTGAATATGGCACCGGAAATATTCAAAGCGCCCGCACCCGTTTGCGTAATCGTACCTGCGTTGACGAGCGTTCGGGTTACCAAGTTCTTGGCAGTCGATCCGGATAGGGCTCCTGTGGCACCTGAACTCAAGGTTGTCGTTCCGCTGCCGCTTAACTGCCCACCGCTCCAAGTGAAATCCGTCGTACCGCCATTGCCGTCCCCGACGATCGTCATCGAGTCGCTTCCCGCAATACCGCCTGCGGAAAAATTCAATCGAGGCAAAACAATCGAATCGCCACTGTTAAGCGTAAGCGTTCCGGCACTGACGGTTAGCAACGAGCCGAGTGATGTAATCGATGAACTGGCATCAAACGTGGTCGATAGCAATACCTGGGTTTCACCTGTGACGCTGTAGAGGCCACTGAACGTGACAGCAGAATTGAATTTTACCGTACCAGCACCCGTGATTCTGGACGCGGCGCTAGCAGTGTGAGAGGAAGAGCTGAAATCCAAGGTCGCGCCCGTGCCGACTGTAAAAATACCCGTGTGGGCACCGCCACCGGTCAATCGCAACGTCCCACCCGTAACACTGACGGGGCCGTCATTTATAACCGCACCGCTTATAGTAGCCGTGATTAGGGAGCCAGAATTCACGGTCAGTGTTGAGCTATTCTGGTTTATCAGGCTATTGGCAAAGGTATGCGAGTTTCCAAGTTGGATATTGAATGTCGCGCCCGAGGTATTCGTAAAATTACCAGCGCCCGAGATGCCGCCGTTCGTCCAAGTAAGCGTGCCCTGGTTGGTCGTATTGCGACTCAGTGTCTTAGAACCGGTAGTGCTCACGGATAGCACGCTCCCGGACGCAAGCGTAAGTGTTCCCGATCCGGACAAGGTTCCCGCCGTCCACGAGGATCCAGTACCTGTCAGAGTGAGATGGTCACTACCGGATACGGTTCCGCCGCCCAAAGTTAATGTGGTAACACTCAGCGATTCGCCGCTATTAAATGTGTAAGTTCCCGACGTACCGATCGACAGACTCGTGCCAAGCGATGTTAATGTGGACGTATTCGCGAACGTTACAGTGTTGTTGTTATTGCTTCCTGATGTCGTTCCAGAAACATTGTAGGTACCGTTGATGGTTACGTTTCCCGCATTGCTGAAATCAACATTGGGAATTGCAATAATGCTGGTCGCTGTCAACGTATGCGTCCCTTGACCGAACCGTAACAACCCGGTGCCGCTTCCAGTGAATGTGCCCGAGTGCGATTGCGATCCGACGGCGTCGAGCCAAACGATACCCGCATTGACCGTGACGGTACCGCTGTTGGTAAACAAACCCGCGTAAGTGGAAGTCCCTGCACCCGTGTGGTTCAAGTTGGCTCCTACTTGATTGTCGAAGAGGAAACCAAGCGTCGAACCCGTATTGTCGTTGAACGTTGCACCGCCGTTGTTGACGAACGTGCCTGTTCCACCCGGGCCCCCACCATTCCAATTCACAGTACCCTGATTTTGGAAAGTGGTCGAGAAGGTCCCGCCCGTTAGTGACGTCGTCCCCGTATTGGTAAATGTTCCCGAACCAGCGAGGGTGCCGTCGACGATATTGTTGGTGGTACCGCTCCAGGTGAAGTTCTTGCCTGCGGCAACACTGACTGTCCCGAACGCGCTCGACATGCGAACGTTGGCCACTGCTGTAAAATTGTCATTTAGGTTGAAGGTACCGTTCGCAAATTCGACCGTACCAGTCCCAGCGAAAGTTGTACCTGTGTTGAAATTGAAGGTGAAGCTATTACTGAATCTGGTTGTCGCACCTGTCCCGGTTGTTATCGAATTCGAAAACGTCGCGGTACGCTGAAAATCGAGAATACCGGTCGAGGTATTACTGATGGTTCCCGTGTTCGTGAAGGGTGTATTAACTGGCGCGGTACCTGAACCTCCTGTTCTTTGCAGCGCACCCGCATTTGTAAAGCTCCCCGAAGTACCTTGGAAACCACCGGTCGATTGAATATTGATCGTAGCGCCGAGTTCGTTGGTTACGCCCGCACCAGCGCCCAGGTTGAATACGGAAGTTCCGGCAGACATATTTAAGGTGCCTGCATTGCTTAACGATCCGCGAGTAATCCCAATAGCGCCAGCCATCCCGAGGGTTCCGGTATTTCGAATTGTGCCAGTCGCGGTTACGACGCTATTGAAATTGGCTCCTGTAATCGTGTTGTTTCCGGTCAATGTAAAAGTTTTGCCGACGTCGATATTCATGTAGGTCGCACTGAACGACAATTGAAGGTTCGTACCGGAAATGTTATCCATGACGTTATAGGTGCCATTGTTCAACGTGATCATGCCACCGCCACTAAACGTCGTACCTGAGTTGAGTACCATCGTGCCGTTTTGGATTGCCATCGTAGCGCCCGGCACGGCTGTGAACGCCCCAGCGTGACTGCCATTGGCAGGCAAATCCAGCGAGCCGGATAGGGCCTTAATTTCACCGCTAGATTTGTTGCTGTAATTATTGACCGAGACGCCTGCTGTTCCTGTCGAGGTGATCAATCCAAAATTATCGAGTTGACCGCCACCAGTAATCCCTGGATTGGCAGTGGTAGTCATGGCCACCGTTGCACCGAATGCATTGTTGAGCACGCCCGGCGAAATAATCGAAAGCTGTCGGTTCGTGCCTGAAATATTTAACGTGCCGTTGTTAAGGAGATTACCGCTGACGGTGGTGTTGACCGTGACATTGGTAGTTCCCGAGATATTGAAGGTCCCCAAACCGGAAATTGTTCCGCCACTCAATGTGGGCGACGTCGCGGTCAGCGTCCTTCCGGATGCAATGGCAAGTGTTCCGCTGCTTAGCAGGCTACTAATCGTCACGTCGGTATTGACATTGTAAGTACCGCCTGCCAAATCAATTGTGCCTGAACCGTTGAATGACGTTCCCGCATTGAAGTTGGTTGTTCCGGATTGAAACTGTAATGCCGCTGATGAGCCAACGTAAAAATACCCCGTATGGCTGTTGCCGCCAGGAAACTGAAATGTTCCGCTGCCTACCGTGAAAGCTACGATGAAAAAGCCATTGTTCGTGAACGTTCCACTGACACCATGCGTTCCAGTCATCGTGTCGTTGAATGTGCCGGCGTTCACGAAAGAACCAGACGAAGTGGTAATGGCTGGATTGGCCGAAGCGCCGTTGAGTTGGTAAGTTCCTGTTGCAAGATTCAAAAACGTCGACGAATTGATCACAAGTTGGCCACTTGTTTGTGTAAATGTTCCAGAATTATTGATTGTTGCGTTCTGCAGATTTCGGCTGGAAGCACCGCTGAATGTCCAAGTCGATAAGCTATCGCTGTCGATAACCGTCGAAACGCCCGATCGCCCGATCGTTCCGGTTGTCCAAGTGTTCGTTCCGGTGACGCGAATCGTTCCGTTGCTTGAGAGAATGCCTCCCGTGACATCCAATCCGCTGGTAATGTTGCCGCCGGAGTTCATCGTCATAGTTCCGGCTGAGAAGTTGACACGTTCCCGTGTGGCAAAATACGCTACGGTTGCGGTCGTATTCGTATTGATGGTGGGATTTGTCATTGGTTGATCGATTACGACGTTGTCCGTGCTAATCGGAGCGGAGTTTTCGCTCCAATTATTGGCGTCCGACCAATTGCTGGTACCCGCGCCCCCGTCCCAAAGCTTATTGGGCCACTGACCAACGATGACTTGATCGCCTGGCAATCCGAATTGAGGCGTTAGTTCCGCAGCGCCACCGCCGTTGGTGTCAAGATTCCAAGTTAATGTTGCGGTCGCATCCACCGCACCTATATTGTCGTCACCGTCATTGTCCCAGTCGCCGACGACAGGAATTGCTGTATTGCCCCCATAGCTTGAAATCGTTTGATTTAAAGTAAGGACCATTCCCGTACTGTTCGGATATGGATTGCCAGTACCTGCAGCGTAACTAATATACCAATCCTTCGTCGTAGCTCCCCGTCGCACAGCCAGCGCATCGGCACGTCCGTCCCCGTTGATGTCGCCGACTCGTGGAATATCGGCAAGACCGCCACCGGCTGCGGCATGCTCAGCGTCTACACCAAAACTGAACGTGGCATCGACACTCACTGTCGAATCGTCGGTTGGAAACGGATTAGCACCTGGAACTCCGAAATGAACATACCACTCAAGCAGGTTGGACGTGGTCGTCGTATCCACCGCGATCGCATCATCGATACCATCGCCGTTCATGTCGGCGATCAGGGGCGTCATATCGTTTAGGCCGAAACGGAACAGATACTCTTGCGTGGTATCGCGATCGGTATCACCCAGCCACTGCAATGCGCCGCCTGATAGACCACGCGCGACAATTACCTGATCAAAGCCGATACCGCTCAAGTCCCCGGCAAGCGCGATATCGTTGCCGGTCGTTCCAGCGCCCACTGCCGATGAACTGAAGCCGTACTCGAAACTAATCTCTGGGTTCGCATCCCGCGGACCGCTTAAAGACTGAGTGTCCAAGTACTGATCCAGCAAAAATGGCGAGTTCAACAAGTCCGGACGCACCGCGCCGATGTTTGTTGCTAATAACTGGCGGGCTTCGAGTAGTTCAAAGCGCATTTGGCGGCGGAGTTGGTGGCGTATGCGTTGGTGGGACTTGGCGGGGAATCTGAAGAGTTTCATTGCAGTGATCTTGCGATATCGAGAAAAAGGCGGGGAAAAATAGTTCGAAGTGTTTCGTTCTGCACTTTGGCGAGTCAGCCGAAACGCGGAGATATTTCGGTCTACCGTAGATATGATGGAGGAATCGGTGCCGGATTTTTCGACCTTTTCGGACAAAAGTCGAAAAAAAGGGGAAAAAGTTAAACTGTCACGGAACTTGGGCCGGTGAATTGCAGCGGAAATCGACTTCCCAAGTGGGATTTTTAACGTCCCTTTCGCGACTTGCCCGAACGGCCGCAATTCTTAACGTGAGGATTCGTTGGAGATTTCAGGGGCTGGAAAACAGCCGTGGCACATCGCACTAGGCAATGGCGGTGTTACGACGAAGAAAGATCCAAAGGCAGCCTTCGCCATGTGGACAGATGTGCAGTGGCAAGGAGTAGGCTGGTTTTGAGTCCGACCTGCCTTGATGTGACGGTTGGTTTGAGAAGGTGGACAGTGACCATTGACTTGCAGGTGACGGAGATTTGTTTCTGTGTTAACGGGTTGAAGCCCGGCGAGGGAGTTAACTAGTTGAAGCAGAGCGAAAGAGTTAACGGGTTGAAACCCGTTCTACGGGGGCATTAGAGTTCTTTGAGGTCGGCGCGTTTGGTTTCGTAGGTTGTATTGAAAGCGAGTGCGCGAGGGTCGGGGGGGGCTTGCCAAGCGGTACATGCAGCGCTGTAAAGTTCGGGCCACCAGTTCTTGTGTTCGGTGAGGCCTTGATCTCGATAAGCCGACCAATGGCTGAGGACTTTGCTCCAGCATCGATCGCCGTAGGCAAGTGCTTCGTTCAAATTCTTGTATCGAGGTACATACCATCGTCGTCCGATTTGAGCGTGCAACACTTCGTCGGCCCAGTCGAAATCTTGAAAGAGTGCCGACAGCGGATGGCCGCTTTCCTTGCCTACTTCCCACTCGTAGCGTTTTCCTGTTTTGGGCATGAGGCCTTGCTCGATAAAGAACAGCACCCCGTGCCGTTCGCGAGCAGTCAACTGCGTATTTAGATTTCGGGACCATGTGAAGTTGATGGGAATCTTGCGCCAATCAAGTCCATATGAGGCGAATCCGACTTCGCCCATCATGGCATGCCGTGCTTCGTCCCAAAGTTGCCGGGTCATTTCCATGTGGAATTCCCATGGTTCCTCGTCGCGCAACTCGTACAAGATACTGGCCATCATCTCCGGCACATCGATCTCGCGCAGACGTTTATAGAACATCATCAACGATTTATCGCGAGGCGAAAACTGTTCGTCGTAGAGGAAAGCTTCAGGATTGACACCGGCATTGAACGGATCTTGAAAGCGTTCGTCGCGTTGGGGAACGGGTTCGAATCGAAACGGTTCGCGCGAGAAGTGTGGCTCCGGCAACTGGTTCTTTTCTTGGTCAATGGGAGTGGCGGTTTCGGCGGCTTGCAAACATTCCATCAGCATTTGCTGCCAGTGTTCCAGCGATTGGCGACATGATGGATCGACGAGACAATGGATGGCTTGGTTGCCAAAGTCGATCATCTCCTGGGACTCCAAGGCAATGAACTTTGCGATTCGCACCGTTGGAGCGTCTGCCAACGGATGTGCGTCGCGGATCACCAAATTCGCCTTTTCCAAAACATGAGGCAGCGCGACTTGATAAAGACCGAAAACTAGCGATGCGGAGTTGGGAGCGGATTGAAGCTCATCGCAGAAGAGTCTCAGGGCTTCGTGGGGAATTTTATCGAGACCAAGTGGCGGCTCGCGCATTTCACCGACTCGTCGGCGGATAGCCGTAACGTGTTCGGCGCACAAATACGCATGATGGCTAAAGGCAGTCTTTAGCTCATAAATCGGTTCCCCCGTTATTCGGCAAGTGAATATTTCGACCAGTCGACGGAGCACGAAATGCAAGTGCTTCAGACGTTGAACGCTCTCTTCGACGCTCCAATTAGCCGTGACAGCGTGCTCCATGGAGCACAAACCGGCCAAGGGAGGCAAGCCCCGGTATGTTTCGTAGGTCGGCGCAAATTTTGTAGTCATGGTTATTGCCTTCTCGGCGTTAAGGGCGAAGCATAGCCAAAGAACGGTTCCGTGAACGTGAACGGTTTTTACTATTGTACTGGTCCGGCAGGAAGCTGGAAACGTGAAGGCATTTCATTGATTGCAGTTCGACTCGGTGTCGTTATTGTTTGGCTAGGAGGCAGAATCGTGTACTGATGGGGAGCGTCAAATCGGAATGCGCTGTTATTCCTATATATCCGTTAGCCTCCGATGTGATAAATTAACGGTAGTGTTGCAGACATGCCGCGCAGAATGAATCTGTATCCGAATTGACTCGGCTCGGACAAACTCGAATGCCAACTTCGGAAATGGTTGGAGATCCGGTGATGCAAATGATGAAAGAAACTCTGACTGTGATTTTGGCGGGGGGCAAAGGGACTCGTTTGGAGCCCTTGACTCGCGACCGCGCCAAACCGGCTGTCCCGTTCGGCGGCGTCTATAGAATTATCGACTTCGTACTGTCCAATTGCCTCAACAGTGGCCTTCGCAAATTGCTCGTGCTCACGCAGTACAAGGCGATGAGTCTAGACAGGCACATTAATCTTGGATGGCGTCAATATTTCGTTCGCGAATTGGGCGAGTACATTGATATTGTGCCACCCCAGCAGCGCATCGATGAGCAATGGTACCAAGGCACGGCCGATGCCGTTTACCAGAATATCTACGCTATTGAAAAAGAAAACCCACGCTATGTGTTGATCTTGGCGGGAGATCACATTTACAAGATGAACTATCGGGCGATGATCGATTTTCATGAGCAACGAGGCGCGGACTTGACTATCGGCGCGCTTCGCGTTGATCGCGAATCAGCCAAACAATTTGGCGTCATGCAAATCGAGAGCGATCAACGTGTCGTTGGTTTCCAAGAAAAGCCAGCGGAGCCGCAATCCATTCCGGGCGATTCCGATCACTGCTTGGCATCGATGGGAATCTACGTTTTCAATACGCGATTCCTTTTCGAAAAGCTGTGTCTGGATGCTACTTTGCCGACGAGTCACCACGATTTTGGCAAGAACATCATCCCTTCGATTATCAAAGATCACCAAGTATTCGCTTTTCCATTTCAGGACGAAAATCGGAAACGCGATGCGTATTGGCGAGATGTTGGAACTCTGGATGCCTACTACGAAGCCAACATGGATCTCGTCGCAACCGATCCGTTGCTCAATCTATATGACGTGGAATGGCCGATTCGAACTTTGCAACCCAATTTGCCCCCGCCGAAATTTGTCTTCGGTAGCCGCAACGATTCACCGCGCTGCGGACAAGCCTTGGACTCCATCGTCTGTTCGGGCTCGATCGTCAGTGGCGGACGCGTCGAGCGTAGCATCCTGGGATCGTCAACTCGGATTCACAGTTACGCTCTTGTCGAAGATTGTATCTTGGGAGATGGCGTCGATATTGGCCGCGGTGCCAAGATTCGTCGAGCCATTATTGACAAACGCGTCCGAGTCCCTGCTGGGATGGAGATCGGGTACGACTTGGACTTGGACCGGGAACGTGGATTTGCCGTCAGTCCCGAAGGCGTCGTCGTTTTGTCTAAGAGCGACACGATGCGAATGACCGAACCCACTATTGCCTCGGAAGGCTATCGATTCGACCCTGCCGATTACGGAGCTTTCCAACTCAAGCTTGAGCAGAGGGAAAACCTTGAAAGGAGTGAGTCGCTTCCATCTGGCTGGGAGGATGAAAGTTGGTAGTTTTGGATTGGCCAGCAATCCTGCTTTTATTTTCATTGGCAGCCTTTTCTTTCGTTATCGGAATCTGGGCAGGGATTGTATTTGCCCGCCGACATAGGCCGCCGACCGATTCCCTCGACCGCCAACAATATTTGACGTTCATTCGCTCGATGGCAAATTGGACGAGCGAGTTTGCGGGCGATGTTTCTAAAGTCCAAACGCAGTTGACTGGGATCAGTAAACAATTGGGAAATGGCGAGGCCGTTGAGATCGCACAGGATGTCGGCTGTATTCTGGAAAAAATGATCTCCGCCAACGAACAATTGCAATCACGACTCAGTTCCGCAGAACATCGCTTGGAACGGCAAGCTCATGAGTTGGCGGACTACTTGACCGAAGCCCACACCGATGGCTTGACCGGATTGGCGAATCGCCGGGCTTTCGACAAGCAACTGGACGCGTGTCATCGATCGCACGTGCAGTCGGGACGTTCGTTCGTTATCGTGCTGATCGACTTGGATCATTTCAAGAACGTGAATGATTCGTTAGGGCATCTTGTGGGTGACAAAGTCCTTCGCCAGTTCGCAGACCGACTTCGACACAGTTTTCGCGAATCGTTCCAAGTGGCTCGCTACGGTGGCGAGGAATTTGCAATCCTCTTGGGCCAGTCGCTCACACAATGCGTCGAGATAGTCGAGCGATTCCGACAGAATATCGAGCAAATCCCACTTCAAGTGGACAGTATTCAATGGCGTATGACCTTGAGCGCGGGGCTAGCTGAAATTCAAAGAGACGAGTCGTCGGACGCTTGTGTTCAACGTGCCGACGAAGCGCTCTATGTCGCCAAAGCGCAAGGGCGAAACCGAGTATGTGTGCATGATGGAGTTTCGACGAACATCCGACTTCCCGAGGATTCGATCGCAAGCGATGGCACCAACGGCGAATCGACCGGTAGGGACGCGGCGAGTGCGGCGGCAAATATAGAGCGGGAGGTGCATCGCGATCGGTTGCAGCAGCGATTGCAAAACCACCTCAACGCTGAAACACAGCGATGATGTGGCCGCAAATTCATTTGTTCAGGTCCATGGGTTTGGCCATTCCTGCCATGCGTCAAGATAGCTGCGATAGGCGGGATGCTGTTCGGATTCTCGCTCCAAGAGTTCTTTTGTTTCTTGGGTAAGGGCTTGTTCGCGCGCCAAATCGATCTTGCCCATCAACAGCGCCGTGCGAAGGAACACAAAGTAAGTGTCCAAGACATCGCATCGACAATATTCATTGATTTCCGCGACCTTGCCCGCAGCAAATAGATCTTGAACCATGTCGCCTTGAACATCCATCTTGCCTGGTTTGGAAACCAAGTGGGCTGCGAGATTGAGGCCCCCGCGAAACCACGTCGAGCCAAAGTTCGTCAAAATTTCGTGCAAGTCCAGATGCGATTGGACGTTGTATCGATTTCGGCTTTGCTGGTAGCTACGGTCAAGAACATTGAACCAAGCTGGGACGCTGATCCCATAACGGAATGCTGCCAATTCGAGCAGCGGCAAGTCGAACGAGCGTCCATTAAAAGTAACCAGTGTCGGATGGTTGTATTTTTCCCAGCCCAGCCAAAAATGCTTTGTCATCATGTGCGGGCGGTGATGCGGTTGATCCAAGGATACAATATCCATTAGCGAAAAATCTTCGCGAATTTTGGCGACAGCGACGGCGACCGGAATATGGAACGTGTAAGGAATGAAATCGCGACCCGTTTCGGCCACCAGTTCTTGCCGAAATCGCTGAATCGACTGTTCTGCTGACAAGTTTTCCTTGGGATAACGGGTCAGCGAAATGGCATGGCCATCGGCGACGCTTTCGGTATCAAAAAGCAGGTATTTGACTTCGTTAGGCTGATTCATATCTTTATGCCACTTTGCAGCTTGTACAGAACTGCCAACAATGTAACCGAAGTTATAGATAGCGTGGGGGACGTTGATGCACTCGCCATACTATTTTACGACCGGTGCCCCACAATTATTTGACTAACACACTTTTCGATTCGAGCGAACCAAAACTTTTTTCTTCGCTCATTCATCTGCTTCGCTTTTTGTTAAAGGGTTGTTTGTGTCCAGCCAAGTTGAATCGCCAACAGAACTGATCAATCGCGGAAGACTTTTAGAACGATTTTTAGAATATGTGCAGATCGGTAGTTCGGCGGATGCGAACACAAATCGATATCCCAGCAGCGATGGTCAGTTGAAGCTGGGAAAGATCCTCGCCGAACAATTGCTTCAGATGGGAATAGAGGACGCTCATCAAGATTCGAGCGGGTTGGTTTGGGGAACAATACCGTCAACCATCGATCAGCCCTGTGCAACCGTCCTGCTGAACTCGCACCTCGATACTTCGCCCGAAGCACCCGGCGACAATGTTCG
Organism: Pirellulaceae bacterium; assembly: GCA_031374825.1. Taxonomy (GTDB): domain Bacteria; phylum Planctomycetota; class Planctomycetia; order Pirellulales; family Pirellulaceae; genus JANMGV01. Next base: position 152,628 of record JANMGV010000086.1, read on the forward strand.
TCCTTCGGTCATCGAGTCCTACGCCGGGGGCGATATTCCTCTAGGCGATGGCAAAGCCGTCATTCGTGTCGATCAATGTCCTGCACTCAAAGAACTTGTCGGATCGACACTGATAACGACAGACGGTCGAACGTTACTCGGCAGCGACGACAAATCCGGAGTTGCCGTCATCATGGAACTCGCTGCTTTATTGATGGAACGACGAGATCTACCGCACGGTCCCGTGCGCATCCTCTTCACATGCGATGAAGAAGTAGGCCGGGGGACCAAGCATGTTGACTTGCGCAAAGCCGCCGCAACGGTGGGATATACGTTGGATGGTGGCGGTGCCGGGCAGATCGATCAAGAAACATTTTCAGCTGACATGGCAGTCGTTCGCTTTGTGGGCCACAACATCCATCCCTCCATCGCCAAAGGACGCATGATCAACGCCGTACGTGCGGCCGGGCTTTTCGTTAGCGAGCTGCCGACGGATCAGTTATCGCCCGAATCGACCGATGGCCGTGAAGGCTTCGTGCATCCCTACGACATTACCGGAGGCGTAGGCGAAGCCAAGCTGCAGTTTATTCTCCGCGATTTCGAGACAGCGCGCTTGGCGGAACAAGCCACCCTGCTCCGGACGATTGCCAATCGAGTAGAATCTCAAATGCCTGGCATTCGAATCGAAGTCACCACGCAAAGGCAGTATCGCAATATGGCCGATGGCCTAAAAAAGCTGCCGATGGCAGTGGAGTTGGCCGAGCGAGCCTTTCAGCAACTTGGCGTCCCCTACGAACGAAGCATCGTGCGAGGCGGGACGGACGGTTCGCTCTTGACCGAGATGGGATTACCCACACCCAATCTTTCCTGTGGACAACACAACATCCACAGCGTTTTTGAATTTGCTTGCTTGGATCAAATGCAATCCGCTTTGGCGCACTTGGTTGTTCTACTTGACCTCTGGCAGCAAACGAGCGGGAGTTGAACGCAGCCAACTAGAAATGGCCAAGCCTGCTGCGATGACTAATCCCAGCAATCCGTAAACGGGAAACGTGCCCATAATCAAGCTGAGAATTCCTGCAACTGCAATGCCCGCGATCAATAACGACATGCCCGTCGAATGAGTGGCTAAAGAACGTACCAAGCGAATCAAGATCCATCCACCGATCAACACGCCGAACGCAATCGCAATGTCGGTGAGGCGTTGTGTCAAGCTTTTGGAAAAGCTGCGTGCGGTGAGGTCGAGTTCATTTCCGGGAGTAGTGAACAGGAACTCTTGACCACGATTCGGGATTTCGACGTCAAGACTCGCCAAGGTCCCATCGATGCGAGCACTAGCAATTTGCCCGCCGGCAAATTCGCCTGCATGGCTGCCATATTCTCTCGGAAAACCTTCGCCTCCGGAACGGGTGCCCAGTCCACCCCACGCACCGAATGGAGATGTTCCGAATCCGGACTGGGGCATTTCGCCGGCCGGGTTTTGAGGAGCCTTGCGATCACCGAATCCCCCTAGATCAACACCATTTGGTTGACCATTTGCAAACAAATTATCATTGATGACGGGGCCGTTGCTGGGTGTCGAGGACACATTTGGACGACCGCCCCCGCCATAGTAGAAATTAGTACCACCTTGCATCGGTGCGCCATTCGGAGGCATAGGCACCAGGGATGGAAGGGAAGGAGTATTCCCTTGCGGAGGGGCCATCCAATAATTATTGCTACCAGAGCCAGCGGCAAGCTGCTGGCCTTGAATTGGGACGCCCATGCCGCCAGCACGTCGTGCGTTTTGGACATTTTCCAATTCGGAGCGATAACGACTGACCTGCGATTGGAGATCGTCCAGTTTCTTTTCGAGCATTGCGGAATCAATAGGTTTGGCATTATTTTGGAGTTTTGCTTGGTCCAGCTTTGTCGCGTCTGGGTTTCTCGTTCTTGCTGTAATCTTTTTTCCTGCCTCCGCAACTTCTTTGTCGACTTGTTCTACGATTCGCCCTTCGAATTTCTGAGCGACACCTTCTGGCCCATAGTTCTGAAAACCGCGTGCGTCGAAGTCTGATTTGGACTTAGACCCAGATTCTTCTTGTGCAAGTTGTAGCGAATCAAAATTTCCGCCCAGACTGTTCACGACGTTTCGCGAGTTTTGCAAACCTTGGCCTTTGTAGAATTCATTGATTGCGAATCGGTTATCTTTCCCGTCCGATTTATCGCCCTCGGTCGACTGACGGGCTAGCAGATCTTCCGCTTGTTTAACGGCTACATCATTGAACATGACCTGCGACTGTAATTCGACGCTTTCAGGTGAAGCGGCCTGGAAGCTCTGGGATTGCTCCCGCAATTCCGTACCAAGTTGTTTTAAGTTGGTTGCGGCCCGTGCTTTAGAAAAAGCATTTTTCGTTGTGGACTTGCGAAGCATCTGCGTTAGCTGCTCGACTTGTTTGGTCTTGAACGACAGCCAGCCTGCCGTCAAATCGGCTTCGGTCAGAACACGACCCATCGAGCCTCCGAAGCCATACCAATTCAGAGAATCCGGTAATCGCAAACGCACCTGGCTCAGTTCAGCACGAACGTTGATGGTTCGAATCAACGGAAAGCGAACTTCGGAAGTCGCGCGGAAGGACTCAAGTTGCCCGCCGTACTTGATGTAAACCCCGTAATCTAAATCGCCTTCGGCTGTTTTGACTAAAGGAATCCTTAAACGCGAACTGCCTGCAACATCCATGGGTTTTACGGGCTCGTCAGAGACGATAGCTGTCCACATTTCTGCACCTAGGGGAAGTTCGATTTCAAGGAACTGCTCGGTTCGATTTTCGACACGATATTCTTGAAGACCGCGATAGGTTCCCATTTCATCGATAACTAGCAAGGTTCGTGCTAATCCAATGCGTGCCCCGACCGTTTCGACTTCCGCGCGTTCCGTTGTATCGTAGGCAAGCGATGGTTGTTGGCCAGTTTCGCGTACCAGAAAAGCTTGTGCGGCCTTTCCACCGAGCAAACTGGACAAGGATCGCCATTCGTTTTGCTGACGGTCGAGTGGCTCAACCAGATTGAGTTGCTTGGTAACAATCTCATCGCGACCAGCGTTTTCCAAAGTAACGTAACGGCGGTCAGTCGTACCGGTCTCAATGGTCGGGATGGGGACCGTTTTTTCACCTGCCAGCAATGGCCTGTCGTTTTCCAAAACGACCCGGAACTCATTGATAATTTCATCTTGCAATTCGATACGGAACCGAATGTCGGAATTGGGCTGCCCGTCAACGGGAGTCTTGATGATCTCACGAATCATCGGTGCGGAAATTCTTGCGTCGCGCATCCAGTACGGTAGGACAAAGGAAACTTGTTGAATACCCGAATCACGAATTTTCCAGTCTAACAAAACGGTTTCTTCGATTGCTCGTTCGGTCACTTTCACATTCGTGATAGCAATCGCTTGAACAACGGACTGTCGGCGAGTTACGGCCAGTTGTGCAGAATAATCGGCTTGACGAAACTCGATGGCAATTCGGGCGAGCGATCGCTGTTGCTCTGCCAGCCAGTTGTAGGCTTGCACAAGTTTGATCACTTCGCAATTCTGCATTTGTTCAGCGCGAATATCGAACGACGGATCGGCTTGAACGACCGTGGTACCTTGTTGCCTATCCACATCGAGGATTTGCAAGCGAGGGAACGCAATCGTTGCCGGGGTGTTTTGATTGGCTTCTTCGCGTCGCCGAGCCGAAGCGCGAACGATGACTGAAAAATCATTCATCAAGCCGTTGGCTAGTTGTATTTCTAGAATTTGCGAGTCGGCTTGCGGTTGGACAAACCATTCAAAACTACCAGGAACCGTTGGCTGGAGGATTTCATATTCCTTTGGGAGAGAAATACGAAGTCGATGAATTGGACGATCTTGCACTTGATAGGTCAGTTGCGACTCGAGCAATAATTCACGAGGCGAAACTTTGAGAAGAGATTGGGACGAAACCTGAACACGTGATTTAATGGCTTGAATGGATAGACCGAGCTGAAATCCCGTCGTTGGGAATCGATAGGATTGGAATGGCTTTAAAGGCAACGGGCTCGATCCGGAACCGACGAAGGCTAGGGTTGCTTCATCGACTGCTTCGACGCGGTTCAATCCTTTAACATTGTCGGCGCGAATTTCGAGAAGGTGACTGCGGCGAATCGAGATGGTACCTTGTTGAAGCATCGCGTCCGGAAAACGTATCGCAGGAGTTTCGACGAGATTCCCGTTTTGTTGTCCGATTGCTTGGTTTTTGGCCAAATAGAATGTCAGCGTTTCGCGCTCGGATGCAGTGTCTAGCAAAGTCACGTCGAGCAGTTGAACATTGTCTTGGAACTTGCTGACCCAACCGCGAACATTATCGCCAACAACTTTTTCGACAAAGTAATCTTTGGGCACTTCGGCCGTAAACGAATCGCGTCGGCCTCGGCGAAACTCGAAAACTGTTTTCCAGGCAAGTCGCAAACCATTTTCTTGGACATCCAGCACAGCGATTGACTCGGCTGTGAGGCCTTGGTCGACGTTGGCTTCCGAGATTTTTGGACGCCATTGGATTCCAAACGCACCATCGGATGCCAGCGCGGTATCGATTCGTTGTCCATCTTGAGTCGTCAATCGATCCAAGCGATCCGTAACACCACGCAAACGAACATCGGTACTGGCTAGCGGCACAGTTAAACTCAATTGCGAGGAAGGCACAGGTGGCAATCGTCCTTCGGCAACACGCCAACCACCCCGACGCTCCAATTTGAATCGCATGGAAAACGCAAATTCTTTCTGACCTTTTCCGGATAAGTGGAGAAGGAACAAACTGGTCGATGGCAATGCGGGTGCTTGGTTCGGAGCGGCTTGCTGAGGAGCAGGCTCTCCGGGTGCAGTTGCCGCAATCGCGATGCGCGCCGGTTTGCCATCGACGGTCGCAACTGCCAGCACTCCACCACCAAGCGGCAGCGGGATCGTGATGTCTTTGTCAGCGAAAAGCTCGATTCCCAATCGTCCTTCGAGGATCAATGTATCGTCCGAATTGAGGTTGGTCGTATAAACTGCTCCGCGCAACGCATAGTCGGCAGGCAATGGCTTTTCCGTCAATCGTTTATCTGGATAAGCCTGATTCCAAAGTTGCGCATAGGTTGCATACGGAACGAGGATTTTTCCCATGCTCGCAGACCCAAACGGTTCGTTGGGATCAAAGGGCACGACGATCGCATCCTCGGGTATCGAGAGTGGTTGATCGGGTACGAGAGCGTTGAGAAGTTTGAGAATATCCTCGGGCTTCTCGACAACTGGCGCCTGTGCTGTGGCGTTGTTTGATAGGTACATCAACATGAAGATGAAACAAGTGGTCGAGACGGCTTTGTTCGCGACGTGCGATGGCGACGGTTTGGAATGGGTGTCACCGGAGAAGCGGAGTCGAAAACCAGCGATCAAAAACAAGATGGCGGATGCGGCTGCCGCGTAAAGCAACGCGTGGCTTGTCGCTACGGACTCTTGAGGCCAAGGCGTTATTGCAGGCACAATCAGCCCAGCAAAGACCAAAAATGTTAACCAGCGTAGCTTCAAAGCAACCGATGAAAACATCCAATACAGGCTCGCAGAAAATGCCGCGATGCCGATCGCGGCAGCAAGCGAAATCCAAGTGTCATGCCGTACAACCGTCGCCCGTAATTCAGGAGCGACACCGAAACTCTGGAACACGGTTGCTGTGCCTGACGGAATCGCGAGATCGATATTCAGGCTTCGCAATCCTTCGAGCGCCCAGGCTGGTTTGCTTGTCGTTGCAGTCTGCGCTGCGGGTACTCCCAATGCAGACGATGGCTGTCCTGCAATTTGCGGTTGGTCCACGGCTTGGTTTGCTTCCGTTGCTGCCGGAGGTTGTTGAGGCATCGCCATTGGCGGTTGTCCCGGCTTGGCGGCTAAATCCAACGACGATTTACTCCTATTGGTAGCGATCACTTCGTTGCCGTCGCTTAACAATACACGGCTTGAAGTTGACGATGGTGGAAGTGCGGCGGAATATGACCTTACACTAAGAGAAACAGAAGCTTCAGAACTAAATCTCGATTCCACTCCGCCACCCCATTGGTAAAGCATCTTGGCCAACCATTGAATTGGGCTTTCGTGATAGATCGACGTAAAGACACTTCCATCGGAATGGGTAACTTGGTAGCCATGGGGTAAGAACAAGTGCCACCGGAGATCAGCCATGGGAACCTCGGTGACGCTTTCAGAATTGGGAACAGGCACCGAAAGTTTTGGCGAAGGCATTTCAATTTGACCGCGCATTTCAAGAGCCGAAACCTGCGACTCGTAAACCACTTGAAGCTGGCGATAGGCGACGTTATTGTTGGCTGGCAAATCAACAATAAGCCGATTGCGATCGCGTTGTGGTAATGCTGGCTGACCGTCCAACAACATCGACCAAAGTTCAGCTCCCTCTGGTAGTTGTACCTGCAAGAATTGAGCTTTCGTCTTCAATCGAAATCGCCCGATGGTTTGGCAGGTCCCGTTTCTGGATACGACCGATACTAATTCCGTCAGTTCTGCGATGGTCGTAGGCAAGGCATGCCCCACACGGCGCGAAACATCGACGACAACCTCTGTTTCATTGCCCACAAAACCGAATGCACCCAATAGCCGACGTCCCACGTTGTATTCCGCATCCACTAGTTCACCAATGTCGACGCGTCTGGGGTGTGTTTTCACTTCGGTATCCAGTTCGGCGTGGCCCTCGATCGCAATCATGCCCGATTGAAAAGCCACATTTTCAGCGCGAATCGACGGCAGTTTCCAATCTTTCGGTTCCTGAGATGCAAGGGGTTGAAGAAAATCGACCGCCAGTCTCGCCATGCCGGTTTGTCTCTGCGCCAACAAGACAGTCCAGATGCGACGTCCATCGACTACGCGATTTGACGTCTCTTTAACTAAAAGGGTATCGAGTCCGCGAATGGTCACTTCGGAAGGCGTGTTTTCGGGAAGCGAAAATTCCAGACGCTGCGTGCTTGCTTGATCAATCGTAAAGTTCACTTCATAGTGAGCGGCCAGTCCTTCGGGCTCGATCTTAAAAAATGCAAACGATTTCGCAGTCGTTCGGGCTGATTGCCGCTCGATTCGGACGACGCCGTTCCAGGGCTGTGATTCGTATCGATAGGCCAGCGAGGTTTGTACATCGGCTAACTGAAAAGCCACTTTTTCGTTTTCGTTGAGAACCGTTAATCCATCGAGCGTTATGGGTCGTGCGATCAAATCATCGCCGACTTGAACCGCACAGGCACCAATATCTTGACTCGTTCCCTTTACCAGCAGGCGAGGGAACTGCACTTGTTGCTCGGTCCAATCCGACAGCCAACCATTGGGAACATAGTGCCCAGTCACCAGCAAATTCTGGGTTTGGCCGGGTGGTGTTGCCGTTGGGAATACGACACGAATTTTGCGCTCACCGCCTTCGATTCGGTTTTCGAAAGGTAACACAACTCCGTCGGCGAGCGTGATCGACGAAATATGCCAATCGTTCGGTGCCGACAGTTCAACTTGAAACAGTTTGTCGTTGACGGCCAGAATCGCAAAACCGCCGTGAATCTCTAGTCCGCGTTCGTTTGCGACAAGCAGCAGATTGGTCGTCACGCGTTGTTCGGTTTTTTGTTCGCGAAATTTCGTCGTTAACGCAAACTCCGTCTGCGGCGCGTAGTAAGCGATAAGAGGGCGAATTGTAGGCGCGCTCGGTTCTGCGCGAAATATGCTTTCCGGTAAAGCTGACCGAAGGACAGAATTGTCGATGGAAATTAAATCGGTTGCTTGTATGGATTCGGACGTGATGCGTTCTTCGGCAAGAATTCCAACGATGGCAATGTTGCCTTGAACGTCGATCGGTGTGATTTTGGGGAATTGCCAATCTTGGCCAATCTTTGCGGGTCGAAAGGCGGTGATTTGAACGACTTCGGTCAGACCTTCTTTTTCGCTTTGAGGCGCGCGTAACATTACTTCGAGAATTCGTTTTCCATCGACATCTTGGATCGACCAGCGAGCCAAAGTTTGTGACAGGACTTCAGAAATTTCGAATCCTTCGGGCAAAGCAAATCTATATCGATCCGCTGCTCCATGCAAAACGCTCATGGATATATTTGCGTGCAGTTTCTCATAACCCATCGTGATTTCGTCGACTAAAACGCTCTTGGCAACGACGACTTGTTGCTCCCGCAAACTGCGGTTGTTCAACGTCATGACGATGGACATGGGACGATTTTCGATAACGATTCCGAAACGAGTGACCTTTTTTTCTTGGTCGACAACCCGAGTCGTGACTTGTGCTCCCGATTTGATTTCCACGTTTCCAGGTACCTGCAAATCGAAAGTTGCAGCACCCGTGGTAGGCAGTTGGAAATGCAACGATTGCTGGGCGGCGGCCGTGGCAACCGGCGCGAGCATGTTGAGAGTCATCTGTTTTTGCCCTTTGCCCGCGACGAAGATCACAATTTGACCTTGTTCGTTAATCGCCATCGAAGCGGGTTGGCCATTGATTTCTGCCGACTGAATTCCGACACCGCTGATCAGCAACGGGATGGCTTGCAATCCTTCGGCTAAAACATCGATGGTCAGTTGCCCCTGGATCGTGGCACGACCGTCGTCGATCGTAGCTTGATATTTCGATTCAACCAAAGCGACGGCTTGCGGCGGCGCGGCTTCGGTAGTCTTTTTGGAGCGAGCGAGGAGGTCCGCATATTCTTGCCGCGTCATGAAGACTCGCTGGGCTTGGCTATTGAGGATGACAGGCAAGTCCTCAAACGGGACGAGCAATTCGCGAACCTTGGGAGTTCCGTTTGTCGGATTTTGCCCCCAACCAACGCTCGCGAGGTTGCCAACCGTACCTAAAAAAATTGCCAGTGTACAAACAAAGCGCATTGATGTTTGCAGTAGAGCAATTGTGTTGGTCAGGATCTGGTTGGTCGGAAAAAAGTTTGAACTAGTCATTGCTCTTGTCTCCTTCCTTGGATTCGCCAGAGGCATCACCGCCCGAAGGATTCGAGGCTTGCGTTTGGACAGGCGTCAAAGGAGTTGACTGCGTTGCTAATCGTGCATCGGGCTTGAATTGCTTCCAAGCAAAGCTTCGGCCCTTTGTCATGGACGGTAGAACCCATCCGATCGTTCGAACCACCCACAATACAAGCACAATAGCTAATCCGTAAAAGGTTGGAACGTTAATGACTTGGCGAGCCAATGTTGGAGCGAACGCACCACAAACCAGTAGGATGCTGAGCAACAAGGCTGCCAGTGCGAGTTGCGTCTTAAACGATCGAAACAGGAGAATCAAACCGAATAGAACGACGACGCCTAAACACAAGGCAGTGAACACTTTATCGGAAATTGTTTTTAATCGAAGCAATCCATTCGGCGGCGGTTCGGGCCGCAAAGTTGAGAACAGATAGGTCGTACCATCGATCTGAAATGTGGGGCTTTCGGCAACGGTAACACCTTGTTGAACCCACTGTAACAACTCACCCTCGTTCATATTGGGTACGACCATTCCATCCCAGTTTCCGCGCCAGTGCCAATTCCATTCATCTGTCCAAGGGCCGTCCCATGCAATGAGTTTTCGTTCTTTGGGAACGTAAACGCTCAAGTAAACTTTTTGAACGGCCGGGTCTTCAGGAAAAGCTGGATGCAGCAGTCCGTTGCTATCTGAGTCCAACGAGTAACGCAATTCCATGACGATGGATTCTGACGGATCGTGCCCGATCAATGGCACAAACAGCGTGTCCTGCTCGCCTCGTTCGAGTGCAACAGGAATGCCGTTGATGCGGAGAGGTTGGCTATCGAACGAAGCTTGCTTGGGAAGCTGCACCGCCAGTCGTTGCCTCGCGCTTTTCAGTCGATAAAGGGCTTGGACACCAATCTGACCGCTTCGTGTGGTCACCATCCTCAGCCAAGCACGCTCGACGCTCGTGCGTTTGACTTCTTCTAGTTGATATCGCGTCGCGACCAAATTGAGTTTCCAATCTTCGTGAAATTCGAAGGCTCGCGAAGCGTCGGGAATCGTGGCACCCGGCATCATGTCATGTTGGGGATCGATTGCCCGCAGTCCGGTAACATCCTCAGCAGGTTGTACGTCCAGGGTTTCCGCTTTGGTAACAACGACTTGTCCCCAAGCACGATCTATGCCCGCAGGTTTTAAAACTGCAATGTCAAACGTGATGCTCTTGCCGACAGATAATTCATCGATTTTGCGTTCCCAAGTAAGATTCACCATCGTTTCGCCAAGCAGCTCGGTGTCACCTGTGAAGCTCCATGCCGTGTAGCCTTGAGGTACATCTGCTGGAGCAGGTGTCATAGGTGTCTCGCGCAGCATGGTCGACTGATTGCGAACATCGGCTGCAATGTTGGACGGGATGTCGATTCGCAAAGTTTTTACGCCGCTGTACCGAATGTCATAAAAGAATTTAGCATCGAACTTGGTTACCCCCGACTCTGTTCGAACAACCAGGAGCTGGCGCACGCTGATAAACGGTTTTCGTCGCTCGACTGACAATTGCAAATCGACTGGCTGATCTGCGAATGCGAACGCAAAAGTTTCGCGGGCTGTCGGAAAACGATTTTCTCGCATCGATTGAAGACCTTGCACGGCGTCTGCAAATGAAATGCCTCGCAGACCATCGCTCGTGGTAGCCGTAGCTCGCAAGCTTTCGGGAGTATAGACCACCAAGCGACCGGTACTGCGATCAAGTTTTTCGTTCACAATTTGCGGAATTGCCAAAGCGATCGCGGAGGCAATTCCCGTAGGCGTCATGAGATTTGGATCATCTATCCGCTTTTGGAGTTCTACAAATAAAGCGACTCGCCCCATTGCTTTCCTTGATAGACTCACCAAGATTTTCGTTTTGTCTTCTGACAAGTGGAACGCATCGACGGAGACGGCTGCAGCGCCTGCGGCATCCACACCTCGAACTTGTCGAATGTCATATCCTGTCGGCACATTCGCCTCGAGTTGAAAAACTCCCGCTTGATCAATCTGATAGATTGCCAACATATCGATGGTCGCTTGTTGAGGTTCGAGGTAAGCCTCTACCAAATGTTCGACGGAAATCCTTGGCTCGATTTTCTCTACGATTACCGAGAGTTGGTAGGGCAAAGTGGAATAGCGGTAAGCGAACGACCACGCTTGCCCTGCAAAAGCGGGCGGCAATTCGTTGACATCGATTTGTGAAAGTCCAACTCGCTGTGCCACTTCGGCCCGCATGGTTGACGCAACGCGTACAACGATCACTCCTTGTTGTCGCCCCACATCCACGGCGGCAACGGTTGGGACTGTTATCTCTTGACGCTTTGCCGTATCGATGAACTTTTCAAGTTCGAGAATCAAGCTTTGCGAGTTGCGAACGGCTTCGAACAATTCGACTTCCAGCCGCTGGGATTCGCCTTGCTTTGTGACTTCCCAACGTTTCACATTGGGATCGAAAACGTTGACGATTTTTTGGTCACCGGGAATATCGAAGGACAATTTATTCAATTCGGCCCGGCTAACTTCGTAAACATACGTCGCTCGCGTTCGCATGGTGCCGTCATCGATCAGAACTTCTTGTTCGGATCGAACGTTAGCCAACACGGCCATCCCCGACGCTCCCTCGGATTTTGGAGTCCAATCGATTCGCACTTCTGGAGCCGCGCCCACAAACGCCAGCAGTACGGTTTCGTCCTTGGCTGGATCCGTTGCTGGATCGACATTGGTTGCCGCAGGATCTGTAGGTGCTTCGGTTGCGGCGATCATGGGTTGAATGTTGACCTTGATGCCGCTTTCGGGAATGCGAATTCGCCAGCGATTGACAGGCGCTTGAGGGGCATGAAACGTCACGCTATTTTGTCCAGGTGCTTTGGAAAAGGCGCGGACGTACTCCAAGTCGAGTTGAATTTGTTTCGAACCTTTCTCCGTGTTTTCAACCAGGAGGCTGTAACCACCATCGGCGCTTGCGATGATGCGGGCTGCTTCGCCATTAATTTTGGCTGACTGAATTGCAGCATCGTTAAGGCGCAAGGGGACTTGATTCCAACCTTGTTTGAGCAATTCCACGGTCAGTTTTGCTTGAACGCGCACGACGTCCTTGCTGATGGTCGCTTCGTTCTCGGCTTCGACGATCAATGCATCTACCGGCACGCTGGCAACTGGTGGTGGGGCGGATTTCTCACGGGCCGCATTCCAAAGCTCTTGAAATTTTTCGTAAGGAAGGAAAACCCCTCGCCCTTCCTTTTCGAAGACTTCGCGAAGCTTGCTGTACGGAATGTAAATCGTCTGCTCGCGAATTCCGTTTTCTGCGACCGTTTCTGTTGCCGTAGGAGGCGACGGATCTTGCGCGACGACATTCACGATATCTACGAACGAGGTCGTTGCGAAAGCGATCGTTAGTAGACCTAGACTCAGGAGACGCCGCATCGCATCAAATTTCCGCATGATCAAATTCTCTCGAAGGCAGTGACAAAATCACGGAAGACAGGAAGTTCGCACTCGACAAGGGATTTATGCAGCAGAGTAACGAAGTACTGCGGCGCGCATTCATCCGGTGAAAAAGATTAGGACAACCGATAGCCGTTATTCACGGACGAACTGTAATTCACCTACAAAGTGGCATGATTGTTCGACTGCACGACCGGAAAATCGCGTTTCGACCGCAATAACCGGCACATTTAGAAGTCTAGGCTGATTCTAGACGAAAGCACAACGCGATCGGTTTCAGAAAATTGTAAGTTTAGCGCAAAAGCTCAGGCTGTCGTCGTCAGAATGTTGCTCGGGCTCGATAAACACAAGGAATAACCGAGGCGAGGAGGTCATCGCGGAGCAATTATGACTTCTTCGGTAACTCGTTAGCGAATGCGAGCACTGTCGGAGACTCGAATAATTTTCGGTTGACATGCGGTCGTTTGCTAAGCAAGAATTTTTGAGCTTGTTCGATCGTCATGTTTCGATGCGCCATCAGAAAACACATCAGCACATTCGCACTCCGCGCCCGACCAGCTTTGCAGTGAACGTAAACGGTACCGTTTTGCGATAAGTGCTTTTGAATAAAATCGACGCCCAGTCGCGCATGTTCTAGGCTAGGTGGATTGAAGTCGACGGTAGGCAGGCGAAGTTGCTCGATGTGATGTTGGGCGTACAAGTCCGTTGGTCCCGGATATTCTTGGCACATATTCACGACGGCGGTCACACCTTCTGCTACGAGTTTGTCAACGTCTTTCCTAAGAGGCATGGCTCCCAAGATCAGATTGTTCTCGATATGGTCCCACCAATTCCGTTTCCTTAGAAATCGTCCAAGCAAGGCGTTCCAAAGAAACGTTGGTACGAAAAGCGCGCGAGATAAAAATGGATGCAAATTACTTGGCCCTTTATTTCGGCGCGAAGGACAGACGGAGGCAGCGGTGAATTGTGTACCTTCTCTACCCGCTGGCGCTCAAGCCACTCACGGACAACATCTCCATTGGCTGTGAGACAAGATACGACAACCAGCGTCATCAAGCCAGTAGGCAACTTTTCATCAAGCTGCGTCCGATTTTTGATCGCCTCGCATGCGAGGGCGAAGCTTGCTCAATGCGAAAGGGATTGTTGTTGACGGCTTTTCGTCGCTTCGCAGGAATGCCGAATAAGATTGTGGGGAAGATACATCAGCAGGTTGTGTATTAGTGCTCGTTAAAGGCTGGAGGGAGGAATCATCATGTTTTGATTCTTGTTGGGCTGTATCGTGCAGATGTATGTCGAGCTGCGGAAATGGAATCGAAATATTTGCTTCGTCGAGTTGCGTTTTGATGGCTGCGATTAGTTTTTCTTTTACATCGCCAAAGCCTTTCGTGGATGTCCAGAACTGAATCGACCAATCCACGGAACTGGCGGCAAGATTGCTCAACCCGACTTTGTATCCTCGGCCTTCGCCATCGATTAAGTGAGTTCGTAACGATTCTGCGGCGTTCGTTAAAGCCGCGCGCGTGCGATCCAAACTGGCGTGATAAGAAACGCCGATCGGTAGGTCAATTCTTCGGTGCTTGTGATGAGTCATGTTTTCTATCGTCGCGCCGGAAATGGAACTATTGGGGACGATGATGCGGCGGTTATCGGGCGTATCAAGCGTTGTTGTGAACAAATCGATCTCGTCGACTTTTCCTGTCACGCCTGCAGCCACGACCGAATCGCCGACTTTGAAAGGACGGAAGACCAGCAGCAAAACGCCAGCAGCAAAGTTGCTCAACGTACCTTGAAATGCCAAACCTACAGCAAAGCCTGCTGCAGCAAGCACCGCGGTGAAGCTTGTAACGTTGATACCGACTGCGCTGAGTCGCCACAGCAGCACACAAACCATTACGCCATAAAAAACAAGCTTACCTACGAATTTTCCGAGCGTCTGATCAACGCGATTGCAAATAGGCGTTTGAACGATTCGGGAAACAAAGCGAGCGACAAAGTATCCGACGATGATGATGAGCAGCGAAAGTACACTCGGTAGTAGATAACGCCCGCCCAAGAGCGCTATTGCAGACAAATCACCCGTTGCCAAATCCGAGATGATCGTCATTAAACTCGAGGCTGTTTGATTGACGGCTTCGTCGATCTTCTGAGGTTTTACGAGTTCCGCATCACTAAACATTTCCAACTCCAGAAATCAGCAGCAGCATCAAGATTTGTGTGAACCTAAGAATATTAATCGGGCCATCGGAACGAACGTCGAATATCGCATCGCAATCGCGCAGCAAGTGCGCAGCTCACGACGATGAATGGATCGGAGCGAATAAATACAGGATTTCTTTCGCCGGTGGAACAGCAATCGAGGAACGGAAGGTGCATCGCAATGCGATCGCTCGCCGCAATCGACGAGCCTATCCGAAATAGGAAAGGATTTACGATCCTGCCCGACGGGTCGTTATCTTGAAACGCTAGTGAAATCAATTCTTGAAAATCGAGTTTACGCATGCTCACCGAAAAGCGGTGTGGAAAGATACCGTTCACCCAAGCTGCACATGATGGTGACGATTCGCTTTCCCTTGAACTCGGGACGTGCTGCAACCTGTGCCGCGGCCCACATGTTGGCGCCACTGCTAATGCCCGCCATGATACCTTCGTGCTTGGCAAGTCGGCGTCCCCATTCAAAAGCGTCCTCATCATCGACTTGGATAACTTCATCGATCAAAGTCGTGTCAAGATTCTTGGGGATAAACCCTGCACCGATTCCTTGAATACGATGCTTGCCTGGTTGTCCGCCGCTGATCACGGGCGAATGTTTGGGCTCGACGGCAATCACCTTGAAATTCGGATTTAGAGGTTTTACATATCGAGCGACGCCCGTAATCGTTCCACCTGTTCCGACTCCCGCGACAATGGCGTCAATTTGCGATCCCGAGTCCTGCCAGATTTCTGGCCCCGTCGTACGTTCGTGTACCGCGGGATTAGCGGGGTTTTCAAATTGTTGTGGCATCCAACCAACGGGATCTTTGGCAACCATTTCGCCGGCTTTGGCGATTGCACCGCGCATTCCCTCAGCGGCAGGTGTCAAAACCAAGTTGGCTCCAAGAGCTCGGAGCAATGATCGGCGTTCGACCGACATCGATTCGGGCATGGTTAGCGTCAAACGGTAGCCCTTTGCAGCGGCCACAAACGCCAATGCGATCCCGGTGTTACCGCTCGTCGGCTCGATGATATGTGTTTCTTTGGTCAGTCGCCCCGACTCTTCGGCCGCTTGGATCATGGCCATGCCAATACGATCCTTGACACTGTTGAGCGGATTAAAAAACTCGCATTTCGCAAACACGGTGGCTTGGTTTGCCGGAACCAAGCGATTAATGCGAATCATGGGCGTATCACCAACAGTGCGAATGACATCGTCGTAAGTTTTTCCGCGCGGCATAGTTTAACCTTCGTCTATTGAATCATCTCAAGAAGTATGTTTTCGTACAGCTCGTTCAAACCTCGCCAACGCATCGATACTGGATGCCATTCGTTGGTTTGAAGGAAATTTAGAATGGAGTTCAAAGCTTTTATTATCCATTGCTAAGCTCCAAAGGTAAGCTGATACTCGACGCCTGACAACATGGCAATAGGATTCTACGACGAGCAAGCGAAGCAGCCACAATTCGGTAGGTTTTGGAGAACAAGTCTTCGTCGAAAAAAAGATAGCTTTTCGTGTGTTTTTGAACAACGTCGGCCTGAAGGAACGTCGGTCTCCGAATCCAATTCAGCAGCAAAAATGCACTCGCTCGCAACCAACTCGGAGCAATTCCATCATTTCTACAAAAAAAACGCCATCACCGGAAAAGGGCAATGGCGTTAGAATTCAAGCGTAAAAAAGGGATTGTGTAACTAGTTGCGAGGCAAACCTAGCGTCGCGGTCAACGTCGACCTACCTCGTCGAACAACAATTTTGATTGTGTCTTGGTTCATCCCGGCGGCTTTAACAAAGTCGGTCGGATTACGTACCGGTTGGTCGTTGACGTTCAGGATAATGTCGCCTTCGACAAGCAGCTCGCCAAGCGCCCCGTTCGGATCAACGCGTGTAACAATGACTCCACCATCATCGCGAGTCAATCCGGACTGCTTGGCTCTTGCCGCTGGTAGAAGATCGACTTCTACCCCCAGCTTCTCAATGACGCGACCGCCACTCATGGCCGCCAACTTTTCATCGGTTTGCTCCTCGATTTGGACAGTCACCGTTTTGGGCTTGCCTTTGCGAAGGATATTAAACTGGACTGTGGAATCAGGCGCATACATCGCAATAATTTTGCGTAGTTGGGCACTCCCTTCAATTGGCTTGTCATCAAGTCCGACGACGACGTCGCCGGCTTGCAAGCCAGCTTTTTGCGCCGGTCCGCCTTCGGCAACCAACGCTATGTAGGCACCTGTTGTCGCTGGATCGAGGCCAAGTTGGGTGGCGGCTTCCGCAGTCAGATCTTCGATGCGAGTTCCGATGAATCCGCGCATCACCCGTCCGTGTTTCAAAATGCTTTGCAGCGTGTTATTCACAATATTGCTTGGGATAGCAAAACCAATTCCGTCATAGCTACCGGACCGCGAAGCAATAGCCGTGTTGATGCCAATAATTTCACCCTTCATATTCAACAGTGGTCCGCCGCTGTTACCTGGGTTGATGGCGGCATCGGTTTGAATCAAGTCATCGTATTCGGTAATGTGTTCATCTCGATTCACCGCGCTGATGATGCCTGCGGTAACTGTTTGGGCTAATCCAAAAGGGCTGCCGATCGCGATGACCCAATCTCCGACTTCCATTTGTGTCGAATCACCTAAAGGTGCTGCGACTAGTCCGGAAGCCTCAATTTTCAAAACGGCGATGTCCCCTTTTTCGTCCGTTCCGACAACCTTCGCTTCGAATGTTCGGTTGTCACTAAGTTTGACTTGTAATTCGTCCGCACCGCGGACCACGTGGTTGTTCGTTACGATGTACCCGTTCGGGCTTACGATCACACCCGATCCCATGCCTTCCTGCTTGCGTTCAGGCATCTGGAAGTCAAAATCATCGGAAAGTCCACGTCCAAAAAATTGCTCGAACTCGGGAGGCAGCGGAGACCGTCGACCGCGACCTGGAGTCTGCGCCTGAACTGGTTTGATAGAAACATTAATGCTAACAACGCTTGGTTTCACCGCCTTGGCAACATTTCGAAAACCTTGTGATAGTTGGTCAGCACTTGTGGCAAGTCCACTTTTTGCTTGATCAGCAACCGCTGCTTGTTGAGCATAAGCGACAGAGGGAGACGCGGATTGCTCGCTCAACTGCCATAACAGACCAAGAGCCGAGACGCCAACTAAGCCTCCCAGGACGATTGACTTTGTACTGAATTGCATGTTCGTAACTCCATATAACGATGGAAAAGTGTTTAAATATCGCGATGATGATTCTGCGTCCAACGACCAATCCCCAGTCGTATGGCCTGAAATGGGCAACGCAAATTCGGTGTCCGTGTTGCTGCGACCCGCAGGAATTCTATTGACGATCGAAACTGACTCACCTTGTCACAGTCGCTCGTCGCGTTCGCAACCCTGAAAATTGGCAGATTTTTCGACCGAGTAATGTTGTAGAAGCTAGTCGTGTGCCAATTTAGAAAATTTCATTTGTCCAAGCCGAGTGAAATTAAGCGTCCGTAGAACATCAGCACGTCGAAATCAGCCACCGAAACGGGTGGCCGATTGGTGCCGGGTTTGCATCTCGCAATGGGGATTATTCGTTGTTGAGGTTAGATGCAATATCGCCCAACGAAACCGTGTTCTGAACGATTTTAGAAACCCCACCGTTTGGACGCCGAGAACCTTGGTTGGGCCAAGCCACTACATGGGCAAGTTCTGGCATGAGTTCAAGCAGTTGCTCCTTGAGCATCTCTGACAAACGGGCAACACGTCCTGCTGGCGCGTTTTCTAGTATCGACAACGCCGTCTTCATTATCTTAACAAGCTGGGCTCGTTGTCGAATGGGTGGCGAAAGGGACGAACCGGATTCATGAAGCAGATCGCCAACCGGAACTTCCAATGCTGCTTGCCATTTGTACAAATCGCTCAAGTGTATGTCTGCGGAACCCTCTTCTTGGGCACGCAAGACAGCAACATCGATTCCCGTGCGACGTGAAACCGTTCGCAAGGAAATGCCTTGTTCTTCCCTTACTTCGGCAATCCGATGTAGTTCACCTGGAGTGGTGATTACGGGTACCGATTTATGGGAATCGGCAAGGTGACTCGAGGCTGGGGGGAGAGGAACTGCTCCTCCACCCATCGAATTAGAAGACGAAATGGTAGACATGGCGTTTGCTCCGAACGGCGAAAAGAAGAGAAAGAGCAATTGGTCCCACAACTGCGAACGACGGAATTTCAGTCGAAAAGAAGAGAAAAGAATTCGCGTGCGAACCGACCGAGATAAAAATATAAGAGCAAAAGGTCGCCAACCGTACTCGACATTCCTTAAAAAAGTCTAGGCGAATGGTCAAGCCGCATACATCGGGATTTTCGCATGATCCCGGAAAGGCCCGATACCCGCACAAAGAATTGGTCACATTTGCGACCGTATCCCGCCCGTCGTCAGTCGTGCGAAGTCAGGCGATTTTTTCAATGCCAAGGAAGCGGTGGCGGCGCGCGTTTGCATGGTCTGGCAGGCAACCGACCATGGCGTCGTGGCTAAAGCGCAAAATCCAGAAAAGAGCCCTCTTGGACATCTAGGTTATTCTGTCCAGCGAGTACCCTTGGCGCGAACGGTTTGCATTTCCGCTGCTCGGGACTGCAAATTGGGGGTGGCGACACGGCGATGGGAAAGGTGAGCTACTTCAACCTCGCCGCCTTCGTGAACCCGACTTCCCAGTTGTTGGATCGCTTCGCGACAATACATTTGCAATTCGTTGACTTCCGTGGGCTTTCCCATCCACGCATCTTCAACTTGCTTGCCCCAGTGGGTTAACTTCTGAAGCAGAGATTGGTCGATTCGTCGGGTGCGGGTTCTCGCACGGGCCATCAGCACGCTCCGGTCACCCCGTAACTGCCAGAGTTTCTTTAAATCCTCGAGAAAAAGTTCTTCATAGGATTCTTGGGCGAAAACATAGTCGCCCTTTGCCGCTTGCATGCCCGTTTGAACGGCCACGCCGGGACCCAATTGGCAAGCATGGCGAATGACATTTACTTGGGGATATCGTCGGCGAAGATCATCCAAGACTTCCGAGGTCGCATCTTCGGAACCGTCGTCAACAACTAATAGTTCGATTTTGTCCGTCAAGATGCTCAAATCGTCAAGCATTTGTTCGATGCGATCAATAATCTGACTCTGGCGATTGTAGACAGGCAGAATTACGCTGATAGATTCACTATTCACGGAAGTACACCTTTATGTGGGCTCCCATTCCAAAGAAAGCCCGTCGGGGGAATCAGCCGAATTTTCAAAGTCAGGGTATTTTGAGCGCTATCTGGTTCTTCGTCCAAACAGCTTGAAGTCCAATAGTTCCTTTTCGCAGTGATCACTTATTGCAGTCATTCGCATTTTGACGATCAGATCGCAACGAATGAAACCGTCATTAAGTTTTCACCAACCTTAAGCCAATTCTATGATCGACTTTAATAAACTAGGCGGACTCGTTCCGGCCATAGCTCAAGATGCTGAAACCAAACAAGTGTTAATGCTTGCATGGATGAATCGCGAATCCTTCGAAGAGACTTGTCGGACCGGATTCGCAACGTATTACAGTCGAACTCGCGCCAAATTGTGGCGTAAAGGCGAGGAAAGCGGGCACCGTCAACAAGTTCGCGAGATACGAATTGACTGCGATGGCGATACGATTTTGTTGATGGTTAAGCAAACGGGTGCGGCCTGCCACGAAGGGTACCAATCCTGTTTTTTCCGACGTTTCGATTCCACCGATTTTGTCGTTGCTGACGAGCGTTTGGTAGATCCAAAGACGGTTTACGGCAAACTGCAATCGTAGCTTCCCCGTGTGCCAGCCAAGGTAACTTTGTGGAAATGCCTTTTGAAACCTTAGCGCCTGTAGCGGTTGATCCTGCGCTGAAAATTCTTGTGTTTTTGGGTGACTGGATACCCGATAAATGACGCCTGCAAGACGCGCTTGGTGGCTCACCAAGTTTTACGGACTAAGGACAGCCCAACTACTCAAGACTGGCTTTCCTGTTAAGGTTCATTTCATGTCGTCTGCGGAACTCTTTCAAGCTGTCATGGGCTTTTTGTTTTTCGGCGTTTGGCTAATCGTTGGCCAAATCGTTGCTGGCGACCAATTCTGATTTTCGCCGGTCCTAGTGCAAATCACCCAGACCATTTCCTCCCACGCTCTGTTGTGTCCTTTCCTCGTACTGATTCCTTGCAAGCAAAGCTTTCCCAGTAAGTAAATCTCGGTACTCAGGCATCATTGCGATTTCCCCCGTGTTGCAGAAACGCAACATCTCTTGGTCGTTCCTGACTATTTTTCGCAACGCGATCTTTTTCGCAATCTCGCTGCTTGTCATCGGTAAGTCGCGAATTACAAACGACTTACGCTCAACGACCATCTGCAAATTTTCTGGATTGGTCCGTCAACTGCTTACTCAGTTTCCAGTCTTTGGCCGGGATTCATGCGGCCCGACTCGGAACCTGGGAGTTTGTCGGTCATGCGGCGTCCGTCGAATTGCGATCATAAAATCTGGACGATCACCCTGTGCTTGGTCACTCCATTGTCGGTAGTCGGGGAATCGCAGTCCGTCCCCGAATCGCACTATGCATATGAAAATACCGCAAGCGAATTGGGGCCATGGAGAAGAACGGTTTTCGGCTGGGAACAGACCAACGGAATCGAAAATGACCCTATCGGAACCGCAAAACCCAACTTTCGAAACTCGGTAATTTCAAGCCAAAACTTCAAAGACGCTTCGTCAACTGCGGGCAATCTACTGCCTTTTGCATGTGCCGGCTTTTTAGCCTCGTTTGGTATTTGGGCTCTTACCAGTCTGCCCAGTTCATCCAAGTCCATGTTGTAGCTTGTTAAGTAAAAACAAAAGCAACCTGGTCACTGTTTGCATAAATCTAGATTTGATCAGTACTTACGGTTATGATCGCCCGGACCATCTCTTCATTTTGCCCATTGGATGGATGGGAAGAACGTCACATTCCGGGTATAATCAGAGTTGGCTGAAGGATGTCCGACGGGAATATGGGTCGGGCTGATGGTCATCTAACCTCCATCACGCACCATCGATCTATCCCCCCTTTTAGCCAACTTAAAATGCTTTTCATCCTTCATGGGAGATAGAAATTTATGGCTACAGCAAAAGCTAAAGCGACACCTCGAAAAAAGAAGGCAGTGCCTGTCGAGGGCGAAGAAGTAGTCAAGCCAGTCAAGAAACCTCGGGCAAAATCAACCACACCGCGTGTTCGTAAAGTTGCCGCTGCGCCTCGCGTCAAACTGTATTGGGGCGTTTTTAACCAAAACGTCAAGCGAGTAGCTGTCTTCGAATTCGATAAGAAAAAAGAAGCCGAGAAGCACGTCAAGGAATTGACCAAAGCTGGTTCGGAACACTTTATCCAAAAGATAAAAGAAGTCATCGAGTAAACGATCGACTATCTCTCTGCCCCGTGATCGGCAAATGGATCAAATCAGAAGCGAACGATTTTTTCGTTCGCTTCTTTTACGCGCACACTAAACACAAGGGAACCTCATCCGTTCAAGTTCCACGTTTGGAGCCGAACCAATGAATATGTGCTCGATCACAAAATCGAACGTTTTTTTCACGACACCACGGTACCATCCAAGTCGCCCGCTCGGCTAACTCCGTTACAGTAATCCCTTGAGGCATCATCAGGATGCGATCCCCGCTCACTCGTTCCATTCCACGTACGTAATGTAATGCGTCTTCTGCATCCTTCAGATTATCGATCACGAACTTAAGCTGGTATTCGTGATTGTCCATCAGTTGCTGCACGACCGCAGGCCGGTAACGAGTCGACTCATGACGTTGACTCCAATCGGCAGCTTGCTCGATGGTTGGCGTACTATTGGCCATCTTTGGGCTTATCGACATCAGATCGCAATGCAGATCTTCGTAAACCGTCCCTGCTGTCTCGATTGTGATGTGAAACCCCATTTCATGTAATCGTCCACACAAGCTTGGCAACTCCTGGGCGATCATAGGCTCACCACCCGTTATCACGACATGCCGCGATGGAAACGAATTGACTTTTTCGACAATCGTATCCACCGAAAGCGTTTGGCCTTCGGGCTTCCACGATGCATAGGGTGTATCGCAGAAAATACACCGCAGATTGCACCCGCTCGTGCGTACGAAGACGCTGGGAGTGCCCGTCAGCAACCCTTCGCCTTGAACACTTTCGTAAATTTCACAGATACGCATTACAAAAGTCGTAAACGACCGCCTATACCCTTTAAGGACAAGCCAAATCTGCCAAAATATTGGTCAAGTAAAACCTAGTGCGTGCCCAACGGACTCGCTCAATTTTTGCGAGCATACCACTGCATGCTTGATTATCAACTGGACAGGCTCGGAGATACCGGTAAGTGACTACACCGTTTCAAAATATTCTGGAAGTTTTTGACAACTCGTTTCCCGATCGTGATTACACCATTGAAATTGTGTGTCCCGAATTCACATCGGTTTGCCCGAAGACTGGTCAACCAGATTTTGGCAATTTGACTTTTCGTTACGTGCCCGACATTGTCTGTGTGGAGCTCAAGAGCCTCAAAATGTATCTCCAGGCTTTTCGCAATGAAGGCATCTTTTACGAAAATATTACCAATCGAATTTTCGACGATTTCGTGCAAGTTGCCAAGCCGCGCGAGTTAACGTTGATCAGTCATTGGACGCCGCGCGGCGGCATTCATTCCGTCATCACCGTCTCCTACAAAAAGCCTGGACGATGAAATCTCGCATTATCCTAAGCGGCTTTGCCGACGAAGCCGCAAATCAAAAAACGACCACCCAACAGTTTGCTGCTTTCGCTGCCTTGGGCCTGCAGTACTTTACGTTGCGGTTCATCGATGCTGGCAACGGCATCAAGAATGCAATGCTTCTGGACGACGTAGAAATTGCCGCGATCAACGAGCTTCGCTGTGAGTATGGTTTGCGCGTTTCGTCGCTTGGTTCTCCAATCGGCAAAGTCAAACTTTGCGATGTGGACGATGGCACTAACAATCGCTATGTACCGTTCGCCGAGTATCTAGCCAACGATGTCCAACGGGCTTGCAACCTGGCGCATGCTTTCAATACGAAATTAGTTCGTGGTTTTTCGTTCTATCATCCAAAGGGAACTGCTGCCGAACAACATCTTTCGCAGGCAGCCGACCAATTAGGGCAGATTGCTGGCTTGTGCGAAAAGAACGGATTGATTTTTGGTTTAGAAGTCGAAGCAAATCTCGTGGGACAGACAGGTCAACTCTTGGCGGCAATCCATCGTCAAGTCGCTTCGGAATCGCTGGTCTTAATTTTTGATGGAGCGAACCTCGTTTGCCAAGGCATGACACCCGATCAGGTCTTTGCCGAATACCTTGCGATGAAGCCCGGTTTAGGATGGCTTCACATCAAAGACTATCGCCACAGTTCTGCCGCTGGCCGAATTACGCATGTCGACGAAGCTTCGTTAAAGAATTTTGTACCCGCTCATCTTGGCGACACGGGCCATGAAGCTATCCTTCGCGACTTGGCCGCCGATCTACCTGAGTTGGAAAAAAAGCTGCAAGCCAAAGGCATCGATGGCGTTTTCTTTGATCTCGAACCGCATGTCAAAGGCGGCGGTCAATTCGGCGGATTTAGCGGCCCAGATGGTTTTGGCGTTGCCCTGCGAAGCCTATGTCATGTCCTCGATTACGTCGGGATCGACTACCACCTGCGAGATTTCAACGACATCCTCGCCTGCCGTTAGCGTCCAGCGAGTACACTGAGAAAGTTGGGCTTGCGACGGAGATTGCGGCATCCTGCTGTTCCTTCGACGATTTGCAAAGCTGGAATCGCCTGTTCAGGTGCCTCAAAAAATCCCGCCACGTGAGGTTGATGTCATGAATTCTTCCGGAGTGCTTGGCTTCGTCATTTCGATTTTCTTTTCTAGTCACATCGCTCTCGCTTTTGATGATCCCTCAAGACCATTTGGCGAATCGCTGTGGATTGAGGCGGAGCATTTCGATGGTATTCGGGGTTACTGTTGGCCAATGGGCAAACCCGAAATGCGCGAAACGAAAGGCAACTGGGGACTGTCCGGGCCGGGGTGGGCTGCTGAATGGAATCAGGGTGGCGAAAGCGGATTTTTGTCGATCGCCGCAGGGCCAAGTGACACGCTTGCGATAGTAACAAAAACGATCGAGCTACCGTGCGATGGCGAGTACTTTGTATGGGTTCGCTACGGCGATTGGCGAGAATTACCAGAGCCCTTTGAAGTTCACATGCAGCAGGCGGGCCGCGCGGAATGGTCAGCGACCTTTGGACAGCAAGCGCGCGTCGAAGAAGACAACGAGATGAAACTCTACTTTGACTGGGCCTTTGCATGGGATCGGCAGTCGGTCGAGCTCAAGAAGGGCACGGCCCGTATCGAACTCCGCGCTCGCAGTACCTCGATGAATCCCCGCCAAGTCGACGTTGTGGTATTGACGACAGACCCGAATTATCAACCTCGAATCAAACAACGTCCGAGTCATCCGACTTGGTCGCTTCTCGAACGCTTTCGACACGACGGATTCGGCGATGAAAAACCGTTGACGCGTCAATTGCTTGTTCCAGAGGGGACCGTGCAAGCCAATAATTTGCAATTGCCTGCTTTATGGCAGAACAAGACATTTGCCAATAAGGGATTCTTGTATCTGTGGAACGTTTCCTCATCCGGTCTGGGAAGTGATTGGCTCGGCGACGATCCGCAAAGAATCTTGTTTCCCTACAACTTACGCGACACGGATGCCAACGACGAGTTTCGGAAGAAATACGGAGGTCAAACCAGCGTCCCGATTTTCTCTGATCCTCGAATCGTACCCACATTTCACGGCGCGGGACCAGGGATCTTTGCAACTGACGGACCGAATGGCCCTGTCAAACCCCCTGGCCAGCAATTCACGAGTTGGCTGGACAAAAACCCCGATCGTATGTGGGCCATGATGATGAATTACCATCCAGGTGAACCGATCGGCGAAGAAGGAATCAAAACGTTTGCTCGATACCGTGATCGATACATTGGTTCGATCTCGGGCGAAAGCTTAGGGTATTTCTATCCGGCCGACGACAAAATGCGGGCCGCGACGGAAGCCGCTACCACACGCCGACAACTGGTCGAGAGCTTTTCGCCTCTAACCTTGGAATCGAATGCTGAAAAATACCAAGCCCTTTTTGGACGACAGATAGATGCGAATCCCTACGCGGACGTGATCGCTTGCAAATCGGTCGGCAACATCGCGTTCGCACCTCTTTGTGCTATGTGGGGTGCGAGAACGATTGGCTACGAATCGGCAGCGGCTACGTCGGTTGTTCTGCCCATGCGATGGGCATTCATGCGAGGCGCTGCACGACAGTTTGATAACTTGACGGCAACCTATCGAAGCTGCAACTTTGGCGACTCCTCCACCATCTTTAGCAACATGCAAAGCTACCATTCGCCGCAAAACATCCTCGACAACTACTACTCCGTTTTCTCCGGTGCTGGAATGACTTGGTACAAGATGGATATTTGGTACCAATACATGGCTGGCTCTTCGATGTTCTATCACGAACAAGGATTTGACGAATTCTGGAAGCCCGGTGGAACGACCGCCGCAGGAATCAAGGAAGTGCAATTGTCTCCAAAAGGCAAGCTCGTCGACAGGTTTTTGCGTCAGACGGCAATGGAACCGGATCGAGGACATCCCTTTACTCCCGTCGCGTTCTTGGTCGATCATGCACACGGTTGGGAGCCCGCTCCGTTCTGGCCAAACGCTTTCGGTAACTGGCATCAACACGAAGATCGATTTCGTAACAGCCCGCACGAACGCATGCTGGAAGAGTACTTTTGGACAGCCTATTATCCGATTGGTCCTGAAAGCGAAAAACCGATCACCGGTACAAACGAAGTTTACGTCCCCGGAATATTCGGCGATATGTTCGATGTCATCTACGCGCTGCCCGATACCTCTCGCTGGCGAACGATCGACACGTATCCGGCAGTCATAGTCGCTGGTGATATCGAACTGACCGTCGCCGAAGGTCAGCGTTTGGCCGCCTATGTCGAAAACGGTGGCACGCTGCTCGTCGCGAGCGGACAACTCAGCGGCCCCGGTGTCGATTTTTTAAAACTACCGAAAACGGCAATTGAAGTCGAAGTGCCGTCCTATCGATGGCAAGATCAACCCACGGCTAATCCGTCACAACGATTTCGCTGTGGTGTGATTCCGTCTTCCAACAATTGGGTGCCAATTGCATCGACCGACGAAGGCAAGCCGTTTTGTGCTCAACAGGACCGAGGCAAAGGCCGCTTGATCTACTTGGCAGTCGACCGAGGATTAGGAATTGATGGTCGCGCCATTCCCGTCGTCGCAAAACTAATGGCTGGCTTGACTCGCAACATGATGCCAGTCGAAGTTTCTGGTGACGTCCAGTGGCTATTGAATCGATCCCAAGACGGATGGCTTGTTACGATCTTGAATCCCGCAGGTCAAGCCAAACCGCAACAGGGAATTACACCCACCGACTACAGCCAAAATAAAACTGTCCAGATTCGCTGCTCGTTCCCCGTCGGTTCGGCGCGCGATCGACTGATGCCCAACGATGCGATGCAGATTAACGGCAACACGATCAACTGCACTGCTCCAGCAGGTGGCGTCCGCATCATTGAAGTCAAAGGTTAACAGCACTTCGCTTGCTACGAATCGTGTCATTCAGCCCCGTAACATGGCCCCATTGGGCCGTGAAACCCGCGCACTCATCCCGACCCGTCCCGTAAATTGACTAAACAGGGAGCATCCACTGCAAGAAAATTCTCCGAAACTCTCACCCTTAGTTTTGTCACTCCGCGGAGCGAAGGGATTGTTGCTTGCGTAAAATCGCAACTCGCAACAGAACACACTCGTCAGCGATCTTCCCAAACCGCGAACTCGCCGTTCCTGCCCTTGGCACCGTTGGAGCGGCCCGGGATGCGGTATTCGTCTTGAGCGCTTCCTTCGTCGAGAAACACAGCGATGTTCCTAGCTAAACGTCCTCCACCATAGGTCGCGCCGCCGGTGAAACCTGCTGCTTCGCCCGGTCCGCCTCCGCTGGATCTATAGAAATCGCGACCTGCTTTGTCCCAGAAAAGACCGTAAGCGTTTTGTGCCGCACCGCCCAATGCATAGACTTCGGCTTGGTAAAAATCGTCGCCTGCCGAATCAACCAGCATGCCGGCGCTCAAATCCCATGTACTGGCAAGCACTGCGACGGACGCGGACCGCAACGCCAAGTATCGGTCGTTTCCCGCGTCGTCCAGCACAATTCCAATCGCATAGTGTGCCGCCGAAGCCAAGCCATAGCGGGAGCATTCGTAAACATCATCACCGGATCGGTCATTTACCAAGCCAATACCAAAGAAATACCCGCACCCCAATCCAAACTGCCCAGCGCGATAAAAGTCACGGCCAGCGCTATCGATGATCAAGCCCACTCCACCGGCTGCTGCAGAGCGAAAACCCCAACCGCAGCCTTGGCACCAACCCGCATATTCGCCCGCATCTTCGTAAGGTGAAGGTTGCCGACCTGTACATGAATAGTTGTCATCACCCGTGCGGTCGAGAATCGCTCCACATCCGGCGGGCAGTCCGAGCCCTTGCGCAAACGCCGCTGCCTCATAGCGATCATTGCCGGCCTGGTCTGCGATACAAGCAATTCCCAAACAGCCCGCACCCTGACCAAACTGCTCGGATTGATACGTGTCGTTTCCGGATACGTCCCATAGCACACTGAAGCCGATCAATCCAAATCCAAGCGATTTGTCTTGACCAACGTACTTGTCATCACCTGCGCCGTCGACCAAGAGATTCGCGCCGCCATAGCCTGCCGCAACGCGCGACCCCCGGTCGATAAAGAAATCGTTACCGGCCAAGTCGATAATAATTTGGCTTCCAAATATAGGATCGGACTCCCGCCGATCAAACAGAAAAATATCGTTCCCACCGACATCGATTACAATTCGAGTGCGTGGAGCAGCGTTGTCGTTTGTGGGTCCGTAAATCGTCGTCAAATTCTTCACTCCCGCTTGTGCCTGGGACGCGGTTGCCGTCAAGCCTTCGAATATGGCGCCGCCCGGTACGAGGTCGTCTAATAACTGGGCCGATAGCGAGACTGCGGTCGCTAATTTTAGAGCGTCGATCCGCTTGGTTATTTGGATGCCTGCCACAAATTCCTTCCAGCCTTCTTGATCGCGCCAAATAGGTTGGAATTTCTTGCACCAGATTTCCAATTGCTTGCGATCATCGGCAGATAATGCGCTCATACTCTCTTCGTATGCATCCTCGACCGCTGCCACTCTACGTTCCAGTTCTACTACCCATTCTGCAAAAGTCTTGGCTTGAATTGGGACCGTCGTTGTCGCAGGCAAAGGGCGGCGCTGCGGATCTGCCAGTCGCCAAAGATTTGTTGCGATTTCCGTAGGCCTTGCACTTGCAGCAATCGGGTCTACAAAACTTCGCGCCCATGTCTCAGCTTGGAATGGTCGATTCAGCAGATAAACGGCTTCATCCGATCTGTAGTGATCGCGAACCGAGTCGGTAAACCGCTTGAACGTTGTCTCCAAAGCGGTGATTTGTTTAATGCCTTCGACACCTAATCCGTCCCTTGCGGCTGTTTTAAGCGCAAGGTTTATGCTTTCCCATTCGGGATGAATGAGGACAGCGCTGGGGTACTCCGTACGACCTCCCGCCATGCAATCCTTGTAGAACAGAGAAGGCCCTTCGTGGACGTGCTTTACATCAAGTTTTTCTGTTTGTGATTTCCCGTCGACTTCCGAAGTGCGTTCTACTGTAATCGTCGACACTTCACCGGCATACTTTGCCAGCCAATGCCCGATGAGGTCGTCGTTATCTTTAACCGGTTGTCCATCCCAAGCGACAATTTTGTCTCCGATGCACATGTCTTCTTGATTGGCTTTGTCGCTATTTCTCCATTGTTGCAAAACGAGATTGCTGATGTCCATCGTCAAATAGGAGGGTTCACGCTCTTGCTCTTGTGCCAGTAGCGCATGACTTGTTGACCCAATCATCCAAAACATGACCAATACGTATGAGGCAACATGAGACATATCGCAAACCCCAAAATGAATGACCGAACGTAATTGTTCGCAGAGGAGAGAAATTTGAAACATATTCGTTCGTTGATCGCAGACTGCAAGAAAGTCGACTTGCGACCTTTCCAGCGAACTGAGTCATGCCAAAAGCGAATTTGAATGAGGAGGGACGGGAGAAGTGGAAGTGATCGTGTGGTAACAAGTCGAGTAAGCGTTATTCATTTGACAACACAAGGGAGAGCCAGTGCAATATCTTGCGATCGAATTTTCGCATTTTTTCGAAGCGTCGCAATGAACTTGCTAAGATTGCTCGCTAGCCAAAAAAGATTTGCCGCTATCCACCATGAAACGGTTTGCAAGCGATTGGCGGCCGAGCAACATTCGGAATCCCATTTCGTCGCGACTAGACAGCGTGATATCTGTCGACCATTTCAATTCTCCAAGTTGAATGGTGGTGCGAATGACAGGTCGATAAGACTGATGGCCGGAGGAACTTCGCACGCTGCGGTATTCCACCAAGGGCGCTTCGGTGATGATTCGATTCGACAAACTGCGTTGGGTTGGAGCGATCGTAAAACGTAGCCAGATGCTCTTTCCGCGACGAAATTCGGAAACGTCGTAAGCATGTAAACTGCTGCTGCGAGCGCCCGTGTCGACTTTGGCTTTGATTGCCGCGACATCGAGGTCTGGCAGAGCAATCCATTCGCGCCATCCGATCAGCGGAAGTCGCTGGTGTAGCTCGCTATTCTTTGCAATTTCGCGTCTATTCTGGCTTACACGTCTCATGCATTCCAGTGTGATTGCTGGAACAACCGGATTCAAGCGCATAACGCGCAAATCCCATTTTCGCACGACGAAGCGACGGATTGCGTGGATTGCAGTGCCAGTACTTGAGACTCAAATCTCTGTGGGATTTTCCTTGACAACCAGACCCAATTGAATCAGCAGTTCAAGCGAGTAGATGCCCGAGTGGTGACCATCGGAGAAAGAGATGTTGTAGGCATAGCTACCGACGGGGCGCATGCTTTCGATTTTCAGTGGTTGAAGCTCTTCCGGTTTTAAAATGGGTAGTCCCAAAGGCTTGTTCGCTGCGGCGCGCGTTTTCTCGCGGCATGTCGCGCAAGGGCAATGGTCGCGCAGTTTCTTTACGGGATAACGCAATAATTGCGAATCGCTCCACTCGATGATCAAACTGCCATCAGCGTCGAGACGAAGATTGCTTGGAACTACTTCTTGCATTGTTCGTGATTCCGGTCCATTACCAAGTGAGTTGAATATCTTGCTGCAACAGTTTGCCATGTTGGCGAACCGATTTTCCGACGCGATTGGTCAAGCTATCGCCCAACTCCTCCCGCCACCGCTGGGCGGCATTCTGTAGTTTGTCGACAATTTCGGGATGAACTGCGGCGACGTTCTTCGATTCACCGAGGTCTTCTTTCAAGTCATACAATTCCAAACCCACTTGGATCTGTTTGTAGTTGGCGGGCGTACCATCCTTGCCTCCTGGTTTGCCTTCCAAGGAACGATACGTATGCGGCAAGATCAGTTTCCATCGTGCATCGCGAACCGCTTGCAGTTGACGATTCGCGTAGTAATAAGGGAACGACTCATGAGGAGTCGTCGCATCAGATTGCGTCATCAGGTGCATGATGTCTTGGCCATCAATTTTCTGCTCCGGCCAACTGACACCCAGCATATTCGCGATGGTAGGCAGAATATCGATGGTTGACGCCAGTTGATCGCATACCGTTCCAGCCGGAATTTTGGCTGGCCATCGCATTACGGTTGGTACGCGAACGCCACCTTCCCAGCTTGTTCCTTTGCCTTCACGAAGCGGACCTGCCGAGCCAGCGTGATTCCCGTAGCTTAACCAAGGGCCATTGTCACTGGTAAAAATGACCAGCGTGTTTTCGTCGATCCCCGTCCGCTCGAGTGCTTCTAAAATTTGACCGACCGACCAATCAATCTCCATGATGACGTCACTGTATCGACCGCTGCCGCTCTTGTCGCGGAATTTCTCGGACACAAACAAAGGAACATGCACCATCGTATGCGGCAAATAGAGGAAAAACGGTCGGTCGCGATTGTCTTGAATGAACTGGACTGCTTTTTCGGTGTATCGCTTGGTCAACTGACTTTGATCTTCTCCCGAAATTTCCGGATCGATCACTTGATCGTTTTCAATAAGCGGTAATTTGGGATAGCCGCGTTTGCGAGCTTCAGCGTCTGCGGGGAGTTTCGCGTAATCCGGATGCAGAGGCCACATGTCATTTGAATAAGGCAACCCAAAATACGAATCGAATCCGTGGCGGGTCGGCAAGAATTTTGGATGGTGCCCTAAATGCCATTTCCCAATGCACATGGTCGCGTAGTCTTTTTGCTTGCAGATTTCCGCGATAGTCGTTTCTGATTCGGAGATTCCGTGCTTGGCATCAGGACCAAGAGCGCCGCTAATAGAAATCCGCTCATGAATGCAACCGGTCAGCAATGCGGCACGCGAAGCCGAGCAAACCGCGCTCGCGACAATAAAATCAGTAAACTTGCGGCCTTCGCGAGCCATTCGATCCAAATTCGGCGTTCGCGTTATTGAGCCAAATGGTCCAATATCACCATACCCCAAGTCATCGATGTAGATGATAACGACGTTAGGTAACGATTGCTGAGCGACTACATGACCGCAGAACATCGTTAGGAGAACAATAATCAACGGCAAGGAAATCGCACTGGCTGATATTATTTTCATGTTTGCCTGAAGCTATCAAAATCAAAATTGAATTGCCACAATCGATATCTACGAAACGGTTCGAATGGTGAATTGCGCCTTCGCGTATGTTCGCAATCGCTATTTCTTGCCGAAGGGGAATTATCAAGGTCAATAAAGTGCATGGGCTTTTTCTGATTGTGACATGCGCAAAAATTCGCGTCGACTACAATCGAGCTTCTTAAGACGCAATTCAGTGGAATCCGTTATGAATCCTAGCAGCGAAAATGAACTATTTGCACTTGGCACCACCGAAACCGAGAGAATCAACGCCAAAGCTTGGGATCGCATGGCAAGCCTCCAGCATCCCTTGGCGACTCCCGCGAAAGATGATGAACTAGCAAAGCCCTTGTCGATTGTTGATGAAATTGGTTGGCTGGGTGGAAATATTCGAGGCTGGCAAGTTCTGTGTTTGGCGGCGGGCGGTGGTCGACATAGCGCGCTTTATGCGGCGGCAGGTGCTCGGATTACTGTTGTCGACATCAGCCCAGGCATGCTGGAGATTGACAGACAAATCGCGATCGACAAGAAATTCGAATTTCGCTTATTTCAAGCTTCGATGACTTCGATGCCCATGTTGCGAGATGGCGAATTCGACTTGGTGATTCACCCGGTTTCGACTTGTTATGTGAGCGATATCCAGTCGGTCTTTCGCGAAGTATCACGCGTGCTCAAACCCGGCGGACTGTATATTTCGCAGCACAAGCAACCTTTAAACCTCCAAGCCAGTCTCGAACCGCGGGCCGGACACTATGTTATCGATTACCCGCCATCGAGTATGAACCGTGTTTCACCAACAACCGTTCCCAGCAGGTTAAGAGAACCGGGCACACATGAATTTGCCCATTCGTTGGAATCGATTATTGGTGGAATTTGCCGAGCAGGCATGTTCATCGAAGATTTGGTCGAGCCTCGCCATGGTCGCGTCGAACAGCCGATCGGGTCATTCGCCCACCGATGCTATTTCATTCCACCGTATATCCGCGTCAAAGCCCGTCGTCCGGCGGACGTTCATAAAGCCAAGTTCTTATCGATCACGTAACGCCAAATTTTTTTGGAAACGTGCGGAATTTGACGTGTAGCTACAATTGCCGTATGTCAAAATAGACGCTTGTTGCTTTTCACCCGCATTCGGCACAATAAAAATCAAAAAAAAGCCCGATTTACTTCGTTTGACTGCAATTGGTGGCCGGGTGCCTAACTAATTCTCGGATACGGTTTGTGGCCATATGCCGCCCAGGGAGCGTCCGCAAAGTTGCAAATTCGCCGTTCGAGAAGTTCCAACTGCCGTGTATGATGACCAACTGTCAGTTTTGATGCCTTTTTGAGAACTGTATACATGTCAGAAGATCACAAAACCTCAACGATAACCAAATGGACGTTTGGGACAATCATTCCCCTTATAATTTGCTCCATCGGTTTCGGTGTCCTCTGGGGCATGGGTTCGACCCGACCTGATCGAGTTGCTGAGGATAGCGACGATCCTGTTTCCCGTTTGATGCGAATTTCAACGGTCGCAGTCAACTCGACCGTACCATTTCCAGAAGACCAATCGCTTGACATCGAAGCCAATGGCTTGGTCGTGCCTTTTCGCCAAATTAATTTGGCAGCAGAAGTGGCTGGCAAGATCAAGACCAAAAGTCCCAATTGCCAGATAGGGCGGTTTGTCAAAGCGGGAGATGTTCTTTTCTCAATCGATAAGACCGATTACGAATGGGATATCGAACGTTTAACGGCTCTACGAGATTCCGAGCGGGCTCAACAGAAGGAATGGGAACAAGATGTGGCCAACGCTGAGCGAGTTCTAAAATTGTCGGAAGAGGATCTCGCATTGCAGCAGCGAGAAATCGAGCGTCTAGAAAACCTACCCAAGGGCTTCGCCAGCGAAACAGAACTTGATCAATCTCGTAAAGCACGGCTGGCCAGTCAAAACCAGAAGTTGGGAATCCAAAATCAATTAGAAGCATTAGCGACTCGCCGATCCCGAACTCTATTGGCCGAGCGTCTGGTCGAGGCGCAATTAGAACAGGCCAAAGTCAATTTAGCGCGCACAGAAATCCGCGCCCCAATCGCCGGCGTAATCATGAACGAGTCGGTCGAAGTAGACTCTTATGTTCAGAAGGGCTCAGCCCTGTGCATCATCGAAGACACACAACGCGTCGAAATTTCTTGCAACCTGCGTCCCGACCAAATGACTTTTATTTTGGATCAAGTGGATAATTGCGTTGATCCCAAAGCAAACGAAGGATCGGATAGTTATGAGTTGCCTAAAACCCCGGTCACGATCGCATATTATGTGTCTGGCCGCGAAGACGAAGTGTACGAATGGCAAGCTCACTTGAGCCGCTACGAAGGGATTGGCATCGATCCACAGAGCCGTACCGTGCCTGTTCGAATTACCGTTGACAATCCTCGCGAGTTCAAGCGTCGAGGCGAATTGGGCAATGAAGGAATTTCCGGTGCGCCCACCGCGTTGGTGCGCGGGATGTTTGTCGATTGCCTCATTCACACCAACCCGCGTCGACCGCTAACTCTGCTTCCCAAGCTTGCGTTTCGCCCTGGTAATCAAGTCTGGCAGTTCGTCCCGGACGACTCGATCCTTTATGCCCCTTCGTCAAAACTTGTTTCTAAAGAGGATGCAAGCCCAATTGAAGCCAAACCAGTCAGCAGGGACGCCAAGACCGTATCGGCCAAAGGTGCTTTGAATCCGAAGGACTGGAAGACGGGGCGTTTGAAAATTGTCAACGACGTGAAAGTGGTTCGTCCCTATCGTTCCCGTTCAAATCCAGAGGAGGAATTTTGGGTAATTGAATCCCAATCGGATTTAAAGGCCGGAGATATGGTCATCACCACGCCACTTGCAACACTTCAAGGCGATGGCTCTGATCTTGTTCGTTACGAAGTCAAGGAAGCGAAGCAATGAACAAAGTTCTTCAGTGGGCGGTGAAAAATGGGGCTGGAATTAATGTCCTAATCGCATTGATTCTTGTCGGCGGTTTCTTGTGTTTCTGGGGAATGCAACGAGAGACTTTTCCAAACTTCCAATTGGACGTCATCTTAGTCAGCGTACCATACCCTGGCGCCACGCCGGATGAAGTGGAAAGTGGTATTTGCCAAAAAATCGAAGAGAGCATTCAATCGCTCAGTGGAATAAAGAAGATCACCAGCATTTGCCGCGAAGGGAGTGGATTCACGCTCGCTCAACTCGAATCGAACGTGACCGACCCCCAACGAATTCTTTCGGAGATACGTTCGGCCGTCGACCGAATCTCCGTTTTCTTTCCCGAAAGAAGCGAAAAAGCGACCGTCGAGCAAATCACATTTCGCTCGCCAGCCATTCGCGTTGCCGTCATGGGACCGCAAACGCACACGGCACATTCCGAATGGCAGCTTCGCGAGTACGCTGAGTCGGTCCGCGAACAACTTATGGAATTGCCTTCCGTTTCCCAAGCCAGAATTCAGAACGCAAAACCTTTTCAGATCGATGTCGAAGTCGACGAAACGGCGTTGCGAAAATACGGATTGACACTATCGCAGGTTGCTCAATTGCTGCGGCGCGAAAATATTGAACTGCCGAGCGGTCAACTCAAGAGCGAAGGGCAGGAGATTCTTTTGCGGGGTAAAAACAAGAGCGATGTCGGACAAGACATCCAAGAACTGCCCGTCATATCCAGACCAAATGGCGTCGTGCTTCGCGTAAAGGACATCGGCCGAGTTCGCGATGCGTTCGACGACGTTACTGCCATTACTGAGATTAACGGTCGACCTGCGATTGTGATTTCCGTCGAGCGGACTAGCGACGAGGACTTGTTGCAAATATCCGACGAAATAAAAGCACTGGTAAAAACAGCAGCCATCCCGCCAGGTTACGCCGTTACGACTTGGGGTGATGAAAGCGTGATGGTTCGCGACCGACTCCAAATGTTGCGAGAAAACGGTATTCAAGGTGGCGTCATCGTCTTTTTGTTGCTGGCCATGTTCCTCAATTTGCGGCTAGCTTTTTGGGTTGCGATGGGAATCCCTATCAGTTTGATGGGGGCAGGAGTCGTGCTGATGTACATGGACCAAACTCTTAACATGCTGACGATGTTCGCGTTCTTGATGGCCGTTGGTATTGTCGTCGACGACGGTATCGTCATAGGCGAAAATATTTACGCTCATCGCATGATGGGCAAATCGAATTATCAAGCTTCCATCGACGGCGCCGTAGAAGTGTTACCTAGCGTTTTTTCGAGCGTGGCAACAACAGTCATTTGTTTTATCCCTCTGTTTTATGTTTCGGGAGTGATGGGGAAATTCATCGCCGTGATGCCGGCCGCGATCATCGCGATGCTCGTAGTATCTCTTGCTGAAGCGTCGTTTGCTTTGCCAGGGCACTTGGCACATGAAAACGAAGCGCCACGCACCAAGATTGCCTATCTGAAATCGCTCCTTGGCAGACTAATTCATCCGCTGGATGTGATGTTCACGTGGATAGCCAATCACTGCAACGCGGCATTGGATTGGTTTGGCGAAATATTCTATGGTCGATTACTTAGACTGTGTTTGCGTTATCCCGGACTCCCTTTGTCAGGCCTAGCGCTCATGGTTCTCGTGGGTGTCGGCATGATTCGTTCGGGAGTTGTTCCTTTCGAATTCTTTCCCGAACTGGACGGCACGACGATTATCGGACAAGTCATTTATCCGGATGGAACTCCTGCAACCGTGACGTTGGCATCTGCTCAACAGATGGAAACAGCTTTGAGGCGTATCAGCGAGCGAATCGACGATCAAGAAAGGGCGGCCAAAACCAGCAAGACGCCGATGCCTAGCGACCCTAGTGCGCCTCGCGGGCCTGTTATCCTAACGTCGTTATCTGTCGGTAGTGCAAGCAACGGAAACGACGCCACGGGCGACAGCATTTCTGGTTCGCATGTAGGACAAGTCCAAGTCGAGTTGCATGACGCGACCCAGAGAAACGTAACGAGCTTTGAATTGATTCGCCAATGGCGAGAGGAAGCAGGGGTTTTCCCGGGTGCCGAGCGTGTGGTTTTTCAATCGGCTAACATGGGCCCTGGAGGCAAGCCTCTCGAGTTCAAGATCCTTGGCCCTCGCGAGGACGCCGAATCCATCGAAAAAGCTGTCGAAGCTGCCAAGATCGAATTAGCAAACTATGCAGGAGTCTACGATATCCGCGACGATTCCAATCCGGGTAAATTCGAATTCCAGTTTCGAATCAAGGACCGTGCCCAGTCTTTGGGTCTGACTGTCTCCGACTTGTCCGAGACCATTCGCAACGCTTATTACGGCGCGGAGGTCATGAGACTGCAGCGAGGCAGACACGAAGTCAAGCTCATGGTTCGCTACCCGATGGATCAACGTCGGTCGCTGGCCGATTTCCAAGAGATTCGTGTCAAAGGTACTGATGGCGTTGAACGTCCAATCACGGAACTGGCCGACATCACAATCGCTCGAGGTTACTCGGAAATCAACCGGTTGGATCAACTGCGTTCCATAACCGTTTCCGCCGACGTGGATGTCTCCATGACCAACGCAGCATTGGTTGCGACGCGATTGCGTGAAACACTAGTTCCGAAACTGTTGGAACAGTACCCGACTTTGCGCTTCCGTTGGGAAGGACAACAGCAAGAGACAGCCGAGTCATTCTTTAGTTTGGTCATCGGCTTTTCGATCGCTCTGCTTAGCATGTACATGTTGCTGGTATTTGAGTTTAGTTCATACCTACAACCACTGATTATCTTAGCCATTATTCCGTTTTCGATGATCGGCGCCGTCTTCGGTCATGCGCTAATGGGTTTGCCTTTAACCCTATTCAGCATGTTTGGAATGGTGACTCTGGCAGGCGTCGTTGTGAACGACTCCATCGTGCTGGTAGATTTTATCAACCAATGTATTGCGGGAGGCATGACGCCACGGCAAGCGATCTTGGCAGCAGGTTCGCGGCGACTTCGCGCAGTGTTCTTGACGAGCGTAACGACCATCGCGGGGCTGGCGCCAATTCTGTTAGAAAAATCGCTGCAAGCTCAAGTGTTAATACCGATGGCGACGAGTTTAGCATTTGGATTGCTGACTTCCACGTCGCTTGTCTTGATTATTGTGCCATTGCTATTCCAAATCTACTCATGGCTAACAGATTCGAATGATGTCGAAACAAAGAATGTTCCAGGTAAGTCTGAATCGACCTTATACGGCACGGGAGGAAATCCGCAAATCGCAACCATCAACTAGCGGTTCGACAAAAAACCCGTAGAACGGCTCTCCCGGGCCGTTCCTCAATAGCCATTCATTCGATAACCAAGCCCACCACGCAATTCTTAGGAGCTACGCAGCAGGCAAATTGCAACTTGCTAATCAGATTGCCCACGCATGCAGTGGCATCATCATTTGAATGACTCTGCTTCGCCAGGAAAGTTCTTCTTTTGGACATCGTCGCGAAACCGATTGATCGCATCGCGGGCTCTATCGCGAAGCGAATCGTACTGCCGAACGAACTTCGGCAAATATCCACTATTCCAGCCAAGTAGATCGTTCGTCACAAGTACTTGCCCATCGCAGCTTGGGCCAGCGCCAATACCGATCGTCGGTACGCTTAGCATCTCGGTGATCTCGCCCGCCAATTCAGCCGGAACGCACTCCATCAAGACAGAAAACGCGCCCGCATCCTGTGCAGTTCGGGCATCTCGCATCAACTGCAATCGATCGCGTTGAACGTAGTAGCCACCGAGCGCATTGACGCTCTGTGGCCGAAGCCCGACGTGAGCGATTGTCGCGATTCCGGCAGCCACCAATCGCTCGATAGTATCCGCTTGTTCCGCACCGCCTTCCATCTTGATCGCTTGGCAGCCGGTCGCCTTGACGATCTTTGCCGCCGTTTTCACAGTGTGACGTACGCCAAGCTGTCCTACCGGGAATGGCAAATCCACGACCACCATCGCTCGCTTGGCCGCTCGGACAACCATTTCGCCGTGATAGATCATGTCGCGAACGGTCACGCCGACCGTATTTTCGTGTCCTTGGACAACCATCCCCAAGGAATCGCCGACCAGCAAAATATCAACGCCCGCTTGGTCAAGCATTTGGGCCGTTGGAAAATCATAGGCCGTCAGCATCGTGATGGGCTGACGTTTGGCTTTCATTGACGACAACGTTCGAACAGTAACTTTGTCCTGCATTACAACTCTCAATTTCCAGGTTCCAACAACCGTTTTGAACAACATGCATTATAATGACTTGGCCGGGCAGCCTTGGTTAGCCCCTCTAACCTCATTTGCTGTTTCTTCTACAAATACGCAAAACTTGATCCGTGGCACGCTTGGCGGCTAAACTATTATGATCCGACTACGCTGCCCCGCAGCTTTGTAGTATCGAACTGAATTCTTCAAAAAGCGATCCAAATCGGAGAGTGATTGAGTATGCGAACGTTACGAACCGACTTACTAGTCTTGACCTTATTAATGTGTGTTCCCGTCGTATCGAATGCTCAAGATCTGGCGGTGCCAAAGAACGATGCCAAGATCGCCAAGTTTGAGGGTACGCTCGATGACGGCAAAGGCAATATGATCCAAATCGTGAATGACAAAGCTGAAAAGCGAATCGTCACGCTGCCCAAGGATCTGACTCGCGTACGATACTCGGCTCCTGCATTGCCCGAATGGTTGTCTCAAGGACTCTTTGTTCGTTTTTCTACAGAGCTGAATGATCAAGGTCAGGCTTCTCGCCCTCTAGCAACGCTCGAGGTCTTTCTACCGGATCCACCGCAGACTTTGCGACAGCTGCCCCCCGAACAATTACGCCGCCAAATGCCCGGTATTTATCCGGCAGGCGCGGCAGCCGGTAATAATTTGCTTAACAATCAAGCTGGGGCAGGAAAAGGCGCAGCTGGAAACCATAACTACGATGTCGTTGGCCAATTGATTGGACTTGAGAAAGGCCGTATCGCGGTCCAATGTGGAGACGTCGGGCTGCAGATGGTTATCGACGACAAAACGAAAATAAACGTGAATGCTTATGGGCTGGATTTAGCTCAAAAGGGAGACAAAGTTTCTGTCTCGGGGCTATCGAGCCCAAAGTCGCCGGAAAATATCACGGCAGACAACGTCTATATCTCGCCAGTAAAGCCTTTGGGGACACCACCTGACCCATCTGAGATCAAAGCGGGTGATAAGGCTACCGGCAAGAAAAAACTG
Organism: Pirellulaceae bacterium; assembly: GCA_031374825.1. Classification (GTDB taxonomy): domain Bacteria; phylum Planctomycetota; class Planctomycetia; order Pirellulales; family Pirellulaceae; genus JANMGV01. The sequence continues at coordinate 193,254 of JANMGV010000086.1, forward strand.
AAAACGACAAAGCCACCCAAAACGCCCAAACCTCCTACCGAATAAGATCGACGAAGTAGACCTTTCGGGAATAGTAGACGCAAAGCCAAGTTAACTGCCATGTTGTTGAAAGTGCTTATGCGTCTAAAGCGTCTGCGAAATTATTTCCTGACCAAAGTTCTTAATCGGCATTCGGCAACACGCTTCACATTATTCACCTAAAGCATGACTGTTCACCGAAACAGCCACGCCCGTTGATAGGGGCATGCTCTGACGACAACAAATACTGGCTAGCAGAAATTAAGGGCAGAACTAAAGAAATAATGAGCCAATCCCAAAGTTCGAGTGCTGCCGATTCAATCGTAGTTCCAAGTCGACAGGAATTGCTCGACCGATTGAAACGCGCCAATCAATTCGTTTGGATTTCGGTTCCGACGCAAGTCCTTCTGATTGTGTTCTTAGTTCTGATAATTGACTGGCACAAAGTCGGCCAAAATCTTTGGCTTCCCGTTATCGCCGTCACGGCCATGATCGGCTCGACTTTGCATGGAGTGCTGCTGTTCAGTCTCGGCGCGAAAAAAGAGATTGGAAAAATAAGAGATGATGCGAAATTCGGTGAGTTCGATAAGCACCGGCTTCGAGAATTGTACAAGAACACGTTGGACAAACTGGGACTGCCCGACGAAGGGTTGCCCGTTTATATCACTCCCGACAAGACGCTGAATGCGGGAGCTCTGCATCTCGGTTTGGCGGGACTCGTCAAATCGCTCAATGGCATTTACCTCAATCGCCAAATCCTGCACAAACTCGAAGCCGACGAAGTGCAGGACACAATGGGTCACGAGCTGGGCCATTACTACCGACATTATTTGCTTGGCGAACGATTCCGTATTATCACGCTGACGTTGGGTGGTCTTGTCGGCATCTTTGTCGCCCAATGGCTCGACATGACGGATGTATTTACTTTTGGAATCCTTTCCGTTTGTGCTTGGGTTTTTTGGTTTATTTCTTCGCTACCCCATGCGCGAAACATTCGCGCAATCGAATTCCTGTGCGATGATTTCGGTGCACAAGTCAACGGTGTTGTCGTCAGCATCAATTCCCTCCTCAAGTTGGGCGCGGATGCTGAACTTCAATTAGCCATCCTGCATAAGACGGTGCTTGCCAACAAGGACTCGCGACTGAACGCTTCCGAATTGGTCGAAGGGATTCTCGAAGCGATTCCCTACGGCCATGCGTCTCGCGAAGAGCTCGAGAAAGCAGTTGAGAATTCGTTGAAGAAACGGTCTGCGCAAATCAAACAAACTTCGATTGCTGGACTGGTTCGTTATTTGTGGGTAGGCGATGGCGACGGCGATGCCAAAGCCGAGTTGTTAGAACAAGCAAAGCAGATAGCGAAACTTCAATCCCAGCCCCGTTTGCAGTGGGAGACACTGTTATCCGATCCATCTCGAATTCGATTGAATGATGATCAAGTCGAGCAGTTAGTCGCCATGATGGAACGCAATCCGTCCCTTCCGCTATTTCGCGTTCAAACAAGTGCTGAACAAAGCGCCGACGAACATCCCCCGCTCGAGGCACGTATCCGCTACCTCTGGAAAAACCGCAGCGAAATCGAACAAGAAAAACCTCACCTACGCCGGCTAACCACATCGCGATACTGACGCATCCGCTCGATCGGTGTCTCGATCCATTCACCGGATCAAACAAATCGAATGCCTAATCGATTCGATTGATGGCCCCGCAAAATTATTGGCTGTTTCTGTTCGCTCGGATGAGTGCATCGAAACTGGTTTTCGACCAGGGCGGTATGGTTGAAGAACAACCGATCGGTGAGTTTCGTCGCGTATGGCTATCGGTTAGACTAGTGGTTCGTCAAACTTAAAAGTTAGTGTTGCTATGTTTTGGTGCGAGGAGGTCCCGTCCGCAGAAAACTAGCGATTGCGGGCGAGGCGCCCGCGCACCAACTCTATGGTTTAATCTGGACAAATCACTAGGTGGCGAATGATAAGGCACGACGAGTTGAAATGCTCTCGTGCAAGTGGCCCAACTTCGCAGTCCAACTTCATAGTCCAACTTCATAGCCCAACTTCGTAACCCAACTTCGTAACCCAACTTCGTAACCCAACTTCAAAGTGTCCAACTTACAAGGTATCGTACTGCTGACAAATCTATGGATGCTGAGCTAATCGAACTTCAACAAGCTGTTCAACGATGCAAAGAGGTGTTTGTGCCTCGCGATGTGCGAGTGTTGCTGCAGCCTGCGCAGCATATGGGGCTTGATCAGACCCAGACAGCTTTGCGTATGAGCGATTTGGCGCGCGGATTTATACTCAAGATCTACACGCAGGTCGCAAGGGCGGATGACAAATGGAGCAGAGCCGAACAAGCGATCGGTGCTGACTTGGTGCGCGAGTTCTGGAACAGGGCGCTCGAGGGCTCGGAGCTCAAGGAAGCTTGGACGCATTTGATGAGCGAGTCCAACAAGCTGACTTGGGATGCCTTGACTGCTCCGTTTACGAAATACCCGTCGCTACAGCCATTCCGCATGGAAGTGTTTACTGTGGGCATGCTGATTGCAAACGTCATTGCCAAAGCAGATGGACTTGTCGTGCCTGGTGAAACCGATGCATTGATGGGCATTGAAAGGGAATTGGGTAACGCTTTGGGGATCAATCACAAAGGCGCTGACGTATCATCGGACGAGTGCAGCATTCCTGTGCTGTCCAGCGAATATATTTTGTCTCCGCTTGGGCAACCGGTGGTCAGCGAGATTACTTCACTTGCTCAAGCGTTAGAACAGCTGAACAAGCTAATTGGGCTCGGTGCAGTCAAAGGCCAAGTAACTGAATTGACGCATTTTTTAGAAATGCAGCAGAAACGCGCGACAGCAGGTTTGCCTATCAGCCAACACGCGCTGCATATGGTCTTCTCGGGAAATCCAGGCACAGGCAAGACGACGGTCGCTCGAATTCTGGCCGACATTTTTCGCGGATTGGGAATCTTAACCAAAGGTCACTTGGTGGAAACCGATCGAGCTGGCCTCGTCGCAGAATATGCTGGACAAACGGCCACCAAGACCAATCGCCGGATCGAAGAAGCGTTGGATGGAATTCTTTTCATCGATGAAGCGTACGGACTGATCGATTCTGAAGCCGACGATCCCTACGGTCGCGAAGCGGTGCAAACGCTTCTGAAGCGAATGGAAGATCATCGCAAACGCTTGGTGGTAATCTTGGCCGGATACACCGAACCCATCGACCAGCTTCTCAAGAGCAATCCCGGTCTCACATCGCGCATCGGCACCAAACTTGAGTTTCCGGATTACTCACCGACGGAGTTGCACGCAATCTACGCCGCGCTGTGCGAGGAACATCGATACGTGCTGCTGCCGGACGCTGCCATAGGTGTTCTGCGAGGGTTGGTGTCGTTGCATCAAAGACGCGATGAACATTTTGGAAATGCTCGATTGGTACGAAACGCGTTTGAGCGCACGATTCGTCGGATGGCGACTCGCATCGTACCTCTCACGCCAATTACTCATGAACTACTTACTCAGATCCATGCTGTCGACGTGTGTTTTCCGGATATCGCCGATAAAGAATGGGACAAAATCGGCGGTCAAGAGTTAACGGCCAAGTTCGCATGTCCCAAGTGCCAACGCAGGATCTCCGCGACCGACACTCGCGTGCTGCAGCAACAGAAATGCCCGAAGTGCGAGACACCACTTACGCTTGCAACCTTGACAGATGTGGTTTGGGAAGCGACGAGTAAGGCGAAAAAAGCGAGCGACGCGAACGAAGTCAGCTAGTCCGCCCAGATCATTCACTAAACATCTTTTGCGAAGTCATGAGTGGGTCGATTTACGAAATTGGAAGTTGACCATGTGGCATTATCAGCATCAGGTTATTGGTCCGACGGTACACCAATTCACGATTTCGACCGATCGTGGAACGATGACTTATCGCCAAGCCATCGCAAGTTGGAAAACGAATTCCGCATTCGCCGATTACTTTTCAACGTTGCTGTCAAGCTCACCATTCGCTGCGTTCCGTTGGGAACTGCCAGGCGTTCACTTGGGTAACTTGGATGAGGCGATGCAATTTGTGTTGGTCGATTATCCACGATTAATTCGACCATCGCGACAATCAGCTTTTGCCGAATACTTCCACATGAATTCGGGAGTGGTTCGGTTTGGCAATTTGAGTGGTGATACGGAGCTTGTCGTTCCTTGCCCTGTCGATCGGAAATGCGATTACTCCCATTTCGCTTCGTTCCTTCGCACGGCACCGCAGCAGCAAATCCAGAATTTATGGCTGTTGGTTGGTGCGACAATGTTCGAACAAATGGGCGTTCGCCCTATTTGGCTGAGCACGGCAGGAATGGGTGTGCCTTGGTTGCATGTCCGCATCGCAACCAAGCCCAAGTACTACGCCTACGGACCTTATAAAGTCATTCCAGCGTGAATCCCGAGAGGACAAAATATCAGGCAATCAAGTCTTGGACCACTTCGCCGTGGATATCCGTCAAGCGATAATCGCGACCTTGGAATCGGAAGGTCAGTTTGGTGTGATCGAAACCGAGTAGTCTCATCCAAGTGGCTTGTAGGTCGTGCACATGGACTTTGTTTTCAGCGACGCCGAAGCCAAGTTCGTCGGTTTGTCCGTAGTCGAACCCACCTTTGACTCCGCCTCCGGCCATCCACATCGTAAAGCAATCGGGATAATGGTCACGCCCGAGAATCGCACTGTTTGCTGTGCGACCTTCGCGGAATGGAGTGCGTCCGAACTCGCCCCCCCAAATGATCAAGGTCTCTTCGAGAAGCCCGCGATCTTTTAGGTCTTTGATTAGGGCCGCGATGGGCTTGTCCATTGTCGCGCACTTCTTGTTTAAGCCTTCGCCGATTCCTTCGCCGGGACCTGTACCGTGGAAATCCCAACCCCAGTCGAATAACTGCACATAGCGAACACCGGATTCAACTAGTCGCCGTGCGAGCAAGCAGTTGTTTGCCAAACTCGACACGCCCGGTTGCGCACCGTAAGCTTCGAGCGTGGCGGCCGATTCTCGCGTGATATCCATTACTTCGGGAACACTCGTCTGCATGCGAAACGCTAACTCATATTGTGCGATTCGCGTTTGCGTTTCGGGATGGCCGAGTTGCGATGCTTGGATCGCATTCAATTCGTTCAAGGTATCCAAAGTTTGTCGGCGAAGTGCGCGATCCATTCCGGCTGGATCCGACGCATAAAGTACAGGATCGCCTTGGGAGCGGCATTGAACTCCCTGATAGACGCTTGGCAAGAAACCACTGCCAAACGAATTTTTGCCGCCGTTGGGTTGAACACCGCTTGAGATCAAAACAACAAAAGCCGGCAGGTTTTCGTTTTCCGACCCTAGTCCGTACGTTGCCCAAGCACCAAACGACGGACGTCCGCTTCGCGGCGAACCTGTGTAAAGCATGAGTTCTGCAGGTGCGTGATTGAATTGATCTGTGAACATGGAGTGAACGACACACATCTCGTCGGCGACGGCATGCAGTTTTTCAACCGCGCTGGACATCCACATACCGTTCTTGCCGACTTGAGAGAATTTCTGCACCGTGCCAAGCAATTTTGGCATGCCGGTTGTAAAGGCAAACTCGCGGCCTTTGATAAATGACTCGGGGCAGTCTTGGCCGTTCAACTCGATCAACTTCGGCTTGTAGTCGAACATATCCAGATTCGGTGGCGAACCGGTCATATGCAAATAAATGACGTGTTTGGCTTTGGCTGGCAGCGGTGGTTTTTTCGCGGCAAGCGGGTTGATACTGGGCGATGACGCGACCGCGTCTTTGGAGCAGAGATCGGCCAACGCCAATGCTCCGAGTCCCATCGTCGACTCTTTCAAGAAATAGCGCCGGGTCCGATTGGCCATGAATTCATGTCGTGGATCGTTCATCGCGTCGTTAAAACCTCATCTAAGTTGAGTAGCACATTCGCTATTGCAGTCCAAGCCGCCAGTTCAATCGGATCGGCTCCTGCTGGCAACGGGCCCAGTGGCTCTGTTGCAAGTTTCATTGCCGATTGGGGATCTGCGGACAAGGCAGCATGACTCTTGTCATACAAGCGTCGGATCGCATCCACCTCATTCTGTCGAGCGGATCGCGTAACCGTCAATCGAAACGCATGATCCACGCGTTCCGCAAAGTCCGCGTTCGGTTTCTCGAGAAGTACGACTCGACGAGCCAATGCTTGGGCGGCTTCGACGTAAACTGGATCATTCAAAGTCACGAGAGCTTGCAAGGGCGTATTCGTTCTGTCGCGACGCAATGTACAAACTTCGCGATTGGGGGCATCAAACGTCGCCATCGAAGGATACGGATTGGATCGACGCCATGTTGTGTACAAACCCCGTCGATAGCGATTATCGCCTGCGCTGGTTTCCCAGTCGGTCCCGCTCCCGAAGGCCGCGCTGAGGCCCATCTTGGGTTGCGATGGTTTGACCGGCTCGCCGAACATCGTGTGACTCAATAGCCCTGCAACCGCCAGCGATTGATCGCGAACTTGCTCAGCAGTAAGTCGAAAACGCGGCCCACGTGCTAGAAAATAATTTTCGGGATCCGCTTCGAGTTGTTTTGAATCGACACTTGATTGTTGACGGTACGTTGATGAAGTCACGATCAATCGAACCAAAGCTTTGGTATCCCATTCAAGCCGAATCGCTTCGGTTGCAAGCCAGTCCAGCAACTCTGGGTGTGTCGGCAATTCGCCTTGTGAACCAAATTCCTCGCTCGTCCGAACCAACCCGCTGCCGAACAAGGTCTCCCAATAGCGATTCACCAAGACACGAGCTGTCAGGGGATTATCTTCTTGCATTATCCACTCGGCCAAGGCAAGTCGATTGACGGGGGCGTCTGCTTTGCGGTGGATGTGGAATGCCGAAGGGAATCCAGGTTGAACTGCTTCCCCGTGGGCTCGATAGTTACCGCGAAGCTGAATTCGTGTTTCGCGTTGCTTGTCTATTGCCAAATCTCGCATGACAGGAACAGTTGTCGCGGGTTTGGTCGACGCGAGCGAGGATTCTACGTCTTGCAATCTCGATCGCACAACGTTCAACGACGGAGCGATCCTTTCCATATAAAAAGCAAGTAATTCGGATGACTCCTGATCTGTAACTTGGCTTGCGCCCTTCCGAGCCATTTGAACCAAGCGATCGGGGACCACTGCCAAGCGACTGGCTTGAGGGTCGGCTGTTGCGTCGACACGAAAGTTGGCCAGAACATGTTTGGCATGTTGTGACTTGCAATCCAAGATAACTTTCAGAACGACGTTGTTTGTTGCGACGCTGCCGTTGGAGCCTAGCAAAGCTATCTGCGATTCGTTGAGCGGTTTGGTAATGAACTGGATATTGTGCGGTGTGGAAATCGCACCGCCGACGGCCCATCCGGTCTTTGGGTCTACATCGATGGCGGCCGCAGCCGGGAACTGTTCTTGACTGTAGTCGGCGACTGCTTGCGAAAATTGTATGGGGACAGCCAATTGGGTTTGAAAGGACTCGGGCTCAGCGGTCGATTTTGCGATGATTGATTTCCAGATCGGTTGCCGCTGCTCATCCACTATTTGAACGACTGCTCCGCTCAGACGATCGGAAACCCCGTTATCGGTCCGATTGTGGACGACTATTTTGTCGATCAGAACGTTTTTCTTGAGGTCAACTTCCCACCAAGGGTTGTCGGACTGCGCGGTGTGCGTAGTCGAGTTCTTTTGATATTGACCGTCCGTGTTCCCGTCGATCGCTCGTGCAGCCGGTCCGTCATAATCGGTCGAGCTTTGTTCGGCAGCGCCTTGGAGAGCCAAATTTTCCGACCCCGAAAAGACCTGGACTTCGGCAAGCGACAAGATTTTGCTGCTGCCGGGCAAATCGATGCGAATGTATCGACCCGAAGGCGAAGGGTTATTCTTGAGCCGCAATTCAGCTTGCACGTTTGTCAGCACAAAATTGCCGTTGCCATTTGCAGCACTCGCCCCACCGTGAGCCGCTGCTGAATCGAGTATTGTCGAAATCCGAATCCCCTGCAGTTGATTAATATTCAAATCGGCTGGCAAGCTCATGTCGACAGTAATACTATCTGTATCTGCTTCGGTCTTAGCCTGAATTTGGCCATCGTCGCTGGAAATGACGGCTGCACCCGATGCGGCTGCTCCTTGGGAAAAGGCCAAGTCATTCCAAACTGCGTCTGTTGCTAAACTTGCCAACCAAGCTTTCTGTTCGGCCAATAGTTCGGGAGTGACTTGTTTGAGCTGGGCCAAGAGTTTTTCTTTCTCCATTTCGTAAGCTCGACGTTGGCGGATCTGCTCGTCGGTCATGATTTCGAGATAGGGGCTTTCGTTTCCGCGGTCGGCATCCTCGCTTTGATTGAAAATTGCGAAGACGCGGAAATAGTCGGCTTGGGTGATCGGGTCGAATTTATGGTTGTGACACTGGGCACAAGCCATTGTGACGCCCATCCAAACCGCCATCGTCGTGTTGACTCGATCGACAACTGCAACGTTGCGAAATTCCTCGTCGTTCGTGCCGCCTTCGTTATTCGTCAGAGTGTTGCGATGAAACGCTGTGGCGATTAACTGTTTTTGCATTGCATTGGGCATCATATCGCCAGCCAATTGCTCGACAGTAAATTGGTCGAATGGCATGTTCGAATTGATGGCTTGGACAACCCAGTCACGATAAGCCCAGATCGTTCGAGCGGGATCGTCAGCGTATCCTGCCGAATCAGCATAACGAGCCAAATCCAACCACTTTCGAGCCCAGTGTTCACCGAAAGCGGGCGAAGACAACAATCGCTCGACTTGAGATTCGAATGCGTCCAGCGAAGCATCGTTTAAGAACGAATCCAACTCGTCGGGCGATGGCGGCAATCCGATCAAGTCCAGTGACAGCCGGCGCAATAGCGAACCGCGGTCAGCTTCTGGCGAAGGTTGCAAATTCTTTTCGATCATCTTCACCAAAGTAAATCGATCGATTGCGTTGTTTGCCCAATTGAGGTGAGCGGGGGCTTCGTTTGGTAAAATAGGGCGACTTGGTGGAGACAATGACCAGTGTTGTGCGTAGGTCGCACCTTGTTCAATCCATCGTTGCAGTAGTTCCAATTCAATCGCAGTAAGGCCATCGCCCATGCGTGGTGGAGGCATTCGCTCGTCTAGATCTCGCGATAATACTCGGCGTATGAGTTCGCTGGATTCGGGTGAGCCTGGGACAATGGCCATTGCACCGGAGTCGGCCGGCTTAGAAGCTGCCGCCAGAGTATCCAGTCGCAATCCCGCTTCGATCTTTGCGTCGTCGGGGCCGTGGCAAGCGTAACATCGATTGGACAGAATTGGTCGAATATCACGATTGAACTCAACCTTGCGCGTTGGTTCGGAGCCGTTTGTTGTATGCAACGAGGTTAGAATCGTGAACGCAAAGAATACAAAAAGCACACTTCGGTGTGGAAACATAAATGCTCCCGGCAATTGCCTTTAAATCGAGCACGGAGCGGCAAGGGTCGCGCGGCATCGAGGGGTTGTCGTGTAATTTCGGAGGATTCGGGCACAACAGCGTCGTGCTTGCGGGTGCTTGCATGCGACTTAATTTTTACGTCATAGGTAGGAACCTGTAACGATCACTTCAAGTTATTTTCGCGTCCCGGAAAGTCTGGCAGTGCCAGTCAACCCTGACAAAATAGCTTCGCACACAATACATTACAGTGTACACGATGGACCCACATAAGGAAAAATGCCGCTGTTCGAATCCGTTTCCAGCAAATAAACGGCTTACTGCTGATTTTTATGGCAACTGGATTCTGAAAAAAGCTTAGCTGGAAAGCGTTTTATTAATCAAGGCTCGTTCGTTTGAGAAATTTGTGAAGAAGGCCTGAAGAGACCTGAACCGAGGAAAATAGCCACCATGATGCTGATGGAACCAACCACATCACCCTACGACTGGAATTTCCAAATTCTGGGTTTTCCAGTTCGCGTTGCATGGCCATTTTGGGCCTTGGCTGCGGTTTGGGGATATGAACAGTGTTACGGGTTGGACATGGTTTACGAACAATCGGGACTGGGATCGCCAGGAGTAGGTGTGTTACTCTTGCTGTGGATTGGTTCGATGTTCGTGTCAATTTTGGTGCATGAATTGGGGCATGCGTTTGCGTTTCGCTATTTCGGCGTGGACGCAAGAGTGGTTCTCTACCATCTCGGGGGATTGGCGATACCAACAGGCAGTTTTGGGTTTGGACGCAATCGCCGGAGGATGGACCAAAAGTCAGAAATAATCGTTTCTGCTGCAGGCCCTGCGGCACAACTCGCATTAACTTTGATTGCGACGCTGTTGGCCTGGGCAGCAGGACTACAAACGGATACTTGGATTGAAAGATGGTTGATTGACTTGGGTGCAATTTCTGAAGATCGATTGGTACCGACGGAAAACGTCGCCATTTATGCAACCACTTACTTCTTCATATCGTTCAACTTTTGGTGGGCGTTGATCAATCTTGTTCCCGTTCTGCCGCTCGATGGTGGCCAAATCGCTCGGAACGTCATTGGCATCTTTCAAGGGAATTCGGGATGGGTACAAGCGACTTGGTTGAGCGTTATCGTGGGTATTGGTTTCGGATTATATAGTCTGCAAAACGGCGATCGTTTTCTTGCCATGATGTTCATTTTTCTGGGGATTTCTAACCTCCAAACGGCCCAAAGCGGGAATTCGGGCGGACGACCGTGGTGAGTGCGTTGAGCACACAAGGTTGCAAATTTGAAAGTCTGGTCGTCGTCCTCGGGGCGAGCAACGTTCGTCGAAGTCTCGTGCCTCTGACAAGAACGCTCTTAAGAAAAATTCCGAGGCCAGCGAATATTGTCTTCGCGTGTGGTCACGGTCGAAGCTTTGGTCAATACAACAATGTGCTCGGATGGAGCTTGCCGGGATTGCGGGACGCTCACTGGCGCGAACATTGTCGTCAAACCGCCGCAGAAAAACGATATGTCATCCTAACCGACGTTGGGAACGATATTTTTTACGACCACTCGGCAGAAGATATTATCCGCTGGGTCCAGGAATGTCTCCAATCGATACCCAATAGTAGTTCGGGCGTTATTATGGGGTTGCCAATCGCTCGCATCGAATCTTTGCGACCTGTCTGGTTCGAAGTCATGCGCCGAGTGTACTATCCAAGCAGTAAAGTAAGCCGTTTGACCGCCCTGAAACGGGCGGGAGAACTGCATCGAGCATTGCAGAATACAGCTTTTTCCCTTGAATTTTCTTGGGTGGAGCCGTCTCTTGATTGGTATGCTTGGGATCCCATTCATATCCGTAGATCCGCTATGGCGACAGCCTGGGAGTCGATCGTCGACGCAATGATCCACGTCGAAAATAGTCCATCACGAAAATTTGGGGATCAATTTGCGAGCCGGATAGAGATTTCGAATCCTATTGGGATGACGTGGCACCTCGAACAGAGATTGAAACGCGCACGAGCGCTTCAACAGCGGTGGTTAGGCAAAGATCGAGGCATCGTACAACCTTGGATGACACTCGATGATGGCTCCACTCTCTCGTTCTATTGAACGATGTATCTGCGTCGATTCGGTGTCGAGAAACATGTCGATGGAGCGCGCTAAGCAGACGCGCGTAGAAAAAAATTAGTTCGTCATCAATCGCGCGAACATCGTGCGCGAATTGTTCAAAGAGCATTTTTGCGAGCTCGAAAAGGGGTTTTTTATCGAAAACTAGTCGGTTATTTTCACGATTGTGGAAAAAACGTCACTTTTCAGTGTAAAAATTGTCGAAAACATGTTGCAATTAGTTATTTGTTTCGTACAAATACAAACCAAGGATTTAGGTACCGATGAGTTGCATCGGTCAAGGGGTCTAAAAGAATTCGTTCTGAGGACTCGGAGACGATGTGGCAGTCGGAGTTTATTTAATGGGGAATACAAAGGCATTAAAGTTGAGCTGCTTCAACTGACGCTGATGTGTCCCTAAGTTTTCCGTTTTCGGAGGAATAAGACGTGGCCAAGAAGAAAGTTGCAAAGAAGGCTCCTGCTAAGAAGGCTGCCGCAAAGAAGGCTCCTGCTGCTAAGAAGGCTCCAGCCGCTAAGAAGGCTCCTGCCAAGAAGAAGGCAGCAACCAAGAAGTAGGCTTAAACCGCCATTTCTTGTTGCCTTAATTTGCGGTTTATCGCCTTATGGGCTGGTAAATTCGCAGGAAATATCGAGAACCGCCGCAGGTCGTCATGATCCTCCGGCGGTTTCTTTTTTTTAATTTTTTGAAATGAGACTTCTTTTGACCAAAAACCCACCTATCTGTAGGGTTCATTGTCAATGCAAATCTTTCTCATTCTATAGGATCGCAAAATCCTATCAATTGAGTTGAAAGCCACGTAATTGGCTATATGAAAACGCTCCAAAACCTCGTTTGGAAATGTGAGTTTGGCCACATCCACAGTCAATCGCAAGCGAGAAAAGACTCAATGCTCGCTACATCGTAGTGTCATTTGCGAAGTGCTCCGCGAAATTCTGCAACCCACATCGATGAACGCACGAAAAGTATCTGCGATAGAAATCAAATGCATAATGAGCGGCGTGTTGCAAGTGATTTTTTTCTCGAGTTAGTATTCATCTCGCGTCAGTACTAACTCGGTAATTTGCCTTCGGCGATTTCTTCTTCCCACTGGTCCATGAGCGGCCAATCGATTGCGCAAGTTCCAAAATCGGACATGTGTTGATATCCGGAAAGGCGCTCAATTGTTTTTTCCAACAACCCGCGGTCATTGCGAAAATATGGACCATGGCTGGGCAGCAGCCATTCAATTTTGCTGTCCCGAATGCGTTTCAGAGAATTGATGAAACCCGGAATATCGCTGCCATGATGTGCGTCGATCGCACCAACGCCACCATCGCGATAAATATTGTCGCCACTAAATAACAAGTTCCCCATTCGAAAAGCAAGTTGGCTGTCCGCATGGCCTGGAGTGGACCAAACTTCAAGTTTTAGTCGTCCAATCGAAATCGTATCTCCTTCGTCGACCAAATTCTCAGAAGTTACCGCGGGCATCTCCAAAGAAATACCCTGAGCCTTAATCTCGGCGAAAGTTTGTAGACGATCCCCTTCGGTGAGCAACTGAGCCGCTTTGGGATGAGCTGTGAGCGTCGTCTTGAGAATTTGCTTGGCTCTCGCAAATCCTTGACCGTGATCGACGTCCGCATGGGTCGCAATGAGTGTTTTGCATTTTGAAAGCGGGAAATCCAATTCGCGAACAAGTTCAATGATCTCGTCGACCGAGTCCTCATAACCAATGTCGATCAGAGCCCATTCGTCCGCGTCATAGATCAAATACACATTGCACCCGATCAAATGACCGGCTTGCATGTTGATTTCGATAACTCCTGGGAAGATCGGCTTACGCTGAATCATGTCTTTGTCCTCTGACTATTCGTTGGCTATTTTGTATGGAGATTGTAGTTGCTTGAGCGGGGTCTAATCAATCGGCGACATGGAATCCACTCGATAATCAAGGTCTATTTTCGCGGCTATCTTGATTCAAGTTCACTTCTTAGCCGACAAATTCAAGAAATAGACGACGTACATCTAACAACTTTGTCTCGCGGATTCGGCTCTGTTCCCCCGCATGGCTTGGTCTCAAGGCCTTCCGATGTCAGTCAATCGTTTCGAGTAACGGCAATAAGCCCTCGCGATACGATGGATACTGAAACTCGCAATCAAAATCTTCGACAAGTTGTCGATTCGAAACGCGTTTGTTTCCGGTTCCTCGGCCTGGTCCGGATCGAGTTTCGCTAAAAATGGGCGAAGGCAAATTCGCACTATTGCAAATCCATTCATAATATTGTTTACGAAGCACCGGATGGCCGTCTGAAACCATGTAGCGAGTCCGTTTAAGTCGCTTGGTGCAAGCTTGCTGGACGATGCCTGCGATATCTTCAACATGAATAAGGTTTAAATACGAGTAGGGATCAACACTTAGCGGTTGTTGCCTGCGGATCGAATCAAGATTAGGAACTCGATTCGGGCCATAGACTCCTGCAAGACGCAAAATAACCAATTCGCCATCGCGACGTTCCTTAAACAACCACTTCTCTGCTTCCCATGCAGCGACCGATCCAGCTCGATGTGGTTCGACTGAGGAGTCTTCGTTAACCCATTCCGATCGTTTTGAATCGGCCATAACACCTGTTGTCGAAAGGTAGATTACGCGACTTGGAGAGGGATTGAGTTGACGAAACAAATTTTCAAGGCCGCGAACGTGCGTGTCTTGCGGTAAGATGCCATCAATAGCGGCATGAGATACGGCGATGATCAGATTTTCTACTTTACCAATCGCCCGCAACTCGGCTTGATCATGCCAGTCAAAGGCGAAGGACTGGATTCCCTGTTCTGCCAACTGTCGTGCGGATTCCGGGCGGCGGGTCGCGGCTAAGACCGAATAATCCTCATTTTGCATGCGTTTGGCAATTTCTCGCCCCACATAACCGCAACCAACTATGAAAACGTCCATCTAATTTTCCTGCCAGCAATACTTTGCTCAAAAATTTTGGGTCAGGGGTTCTAGATAAGCTACAATTGAAGACACGTCACAACCCGCATATTCGTACCAGAAAAATGACAGACGTGGGCAAGCCGAAAAACAATAATTGGTCTGCGAGGGTTTCATTTTGGTCTCGCATAGCGAATAATCGGAGAGTCAATTCGGTTCATGTGTTTTGTGCGAGCCCTATTTCTGCGATTCGCGTTGCGAATAGAACTTGTCAACTTTTAGTCAAGTTCGACGTATTCACTTAAGATAGCACTTCACTTACTAACACTACGGGTTTGAATTTCAAGGAGCTTTCGAGTGCAAATAACTCGTGTGCGTTTACTTTGCTTATTCGCCCTATTCCTATTGGGCTTGAGCAGGCCGTCGTTTGCACAAGAAATATTTTCCGTCGCTCCCGTCGGTGAACGAACGTCGCTTAAGCCCGTTGTTCCGGCTTCGACTTCCGTCATCAGTCGTGGAATTACCGAAGTCGATCTCGACCCGCTTTTGGATCGTATCAATCAAGCTAACGATCCTCGGAGCAGCGAACCCCGTTCGCTCGACGAGTTGCGCGCTTTGGAGCGGCAGCAATCCAAAGTCGCCGAAAAAATACAGTCAGTCACAGTCAACGTGCAACAAGGCTCCGCACAAGGCAGCGGAGTGATAATCACCGCTGACGGTTACGTGTTGACGGCCGCTCATGTCGCTGGCAAGCCGGATCGCGATGCTTGGATATTGATGTCCGATGGACGACGATTGAAAGCGCGCACTTTGGGTATGAATCGTTACATGGACGCGGGCTTGTTGAAGATAACTGAGGAGAATAGTGCGGGCTGGGATCACGCGAGTTTAGGGTCTTCGAAAAACTTGAAGTCGGGGCAATGGTGTATCGCATCAGGTCATCCCGGCGGTTGGGTCAAAGACCGCCCCGCTGTTATTCGCGTCGGTCGCATTCTTACACTAGTACCCGATAGAACCGTTGCGTCGGGAACCGTTAGCCAAGCACTTCGCAATGACGAAGTGACGCTCTCAACAATCGTGACCGACTGTGCACTCATCGGTGGCGACAGCGGCGGGCCATTATTTGACTTGTCGGGCAAGCTAATTGGCATTCACAGTCGGATCGGAACCGATGTGTCGGATAATATGCATGTTCCGGTTGATGTCTTTTCCCGCAGTTGGGATAAGATGGTTAAAGGAGAAGCCTGGGGCACCTTGCCTGGATACAAGCCAGCGATCGGTGTCGTAGGAAGCTCGGAAGACCCTCGGGCCGTTATTTCGCAGTTAGTAGAAGATAGCCCTGCTCAAAAAGCAGGCTTGAGGGTAGGCGATGTTGTTCGCAAATTCGATGGCAGTGCAGTCAGTTCTTTCCAAGAATTGATTCAGGCCGTCGAAGCAACCTTGCCGGGAGATCGCGTGCGCGTGGAAATCGAACGCGATGGCAAAATTATGACATTGCCGTTAGTAGTGGGTTTGCAGGACGGTTGATCGTTAACACTGTGAAGTCCGCATCAAGGAATTTGAAATGAAAAAGCTGATTCGAGCCACATCGTTGAGCTGTTTGTTTCTCGGTACGCTTTTGATGTACTGCTCGAATCCAACAATTCCTTCTAAATCGAACGCGGCCGTTTACGTTACCGACTCTGCGAGGCAGCAAAACGCAATGCAATTGGTTCAGCAACCTGCGACCAATCGAAAACGTCGATTAGACGCTGAAACGACAACCACAAACGCGAATCAACGAACATATTACACGGTCCTGCAGTCCTTCCGGAAAGCAATCGGCAACAATTGGATGGCAACCGTTCGTGTTCTTGCAGATAATCGTCAAGTTGCCATGGGAGCCGTGATTCATCCCGACGGTTGGGTAATCACAAAGGCGAGCGAGATTCCTGAAAACGGATTGACTTGCCGTCTCTTTGATGGAACTCGGAGCGATGCTCAAATAAAAGCACGACGCACCGACCTGGATTTAGCACTGCTGAAATTGGATCGCAAGGAATTGGTTTGTGTGGATTGGTCGCAAGACGTCAGTTCTCGAGTCGGTTCTTGGCTTGCAACGACCGACCTCAAATCCATGCCCATGGCCATCGGCGTCTTAAGTGTCGGGCCTCGCCAAATCAGTTCCGTCAAAGCTGTCTTGGGCATTCAATTGGATGCTCGCGACGAAGCCCCCGTCGTTTCTATGGTGCTGCCAGGTAGCGGAGCGTCAGAAGCCGGTGTCCAAGCGGACGATGTCGTAGTCAAGATCGATGACCAAGCCGTCTTTTCTCGCCAAGCAGTTCTCGACATTCTTGGCTCGTTCAAAGCCGGTCAACATGTCGATGTCACCGTCAAGCGCGGCAAAGAGGAAGTTGAATTGCATGCTAAGTTGATGGACTTGAGCAACTCGTTGTTCGACCCTACCGAAATGGAAGTAAACGGTCAGATCAGCTCGCGATCCACGGGCTTTGAAAAAGTAATTCAACACGACACAGTCATTTCTCCCAATCAGTGCGGCGGTCCCCTAGTTGACCTCTACGGCCATGCAGTCGGAATCAACATCGCTCGCGCCGGTCGGGTATGCAGCTATGCCCTGCCAACTGATATCGTGGTTCCCGCTATTCAAGACATGCTGAACTCGGCGACCGACGGTAAAGTCATTTTTGCAAGTGCGAATCAAGTTTCAGGTGCTGCAAAGTCCCCCGAAGAAATTGTTGTTCGCGCTCAAGACTCTAGTGTCATCCCCGCCGTAAAATAGCGCTGTCAAGTAACCACGCGGACTAACCTGTGTATCCTATGCAGGCCCTGCTTGTCTCGCTCAAATCCTCGTCCGAAAAGGATCTCTCGCTGTGCGATGTTTGCTCGTCCTCACCATTTGCTGTTTAGGCATTTTGTCGTTCACTACCCCAATTGCATCTGCGCAAGATGCAAAGGATTCTGGTGAATGGGTATCGCTCTTCAACGGCAAAGACCTCGAAGGCTGGACACCTAAGATCCGCTATCATGAATTGGGAGAAAACTACAAAAACACTTTTCGCGTCGAAGATGGAGTTCTTAAAGTCGGCTACGAAGGCTACGAAAATTTCAACGAGACTTTCGGCCACCTGTTTTACAAAGACAAATTTTCGAACTACCGAATCCGACTCGAATATCGATTTGTAGGAGACCAATGTAAAGGTGGACCGGGATGGGCTTTGCGCAACTCGGGCATTATGGTCGGCGGAGAAGATCCCAAGACGATGTCCAAGGATCAGGATTTCCCTGCGTCGATCGAAGTCCAATTGCTGGGCGGCGATGGCACCAACGCGCGAACGACAGGAAACCTTTGTACTCCAGGAACGAATGTTGTTATCGATGGCAAGTTAATTACACAACACTGCCTGAGTTCAACTTCGAAAACATTTCATGGCGATCAGTGGGTCACAGCCGAGGTCGAAGTTCATAATAGCCAAGTAGTCCGACACTTCATCAACGGCGAAAAAGTCCTTGAGTATCAAGAGCCACAACTCGATGATCGTGACGAACATGCTCGAATGCTCATAAAAGATCTTGGCACCAAGTTACTTAAAGAAGGCACCATCTCCCTCCAATCCGAAAGCCATCCTGTCGAATTCCGCAAAATCGAACTCATGGTTTTGCAAAATTAGAATTTGGTTAAAAGATGTTCGTGCCATTTATGCAACGAGTTCTCCGTTGGTGTACAGCATCCTTTGCATCGCCAACTGCATTCGTCGTCATGATCCTCATTTCAACAATAACATGTGGTCATGCTCAGGAGGAATCGCAACCTCCATACAATC
This sequence comes from Pirellulaceae bacterium, assembly GCA_031374825.1. Lineage (GTDB taxonomy): Bacteria > Planctomycetota > Planctomycetia > Pirellulales > Pirellulaceae > JANMGV01. Next base: position 211,560 of record JANMGV010000086.1, read on the forward strand.
CTGACGACACCCAGCATCTAACGCTGAAGCTAGTTGATCCGGAAAGAAAGCCCGTTCGATCGGCTTATGTTCGTCCCGGAGGAATCGTTTGTATCGAAGACGAGGGGAAGGTTGGATATAGCTGGCCGATAGCTAAAGTTGGACGAGAACCCGAATGGGTGAGCGATGAAGACGGAATAGTCGAAATCGATTTTCCTATTCGATTTCGAAGCGACCATCAGTGGCGAACTGCAAAGCAAATCTCTTTTTGTATTCGTCACGTGCGGTTTCTCGAAAAGATTTATTCGCACAATGCAGTCGGGGATGAGTTGGAAGTAGAACTCGTTCCCGGTTGCGAAGTTATCGTCTCGGCGAAAGATCGATTGGGAAAGAGAACAGACGCGTTTGCGATCATGCCTTTGCGAATGAGAGGCAGTGTAACTTGGGGCGTTACGGCAGGCAATAAGAAGTTCACTCGTTCGATGCCTCCCGGGGTGTTTCCGTGTTTGATGGTGTCCCCTCAGGATGACGGAAAGACCCTTTTTGCCGGAACTTTTCCCGTCACTGCTCGAACCGACCGCAGTTTCACTCTACGCGACATCCCCTTGAACCCAGGGATAGAAGTCGTCGGGAATTTACCTTCGTATATTCCCCGACCGATCATCGATGGCAAAGTCTTTGTTGAATGCTCTCCTAAAATAATTGGATACGATGGCAAGGAACCGGTTCAGGCAACGGCTTTTCGCGACTGGAAGCCAATTGATCCAGAAGGCAGTTTTGTTTTTCCATCGCTTCCAGCAACGGGCACTTTGCAAGTCATCGCAGTTTGCGGTGGATGGATTTCTAGCGGACGAAATGACGGCCTGGTCAGTGGCGACTTGCTTTACTTAGACAAACTCGATGTGAAAAATAATTCGCTCGCTATTGTACCGGAAATGCATCGGGCAGGCTCGCTGGGCATTACACTCCGGAAACCTGATGGTCGTCCAGTTGTTGCAGCATCAGTCCAAGTTGATCCAAATGTTTACTGGTCTCATCGCGGTCAGGCAAGTATTCTCGGAGTGGAGTTCTCCGACTTGGATTGGATAAGGAGCGAACAGCAGCCTGATTCGTACTACGTTGATCGGATATTCAACTATCCACCAACTCGATTGCGGCGAACGACTAATGAACAAGGGTTTGCTGTATTAGAGGACTTGCCGCTCGATGTGCCATTAGAAGTTTACATTGATTCTTCGAAATTTACGTTACCGATTCAACCGGAGCACCTGCAACGAATGGTACCGGTCAATTTGAAAAGCCCAGGTCAAACTAACATCACCCTTCAAACCGAGCCAGTAAATGAGGAATGAAGTAAACAACTATGTCGCTACAGGACTTTCGCTAGAAGTACAAGTCGCGAAGCGATTTCGCTGCGCTGCCGAGCGGGTATATGATGCTTGGCTTGATCCAGGATTAATTTCGCAGTGGATGTTCGGTCCTCGCTTGCGTGAGGAAACGATCATTCACATCCTTACTGGCAAAGTCGTTGGTGATACGTTTTCTTTTTTGGTTGAGCGTGAAGGAAACCGAATGGATCACGTCGGAAAATATTTGGAGATGGTTCGCCCAACTCGATTAGTGTTCAGTTGGGACATTGGCACATTTTCCGATGCAAGCTCACAAGTCCTGATCGATATTGTTGCCAACGATTCGGGATGCTCGCTGAATCTTACTCATCGAATGGACATTCAGTGGCAAGACTATGCAGATCGCACTCGGGATGCTTGGTCGAAAATGCTGGGCGTCTTGGCAGAAATCCTTGACGCGAATCCCGGAATCTAACGCGATTCGAGTCAAACGCACTAATTTTTGCGTTTGTGTCCAAGTAATTCGATGACAATCTGCCGATTCACAATTCGCCCGCGTCCCCTTCGTCGTGAAAATTATCGGGAACCGGCATTCTGCATGTGACGTCTATGCCCGCGAATTGGCCCAAAATCACGGAAAACGACGGGTATTCGTACCTGGAAATTTTCTCGGTCGGTTTAGCAACTTATCCTATAAAAGCAGTATTCAGCTCGTTAGGCTCATTCACGTCTAGTCCAACCGGGTCCTTCCGTTCAACTACACTCAACAAAGCGGATAGCTTGACCGAGTTCAAATTTCAATTTACTTCCTAGTTCAGCTTCGCAACGAGGTCTCTTCCATGCGATCATGCGCCTTATCCCTATTCGTGGTTTCGTCGTTTGTAGGACTGAATTCGATGCCCGCACGTGCTCAGCAAATTGGGTTTATTGAAAAATTCGCTTTGGCCGAAGATCGCGCCAAAGTCTTGTTGGAACTTATTCCCGGTTCAGAAGAATATTTTTACTACATTTGCCTGCATCTTCAAAACACTGGCCGATTGGCCGAATCCGAAGCCATGTTGCAGCAATGGGCCGCCAAGCTTCCGTTGAATGCGCTGTTCCAACGAATGCAGACGCGGCAGCGATTGCTTAACTACGGTAACGATCCAAACCAGACCTTGGAGTACATCCGAAACGAATTGGGGCTCCAGTTGGAGCACTCGCCACCCCAAGCGGATCGCGCCAAGGATTTAGCGACGTCGCTCGATCCATCTTTGCTCGACCACAAACGATTGCTTGAACAAGCCATCAACAACGATAACAGCTTGGGCGGCGTTACCAATCTTGGCCTGCTTGAATTGCTGTCTCGCGATTGGGGCATGGACCAAGTCAGGTTGATATTGCAACGACTGACGCGCGTCGATCTAGATGGCTTGGTGCCCTTGATCGAAAAAGAACTACGTTCACAAGATAGTCGCGGCTGGAATGCGTTTCCCATTCATTCGCAACTTACCCTAGAACAACGCCGCACGTTAGCCAAATCGCTTCCGCAGTTGCTCGAAAACGATGCTTTTGTCCGTCAGTATTTGGCAAGGCTTTTGCCAACCGACGATACGCCCGCAAGTGACGTCACGGCTCGGCGGCAGCATCTCGAACGCTTGGAGACTTTTGTTGCAACCCTGCCTCCTTCGCAAAATAGTCTGAAGGCGCTCGTTCTCTTTCAACGATTGCAACTGGATGCGGATCATGACATTTTTGATCGATCCCGCTTCGAACGCTATTTGGCGCTGCCTCGCAATCAATCGTATTACAGCCGCGACTACCTTAAAACACAAGTTCGCGTTCCCTTGATTGAATTCCAATCCAACTATACAGGCGAAACAAGACTGCCGCCAATCATGGACGATACGGCATTGGTCCGTCGATATCTTGAGCACTTCTTTCAGACGGATGAATCTGTAGACAAGTTCGCCAAGTGGCTAGATCGAGATTACCTGCAAAATGTATTCGTAGAAACAAAGATCTTGTTCGGAATCGGTCCCAGCAGCAACTGGTATTCCAAGCTCGGTACGCAGCAGCAAAAAGAACTGCGCGAGCGAGTCGAATTGCGATTCGCATCAACCGCTCAAGATTGTTATCAGCCCGATGACCAAGTCAAACTGACCGTCGATGTCAAAAACGTTTCCAAGTTGATTGTCCGTATCTATCAAATCAACCCGAGGAACGTCTATCGCCGCCAAGGTCGCCCTGTCTCCACAGATATCGATCTGGACGGTCTAGTAGCCAACGCAGAAGAGACGATTAGCTACGAAATTCCTGCCGATCGCCGCCATCGCGAGTCAATCCAGTTGCCACAATGCCAAGGTCGCGGTGCGTGGGTTGTCGACCTACTCGGCGGCGGACTTCGCAGTCGTGCATTAATCGTTAAAGGACAATTGCGAAGCACGCAGCGACTAACGGACGCGGGCCATGAGTTTCGCATCTACGATGAACAAGGCAAACCGGTTCCTACCGCGACGGTCGAGTTGGGGACACGAACTTTCGCTCCGGAAAAAGACGGTTCCATTCTCATACCGTATTCCGAACAGGATTCGACGATACCCATTTTGCTTGTCGATGGTCAATCTGCCACCGTCGAAATGTTTAACCATCGTCGCGAATCCTACGGGCTAAGCCTCGGTACGTTGCTTGAATCGCAAAATCTTCTTAGCGGAGCCAAGGGTTCAGTAATCATTCGCACCGAGTTGCTGTGCAATGGCCAGCCGATGCCAATTAAGAACCTTGAGGAAGCCCAATTAATTATTGTCACGACAGACATGGACGGTACCCAAAGCACGCAAACGGTGAGCTTGACCGATCTTAAACAACTCGCCGACACAACGCATCAGTTTTTGGTACCGCAACGATTACGAACTGTCACGGTTACCGTCACCGGCAAAGTATTAGCCGTTAGCCGACAGATTCGCGAGGCTGTATCTGCGACTCGTACAATGCAGGTCAACGACATTGCCACGACTGCTCAGATCGCCGATTTTTATCTCGTGCGCAACTCAGAAGGCTACCTTCTCCAAGTACGCGGCCGAAATGGCGAGCCCATCGCGCGTTTGCCAGTCGTCCTTCAGTTGTCCATGGACCATGTTAACAGCCCCGTCATCACAACGCTTGCAACCGACGCTACAGGGCAGATTCAGCTTGGTAAACTCGCAGAGGTCAATTCCTTCCGTGCCTCGGCCGATGGGATGACCGATCGCGCATTCACTTTGCGCAATGATTTTGCGAATTGGCCAGATCGACTGCAGCTTGCAGAAGGACAATCCTATCAGTTGCCTTGGCCGTATGACGACCTCAATATGGCAGCAACCGCTTGGTCCCTCCTAGAGTCTCGCTCTGGCTCGGTAGTTGTTGACTGGAACAAGAAAGTGTCTTTGACAAACGGCAGGCTGGAAATCGCGCCGCTTGATCCGGGTGTTTATTTCTTGACGAATCATTTATCCGGCAGCGTTACCGAAATTCGTGTTGCCAAAGGCACGCAACAAGACGGTTTTGTAATCGGCGGATCTCAGTCAGTTGAATTGTCGCCATCATCTGCGGCGTCCGTCGCGGCTAGCGAAGTCAAAGACGGCAAGTTACGTATTCAGATCGCAGGTGCAGACAAAGGGACACGGGTCCACCTTGTTGTTTCTTCGTTTGTTAGCGATTCGGATCTAGCACGTGCGTTAAACTCGCCGCTCATACAAATCTTTCGTCAAGGCTACGCGTCGATGCCTAGTTTTTATGTCGACTCGCTGAAACTGGACGAAGAGTATCAATACATATTACAACGTCAATACGCGACGAAGTACCCAGGCAATCTTCTAGCTCAGCCAAGCCTTTTGCTCAATCCATGGGATACGGCAACGACGCAAAACGCTCGCCAAGAGGCCGCTGCCGGAGATATGCCTCCACCCTCAGCCGCTGCACCCATGGCCGCCGATGCGTTATCGCGTTCAGAAGGCCAGGCAGGCCGTATTGCGGCTCCTGGCGGTCGCAGCACGTATGAGTTTTTGGCAAACAGCGCTGCCTTGCTTGCGAATCGTAGACCCGATGACTCGGGTTGGATTGAGTTGCCCGTTGCAAGCTTGGCAGGCTACGACAACGTCACGGTCATCGTCGTCCAGCCTCAGGGAATCTCGACCAAGACAATTGCAATGCCTTCGACAAAGATAGCCGTGAGTGACCTGCGTTTGGCTCAATCTTTCCCCAAAGACAAACATTTGTCGCAGCAACAACAGGTAAAAATTGTTGAAGCGAACACCAAGACCGACCTGGGCGATGCTCGTTCAACACGCGTTCAAATTTATTCCAGCCTTGGTGATGTATTCAAGCTCTATCTATCACTCGCTCCGGCGACCGAACTTCAGAAATTTCAAAAACTCTCCAGATGGAATGAATTGAGCGAAGAACAAAAGCAACTGACATACAACGAGCTGGCTTGTCACGAACTGCATGTTTTCCTCTATATCAAAGATCGACCATTTTTCGATAAAGCAGTCCGTCCCTATTTGGCGAACAAGCTGGCACCTCAGTTGGTTGATGGCTATTTGCTTGAAAGTGCGATTGAGAAATACGCCGACCTTTGGCAACGTAGCCGGCTCAATACGCTTGAGCGAATTTTGCTCGCCGATCGAGTTGCTTCAACAAAACCTGGCGCTCGTAAATGGATTACAGATGCCGTTGCTGCAAATCCTGTTTCTCCCGAACTACGATCGCAAAAGTTCTTGGCTGCTTTGTCGGGATTATCTTTGGATCTAGGACGTCCTGAGTTGGAGGCGCTTTTCTTGCACTCGGATGGGCGACGACTGGAAGAAGTGGGCGGCATGGGCGGTCTGCCCGGAGGCTCGGGTGGCGACGAGAATACCAATCGATTTGGACTAGGATTTGCTCGCGACAAACAGTCTCTTAGCGAAAGCTTGAGTGACGAGAAAGCGAAGGATGCGAGCGGTCTCGGGGAGGCAGAATTTGACGATAATGGTGCCGTTAATGGACCAATGGGCGGCGCAGCTAAAAAGAGTGGAATGCGGTCAAGGCGTGGTGGCACCTTGGGCAAGCGTCCAATGCTTTTTCAGTCATTAGATGCAACTCGCGAATGGGCTGAATCGCAATTCCATCGCGTGTTGATCGGACAGCAAAGCCTTTCGCTTGTCCCTCCCGGTCCCATGTGGCAGCAACTGGCATCGCAAGATTCCATCGCTGGATTTCTTTCCACGGAAGTACACCTTTCAAGCAACACGTTGACCGAAGCACTCTTGGCGCTTGCTGTGCTCGATCTTCCTCTCACTCCGCCCCAGCCCCAATTGGTTGTCGAAAATGGACGGCTCTTCCTGACTTCATCAAGTCGCTGCGTCGTGTTTGTGGAAAAGATAGAAGAAGCTAAGCCATCTGAGGGCGGTGCCACAGTCATGGTGGGTCAAGACATCTATCTCGTCGCACCCGGTGCCGAAGCAGATCCTCAAAAACCCGTTTCCAATCAATCACTTGTTCGAGGCGTCGGATACCGCTCGAGCGTCGTGGTCACGAACCCTAGCGGCGTAGCAAAAACTATCTCGATTCTGACTCAGATCCCTCAAGGCGCGTTGCCTCTCGAATCGGGCAAGATTGTCCAATCGCGCACGCTGAAACTCGAACCCTACAGCACGCAACAGGTGCAATACTCTTTCTACTTCCCTGTCGCGGGAGAGTTTACTGCTTACGGCGCGCAGGCGACGGTCGACGATGTTCATGCCGCAGATTCGAAATTTGCAAAGCTTCGTGTGCTCGACAAACCCGAGTCGGTCGATCAAGAGACGTGGGGATATGTTGCCCTTTGGGGGACCAACGACCAAGTGCTCGAGTTCCTTCGAACCAAGAACACGCAAAGACTGGCTCTGGAACTCATCGCTTTCCGATTACAGGACAAAGGGTTCTTTGAAAATTGCCTAGCCGAACTGGAATCTCAAGGCATCTACAACGCCACGCTCTGGGCTTACAGCATCCGGCACAATGATGCAAAACGCATATCGCAGTTTCTGGCACACGATGCGAACATGGTCCAACGGATGGGCCCGATCTTGCGGTCCCCGTTGACACACATCGATTCTGCTGAACGATACGATTACGAGCACCTAGATTATCGCCCGCTCGTTAACGCACGAAGCCACCAACTGGGCGCCCAACGGATGATTCTCAACGAACGATTCGCGGCTCAATACGATCGCTTGCTCCAGCGAATCGCTTATCAGCCATCATCCACCCCAGCCGACCATATGGCCCTCACGTACTACATGCTCATTCAAAATCGAATCGACGAAGCACTTTCGCATTTCGATTCAGTCGATTCCAACACCTTACCGACAAAATTGCAGTACGACTATTTTGATGCATACCTGGATTTCTACCGTGGACGTTATGATCGAGCCGCAAAAATTGCGGATAAATATGTTGCGTATGCTGTACCTCGATGGCGCGATTTGTTTGCTCAAATCCGATTACAAGTCGGTCAACATATGGCCATGGTCAATGGAACCGAGCCTCCAACGTCGGATACGACCGTCACAGATGTAACAGACCCGATCCAACGCATGCTGCTCGACGCTCGCCAATCGCAGCAAGCTACCTTGGCGGCGGATTCGCCTGCGTTAGATCTTAAGATGGTCGAAGGACAAATGGTACTCGCTTACCAAAACATTAAGCAAATCGAAGTACGATATTACTTGATGGATATCGAATTGCTTTTCAGTCGCAACCCATTTGTTCAGCAAGATGGCGGGGCACTCGTTGCTATCCAGCCAAATCAAAAAGAACAAATCGAAATCGCGGATCAACGAGGCAATCGTGCTTTAGACATTCCAAAGGAACTGGCCAATCGCAACTTGCTCGTTGAAGTCACGTCGGGTGCAATTACACAGAGCCAAGTTATCTACGCAAACTCGATGAACGTAACCGTGGTCGATTCCTTTGGCCGCCTCCAAGTGACTTTCGGCAATGGCCAGCCTGTCGAAAAAGCCTACGTGAAAGTCTATGCTCGAAACCAAGACGGCCAAGTGCGGTTCTATAAGGACGGTTATACGGACCTTCGCGGGCAGTTTGACTACGCATCGCTGTCAACCAACGATCTCGACTCCGTCCAACGATTTGGCATTCTCGTTCTTCATCCGGATAGAGGTGCCCTCATCCGCGAAGTTGCTCCACCAAAACGTTAAATTAGTTCTATCGCTGACGGATCGAACTAATCGCTGTGAAGTAGATACTGGCTTGACAAGAAACTATTCCACGGACAATTTTCACAAGAAAGAAATCGTCCCTAGCGGAATTACCAGGAAGCATTATTGAGCGATCGAGCTAATCATCGGTTCATCGTGTCCATCACTTGCATCCGCTATTTAAACGCAAAGTACAGGACCACTATGCCAACGATGATTCGATAGATCGCAAACGGAAGGAAACCATGTTTGCGGACCCAGTGAAGAAACCATTGGATCACCGCCCAGGCAACAAAAAAGCTGACGACGAATCCGACTGCAAGAGTTCCCCAGGGTTGCGACGTGAGGTCTTGGCCGTTCTTCAAGATGAATTGCAATAGCTTGAATCCAGTCGCAGCCATCATTACGGGTATCGACAAGAAAAAACTGAACTCAAGTGCCGCTGATCGGGTCAATCCCATGATTTGACCACCAGCGATAGTCGCCATCGATCGGCTGGTGCCTGGAAAGGCGGCCGAAAAGATCTGTGCGAAACCAATCACGATGGACTGCCGCAAGTTCATTTTCTCAACGGTATCTGTTGTGGCTTTTTTCGAAAATACTACGTCGATAACCCACATCAGAATGCCTCCGACGAGCAAAGCCCATCCCATCACGGTCGTGCTCTCGAGCATCTCCCCAATCTTTTCATCGATGATAAAACACGGCACGGCGGTAACCACAAAACTGATGGCGACCAATGATAAAGGATGATTCCACCATTTGCCGGAAGTATGCTTTGGATAAGTGCGGACAAAGTTTGTTAGACGTTTTCGAAATGCGACGACCACCGCCAAGATAGCGCCTAACTGGATGACGATGGCGAACATTTTCCAAAAGCTGTCTTCGAGGGAAATGCCCAGCAAGTCCTGTGACAACCGAATATGCGCCGTTGAACTAACCGGCAAGAACTCCGTTAGTCCTTCGACAACTCCCAGTACAACGGCTTTCCAAAAATCTGTCACGTAGCTGCCTCGGTATGAAGTTCGAAGTTCGAAGTTAGATGTAAGAGTGAGGGTTGGGTTGGGAGGATATGGACAGGGTTTGAAATATGGAAAGTTTGTGGAGGGAACGGTCGAATGCCCTTTTAAAGTCTTGCTTCTGTTGGAAAAAGGGCCAGCCCGGCTTTGGACACGGGCTGGCTGATTCCAAATTTTTGGTCGAAGCAAAGCAGCTTCATGCATGCGGGTAGATTTATTTACCCATCTGATCGGCAAGCTTTCCGGCACCGTAGATGTTGCGAAGCGCTTCGAGGACTCCAGCAATGTGTACGCCGACAGCGCGAGATACTTTATCCGTGTAATAAAAATCCGCAGTCAAGCTTTCAATGTTTCCATCGAAAATGATTCCGACCATGCGACCTTCGCGATCGACGATGGGCGAGCCTGAATTGCCACCAATGATGTCCGCAGTGCAAACGAAGTTAAACGGAGTGTTGCCAGCAATCTTCTTCTCTGCAGTCAGCCAACTCTTTGGCAACGCATATGGGTCAACTTCACCGTGCTTCTTGGCATGATCGAAAGCACCAGCCATGTTGGTCGTTGCACCTATCTCCTTGCCGTTGACTTCGTAGCCTGCTACTTTGCCGAAAGCCAGTCGGAGAGTGAACGTAGCATCCGGATAAACGCGGTCGCCTTCGATTGCAAACTTGGCTTGCGTGATCTTTGCATAGGCTTGTCGTTCTTGTTCATCCAATTCGTCGTTGATCGTATGCAGTCGACGATATTCTTCTTCAAATGAACGAGCCATTTCGATCAGTGGATCTGTTGACGATTTGATCCCGTCCAGACCACTCTTGGCGACAGCCTTACGAGCCTCTACATCGAACAACTTGGTCTTTGCGATTGCCTCATCAGCACGTTCGCGAGGAGATTTTCCGGCGAGCAATTTCAGCACGACCGGATGTGAACCACCGCGATTCTCACATAATCGAGCCAATTCGTCAGCTAATTGCACGCGTTCCAGGTCGTCGTAGAGAGGAGCGGGTGAATAAAGTTCTCGTTCCATCGATTCCCGATTCGAATCGCGAAACTCGCGCAAACGATCATTGCTGGGCTTCTTATCTTCTGCGGCCATCAACACTAAAGTTTCTGCAATACCGTAGAGTCGACTGCTCATCGAACCGTATTGGCCAAGTAGCTCCTTCCGTCGTTGTTGGACTTTTTCAATCTCTGCCCAAGCCGAAGCTAACGCCGACAACTTGGAATCCGATTGCAATTTTTGCAGCATATCTCGTTCCGACTGAGCGTGTTTTTCCATGTAGCTAGGGTCTTGAAGTCCGGCAATCATTCCGGTGTAGGCTTTGCGGGAGTTTTGAATTCCAAACATGTCGTCGCGAGCCCGTCGCACTTGCTCTTCGCCTTCGAGGCCATACTGCTGCAACAGGATTTCCTTGCGACGCAGCATATCGAGTTGCCGTACCAAGCGATGATCGCGCTGAAACTCCAGTGCTGATTGCGTGTAGATGCGGCGCGTTCGGCCGGGATTGCCGGAAACAAATACGAGATCGTCCTGCTTGGCCCCGTCCGGATTCATCTTCAAGAAATGCTCGATCTTGGCAGGTTTGCCATCTTCGTAGACGCGAAACAACGTCACGTCCAAACAGTAACGTGGATATTCGAAATTGTCTGCGTCACCACCAAAGAAAGCCGTTGCTGTTTCAGGTGCCCAAACCAATCGGACATCGGTGTACTTTTTGTACATGTACAAGTGATACTGGCCGCCGCCGTAGAGCGTGACCACGTCGCTTCGATAGCCTGTTTCGTCAAGCGATTTTTTCTCGATCTCGGCCATTTTTGCTTGGCGAGCCTTGCCAGCCTCAGAGGCACCCATGTTGTCGCGAACAGCGGCGTTCACTTCGGAGGTTACATCCTTGATGGCAACCAACTGATTCAGCTCCAGGTCCGGTGCTTTTTGTTCTTCTTCGAGACTAGACGCAAGAAATCCATCCTTCAGATAGTTCGCCTTTTCCGAAGAAAGTTTGTAGAGCGTGTCGGATGCGACGTGATGATTGGTTAGTACCAAACCATTGGAGGACACAAACGATGCGGAGCCCCCGGAATTGAATCTCACAGACGACAACATCACATGGTCGAGCCATTCTTGAGTGGCGTCGAAATTGTGATTTTGTTTGAGCTGAGCCGCCGGAACTTTGTTGAACAACCACATGCCTTCATCGGCCATCGATATCACTCCATTGCAAGTCGTTGTGAAGGCAATCAAACAAGCCAACCATCGACCGATGTGAGCTTTGATTTTAGATCGCATATTGCATTAACCTCTACGAAAAAGACAAGACATTGTTTAAGCAAACATCGTACCCACTGCCAAGGTTCATCCGCAACCCGCCTTATAACTTTCAAACTTGACGGAATGCAAGCACAGGCAGCGTTTTTACTAGTGCACGTGCGATAAAGTTTCGAAGCGAGAACGAACGGGCAGAAACTATTCTTGGCGAGGTTCCCGATGCCATAGATGTCGCACGAAGAAATCTTTCGTGCGTCGCTCGCCATATGGTGCCGAGCCAATTCCATGCCCTGCCCCGGGCACTACCAACAGATCAAAATCTTTGTCAGTCTTGATGAGTGCATCGACCACTTGCATCGTCGACGCTGGATCGACGTTGTTGTCCAACTCGCCAACAATCAGAAGTAGTTTACCTTGCAATCGATGGGCCTGAGTGACGTTGGACTGCTCTGCATAGTGCGGTCCGATTGGCCATCCCATCCATTGCTCGTTCCACCAGATCTTGTCCATCCGATTATCGTGGCATCCACAGTCCGCAACGGCTGCACCATAAAAATCACCGTGTGCGAGCAACGCTCGAAGAGCACTTTGACCACCAGCCGAACCTCCCCAAATGCCGACTCCGGGTGTCAAGTCCATCTCAGGATGCGTCGCAGCAGCAGCTTGAATCCATCGAATGCGATCCGGAAAACCGCTGTCTCCCAAGTTCTGCCAACACACATCGTGAAAGGCTTTGGAGCGATGCGAAGTGCCCATTCCGTCGATCTGAACAACGATGAACCCAAGCTCAGCCATCTCCATCAAGTTCAATTGACGACCAAAAGCTTTCGGAACAAAGGCCGAATGAGGACCCGCATAGATGTGCTCGAGCACGGGATACTTTTTGCTAGGATCAAAGTGCGTTGGTCTTAAAATGACTCCATAAATCTTGGTAACTCCGTCTCGGCCTAATGCTTCAAATCTTTCTGGTGGCTGCCAACCCGTTTTTAGTAAGTCCGACCAGTCGGCCGATTCTAGTTTGCAGACGAGATTTCCGTCTTCCGCATTTCGAAGTTCCGTTACCGGCGGCATGTCAACCCGACTGTAACGATCGACAATCCAACGTTGCGTAGGAGAAAAATCCCATTGATGAGTCCCGTCACCATCTGTCAGGTGCGTCAGGTCAGTCCCGTCAAGATTGACTCTCAACAAATGCACGTAGTACGGGTCCTGCCCGGCCACCGTACCACTAGCTCGCACCCAAGCTTGTCTTTTGTCGACATCAATCCGTTCAATCCCTCGCACAACCCAGTCGCCAGTCGTGATGGCGTTTTTAACTTGACCGGAGATTTGGTCGAGGAGCACCAAATGGTTCCAGCCCGATCTTTCGGTCATCCAAATGATCTCCTTCGAATCATCTAAAAACTGAAGGAAAAAACTCTGCGAGTAATTGATAAACGTCTTGCTTTGTTCATCGACTAGCACGCGGATTTGAGCAGTTGCCGGATCAAGTTCGAGAACACGCAGGACTTGGTGGCCACGTTGGTTGTAAACAAACCGGAATGCTTTCGAATCAGCACGCCAATCAAATTGTGACAACTCAAAAGGGTTTGGGCAAAGGCTGTCATCGATCGCGATCCCAGCTTGCGTTTCCATCTTAAACAAATACGGACGTGGATGATCCAGTCGGTCGCCAGGTTTAGTGTAAGGTAATGTCATTACTTTGGGCTGCAGTTGATCATCGGGAGCCGAATCGATCATCGTGATCATGCGATTCTCACCAGGCTCTGTTCGTAACACGACGAAATATTGCGAGTCAGGAGACCACCAAACTTGGCCACCGTAACTATTTTTCACCGTTCCATCGCTGGTAAGCTTTTTAGGTTGCGCATCGCTATCGATGCTCTTCAGGACGACGTTGTTCTCGGAAAACTGCACTTCCCATTTTCGGTCGGGGGAGACGTTGCCGGCATTGGACGTGTCACGTCGGCGGCGTTGTTGGGGTTCTTTGGGTGGAGCGATCGTCGCATCAATCACGGCCAAGCCGCCTGACCGTTCTCCGACAAAAGCTGCAACCGGTTCACCGGAATCTGACTTTACAAGCCAAGCATGCCCGGCAAAGGTCGACATGGGGAGTTCTGCACCCGCAGCGATTTTTCCGTAGCCGTGCAATTCACCACTTGGATCGATCCACCACAAAGTAACTTCTCGCTCAAGTTTATTTGCGAAACGAATTTCGATCCGTTCATCCGATGACCGTGAGCGCCGCCAACGCGCCAGCGAAGACATCGTCCCCGCCGGCGACGGTAGGAGTACGCCGTCTATTTTCGAGAGTTTGTTAGCCTCACGATCAAATTCGTAGGCTTGACCGGCCATCGAAAACCGAAGCAATCGCGCCCCAGACGAAAACGCAATTCCACCCAAGTCGAGTTCACTGGATAATACTGCCACGCCGGCATTGTTAAGCTGCATTGTCAGTTGTTCGTGGTCAAAAGCATCGTTGCACACCTGCTTGGCTGTATCGACAAGCTTGTAGCGAAACGTGTTCTTGCCGGTCTGGACGCGATACCAAGCATACGCATCTTCGTCAAACCAATTCAGTTGTATTGCTTCGCCGTAAATCGGGGCCTTCGTTCTCTCACCCAAACTCGCGGACGCTTCGTAAAGTGCTCGAGTACCCTGAGCACATATTGTTTTCGCATCCAAGACAACAATAGAAACTACCAGGTACAAAATGAGAGACTTTGACAACTTCAAGCTGTTACCCATGCTGATTAACTAGAAACTTCACGATAGAATGCGAGAACGCGATCACGAAAATTGTCCCACTCGCCCCAAACCGAACTCATCTATCAAATCCGAAATTCAAATCATAGTGTACTTTAGTTCGTCTCGAGCTGTAGAGATAGAAATGGTCGCCGCGAGGCGGATCGGAAGTTCACCCTTCGTAACCAATTAAGCTGTTCGAGCAAAATGCAGCTCGTAAGGAATTGTACATGTTTTCAAAGAAAAGACTGTTGTTCTTGATGCTGATGGTGCTCGGCTCGACGATAGTCGACGTTTCCAACTTAGCGGGCAGCGATGACACCGCAGATTCCGCAGAGGCCGACAAGAAACTGGCTAGCTTGTTCGAGGATTACCACGAACAATACATGATTCTCTTTCCACTCGAATCGACCCTTTGGGGCGACGGTCGATACAACGACCAACTGACGATCGACATTTCAACCGACTTCCTCGCAAAGGAAAAGAAGTTTTACGAAGGAATGCTCGAACGCCTGTCGCGTCATGATGTTTCGAAGAACTCCGATACGTTGCGATTAGCTGCTGAGATTCTCAAGTACGAATTGCAAATTCGGATCGATGGCATGCAATTCGGTACCGAGCGAATTCCTTTTCATCAGTTCGAAGGACTACCGCTGAGCTTTGCCCAGCTAGGGAGCGGCATGGCAAGTCAACCTTTCAAGACTGCCAAAGACTACGACGATTGGTTGCGTCGAGTCGATGCTTTTGTAATTTGGATGAACGTAGCCGAAGAGAATTTTCGCCGAGGAATAGCGGATGGTTATGTACTGCCCAAGATTCTTGTAGAACGCATGATCCGGCAATGCAATGACCCAACCATTGTCAGTGAGCGTCAACAAGACAATTTGTTTTATAGTCCTATCAAAAGTATGCCAGAGCAAGTGGCTAAGTCGGACGGCCCGCGTATAAGACTGGCGTTCGAAGAGGTAATCAGGAACAAAATCGTCCCGACTTATCGAGGAATGGGGAAATTCCTTGCCGACGAATACCTTCCCCGCACCCGCGCGACATCGGGTCTATCCGCCCTGCCCGGTGGTCGCGAGCAGTATCGGTACTGGGTTCGCTACTGGACGACAACGAAAATGACGCCGGATGAGATTTTCGCTATAGGGCAGCAGGAAGTCGCTCGCATCCTTAGGGAAATGGAGTCCGTAAAACAGCAAATGAAGTACGACGGCAGCCTGGTCGATTTTTTTACTTTCGTACGCACGGACCCCAAGTTTTATCCATTCGAGTCGCCAAACGAGGTGATTGGATTCTTCAAGAGCATTCAAACGAAACTAGAGCCAAAACTTGACGCGCTCTTTCTGAATCGCCCCAAGACGCAGTTCGAAATTCGTCGCACCGAAGCCTTTCGCGAAAAGACCGCGAGCGCCGAGTATATGCAAGGTGCGGCGGACGGATCACGCCCGGGCATTTTTTACGTACCCATTCCGGATGCAAAAAAATACAACATAACGAGCGGAATGGAATCCCTGTTCCTGCACGAAGCTTTACCGGGTCACCATTATCAAATTGCCCTCCAGCAGGAAAACGAACGCCTGCCTCGATTTGCACGATTCCTTTGGTACGGAGCCTATGGCGAAGGATGGGCGCTTTACTGCGAATCATTAGGGAAGGAACTTGGTCTGTATTCCGACCCTGAGCAATACTTGGGTGCACTGGGCGACGAAATGCATCGGGCGATTCGATTGGTTGTAGATGTAGGAATGCATTGGAAAGGTTGGACTCGCGAGCAAGCGATCGAATACATGATGGCCAACGAAGTCATTACCGAAGACGGTGCAGTTGCGGAAATTGAACGCTACATGGCGATGCCGGGGCAGGCTCTTTCGTACAAAATTGGCCAACTTAAAATTCGCGAACTACGCACGCGGTACGAAAACCAATTGGGTGCACGATTTTCGCTCTCGCAGTTTCACGATCAAATTCTCCGAAACGGATGTATGCCGCTCAGCGTGCTTCAGCGCGAGATGGACGCTTGGGCTAAACACCAATAAGCTTGCGCGGAAGTGCTTTCTCATCCGGTTATTGCAGGTTGCGCACTGCACAGCGTCGGATCAAGGCTCTCGCGTTGGCTTAAAAAAGTAGAAACGCAATAGCGAAATTAGGAAGACGACAACTACGACGGCACCGAGAAAAATGTAAAAGTAGGGGATTGTAGCGGGCGGCACTTCGTCCTCAGGTTCTAGAATACCGTATGCCGTCATTTTGAATTCGTCCATGCTCGGCATTTCCATCGAATAGACTTTGCGGTCGGTGGAAACGGTTGTTTGGTTCGACGCGGGTTTGACCGTCGTCACTCGCTCCACCTTGGACATAAAATAGTTGGGAGCGAGTTGCTCTACTTCGACCGCCTCCCAACGAATATCTTGGTTCTCGGCATCCACGACATGGGCACTTGTCACGAGATAATTTTTTGATGGATCTAAAACGCATTCCACTAACGAAGGCGCGCCGGCTGGCGGAGGATTTGGTTTGACAGTCAATTGGACTCTGCCTTTCGTGTCTTGTTCGACAACAGCCATAGGATTATCGACAAGCTCACGCAGGGAAATTGTCCCAAGCAAGAATAAATCGCTTCGCAACAATTTGCGCTGAACATCCCAAGGTTCAATCATCGCTTCCCTGCCCTCGCCGACAATAAAATCGTTCAGCATGAATGGCGTGCCTACTAGGCTAATCGTCGTCTTGAAGGAATATTTGTCGTTGGATGCAAGAACGACGACGCGATCCTCATCGTCGGTCTGGATCGATATTTTTGCATCAGGCCGCCACTTAATCACGTATTTGCTTTCGGGTTTCCACTTCTCGCCGCTGACTTCGCTAATTCGCGAAACGGTAAGCTGAAACGGATCAGGCAGTCGCTCACGCTCGCTTATCGCTTCGCGAACAGTTGCCAAGTCCTTTGCAATCGTCGCGTTATTTAAGCGTACGTCAGCAAACAAACCAAGCAGGCTCGCGGCAATGACGATAAACAGTTGTGACCAGCCATACATGTTAATTTTCATGCCTCGAATCTTTCGCACCGTTGATACACTCTTTATGCAGGGGTCTTTTCAAGGCAAGTTCCGATTTGCCGAATAGCTTGTCGGATGCGATTCTCGTTTTCAACGAGAGCCAGTCGCAGGTACCCTTCGCCGCTGGTACCAAAACCGCTGCCGGGGCTAACAGCGACGTCGCCTTTTTCTAGCAAGTGCATCGCAAAGTCGATCGTGCTCATCCTTGTTGCCCACGGTTCGGGTACCTTGGCCCAAACAAACATTCCCGCTCGCGGCACTGAGGCTTGCCAACCGATGCGACGCAGGCCATCGATCATGACATCGCGACGGCTTTGGTAGATCGCAGACTGACGTTCCACGTTGGCTTCCGTATCGCGAAGTGCAACGATGGCGGCGATTTGGATCGCCTGGAACATGCCGTAATCGTAGTAACCTTTAATCGTCGCAAGTCCGCGAACCATTTCCGCATTCCCTGCACAAAAGCCTACGCGCCATCCGGCCATGTTGTAGCCTTTGCTCATTGTCGTAAATTCGACGCCAACGTCTTTAGCGCCAGGGGCCGAAAGAAAACTTGGCGGTACATAACCATCGAAGGCGACGTCGGCGTAAGCGAAATCGCTGATGACCATCAATCCATATTTCTTTGCGATCTTAACGACCTCGACGTAAAATTCAGGTTCGATCGTAACCGTCGAAGGATTATGTGGGTAATTGATGATCAGCAATTTAGGTCGGGGATGAAATTGCTCGCAGGTATATGCGATGTTCGAAAGAAATTTCTCGCTGTTGGCAACGTCGAGGGCGACAACATTCCCGGAAGCGAGAATGATTGCGTACATGTGAACGGGAAAGTACGGCGAAGGAATGATTGCCGTGTCGCCTGGCCCCATCAACGCCAAACACATGTGGCTAAAGCCTTCTTTGCTTCCCAAGCACACAATGGCTTCAGTCTCCGGATCCAACCGCACGCCGTACTTACGCAAGTATTTACTAGTCAGTTCACGCCGCAGATTGAGAACGCCGTTGCTCTTGCTGTAGCCGTGATTGTCCTTGTCGCTCGCTGCCTCCGACAATTTGTCGATCACAATTTGATCCGGCGGATCCGACGGATTGCCCATTCCCAAATCGATGACATCCGCACCCGCTCGTCGCTTTTGATACAACAAGTTATTGATGCGTCCAAACAAATAGGGCGGTAGTCGCTCGACTCGCGGTGCGTACTGAACTTCAATGGGAGCCGATTCTGGCAAGTCCGAGGCGTCGTCTTTGTGGTTCATACAGTATTCAAATGCGTTCGAGTCATGAAGTAAGGAACCATATCCTAACACCTGTAACTTATTTCGAAAATGTACGACCGATTGGTTGAGCCACGATGGTAGCTTTTTGGCGGTTTCACTAAAACAATTCGCAGGCAACTATCGCTTCGTCTCATCAAACTGGATTATTTGGTTACAATCCATTATCTTGCTTCCAATCTCCAGGAGCGATCGTATTCATGGCAACAATAAATGGACATTGGAATGGCATCCGATCTTAGTAGGTGGCTTGGGAAAATTAATCAAGGCGATTGTGTCGAGGGGCTTCAGGCCCTTCCTGAGCAATCGGTCGATCTCGTCTTTGCCGATCCCCCGTTCAATATTGGTTACGATTACGATGTCTACAAGGATTCAATGAAGGCGGATCAATACCTTGCGTGGTCTCAGGATTGGATGGGCCAAGTTCACCGGGTACTGAAACCCCACGGAACTTTCTGGCTCGCGATCGGAGACGAGTATGCAGCGGAGCTAAAAATCGAAGCCCAGAAGATTGGGTTCAAGCCACGTAATTGGGTGGTGTGGTATTACACCTTCGGCGTTCATTGCAAATCCAAGTTCACGCGGTCGCACGCCCATCTGTTTTACTTTACCAAGGACGCTTCTTTCTTCACGTTCAATGCAACCGATATCGCGGTTCCTTCCGCTCGCCAGTTGGTTTATAACGACTCCCGAGCGGCACCCGGCGGCCGTATTCCAGACGATACTTGGATTCTACGTCCTCAAGATCTCGTCGACGGTTTTCAACCCGAAGAAGACACGTGGTACTTTCCTCGCGTTGCCGGAACATTCAAAGAACGCGCTGGCTTTCATGGTTGTCAAATGCCCGAACAGTTACTGGGCAGAATCATTCGCGCGTGCTCCAACCCGGATGAAATTGTACTCGATCCATTCTCAGGCAGTTCCACCACGTTGACAGTAGCAAAGAAGCTTGGCCGACGCTTTTTCGGTTTCGAGCTTTCTGAAGAGTATGTCAAACTCGGAACCAAACGCCTCGAAGCCGCTCAAGTCGGCGATAAACTGGCGGGCGCGGAAGAGCCAAGAACAAGCGCGCCGCGAACGGACCAAGTCACGAAAAAACGCAAAACGCGAAAGCACGCGACGCCGATGCTCGATCTCAACGATTCCGATCTGAATTCGGTAACAGATTAAGTTCGCGCATTGATCAAAGCAGTTCGCGAATCGGCTCGCCGAACGGAAGAATCGGTAAAGGGCGTCCAGAGTGGTCGAGATACGATTGCTCGTAATCGATCCCCAAGTGCCTGTACACCGTCGCCCACAGGTCGTTGGGGGATAAAGGCCGGTCCTTGGGAACTTCGCCTCGTGCATTGGTCGAACCGATCACCTGACCGGTTCTCATTCCTCCGCCTGCAACGAGAACAGACATCGCGTTGGGCCAATGATCGCGGCCGGGTTGAACTACACCTGTTTGGGAGCCGACCGTATTCTCAATTCGTGGTGTTCGCCCGAATTCCCCTGTTACGATCAACATGCATTTTTTATCCAAGCCGCGCGCGTACAAATCTTCGACAAGCGCCGAGATGGCTTGGTCGTAGTATGGAAATCGGCACCGAGCATCGTCGAAAATATGGCAGTTAACGGCGTGGGAATCCCAATTGTAAGTGCTGTTCTTGGGCATCGACACATCGTGGCCGTTCCACGGATTTTCCAAAACCGCAGTAACGAAACTACAACCGGATTCGACGAGCCGTCGCGCAAGTAAACATCGCTGGCCGTAAGGATGACGACCGTACCGATCGCGCGTTCTCGCGTCTTCTTGTGAGATGTCAAAAGCATTTCTTGCCTTGGGGCCCGTCAGTAGGTCAAATGCTTTTTGGTTGAATTGGTCCATTGCCAACATCGACCCCGAGCCATCAATTCGCCGCTGGAAACGATCCAGTTCACTAAGGAGTTCTTCACGATTTGCTAAACGCGACTCCATTTCGGCTGAGACACTCAAATCCTGGACTTGGAAATTTGCTGCGTTCGGATTACCAACGACTGTAAATGGAGTGTACGCAGGTCCCAAGTAAGCGGCACCGAAAGAAAATACGTCGACTCCACCTCGGCCACCATCTGTAGCGGCGACGTAATTGGGCAGACCTCGCGAGATGTGTTCTCGTTGCTTGGCCACAATGGAACCTACAGCCGGAGCGTCGTTAACAAAACCGGTTGGCTCCTTCGGAGCTCTGCCGGTCAAGAAACGTTTATGACCTCCGCCGTGATCAGCGAACTCGTGCGCAATCGAGCGTATCAAAGTAAACCGATCCGCACACTTGGCATGCAAAGGCAACAATTCGCAAACGTCGATTCCGTCAACGTTGGTCTTGATCGGTCTAAAGTCGCCACGATACTCCGCCGGAGCGTCCGGCTTCATGTCGTACGTCTCCATATGCGGCGGCCCACCCGGCAACCAGACGAATAGGACCGAAGTATCCGGTTCGCTCTGACCCTGTGCCGCCTGAGCACGCAACCGTAGCAAGTCACCCAATCCAATCCCGCCCATCGCCAACGTGCCTGCCCGCAGCAAGCTACGGCGATTCAAGATTGGTCCGGTACATTTGCGAGGTGGGTAGAACATGGAGGCATTCCTGAAGTTTTCTGACGACGGGGAGTTGGCAGATTTCGAAATCGCTTGGTGAATACAATTAAGATTATCGTACAGGCGACGCAAAATCCATCAATCTTCATACCTTCGATTGGAAAATCACATCAAGGAAATAGGTCAAAACTACGATAGAATGCGCAGAAATCAGAAGATTCGAATCGCAATCTTCAAAACCCAAGTTCTATTCATAGTCCCACTTGAGAATCCAAGGATCGTTTGTGCGCTTTTGAAACTCCCGCAATTCAGTCTTCATTTTGTGAAGCAAATCGGCGTGATTGGGGTCTAAGGCCAAGTTTTGAACTTCGTCGGGATCAGCTTCGAGGTCAAACAATTCGAAAGCTGGGCGATTGATGTATTGGTCCACCGTTCGGCGACCGTACAGAGCCTGCGACCCTTTCTTGAAAACATTCTGCCATGTGGGAGCGACCCACAAATCGGAGGCGAAAGGGAAAGGAAGCGGATGAGCTATATTCCAAATCAGTTTGTATTTGCGATCGCGTACGACTTTCATCGGATAGTACATGGTGACTTCATGAAAAGTATGCGAAGCGTAGATTTTGTCCCATCCATCAACCGATTCCTCATTGATGATTCCTGCAAAACTTCGCCCTTGAAATTCGTCTGAAAGTTTATCGACGCTCGCCATTTGTAAAATGGTCGGCGCGACATCCACCAAGCTGACCATAGCTGAGTTCGCGACGTTTTTGGCGGAAGCTCGCGGGTCGCGAACAATGAACGGAATACGAAGTCCCGGCTCGTAAACAGTTGTCTTTGCACCAGGGAACGCCATCCCGTGATCGGCCGTAAAAATGACGATAGTGTTGTCCCACACACCGCGCGCCTGGAGCGACTGCACCAATCGTCCGATTCCTTGATCGACGCGCGAGATGCTTTGATAATACATCGCCAATTCCGATCGCGTGACATCGTTGTCCGGCAGGAAGCTGGGAACGTCGATGTCCTTTGGATCGTAGATTTTTTCTTTGACACCCGGATAGCCATTCGCAACATTCCCAAATGAATCGGGGGCGTTGGGCAAGTCGTCGCGAAATTTGTCGGCGCGATGAGGGTCGACGGGACAGAAATATAAAAAGAAAGGTTTGGTCGTCGATCGCTTTGCCAGGAAACCGTCGACTTGCTCCGCCATTTGAACTGTGCTGCGTGGATTCGCGGGAATCGTCTCGTCGAAACGAAACACTGCCTCAGGCGCGACATGCAGTTTGCCGATTCTCGCAGTCTGATAACCTGCAGCACTCAACAGAACGGGCAAACTTTTTACTTTGTCGAATGCGGCAAAATGGTGGTAAGCATGTTCATGGCCATAATGCCCGTTGGCATGATTATAAATCCCAGTGAGCAGCACCGACCGCGAAGCCGAACAACTGGCCGTAGTCGCAAACGCATGCGTAAACCGAGTTCCCGCCGATGCGAGCGCATCCAAGTTAGGCGTATGGATTTTCGAATTTCCATAGCATCCCAAATCGGGACTATGGTCGTCGGTCACAATCAGCACAATGTTCGGCTGCTGCGGGCTCGTTGTTTTTTGTCCGAACAGAGACGAGGAGAATAATAGCCCTGTTACGAAAAATGCCGTGATGAATAACATTCGGGACGAGTTGAGTTGATACATGATCGTCTCCAAAAACCGTTCAACACGATTGAGTCCATCTAAATGCGCAGTTTTCTCCAGGAATCGCACGCAGCCCAGATCAGTCAGTTTGGCGAACAAAGTCGACAAAACGCAGCTTAGAATTCGTACGAGCGATTTGAAAACCTTTACAGATCCTGACGATACAAGATCACGCAACCGACGCTCAGCATCACCACGATAAAGATGCCGTTACTCCATAGGGGTGTCCACGGATCGATCTTGGGTGCCTCTCGATTCAAGTCGCCAGTATCGATCAGAAAAGCCAAGGTATCATCTTTCCGAAGGAAGTATGTAATCGTTTCATCGACGGCAGACGGTTTCGGATTCACTGTGTACGCGGGCTTGATTATATAAGCGTAAATCCAACCCAAAGTCGTTGACTTGGGGCGAATGCGTTTCACGACACTGTTGGAGTTAAGGTTGAAACAGTCGACTTGCGAAACGTCATGCGAATACCAAAGTCTGCCTTGGTCATCAAAACTGAATCCATGAATCTTGCCTTGATGTGTCAGTGGCGGTTGGGTCGCTGTCTGGGCTGAGGTATCGATAATCCAAAGTTGATTTTCGCTAGTCAACAATCCAATATCTTTGCCGTTGGAGGCGACCTCCATTCCTCGAGGTGTAATCTTGCCTATCGAATCCAGCGACTTAACCGCTTCTAGTTTGTCGAGTGAATATAGCTGCGGTATCGATTTGTCCGACGCGACCAAGACAGCATGGTTGCTTACACTAACCAGCGAGAGCAAATCTTCCTCTTTGCTAATTTCGGCCGTCGTTTCGTCCGATCGAAACAGCCCCGACTCTCCCAAATTCAATCGTTGCAATCGGCCTTGGCTATAAACGATCACCGTCTTGCCATCAGGCGATACAGCGAGATCCAGCGGTGGCTTAGGCTGCCAGTCATCGGGTGTAACCAACCGAAACGCATCTGCCTTTCCTCCCATCGGGATCTGTACACCAAATAAGGAAACATTAGGTGTTTTCTTGGCTGCAATCGCGGCCTTCATATCAAAGAGATAAATACCCCGTGTGGTAAGGGCCAGAACCGAATCGCGATACCGCACGATGCGCCGCGTTTCGGAGGGAAAATCCGGAAGGAAGTCAACCCGCGATTCGCTCCAGTACTCATTCAGGTTCTGCTTGTCGTCACCGGATGGCTTATCGGCTTCACTGGAGTTGATCTTCTTATCTGCGTCAATAGAGTCCTTGGCCGTTGAATCCGATGTTTCCGTTTCGGTGGAGTCATCTGCTTTACTGTCACCTTCACCACTCGCAGAATCGCGGCTGTCAGCTTTCTCCTCAGTTGCATTTTCCTCTTCGTTTGCAGGTTGATCGGGAACGCCAGTAGCTAGTTCTGGAAATGTTGCGTATCGAAATCGCACGGTGCTATTATCAAAACCACCGATCGGACTGTCGGACGTGCGAGCAAAAAGCAGTTGGCCTTTGGCAGGATTCCAGTAGGGACCAAAGAATCGGAAATTGCCTGGTACCATTCCAAACTCAGATTGCCATTTACTCGACTTATCATCCCAGACTTGCAACAATCCTTGCTGCGAACTTGCAAACACCGTATCGCCGGCGACGGTGATATCCAGCAGTCTCGGTTGCACTGTAACTAGCGGAGTCGTAATTCCATAAACCACACCAACCACGAAACAGATACCCCAAAACACGCCGGTAACCACAACGCAAATAATTGGGTTTTTCCAGATCAATCCAGCCAGTGCCGACACGCTGTAGAAGATCATGAAAACGAAAATGAAAAGCGGTATGCACAACAGTATTCCATTGTTCCAAATTCCTAGTCGGATCCCAGCAATGAAATACAGTCCCACCAGCATGTACGCAATGTTAACGGCAACAAAGATACAGCCTCCGACGAACTTGGATAGAAACAGCATCGAGCGTGACACAGGCTTGCTCAGCAACAAATGCAACGCTCCCGATTGGAACATGTCGGGAATCATAGGACTTGTAATGATGATCGCGACGAGCATCGCGAAGATGCCAAGTCCCAGTTTCATGATCGTCGGAAAGAACAATGCTTCGATGTACTGGCGTGCTTGCTTTATCGAAATGGGTAATTCGATTGGTGTTTTCAGACCTGCATAGCCAACCCAAGTTCGGTCCTCGTTAGCCGATCGAAATTGCCCCGGAAAACTCAATTCGACAAGCCGCCGATTCCGATTTTCAAGTTCCAGTTTGCTTAGTTGATCGGCTGGACGAGCCACGAGATCTTTCAGTTCGCTCCGTCGGTCCGCTTTGGGCCACGTCTCTGCGACGTACAATTCCTTGACGCTCAGAACTTCGTTCAGTGCCTGGACCACGCGTCCTCGCGGAGTAAAAACATCGGAGCGGCCGACTCGCTGTTTCAGAAAGGACTGCGTCGCTGGTTTCATCACCGACACGACCGCTTGCTGAGCTTTACTGCCTTTGCCATTGGCGGCGTTCGAAAGCATCTCGATCAGCTTTCCATCGTCGACAATGTCGTCCCCTTTGAAAGTAAACGATTTGTCTTGGATAAATCCTAACGGCGCGATTCCTCCCAAGATAAGCGTCCAGCAAACCAAAAGGACCCACAGCACTTTCGAACGAAGCGCTTCTTTAAAGGAATCGTAGATGACGGCAAGATAGGGATTCATTGAGCTACCGCTTGGGCTTGGCTGTTATTGGCATTAGTGACGACCGTCATGAATACGTCTTCGAGGCGTGGCTGTTTGCGATGCAACAAGACGATACTGACGTGATGGGCTCGCAGGGTATCAATGAGCGCGTCAAGCTGCTGCGGCGAACCAACTTCGACAACGACCGCTGTTCGAATTGCGTCTGGAGGATGAGCCGACGACTCGACGATACCCGCGACTGGATTGCCAGGGCCATGTTGCAACGGATGCTGGCTGACGATCTTGTACGATGCCAGGGATTCACTGATTTGCGATGCGGTACCGACTAACTCCAAGGTGACTTGGCTATGAACGGCTTCCTGAAATCGCGAAGTCAAATCGGACAAGGTCCCAATGTCGCGGATCAGCCCGTGTGCCATGATGGCTACGCGATCGCAGATCAACTCGACCTCCTGCAAAATGTGGCTATTGAGAAAGATCGTCTTGCCTTGATCTTTCAATTGCTCGATGACGGCACGGATCTGGGAGCGCCCCAAAGGATCGAGACCGTCAGTGGGTTCGTCCATGATGAGAATTTCCGGATCGTGCAGCATGGCCTGCGCAAGCCCAAGTCGTTGACGCATTCCCTTGGAATATTTGCGAACCGGTTCTTTCTCTCGACCCGCGAGTCCGACCAGTTCGATCAGGTATGGAGCCTTCTTGCGGATGTCTGCCGAGGGAACGCGCGAGAGTCGACCGTAAAACCACAAGGCATCGAGTCCCGTATGATGACGAGGGAAAGCCATGTTCTCGGGCAAATAACCGATGCGTTGACGTGCGGCTTGACTACCCGCAGGCAATCCTAGGACCGTCGCGTTACCCTGCGTTGGATGTAAAATGCCAAGCAAGATCTTTATCAGTGTCGTCTTGCCCGCGCCGTTCGGACCGAGCAATCCAAAAACCTCGCCCGAGTGAATGTCCAAGCTCACTCCTCGAAGCGCTTCCAGCTTTTTTCCAAATATAAAACCCTCGTGGTAGACTTTGCGAAGATTGCGGACTTCTATCACTTGAGATGCGATCATGCGAAGCTCATTCGGGTATGCGTGTCAATTTGCAGCAAAAGTTAATCGAATAATTGTGTCGAAGAAAAGTCAATTCGTTAGGGCGATCGGAAAATTGGAAAAGTCGAGAATTGGAAAGCTTTTCAATCGAGGATTTTACCATCTTGGGGGATAATAGACGGTCTATCACCAAAACCGGCTAACCGTTCCCAAAATCATGATTCGCATTGAGACATACTCTTTCGTTCAGTCAGTGAGCATCAGTCGGTATCGTCCTCATCATCGTCGTCGTCGTCGTCTGATTCTACCGGGTTGGTTTGCGAAGCCGACGTGCCAGCAGGCATTGACTGTAACAAATGCCTGATGCGAGCGACAGCCACACGCAATGAATGGGACGCCATGCGGAAATTCGTATGCCCCGAAACATCCGGTTGGATTTCGTGAAACAACTCTGCGGCGGCAAGTAGTTTGGCTAATTTTTTCTTCGCGATTTTTAGATATTTATTCGCGTCGTTTGCGTCGAGCGCGGGACCGAGGGCCAGCATAAAATCGTATAGGCCGCGATGGACTTCAGCCAACTCCTCGTCATCGACCGCTTCGTCGGAATGTTTCACAAAGGCGCGAACCATCCACATGTGACTGACTTGGTCGTCAATCGCTTTCATTCGATCATGAGGTTCCAGCAAACTGTCGTTCGAAGTGTCCATCGTTCTCAATACATAACCATCTGTGAACTTACTAACTCGTTACCAGGCTCCGCCCTGTAACGCCCCACCAGCGGGCGTGTGGCCTCATTGCCCTATCCCCGCGACAATCTATCCTCGCCGCGTAAACAAACAAGGCAAAGCCAACTGTTTGTCCTTTGACAATCAACTCTGACAATTAACTCTGACGCTGCGGACGTGTCCACGATATCTTACACCACAGGCAACAACTTGCCAAAGTCACTGCCACCAAGGCAATTACGCCGATCCGTTCTGTTCGCATACCAAACTTTTCGTTTGTCACCACAGAATCCAAAAATGCCAACAAGGCAACGCTAAACCGAACCAGCAAAAACAGGTATACTTGCAGCACCTTTTTGTACTTCCCGAATTAATCCGTTCGCACCCTCGCCTCGGTCCTGAAGCTTGCCTTTGGAATTGACGGCGGTTGACAGTTGTCGGCTTGAATTGAAATGCCAGATTTAATCGCACAAGGCCCTCGTCCCCAAGATCGTTGGCGGCGCTCGCTACCAATGACTCCAGGCAGCGAGCCCGTGGAACTTGGTCGTGCCTCAGCGGGTTGGTCCGTACCGTGGGATGATCGAGTCTCGCGACGCCATGCGATGGTGCAATGGAAAGGCGATCAGCTTCACGTGGAACGATTGCCCGATGCCCGTAACCACATTTTCTTTCGAGGCATGCGCCGCGACGAATTCCAGTTAAGCGTCGGCGACCATTTTGTCATCGGCCAGACAACGTTCAGCTTAGTCGACCAACGCGTGCGAATCTTGTCTGCCGAACAGCCCGCCGTCACAGAACACACATTCGCCGCATCCCAACTTCGGCAAGCTCGTTATCGTGACGCGGACCGCCGCATCGACGTCCTCAGCCGCTTGCCCGAAATCATCCAAGGCAGCGCGACGGACGAAGAATTGTTCGTGCGGGTCGTCAATTTGATCATGCAAGGAATCGGCCAAGCTACGTTTGTTGCGATCGTGGCGGACACGACGAATTTACCCGCGCCAAAAATTGTCGTGACCGAAACTGCTGCCAGCGCGACCGGCGCGTCGCGTTTACCGACGGCTACTAATAAGTCGGCTGCGACCAAAAGCGAAGTAGTTGTCAAAGGCGAAGAGTTTATCAACATCCTACACTGGGACTGCCGAAATCTCACCGGTCAACAGTTTTCACCGAGCGCGCAATTGATTCGTCAAGCGATCGAATCGAACCAAAGCATCCTGCACGTTTGGAGTCGAGCACTGGATTCGCAATCGCGAAGTTCGTATACGCAAAGCGAAAATGTCGACTGGGCGTTTTGTACGCCGATCGCTTGCGAGTCCTGTCCCGGCTGGGCAATCTACGTCGCAGGCGATTTCGCTTCGCTGTCGGGTCCCAACACAGTAGAAGCGACGGCAGCGGTGGCTGCTACGTTGCAAGACGATATGAAGTTTGCCGAACTAGCGGCGAATACGTTAGGCATGCTTCGAGAAACTCGCAATCTACAACGACGCCAAGACAGTTTGCGCCCGTTCTTTGCACCCGTAGTGCTCCAAGCGCTCGCGACGCGCGAGCCCGATGAGGTCCTGTCGCCTCGCGAAGCCAATGTGTCCGTGTTGTTTTGTGACCTTCGAGGATTTTCAAGACAAAGCGAAGAGTCCGCCGATCGTTTGCTTGAGTTGCTTCATCGAGTCAGCGATGCACTGGGAGTTATGACGCATCACATCTTAAATTCCGGCGGCGTGGTCGGCGATTTTCACGGCGATGCAGCCATGGGATTTTGGGGGTGGCCATTGGAGGACGACGATATGGTCGTCAACGCTTGCCGAGCAGCCTTGGCAATCCGTGCCGAATTTGAAAGCGCTTCGGCCAAGGAAAATCACCCACTTGCTCAATTCCGCGCTGGCTTGGGAATCGCAACTGGCCTAGCCGTCGCGGGTCGAATTGGAACCGTCGATCAAGTCAAAGTCACCGTGTTTGGGCCGGTCGTGAATTTGGCTTCGCGTTTGGAAAGCATGACCAAGCTGCTGCGTGCCCCGATCCTTATCGACGAAACCACGGCGTCTCGAATCCGCAATGAAGTGCCCGCCGCCATCGCGCGCGTTCGACGCGTCGCTCGAGTTCAACCTTACGGAATGAACATGCCGTTGATGGTCAGCGAACTATTGCCCCCCGAAGGCCCCGCAAGCATCCTTAACGCCGCTCACTTGTCGGCGTACGAACAAGCTGTTGATTCGCTGCAAGCCGGCAACTGGGGCGAAGCGTTCCGACTGCTGCATCAAGTCCCCGCCGAAGACCGCGTTAAAGACTTCCTAACCGTCTACATAGCCCAACACGGCCGCACCCCCCCCACCGATTGGCAAGGCTTCATCAAACTCCCCGAAAAATAACGCCCCGCCAACAATCCTCCCGGTAGCACGGCTCTCCAGGGCCGTGCATACATCCCCGCTTTCTAATCACATCCCCAGTCCCAGCGATCGAACTGCCATCCCGGACGCTCCTCCCATCCGCATCACCGCGCCCGCTGCCTCGCTGCTTCACGATAATCAGCCTCGCCAGATCAGCTTCACAAGCACCTGCCAATACGTTCTTGCATCCTGTACGCAACTATCCAATGGACAGGTGACCCTCGCCGAATTGGAAAGCTATCTACTGACCATGCTCAAGCAGATCGCGCATTGCGAAGTCGCCAATCGCCCCGGCCGGTTAGAGCCTCGCGTCTTAAAAAGACGACGACACCGCTACAAACTAACGATGAAGCTCCGAAACGAACTTCGTCGTGAACACTGCACCCAAAGCCACCTACAACTCGACAGTGCCATTCGATACTGACCCCTTTTCTCTGCCCGACCATGTGTCAGTCGTCGCAGTCAAACAATCGCTTTCCTTCGTCACAAACTTCTCGCTTTGCAGCCTCAACCATGTACATCGATTTACAACCAGGGCAGTAGAGATACCAATCAAAGTAATAGGTCTGGTTTGGCTTGACGGTTTTCTTCTTTGGGAATCGCTTCACGATTGGCGTATTGCATTTCCGGCAAGGCTGACCTACCTCAGTCATCTTCGTATTCACTCCTGGTATTTTCGTCGGATCACTATGGCTTTGTTCGGTGGGCTGATAGCCTGAGTCTTCCAGGAGACCAGTTTGATTGAGTGCTGCCTCTGCCAATTGGTCACAGCGTTCGTTGTCTTCGACACCAGCATGACCTTTCACCCAAATGAATTCAACCTCGTGCTTCTCCTGGGCTGCAAGCAAACGCTCCCAAAGGTCTGGATTTTTTGCAAGCTTGGAACGAGACGCGTTCATCGCCCAGCCATTCGAACGCCATTTGAAAACTGATCCATCCGTAATTGCATCGATGATGTATTTGGAATCGCTGTGAAGAGTAACGTGACAACGCACATTCAAAGCTTCGAGGGCAACAATCACGGCCATGAGTTCCATTCGATTATTCGTTGTAAGGCGATAACCACCAGAAAGCTCTCGGCAATGTTCGCCAAAACGAAGGACGACTCCGTATCCCCCTCTGCCCGGATTGGGGACCGCACCGCCATCGGTGAAAGCAGTGACTTTCTTTAGAGGCTGGCTCGTATTCGGGGGATCGACTGGATCGGCCATGATCTCACTTACTTTGGCAATTAGCAGCACGCAACAGAAAAGGAGTCAGGAAAGCAGGAAAGGGGTCACGAGCCTACTAGGAAGATTGGAGTAGTTTCGCTATCGATCGGATTCCAATTGAGGTGTATGAAGTTACTTCAATCTACCACCCAAAATTTTCCTAGTCAGCCAAAATTGCTCCTGACCGCTTTTCTCTTCCTTTTCTCTTCCAGCAATCCTCCCGTAGCACGGCTCTCCAGGGCCTCGCGCGCTTCGTAGCGTTTCCGGACGCACGATAATCCTTTCATCATTCCTTTCATAAGCAGCTATGACTTGCGAAGGTTTACGCCTGAATGCACAATCCCTATCTGCTTTGGCCAACGAAATGTCAGTCCACATTACTTCCCGCCGGGAGGTGTATAAATCTTCAACCAGCCGAAAACTTCTTCATGCCAGTATTTGCTGTTGGCGGGTTTTTGGACCCAGTGGCTTTCGTCGGGGAAGTTCACGAAGCGACTGGGGACGCCTTGGCGTTGTAAAGCGTTAAACAGCTCATGACCTTGGCCGATTGGGCAGCGGAAATCGTTGTCGTTGTGGATGATCAGCATGGGCGTCTTGTACTTGCCAAGATTTCCTGCCTTGATGTGAGGGCTGAATTCTCGGTACTTGCCGGGGATCTCCCAGGGAAGTCCGCCATGCTCGTACTCGTCGAACCAAAGTTCGTCCGTCGTTCCCCACATGCTTTCAAAATTGTAGACGCTGCAATGCGTGATCAGGCATTTGAACTCTTTGGCGATCTCGTTGACAGCAAACCAATTTTGCATGTACCCGCCAAAGCTTGCTCCGGCACTGGCGATTCGATCGGTGTCGACGTATCCCAATTTTTTGACTTGATCCAAGCCCGCTACCAAATCGCGATAGCACTTACCGCCCCAGTCACCGGAGATTTGATCACAGAACTTCTGACCAAAGCCGGTCGATCCTCGCGGATTGGGAAGCACGACTACATAGCCTTGAGCGGCCCAAAGCATTGGATTCCAACGGTAGCTCCAACCATCTTCCCAAGCTCCCTGCGGTCCGCCATGGATCAAGTAAACGACGGGCCATTTCTTTTTGTCGTCAAACGCAGGTGGGTTTAGAATCCACATTTGCATTTCACCATCCTCGACCTTGACTTGAACCGACTCAGGACGAGGTCGATCCAAGATAGCCAGCGTGGCGTCGTTGGCTTTGCTGAGATTGAAAGGCTCTTTCTCCGTTCCAACTTCATCGCCATAGATAAAGACCTCGGCTGGTTGGTCCATTCGCGCCCACAAGATAACATTTTGCTTGCCGACAACCGATTGAGACAGGATCGATCCTTCATTCATCGTATTCGAACCTCGCCAAGGAGACGCCGACGGATGATCAGGAGTGGGAATGCTATAGACGCGTTTGTAGCCACGCATATCGGCAAGAAATGACAACGAGCCCAATCCCCATTTGAAATCATCGGCCGAAGGATGATCGGCCCCGGTCACTTGCGTTGGTTTTCCCGCGAACGATCCATCGGGTTTCACAGGGACAACTATCAATTCCCATTTAGCAGCTTCGTATCCAGGAGTTTTTTGAGCTCGATAAGCCAGCCATTTTCCGTCTGGGCTGTATCGTGGACCATTGTCCGCCGCCAAGTTTTCTGCGGTCAGCGACTCCCACTTCGTCGAGCGGTTGTCGATCGCAACTCGGCAAAGATCGTAGTTGGTGCTCCACGACTCGGCCTTCTCTGGGGCAGCAGCAAAGATGAGATAATGGCTGTCGGGAGTAAAGGTAAAGTCATCGCCGACGCTAAACGTTGTGCTATTGGGAAACGAATCGCGATCACCGGGAGTAGCGTCATGGCAATCGGTGCCGTCAACATTGATCACAAAGAGATGATTCCGTTTGTCGCCGACGTATTCGTCCCAGTGACGATAGAACAGCTTGGTAAATACTTTGGCCTTAACAGGATTGCTTTCGATCGCATCGGCTTTTTCCTTGTTCTTCTTGTTGCTTTCGGCAAAGGGCAATTCACTGAACTCCGGATAGATGGAGGACATGAATGCGATCTTGCTACCATCGGGCGACCAAATTGCACTGCCCGCCCCTGTCGAAACGTCGGTAAGCTTTTTAGCTTCGCCGCCGACGACCAGATCGAGAATGTACAACTGCGGAGGGCCAGACCGAGTCGATTCGAAAAGGATCTTTTTCCCGTCGGGACTCCAGCGCGGATGCGAATCGCTCTTGCCCGAACTGGTAAGTTGCCTTGGTGGCGATTTGCCATCGGACGGAACGATCCAAAGATGGGTCTGCTTCTGGTAAGTGGGCGGATCGAGGATTTCGGTTACTTGGTAGACAACCATTTTCCCGTCCGGCGAAATTTGCGGATCGGCAACTCGTTTGAGTCGGAACATGTCATCGATTTCAAAAGCCCTCTTGTCGGCTGCATTCATGCTTGGGATTCCTCCAACAAGAAGAAAGAAAACAAAAGACAAACGAACCATTTGCGTTGTCATTCCAATGCGTCCCTTGTTGTATAAATTTCGCTCAGTGTCTGACAGAGAAAGGCCTAATCATAGCACATCGAACGCTCCTTGTTGACCCAACTGTGCTCGGTCACTAAGCCTGAGATTGTCGATCCTATTTCTCATGCGGAAAATAACTGTGGCACGGAGAAAGTACCGCTTCAGGTGACCGGAACAATCGCCGAAGTCGAAGAGCGATTAGTTGCAGAATGTTGGTGGTTTCTCACTCACCCGATTCTAGTTGTTGGATTATTTTGCGAGTTTCATCGATGCGGGCATCATCGGCAGGGAGATTTTTTTCGCGACTTTCAAGAGCTTCGTATAGCAACGCCAGTGCTTCGTCGCGTTTGTTTCTTTTGCGGAGGATGGAAATGAGCGTTGTGATGCGATCAGCGATTCGAGGATGCATGGCGGGATGAGTTCCCCGCTCGATTTCAACCGCTTTTCGATACATCGCCTCCGCTGTTTCAAAGTCCCCCGCGCTGGCGTGGATCACTCCCAACCGTTCCAGCCAAAGTGCGTGGTTCGGCGGGTCGTTGATCGATTTTGCTATGCGTAAAGCCTCGGCGTCGGCCAAACTCGATGCTTCGAAGTTTCCAAGCTGCTTGTGCGTTCGCGCCAAGGAGTATTGATGCCAAGCTTGCTGATGTAGCAGTTGATCTCCAGCACGATCGCACAACATCTGAGCTTGTTCCAAGGCTTGCGAAGGACGATTTAAAACCAGCTCGGCCCACAGCAATCCCTCGTGAGCTTCGGTTGAAAATGAACCGCTTAATTTTTCTTGATCGATGATCTTTTGAAATTGTTCGCCCGCTTCGCGGAATCGTTGGGCACGGGAAAGTTCCATTGCCAACGTCAATCGGGCTTGCCGTAACTTCGGATGAGACGGGGCAAGTTTCTCGCCGATAGAGATGGCTTTTTGAATTTGAGGTAAGGCTTCACGATAGTCGCCCTTGTGCCATAAAAGATCGGCGTATTCGCCCACCGCCAAGACGTACAATGGATGCTGATCCGACAAAGTCTCCTCAAGCTGCTGAACGATGCGCGCATAAATCGTGCTGGCAGCATCGTAGTTTTTCAAGCTGCGAAGAGCGAGCATCTGCAAATAATCACTTGCAATCCGGCTCACGCGATCATCGCCAGCGAGAATTGATTCCATTTGGTCCAGCGGCAAATCGCTCATGTGTTTGGCTTGTGCAATTTCGATCCCCGCTTGGGTTGCCTTGATGGCGGACGATCCGGCAGGCAGATAGCGTTGACGAATTGCAAGCGCGCGTTCGAAATGAGACTTGGATTCGTCGTGTCGGCGTTGTTGAGCTTTTAGCCAGCCCAGTTGGAATTCGATATCGGCAATGAAAAGCTCGTCCGTAACAGTCCCGGCAGTTGTTTTGGACGTCGCTTCTTGGAAGCATTCTTCGGCTCTATCGAATTCCGCCAAGTCCTGGTGGATGAGCCCACGATAAAACGTGTTGCGATTGGCTTCGAAATTTGCTGCCGGATCTCGCTCGAGACCCGCCGCGTTTCGGATCAATTGAGACTGCTCAAGCAACTGTTTTGACTCGACGTAACGACCTAGCCCGCGATAACTATTGGCAATCGTGTCCATCAGACGAGTCTGAACGCGGGGTTGATTGGCCAGTTCGGTTTTCACGCGTGTGGCGGCCGTGTCGAGAAGTTCGTTGAGCTGGGGGGCGTCTTTGATTGCAGTGAGTTGCGAGCCTAGAATCCACGAGACCGGATCGGTGGCTTGGATGATGGACTCGAGGAATTGCAAGGACTGTTGACTGAGGAGGGCTTCTTCGGTGGCTCGGCGAGCGTTGGACTCGGCAGCGGCTTGAGCGTTGATTGCCAATTGTCTTGCTTTCGATTCGTTCTCGATAGCTTGTTCAGCTTTTTGTTTCGCCAACTCAGCATCGACGCGCAGTCCGAATTCGCGATTCCATCCTTTGGCGACGACGACGGCCGAAACAACCGAGATCGACGCGATAATCATCATGAGCGAGGCCGCCACAAGGCCGAGCAACGTCAGCCCTGGATTGCGCTTGGCCATCTTGTGCAAGCGACCCGTCGCACCGAGTGGACGCGACAGGATCGGTTGGTTACGCAGGAAACGCTGCAATTCATCGCGAAGCAATTCTGCCGAAGCGATTCGTTGCGAAGGCGCTTTTTCCATGCATTTGACGCATAATATGTCCAGCTCTTCGGGGATATTGCGAAGGAGTGTGCGCGGGGTGGGAGGATCGCGCGTGATGACTTGTTGAAGGATGCTGTCGACGTTTCCACGAAACGGCAACTCGCCCGTGAGGAGCTGGAATAAAATAACGCCCAACGCATAAATATCCGTACGAGGCTCGATGCCAAGTGACTCGCCTCTCGCTTGTTCAGGAGCCATGAATGCTGGCGTGCCGACGATGTGCCCTTCCACTGTCAGTTGATCGGCGTGTTGCTGCCACTCTTTGGCCAAACCAAAATCGGTAATGAACGGATCGCCAGCGGCATCGATCAAAATATTGTGTGGCTTCAAATCGCGATGAACGATTCCCATCCGATGAGCGTAGGCCAAACCGTCGGCAATCTGGGCGACCAACGATGCAGCCTCGCGAAAGCCAAAGGACGATTGTTTCAGCTTATCTGCTAGCGAGATACCGTCGACCAATTCGCTGACCATGAAACATCCTTGATCGTCTTGGCCCGCGTCAAGGACTCGAACAATACGTGGATGTTGAAGCCCTGCAACCGTGCGGGCTTCGTGGAGAAAACGATCGGCGTCGCCGATCGTAGCGGCATGCGGCGCTTTGAGGGCAACCCACCTGCCCAAGTGGCGATCAAAAGCGCGCCAAACTGTTCCCGCGCCACCGGTTCCCAGACGTTGATGGATTTCAAAACGATTCCCGCGAATTGTAATAGCTTGGGAACTTGGCGGCATCGTTGACAGCGACGGACTAGATTTTGACGATGCCTTCTGCGCAATCTTGTCGTACAGTTCATCGGCCAATTGATTCAGCTCAGTTCGGATGCGGTCGCGCAACGGGTCAGCGACCATGGTAACGAACGACTCGATGTTCGCGGTTCCGGATGTTCGAAAAGTGGCTTCGAATTGATCGCAAACCTTTTCGATTTCCAGCAGATCTTTAGTTGTAAATTGGCAAGGGTTAGTTGAACTCATCGATGCGATTGACTCCAGATTTCTCGGATCGTCCGAAGTTTCCGTTCGATGGTTGTCAGACCACGATCCGTTTGCGTAGCGATCTCTTGATTGGTAAACCCTTCCATCTTGAGGATAGCGATCCGCTGGAGGTCCTCATGCTCCAAGCGTGCCAAAAGGCTCTGTAATTGATCGGCGCATTCGGCTGTGAATTCTGGAGACGGCTCGTTTGAGATGAACAAATCGTCGTAGTGATCGGAATCGTCTGCGTCGAATTCCGGTCGGGCGACTTCGCGACGTGCGTCTCGTTTCTCGCGGCGTTGGAAAGCAAATTGATCGGCGACCTTGCGGGAAGTAATAACAAACAGCAAACGCCATAGGTCTTCCCGGTCGTTAAGTTGTGGGAATCGGCCTTTGCGAATGCCTGCGAAGAAGCTTTTGAATGCGCTCAGTACGATGTCTTCTTCATCGGAAACTGATCGGTTTGCTGCTTGAAGCCGCTGACGCGCAATATTCGTCAAGCGTTGGAAGAATGCCTCCCAGATTTTACTGACCGCAGCGTCATCGCCGTTTCTAAGGCCGTCGATCCACCGCGTTATCGATTCTTCGCCGTGCATTGACTGAATACCTATTGCCGAAATAATCGAGACCGTCAGGTCTCTTTATAGTAGTTGAATGGAGGATCGGATTAAAGCTGTGATACCGCAAGTTCATGGCAGTTGAAATACGAATTTGGTGAGCAGCGCGACGCCCGGTCCCAAAAAAGCGAAGACAGGGAATCGTATACAGAATCGGCGGGACGATGAAATTGAGACGGAGCCTTGTTATGGGTTTCGGTCGCTGAAACGAATTCCAAAAAATTATGAAGGGTAATAGCCCGGCGTGTGGATGAACTAGTAAGTACGACCGAATTGTCAAGTATTTTTGAGGTTGTGTCTCATTCCCCATTTTTTCTCATCCTGCTTATTCTTCAAGAGGAAATCATGATCGCACGTTGTTCCGTTGCCTTAATGTGTCTTGCCGCTTTAATCGTAAATTTCACTGCACCCGTCGTGAACGCAGCAGCTTTTCCGCAGGTACGGACTTTTGCCGGTGGCTACATCATGGGAATCTCGACACTTGCGCAATATGATTATTACAACACGCTATATCCTGGAACGGCGGTGGGATGTGCCTTTACTTTTCGTCCGAACAGCACCGTTGACATTTACGACGATCAAGGAGGTACCGAGTACGGAACATACATTCGTTTCTCGGGAAACAGTCGCATCACCGTCACGCTAACTTCATCTGTCAGCCCGTATGGTCCCGTGAAGTACGAGCTTTACCGAATTGGCAACAGTACCTCGACGCAATGGTGGGGCGAAGTCCGCATCAACGGCCAAATCTGGGGAATCTTCCGCGTAAGCCAGCAGTAACGACGGTTCACCACCGAAAGTTTTGGCGAAGTCTAAGGTTGTTCTGGGACAGAAACGCAAAGACGTCAAATGGCAAAGCGACTGGGGAGATTTTAGTAGTGGAGGATGTGCCTTGCGATCTTGCGATCTCTCGTCCTTGCGTTGAACGACTGCAAGCCATTAAGAATTCGAAACGGGGTTGACAAAATCTGGCCTTTGTAGGGAATTGGCAGGGGCACTTGTCGCAGGACTTTCAGGTTCGCTTGACCAAGTTCCCTAGAAAACGCTAGTTCATAAACACTATCCAGCAACACCGGCCTGCCCAACGTCTGATGCACTTTAATCGCCGCCGCGACGATTAGCTTGCTTGTCTCGTTTTTATTCTTGGTCGGTTTTTTCTTGGGATTTAAGCTCAGTCGACGCTGGGGTTCTTCCCGTGAATCTTCCGTTCGCAAGTTGCTTGATTTTGCCAACAGACGACTGCCCCAAGCCAAAAGTCTTCAAATATTCGGCTGGACGTAAAGGAAGAGAATTGATAACAACACACTCCGTGAAAGTCATGGGTTCTCTCGGAGATGGATCATGCTGTATCGCGCAGTTCGGCGTTTCAATATTGGCCGAGCATTGATAGGCCGTGAGCCATTCCATTTTGCCGATCGCCGCGTCGCTACCGAGTTTCACGGATCCAAATACGGTGGTTGGTCCGTCTGTCAACATTCCCTGAACGCGGGCTCGATTGTTTATTCAGTTGGGATTGGGCAAGACGCCTCTTTTGATTTGTCGCTCATCTCCAAACATGGCTGCAAAATCCACGCCTATGACCCCACACCCCATTCGGTGCAGTGGGTAAGTGAGCACGTTCACGAGCCACTCTTTCAAATGACGCCGACAGCGCTGGCGGCATTTGACGGCACGATAAAAATGTATTTGCCTTCCGTATTGGTTACAGACGGCGTGTCGGCATCCGCCATCAATATCTCCCAGAATTCGACATCGACGAAGCACGGAGTGGTCGACAAGTCCGAACTTTTCTTCGAGGCGCCTTGTCGTACCCTTTCAAGCCTTATGCAAGCCAACAATCATGATTATTGTGACTTGGTCAAGATGGATATCGAAGGTGTCGAGTATGACGTGATCCAACAGATCTGCGATCAGGGATTGGTTCGGAGCATTGGTCAACTGTTGGTTGAGTTCCACCATTATTTTCCTGGTTTGGAAGCCTCATCCACCCAATGCGCCGTGCGACAACTCAAGGAGTGCGGTTTCGGAATTGCATGGATTTCACGTACCAACCGAGAGTATTTGTTCGTTCGAAAGTAACCACTTCTTGCTAGCAAGAGTTAATCTCGTTTGAACTGGCAAGAGGCTGACAAAGGGAAAATCTAACCAAGGAGGTGTTTTTGTTTCAAAAAAATGAGTGCCGAGACTTGGCAACGAGTTCCGTCACGTATTAATGTTGAATTAGAGACACATTGAAAATCGATCGTCGGCGGAAACTCTTGACTTCGATTTACAATGAGACCGAGGTGCTGCGAAACGCATCGCAGCAGGTTTTGCTCCAGCCGTCGATGGTCCATTCTAAATGGCTGAAATGGGATCATTACGGTAAACCATGTTTTC
The DNA here is from genome assembly GCA_031374825.1 of Pirellulaceae bacterium. Lineage (GTDB taxonomy): Bacteria > Planctomycetota > Planctomycetia > Pirellulales > Pirellulaceae > JANMGV01. The sequence goes on from JANMGV010000086.1 coordinate 251,392, forward strand.
GAAAGGAGGTGATTCGGTGAGTTCTTGTTTAACCGGCCAAAGGGGTGGTGCTTCGTAAAATGCCGGCGGGCTGTTCTACGACAGCCGCCATCCCGCTCGTAGAACCTCCTTTCGGATGATACGAGAATAGTCCCGGCCTGGGGTCGATCCGCAAGGATCGATCCTGGGCCTTTTTGTTTTCACCCGCCAGTAATTCGCGATCATTCGCTTCAATTCGGAAGCTTCAGTGATTCTCTCCACGCACGCAAAATCGTTCCTGCCTCACAGGAAAACGGTACAAAAGTCGACCACCAATCTGCTCGAAATCGGTCGTCTAGCTTGTAACTGCCTACGCCAAGCCATAGACTTGGGTGCTGTCTACGGACTACAGAGAAGTAATGACGTGACCAAGGAACAACCATGGTGGACTCGAGGCTCGATGAATGTTTATCGGTCGTCGGAAAACGGCTGAGGCGAGTTCGATTTGCGTGGTTGCTGAGCGCAACGTGGTTTGTCGTCGCTCTTGTTGCCTATTATTTCTTGTCGCGACTACCACAACAAGCTTCAGATCGTTACGTCGCAGTTCTTGCGGTATCTCTTGTCTCAGCCCTTGGTCTTATTCTGGCTTGGATTTCCAGTCGGCGATCATATCGCGACCGACGATGGTTGGCTAACTACATTGAAGCCAAATACCCGACACTGCAACAAAGATTATTGACAGCCGTTCAGATGCCATTGCCAGATCGCGGACGTAGGCGCGGTTTTTTACAGCAGCGATTGCTGGACGATACCTTAGCGCATGCCAAGCTCAATCATTGGGAACAAGCCATATCGGCCGGTAGTCGATGGACAGCTTGGATTTGTCAGTACGGGACATTAGCGCTTGCATGTACCGCTGTCTTGGGATTGACTCGCTCACTCATGTCGACGACCGCAGTCAAGGGCAAGTCAAACTTAGTCGAAAAGTTCGTCGGTGAAGTTCTCGTCGAGCCTGGCGATACGGAGATTGAACGCGGAAGTAACTTAGTCGTGACTGCTCGTTTTGGACGCGATGTTCCATCTCAAGTTTGGCTTGAGACACGCGTCGGTCAACAGTCGGACCGCTTCGCGATGCGTCGGAGCTTGCAAGACCCCGTTTTTGGCGGCTATCTTATGGAAGTCGTGCAAGACGCTGAGTATCGCATCGATTTCTCGGATCAACAGACGCGATGGTTTCGAGCGCGAGTGTTCGAATACCCGTCGCTCGTCCGTAGCGACCTCAAGATCGTTCCGCCAAGTTACACAGCGCAAGAAACGCGCACGGTCGAAGACACGCGACGGGCCACGGTCGTCGAAGGAACCGATGTCACATGGATATGCACGGTCAATAAGCCTCTCAAGTCAGCATTCCTGATTGACGAAAAGGGGAACGAGCTACCGCTGGCCGTCGACTCGAACGATCCAACCCGACTAACCGCCAGCGCTACAATGCTCGAATCGACGCGATGGAAATTGCGTTTGATCGACGATGCAGGACGTTCGGGCAAGATCGACGAAGAGTTGCAGATTCGCGTTTTGCCGAACAAGCCTCCGGAAGTCAAATTAGCTCGCCCGTCTGACTCGCAGGTTTCGCCCTTGGAAGAGTTTCAGGTTGCGGCACACGTCGAAGATGACTATGCGGCGCAGGCGATTGGCATCTCGTACACGTTGGGTGTTGCTTCACCGGTTGAATTAAAACTTGGCGACGGGGCCAAGAAAGCCGACGTCTTTCACTTGATTGATTTGGAATCTTTGCATGCAGAGCCTGATCAATTATTAAGTTATTATTTTTGGGCCGAAGATGTCGATCGTGATGGCAACGTGCGACGCGTGACGAGTGATTTGTTTTTTGCCGAAGTGCGGCCATTCGATGAAATTTTCCGCGAAGGCCAAGCTCCGCCCGGCGGCCAGCAATCGCAGCAATCGCAGATGAATTCGCAAGCAGGCCAACAAGCGGAGCAATTGGCTGAACTTCAGAAGCAAATCATCACCGCGACATGGAACGTACTTCGGAATCCTGCTCCTAAGAAAGACGCGGATACGTTGATCCCCGACATTGGTCAAATCAAACAATCCCAGGCTGAAGCACTTGAGCAGTTGGATCCCTTGGCTCAAGAAATCGAAGATCCCAAAGCAATCGAGTTTGTCGATGCGATTCGTAAATCGATGGAGCAAGCCATAAATGAACTTGGCCAAGCAGAGTCGGCAGCCAGTCGAACTCAGTTGCGACCGGCTCTCGAATCCGAACAAGCGGCCTACCAACGATTATTAAAATTGCGGGCTCGCGAGCATCAGGTCATGCGCTCGCAACAACAGAATCAGCGTTCCTCACAGAGCGGTTCGGCTCAAGCTAGGCAGCAACAGTTGGAGCAGCTTGAACTCAAGGACGAAGAGAATCGTTATGAGACGGAGCAAAAAGCCACGCCTCAAGAAGACGCTGCCCAACGCGAAACGCGACAGGTGATGAACCGGCCTCGCGAACTTGCCCGCCGACAGGCAGACTTGAATCAACAGCTCAAGGACCTTGAGACAGCTTTGCAAGCAGCCAAAACTCCCGAGGAACGTGAAAAGTTAGAGGAGCAACTCAAACGACTTCGCGATGCCCAGCAAGACCTACTGCGCGACTCCGACGAATTACTCGATCGCATGAATCAGCCCGATGCCCGCGATCAACTTGAAGAGGCTCGTTCTCAGGTCGAGCAGGCGCGAGAAAATGTTCGGCAAGCGGCCGACGCACTGAATCAAGAACAAACTGCACCAGCTTTGGCTGCCGGAACTCGAGCGGAACGGCAGCTTGAAGAAACGCGCGAGAAGCTCAGGCAAGAGTCGGCTAATGAGTTTTCCGATACCATGCGCCAGATGTCTCGCGAGGCAAAAGAGCTTGACGAGAAACAACAGCAATTGACGCAAGACCTTAAGGGAGTACAGGAAGATCAACGCCAGAATAGCGAAGGTTTGCGATCAAGCGATGCAGCCACAGATTTTCAAAAAGAAATCGCCGGTCAAGGAAAACGTCTGAATGAACTGCTTGACGAAATGCAACAAACGGTCGATCAAGCCGAATCAAGCGAGCCGCTGCTGGCCGACAAGCTTTACGAATCGTATCGCGAAGCCAAACAACGCGGCGTGACTCAGCAATTGGATCAAGCACGGCAACTAATCGAACGCGGACTTGACGAACCAGCCGCCCAAGTCTCAGAACGGGCGAGTCGATCTTTGACGGAATTGAGAAAAGACGTGGAACAAGCGGCCGAAAGCGTGTTGGGAAGTGAAGTCGACTCGCTTCGACGTGCGGCAAGCGAATTGGAGCGAGCGTCCAAGGAGTTGGAGCAAGAGATCGATCGCCGCGATCCAAGCCAATCTTCCAAGAGCCGCGACGAACAGTCAGATGCCAAAGGTGGCAAATCGCAAAGACAGAACGATAATCAAGGTCAAACTAACGATAATGGTCAACCCACGGAGGGCCAAGAACCGAACGAAAACGCGCAACCGAACGAACAGGCTCAGCAAGGCGGAAAAGGCCGTCAGTCCAAGCCCAACGAAGCAGATCAATCTCAGACCAAGGGTGGAGGAGGGAATCAACCCGGCGAAACATCACAACAAGAATCCATACCTAACGAACCAATGCCAAATGAAGAGAGTTCACCAAATGAATCCCCGCAATCCGGCAGTCCTTCTGGGCAACGTGATGGTAGCAGTCCCGATGCTCAATCAAACGCGCAGCCTTCTCCTGGAAGTGGGCGTACTGGTAACGAGCGGGGAGGGAATCGACTAGATCGCTTGTCACAAGAAACGCGCAACGTTTCTCCGTTGACAGGTGACGATTTCCTGCGGTGGTCCGATACTCTTCGCGACATTGAAGAATTGGTCGATGATCCCGAACTGCAATCGCGGGTCGCTCAAGTTCGAGAAGCCGCTCGTGAAATACGCCGCGACTACACCCGTCATGCCAAAGAACCGCAGTGGCCGATGGTTCGTCGATTGGTCGCAGAACCGCTTCAAGAGATCCGCAAACAAGTCACCCAAGAATTGCTACGTCAAACAGCCGAACGCAATGCCGTGGTACCGATCGATCGAGATCCCGTTCCGACTCGCTACGAGCGATCGCTGCAAGATTACTATGAAAGACTTGGGGGCGGTCGTTGATGCCCGATATTGTCCTCGGCGCACCCCAATGGTGGGTTGCAGTCCTAATCGCATGCATCGTGCTGTTCGTGGGTGTGGCTTGGTCGTATCGTTCTGCTATGCGCGGCCGACCCATCCTCTTCGTCGCCTTGCTTTTAAAAATCACCGGCATCGGATTGCTGGGGGTTTGTCTTCTCGAACCCATGATCCGCAGGGAAAAGCCTCGTTCCCAAGCCAATATCTTTGCCGTGTTGGCCGACAACAGTCAAAGCATGCTGATTGGTAGTGGCGAGAAAGTTGATGCGCAGCGGAAGAGCTTACAGCAACTGATGTCATCAGAAAATGCTTGGCAACGTCGATTGTCGCAGGACTTTCGTGTTCGAAGGTACCGCTTTGACGAACGAATCGAACCGGTCGAGGACCTGGGGAATCAAGATTTTGCAGGTACAGCATCGGAACTGAACACGGCGATGTCCGATTTGGCAGAACGATTTACCAACGCGCCGGTTGCGGGAGCCCTTCTTCTTTCGGACGGAAATGCAACGGACGCAAACAAACAAGCGGATTGGTCGGAGCTTGGGTTTCCCGTCTATCCAGTTCTGCTCAATCGCGACCAGAAATCGGACGATTTGCGAATCGAGTCGATGACCGTTCGGCAGTCAGATTTCGAGACCGCGCCTGTTTCGGTCGATGTTCAGGTTGCGAGTCAAGGATTATCAGGGCGGTCCGCTGTTGTACAACTGGTCAATGATGAAGGCCAAGTAATCGAGAAACAAACGATCAAGATTCCTGAACCGGGCCGCACGCAGGCCCACCAATTTCGATTTCGTCCTAAGCAGTCGGGTGTTTCCTCGTATCGCGTTCAAACTTTCCTAGAATCCGAAGCGGATCGTGCCGCACGAGGAACCAGTGCCGACGAAGCCACCTTGGTCAACAACTCTCGGCCATTCACCGTGGACAGAGGAAGCGGGCCTTTCCGTATATTGTATGTCGCAGGACGTCCAAACTGGGAGCATAAATTCCTTCGGCGTGCACTCGAAGAAGACGATGAACTTCGGTTGGTTTCTCTCATTCGAATCGCACGAAAAGAACCCAAGTTTAGTTTTCGCGATACGAATGTGGATTCATCCAATCCTTTGTTCTCAGGCTTCAAAGACATTTCCCAAGAAGAGAAGGAACAGTTTGATCAACCGGTGTTGGTGCGGATGGGCGTTCTCGATAGCGAGCAGTTGAGCAAAGGGTTCCCCGTGACGGCGGAGGAACTGTTTTCCTATCAAGCGATCATTTTGGATGACTTGGAAAGCGAATTTTTTACACACGATCAGATGCTACTGCTCCGTCAGTTTGTTACGCAGCGCGGTGGGGGATTGCTGGTTTTGGGAGGTCAAGAATCTCTAAGCGGACGAGAATTCCAAGACACACCACTGGGTGAGTTGATGCCCGTCTATGTTGACGAAAGCATTGCCGCAAAGAAGCAGGAAACCGAACCTCAAAAGTTTGGATTGACGCGTGAGGGTTGGTTAGAGCCATTCTTACGCGTGAAAGAAAACGAAGTCAGCGAGCGAGAGCGAATCGTCGAAATGCCCTCATTTTCTGTGCTCAATTCGATCCGAGGAGTAAAACCGGGAGCTTCCGTTCTGGCTGAAGCCACAGGTGGCGAAGGATCCCAGCCTGCGTTTGTAACTCAACGATTCGGAAAGGGACGGACGGCAAGTTTTCTCATCGGCGACATGTGGCGCTGGGCGATGCATGAACAGTCGACAGACGATTCGCCGCTATTTCAATCGTGGCGTCAGATCATTCGATGGATGATTTCGGACGTACCGACACGAGTGCAAACGCGATTGTCAGAAGACCAACCAACTCGCCTTTCTTCTGAGATCCTCATCACAGCGCTCGACGACCGATACGAACCGATGGACAACGCGCAGGTCAACCTGAAAATCAAAACCCCCGCAGGTAAGATGATCGAGATGGTCGCGCAAACTTCTGCTGAAAAACCTGGAGCCTACCGAACAAACTTGATGACTCGTGAAACGGGTGTGTATGTCGCCGATATCGAAGTGCGGTCTGCGGATGGTAGTTTGGTCGGCTATGACCAATTGGGTTGGGTGTCGGAACCCGCACAAGCTGAATTTCAATCCATCGAGACCAATCGCACGGTTCTCGAAGTAATCGCCAAGCAAAGCGGCGGGCGAATCATCGATGCCGGCGAGCTAGCTTCGTTTGTCGATAATATTCCTGCCAACAAAATCCCGATCATCGAGACTTGGCAAACTCCCTTGTGGCATCAGCCATGGGTTCTCGCATTGGCCATTGTCTGTTTATGCGGCGAATGGGGATTGAGGCGAAGGAGCGGATTGGCATGATGAAACGTCGCGTATTTGCGGGCTTTATTCGACAAGCCCGTTACCTGCTTGCTTGCTTTTTGCTGACTTCCATGGTTCCTTTGGCTGCGTTCGGCATTGATGGTCAAGCTCGCTTTATCGTTGTGTTAGGTGCGCCAGGGGAAGAATCCTACGCCGAAGAATTTCGTCAGGCCGCTCAACACATTCGCGAAAGTTTGAAAGATGTCGATTTCGAGCTGATTGACGGAACAAGCGATATTGGCGGTTCCCCGACGGACCGAGAACAACTGTTGGCGAGTCTCAAGAGAGATCAAAAAGATTCGCGCGTTCTTTGGATAATCTTGGTTGGCCATGGAACGTTTGACGGGAAATTAGCCAAATTCAACTTGCGAGGTCCCGATCTCACGCCGACCGACTTAAACGACGCTTTGCAGGAAAATCTTGGCCCGCAAGTGATCGTCAACGCGTCGTCCTGCAGCGGTCCATTTATCAATCAGTTGTCTCGCGAAAACCGAGTCATCGTGACGGCGACTAAGAGCGGATCAGAAGTGAATTATTCGCGTTTCGGCCGGTTCTTTGCCGAGTCCATCGGCGATCCCAAATCGGACTTGGATCATGACAATGCGGTCAGTATTCTCGAAGCGTTCTTGAGTGCTTCGAGCCGCGTGCGTAACTACTATCAAGAGGAATCCCGGCTAGCGACAGAGCAAGCTTTACTGGACGATAACGGAGACAAGCGTGGGACCCCGGCCAGCTTTTTTCGCGGGATGCGTGTTCAAGAAAAGGCCAAAGATGGCGCGACCGTCGATGGCTCGTTGGCTCGAAAACTCACGCTTGTTCAAAACGAACGAACACTGCGATTGACAGAGGATCAAGTGATGGAGCGAGATCGAATTGAAACGGAACTTGAGGCGCTCCGCATACGAAAATCGGAATTGAGCGAAGACGAATATTATGCGCAGCTTGAGAAACTGATGCTTGAACTTGCGGCCGCTTTGGTCAGCAAAACCAAGTAGATTACACTATGAATAAGAATCCAAGCGAACTTGCGTCGAGTAACATCTTGGCAAAGGCATTTTGAAAAATAAAAACTTCGAGAAACTATTTTCTGAAAGCGAATCCATGATCAAGAGAATCCGTGGTGGTGTCGTTTGCTTGATGGCTTTGACCATGTTAACGGGCGTCGCCAAATGCGGCGATGAGCAATACAAGCTTGGCCCGGACTCGCAACGCAAAGAGGGTGTGCCGCAAGGCAAAATTACCGAACACGAATGGCGAAGTACAGTTTTTCCGGATACGGTGCGACGCTATTCGGTCTACGTTCCGGCTCAGTACGATGGAAACCAACCGGCAGCTGTGATGGTCTTTCAAGACGGTCACACCTACGTCGACCCGAACGGTCAATTTCGAGCGACCGTTGTCTTGGATAATCTGATTCATGCGGGCGAGATGCCCGTAACGATCGGCATTTTTATCGACCCCGGTCATAAGAAGAAAGAGCTACCAGAAAAACGGGGTTGGCAACCAGCGCCCGAAAATCGCAGTTTCGAGTACGACACGTTAAGCGACCAATACGCGAGATTTATCTTGGAGGAGATGCTTCCAGAAGTCGGCAAATCTTACAAGCTGACGGACAATCCCGACCTGCGAGGGATTTGCGGAATTAGCTCGGGCGGTATTTGTGCTTTCACCGTCGCTTGGGAGAGGCCAGATGCGTTTCGTAAAGTTTTGAGTCATGTCGGGAGCTTTACAAATATTCGCGGAGGACACAACTATCAGGCGCTCATTCGAAAAGAAAAAGTCCGTCCCATTCGTGTTTTCTTGCAAGATGGATCGGGAGATTTGGACAACGAGCACGGCAATTGGCCACTTGCAAATCAAGAAATGGCCGCGTCGCTGAATTTCAGGAAATACGATTATCAATTCGTTTATGGCGAGGGTGGCCACAACGGGATTCACGGAGGTGCAATCCTTCCCGAATCGCTACGCTGGTTGTGGCGCGATTGGAAGTCGATTGCAGCAAAGTAATCGGTGGCCAATCACGCATTACTTGCTTGCGCGATGCCGATCAGTTGACTCACAACTAACGCGCGGAATCCGTGGCAGCAACGCGCGCGTCGGTCCGTTCCAGTGCGAATACAAGAAACAAACTTTCTCGTGCCTCCTCAAAATCATTATCAAAGCAAACGTACAGCGATCTTCGACCATCACTGAGCCGAGGCCCCCAAGATATGCCTTCAGGTTTTTCAGGAGATCGCTCTGCGTGAAAGCCAAATCGTGGGTCAAGCAAATCGACTACGAGTTTTTTGGAAACAGCTTTGATATTAGGGGCCAATTGATCCGGATCGAGGGCTTGGTTAGAGGAGACGTCGGTGGCTTGGGAAATGTCAACGAGAAATATCTTCTTATGCTTTGCCGCAACACCGAATAGACTATCTCGTTCTAGCACCAAGTAACGGTTCTTATCGACTGCGAGAATTTCGCTAATACCAGTCGTTTTGTCTTCGAGCTGATAGGCATATTGAGGGGAAATTGGATCTTCCGTTGTGGTATCGAACGCGAGAAGCCGAGCAAAATTGCCGATGCGTTTTGTGCCTTCGACGCGTGCGTCTTGGGCCAAAGCGCCTTGCATAGCTGCCATGCCAAAAGTTCCATCTGGAGAAATTGCCACTCCCTCCAAACCGCGATTCGGAACGGTGCCAACCGTCCATTCGGCAGCGCTCTGGCCTTGAGCCAGACTCATCCATGCGCGCGTGGTCCATGTTGAACTCAACGTACCTGACTTTGAGAACAAACAGATGCGAGGGCCATATTCTTCTGAAATAATCCATTTACCACTTTTCGTTTGGCGAATACCTTCGGGATCGAATGCCAAAGTAGCTGTTGCTGGATCAGCAAGAAGCGAAAGTGCTCCCGCAAAGTTCCGGCCATCTGTGTTCAACAACATGTGGGTCGCGACAAGCTTTGTCGATAAGGCCTTAGATTTAATGTTGGGTATCAGCTCAAATTCGTGAACGCGGCATGGAAATGCGGTTGCACCATCCGCCGGGCCACGATCAGACAGGACAAGAAAGCGGTTCCCTTGGCCCGTGTAGTCTAAAGCCGAGAATCCACCCAAACGATTAAGTGGCGTACCGTCTTCGAGCACACCATCTAGCCCGGAGGCATCCAATGTGGAACCTACAAGCGAACCGCTCGCGACGAGTTCAACGTTGATCTGCGCCGAAGCGACTTCTGCCGACAAAGAACTAATGCAGAAAACACTGAGTAGAAACTTACGCATGGATTGAATATCCTTGGAAGGGCGAAGTAGGCAAGACAGCGACTTCAATAAACGTGCGAAAATAAGAAATCGCAATCGGCTGTTCATCATTCGCCAATTTCGCGATGAGTCCGAGGTGCGATACAGAATAAGTCGATCATTCAAGTGGGATTAGCATTGCCGTGAGATCGATAAAAGCAACGATCATGGACCAAACAGCTAAGGCCTGGTCTCTGAGACCGATATCTCAAGTTAATTGCAAAAACGCCCCTAGTCGTCTTTACCACCAACGTCCTGTCGAAAGACAGGACGTTTTTTGAAGTTTCTCTGGCTAATCGAGCGGCTTAGTTTTCAGACTGATAAACATCGCCGTAATCGCGAGTGAACATTCCGACGAGCGTTGCGGCGTTCGTACTAGCCGAAACAAACTGGACGGATCCGTCGGCATAGAGCATTTGGCTACCGCCAGTGTGAAACGAATAAATTTCACTGTCGTTGGTGCAGTTGATAAAGCAAGAACCATTCCCAGTCACGACACCGCTATCGTTGGTTTTGTTCGCCAAGCCTTGTCTGGTGGCACCGTCAATACTAAAACCACCGTTGATATCAGCCCACCCCCAACCATCTTTGACGACTCCCAATCCAAACATAGCGCCGGAGTCTGGATTTCGGCCTTGCTTGCCTGAAATGTAAAGTGTTGGTCGTCCGCCTCCTTCGGCAATCATCACCGTTTTCGACAAACCGTCGGTGACTTGAGCCAATAGGACACCATCCGGTCCGCGTCCCATAACTCCGTATACTTCGCGTTCGTTTAGAGATGGAAGCCCTGCAATGATGAATGACGAATTGCGAATCGCATTGATCGTGCCGTAATCGGAGTAGCCCCATTTGGGCTGATCACTTCGAAGACCGCGAGTGATCGAGTTGTAAAGGGTTGATGCTGGAAGCTGGCGAGATGTTGGAGCCGATGGGCACATCAACGTTGGAACCTTAAGCGTAGTAAATTCGTCGTTGGAAGGATCGTACCAAGGTGTGCCAAAATTATAGCCGGCGCGAATGTTGTTCTGCTCAATGTACGGCATAATCATCGCCGTCCAGGACTGTTCAAATCGTGGACTCGAAAAAGCAAGTCGACTGGGTGGCAATACCCGATAGGTGCTCTCGTAGTTATGGAGAGCGATACCCAATTGATGAAGATTGTTTCCGCAAGACATCTTACGCGATGCTTCGCGAGCAGCCTGAACTGCAGGCAGTAGCAATCCAACCAAAATGCCAATAATTGCGATCACAACAAGCAACTCTACTAGCGTAAAACCACGGCGACTTCTGTTTCTCAGATTCAACATTCAAGGTTCCCCCCTTTTGAAATTACGGTGCATCCAAACAACGGTTGCTTCAGGTGGTGAACTATATAAGACTTGAGCAATTACTGGGGAATCGTCGGAATGTTAATGAATGATGAAGATCTAGCTAAGATTGCGTTAAGCAAGCCGTTGCCGTGGAATTCGGAGGCGATGTCTAAGTGGGCACATCGGTCTGCGCGGACTCCCAGCGGTGAAGAAATAAAAGATTACGACTCCAAGGTAGCAGCTTGAAGGATCAGTAATCGTCGCCAAAGTCGCGAGTGAACATGGCGACCAAGGTGGCGGCATTTGTGCTAGCCGATATGAATTGCACCGAGCCATCGCAAAACAACATTTGGCTGCCACCTGTGTGGAATGAATACAGTTCGCTGTCGTTCGTGCAGTTCATTAAACATGTACCATTGCCAGTGACCGTTCCGTCTTTTTTGGTCTTGTTGGGAATCCCTTGCCGTGTAGCCCCATCGATACTGAAACCGCCATTGATATCGGCCCATCCCCAACCATCACGTACGACACTCATGCCCGCTGCGACCCCTTCATCGGGATTGCGACCTTGTTTTCCAGAAATATACAGTGTTGGCTTACCTCCACCTTCGGCAACAACCACTGTTTGCGACAGTCCATCGGTAATCGTGGCCAGCCGAACTCCATCTGGTCCACGCCCAAGTGCTCCGAGAACTTCTTTTTCACCGAGCGACGGAAGGCCTGCGAGAACGAATACGGAATTACGAATTGCATTGATCGAGCCATAATCCGTATAGCCCCATTTAGGCTGATCGCTTCGGCGACCTTCTGTGATGGCGTTGTAGAGTGCAGGGATAGGGACCTGGCGACTGGTGGGCGCGGAGGGGCAAATCAAGATGGGTACGGTTAACGTCGTGAATTCATCATTGACTTTGTCATACCAGCGTGCGCCCAAATTGTAGCGAATCCCGTTGTTGTTCTGCTCGATGAAAGGCATGATCATCGACATCCAAGAGTGTTCGTATTTGGGTTTCTTGGTTTCCAGTCGACTAGGAGGGAATACTTTATAAGTGCTTTCGTAATTCTGTAGTGCGATACCGAGTTGATGCAAGTTATTGGAACACGACATTTTCCGCGAAGACTCTCGCGCGGCCTGCACACCCACTAACAGCAACCCCACCAAGATGCCAATGATCGCGATAACGACCAACAATTCGACCAGCGTAAAGCCGGAGATGCGTCTCTTTGAAGGCATCGGCATTCTTGAGTTTATCCTGGTAATGGAGAAGCGTACCGATGATGATGAACCGCCTGATAAGTAACCACAAATGGCGCGGCGCAAACGAGTAGAAACTCATCTTGACACAAGACTCGATAGGACGCAAGAAGTTGGTTGAAAGTTGCGAATTGGTAGCGTTTCCCGGCATCGCATTTTGGGCGGCGAGCCAAATTGCCAAAGGAATGTTTATCCGTTGAATTGATAGACGAGATCGTGACGGGAGTGTACGATAGACTGACAAGGCGAACGAACCGCAGCGTTAATTCGTCCCCACCTCGCGCGGCCCTGCCATTATTCTCTTGCACCGTCCAAACAGCTCCCACCAACGGCTTTCGTTTCCCGCAAAATGCCTTTACCACAAATCTCTCGATCCGATTCAATGTCCCGAGCAGGAAATCGCTCGTAGCTTGATTCAATTGCGAAAATTAGGAATCCTTCAACGATGACACGGTATAAAAGCCACTGTCTTGATAAACGCCACTTTCTTATCGGTTGCTGCCTTCGTTTGATGCTGGTCGCTAAGTTTTCTGCGATCGTTAACATCGGCTTTGCAAAGGAAGGCGCGACGCTCACTTTCAATCGAGACGTTCGACCCATTCTGTCGGACAAGTGTTTCGCTTGTCATGGTCTCGATGCCAAAAAACGGCAAGCCGAACTGCGATTGGACGTTGCCGAAGGTGCGTTGGCAGATCACGATGGTCACCGAGCAATCGTTCCTGGCGATTGGAATGCAAGTGAGCTTTGGTTGCGAATTACGAGCAGTGACGAATCAACGGTGATGCCGCCTCCAGAGACCCACAAGGCTCTGGCCGATGCCGAAAAGGAGACCATTCGTATCTGGATTGAGCAAGGCGCAACCTATCAAAAGCACTGGGCGTTCGAGCCGATTCAGTCCGCAACGATTGACGCTCCTGTCAACGCCAGCGTCAATCCCATCGATCATTTCATCGGCAAACGACTCCATCAGGAAGGACTCGAGTTTTCACCTGAAGCCGATCGCGAGATTCTGATTCGCCGCGTGTCATTTGCTTTGACGGGGTTGCCTCCCAGGTTAGAGGAGCGGGCCGCATTTCTTAACGATGACCAACCCGGCGCGTACGAGCGCATGGTCGATCGCTATATGGCTTCGCAGCAGTTTGGCGAGGAGATGGCAAGGCATTGGTTGGACGTGGCGCGTTATGCAGATACGCATGGGATGCATTTGGACAACGAACGCCAAATGTGGGCTTATCGAGATTGGGTCGTCAACGCATTCAACAAAAATGTACCGTTCGACCAATTCACGATCGAGCAATTAGCCGGCGATTTGCTGCCCAATCCTACGATTGAACAACTGGTCGCCACCGGGTTCAACCGATGCAACGTGACAAGCAGCGAGGGTGGTTCGATCGACGATGAATTGCTATTCCGATACGCCGTCGACCGAACCAGTACGACCGCACAAGCATGGATGGGATTAACGGCGGGGTGCGCGGTGTGCCACGATCACAAATTTGATCCCATTTCGCAAAAGGAATTCTATTCGCTCTACGCTTTCTTCAATTCGGCAGCCGATCCAGCGATGGATGGTAACGCATTACTCACACAGCCTGTGGTTTCGATCGAAGACGACGAATACCGCAAGAAAATAGCTGAACTTGAATCTGCCATGCGCGAGCAACAACAGCGGATTGATCAGATCGCACTAACGGTGACCTATACGGACCCTGCAGGAGTTGAGCCGAAACCGACACCGCAAATCATCGAAAATGTCTGGATGGAGGATGCATTCCCAGAAGGGGCGAGTGTTGTCGCTTCGCCAGGACATCCTACAATGTTCACGACTGCTCAAGACGGAGGTCAAGTCTTTAGCGGTATAAAATCTATCAAACGCACCGATGCGGGTTTGGCTCAAGATGTGTGGGACAAAAGCGCAATCCCACTCACAGTCCCCCAAGATGCCGTCTTGTTCGCCTACGTTTGGCTAGATCCTCAATCACCACCCAAGTCCCTCATGCTGCAATACCACAAAGCCGGATGGCAACACCGCGCGGTTTGGGGTGACTACGAAGCGATTCCTTGGGGGGCCGCAAACACAACGGAGCGTGTGGCGGTGGGACCATTGCCCGATGCCGGAGGATGGCAGCGATTAGAAGTTCGTGCCGACAAAGTTGGCTTAACGGCCGGCGATAAAATCACGGGCTTTGCAATCACGCAGTTCGGCGGAACCGTCTACTGGGATCACGTCGGAGTTCAAGGCATGGTCGATCCATCGGCCGACCCATCACTGTCTTTTTTAGCTTGGTGGAAACAATCTACGGGAAAAGACGTCGCAGGTGTTCCGGCTGATCTGAGTGTGATTGCAAAGCTTGGTCCCGAGGCCAATGTTCCCGAAGCAGATCGGCAACGATTATTGGCGTATTACTTGCAGACGGCATGTGCAACGACGCAATCTGCGTTTGCTGAGCCTACGTCGAAGCTGACCGAAATCAAGAATCAAAAACAAGGACTCGAACAGAACTTAATACGGTCCTTCGTTTATCGCGATATGCCACAACCGCGTCCTAGCTACGTGATGATTCGCGGTGCTTATGACAAACGTGGCGAACAAGTCGAGCCCAACGTTCCAGCCGTCTTCCCTTCTTTGAAACTAAAAACAGAAACTGCTCGGCCCACGCGATTGGATTTAGCAAACTGGATTGTTGATCAAGACAACCCGTTAACAGCAAGAGTCACTGTCAACAGAATTTGGCAGCAGTTCTTTGGGACCGGGTTGGTCAAGTCGAGTTACGATTTTGGATCGCAAGGTGAGACCCCTTCGCATCCAGAGTTGCTTGATACTCTGGCCGCCGATTTCAAGTCAACGGGTTGGGACGTCAAGAAACTTGTTCAACTGATTGTCACGTCCAAGACTTTTCGCCAGTCCTCGGCAATTGACCCTCAGTTCCACGTCCGAGATCCTGAGAATAGACTGCTAGCGCGCGGCCCGCGATTTCGCTTGGATGCCGAACAGTTGCGAGACAACGCGCTCTACGTCAGCGGCTTGCTCGACATGGATATGGGCGGCAAAGGAGTCAAGACGTACCAGCCCGAAAATATCTGGGAGCCCGTGGGATTTGCCGGATCGAACACGCGATTTTATCAACGCGACACCGGTTCGGCACTGTACCGCCGAAGCATCTATGTCTTCCTCAAGCGAACCGCTCCGCCGCCATTCATGTCAAATTTTGACGCGCCCAATCGCGAGCAGTTTTGCACGCTGCGCGAGCGAAGCAACACCCCCCTCCAAGCGTTACAACTAATGAATGACGTGCAACATGTCGAAGCGGCACGCGTCTTCGCGCAACGAATATTAAGCGAAGGAGGCGATTCTCCGGAATCTCGAATTCAGTTTGCGTTTCGAACCGTTTTGGCTCGCGACGCATCAACAGCCGAGCTTGAAATTTTACACAGCCAGTTGACAGATCATTTGGCTCGCTATCTGGCGGACCCTGAGTCGTCAGCGAAACTAACGCAGCTTGGTGAGACAAAACCGGACGCGAATCAAAACGTCCCAGAACTGGCAGCTTATACATTGATCGCGAATACAATTCTCAATCTTGATGAAACAGTGACTCGGAATTGAGAGTTACGAAAGGCAGCAGCATGCAAGAAATGAATGAAATGCAAATGCATTTGACGCGGCGAAATTTTTTCGCTCGCGAGGGTTTTCGATTGGGCGGGATCGCATTAGCCGCACTTGGTAGCCAAGCTGGGATTGGCGGGCGTGTACGAGCAACCGACGAACGGGTTCATCCCCCGTTATCAGGCTTGCCCCATTTTCCCGGTAAAGCCAAAGCGTTGATTTACCTGCACATGAACGGTGGACCTTCGCAACTGGATACTTGGGATTACAAGCCCGGTTTGAACGAGTATTTTGACAAGGACTTGCCGCCCAGTGTTCGCGGTGAGCAGCGGCTATCCACAATGACCAGTGGACAGACGCGATTCCCCGTAGCACCCAGCAAATTCAAGTTTGAACAAAGTGGTAAATGCGGCACTTGGGTCAATGTGGAATTATTACCCCACACTGCTAAAGTCGTGGACGAACTGTGCGTTATCAAGACGATCAATACCAACGCCATCAATCATGATCCCGCGTGTACTTTTGTAATGACTGGCTCTGAGATTCCAGGCAAAGCCAGCATCGGCTCGTGGATCAGTTACGGACTTGGCAGCGAAAGTGACGACTTACCCGCTTTCGTTGTGTTCACTCCTCGATTTCCAGCCGATAGCAACGGGCAAGCCCTTTATAACCGCATGTGGGGTAGCGGGTTTTTGCCAACGCGATTCAGCGGTGTTGCTTTACGCGGTTCTGGTGACCCCGTGCTGTATCTTCCAAATCCCGAGGGCGTTTCCGCCGAAGACCGTCGTCGTATGTTGGATTCTCTCAATCAATTGAATCAACAAAGCCTCGGTCGATTTGGCGATCCCGAAACGATTACACGGATCGCACAATACGAAATGGCGTTTCGTATGCAGCGAAGCATTCCCGAACTCACAAACATTCAAGAGGAATCGCGGGAGACTTTGGATCTTTATGGTCCAGATGCCGAAAAGCCGGGGACCTTCGCAAACAGCGCTTTGTTAGCTCGCCGCTTGGTTGAACGCGGCGTACGCGTCATTCAGTTGGCGCATCGAGGTTGGGATCAACATGGTGGGCTTCCCCACCAACTCGGCAACCAATGTCGTGACACGGACCAAGGTTGCGCTGGATTGATTACGGACCTGAAACGTAGGGGTTTATTGGACTCTACGCTCGTCGTATGGGGAGGCGAGTTTGGCAGGACTGTCTATTCGCAGGGGACGGTCACCAAAGAAGACTATGGACGCGATCACCATCCCCGAAATTACTGTATGTGGATAGCGGGCGGAGGCATTAAGCCGGGCATCACGTACGGAGAGACCGACGATTTTAGTTACAACATTGTGGACAAACCGGTCCACGTGAACGATTTAAACGCCACGATCCTTCACTGCATGGGGATCGATCATTCCAGGTTGATTTACAAGTTCCAAGGGCTGGATCAGCGATTGACCGGAGTCGAAGAGCAACGCGTCATCACCGACATATTGGCTTAGTCCAGTAACCCTTCTGGCACGTAACTCAAGGCGCGTTTTCCTCAAAGAATCGTTGCATGTTATTGATCAGCAACTGATGTTCGGGGCCGAAGTACTTTTCGAAATCGCGCCGGCGCGCAGCAGGGGAATACGCCACGCCGGCTGTTCGCTTGGCAACGTGCGTCATATACGCGACGTAACGGTCGGAGTCTCGCTCGGCAAGGTAAAAAGTCATGGCCCACGCCAGCGCGTACGCGCTGTCTGGGTTAACGTCAAAAGCGTTATCGGAAACGATCAAGTTTTTTAGCAAAGCGGCAACCCTGTCAGGTGACTTTGCCATCTGTTGCCAAGTTGAGAAACGGACGGGATTGTATCGACGTGCGACGTGCGAACGTTCGGCTGCTTCCAACATGGCGGGAGATTCAAAAACAGAAGCAAGCCCTTCGGCGGTCCAAATCGGGATGTCCGACAGTCGCTGATGAACGCCGCAATTGAAAGCCAGTTGATGGGTCGATTCGTGTAGGATCGTTGACAGTGTCGAGATCGCGTCGGAGTTCGATTGTTCAAACAAGACCATGCGGTTGTTCATGGGAGAATACAAGCCCAGGGTGTGGACGCCAACGTCCATCTTAGCCCGTTTTGCATAGGCCATGAATTCATCTTGACTGGGGAATACGATGGCAACCAGAGGGAATTCAGGTGTGATTAACCGAAAACCTCGCGTCGAAAAGAATCGAAAGAAGGCTGCTTCTAATTCCGCAAATCGTCGAATCCATTCTTCCGCCGCTTGGCCTTGCGCCACCACGACGTAATTTCCTGAAGCAACCACTTGGAATCCCCGGCCAAACTCCGTTTGTAGTAAACCGCGCATCGAAGCGACTGGAGCAGGAGAAAACGCGACCTCGGTCAAGCGAAAGCTTTCCATACTGTCACGCGGAATGGATGTTATTTGACCATCAGCGTGAAGAAGGAGCGATCGATCTTCTCCCCAAAACACTGGAACGCCTCGTTCAACCGCGTCTTTCATTCGGATTTCAAGAACCGGCGGGCCTCCCTGCAAAGGCACGGACATCAACATCCACGACGCTGCTAAAAAAACGAACGGCGATGGTTGTCGGCCAAGCATGAAAGACATTACCTACAAATCGACTAGGGACAAAAAATCCAGCTAGTTCAAATGTAGATCGCAGAATTGACTTCCGGTTGCATAACGCTTTCGAAAGTACAGTTAGCGAAACAGTCCGCCATGAAAATAAGCTGGCGAGCGCCTTGTATTCGCCACAATCGTCATAAGTGAACGCTCCCCCTTTTGTGCCTGGGACAACGCAATCGTTTGTCAGATACGAAACAGTTTGACGAACATTCCAAATAGAATTCCGATCGCTGCCCACACACCTGTCGTGTACCGCACAACTTGTAGCCAAACCGGCACTTCCAATCCGTTCTCGCATGGCTTGATCGGAATGGACATGATTTCGTCTCTCAAGGATAGAATATCTCGATCCGTCAGCGACGCGAATTTTGTTATCACTTGGGGACCTTCCTTGGCATCGGCCGTTGTCGTCGTTGTTAACTCGCTCGGCACCCAATCGTCGTTCAGTGGACGGAGCGTGAATGTCTGGTTGGTAAAACTATCTTCAGTTTGGCGATTAAGCTGAACACAGCGCCAACCCTTTTGGGAATCGATCTTTGCTTCCAAACTGAATGATACGTCGCTCGCAGCCTGACCGCTGGCTTTCAATGTCCAAGTTCGGGTTTCGAAATCTTCGTTCAGCGAGTTGATCGTTAAATTGCCGTTGGGGCCCGTTAGTTCTTCAAACGTTTGAACCAAGTCGCCCGCACACCAGCTTTCGATCCATAAGTTACGAATAGACTGTCTCAGAGTTTCTTTTTCGGATCGGGCCGTGACAAGGCAACCGGACCGCCGCGTTTCCGAGGCGGTGCGACTGGCACTGATTGCTTTGTCCGGTGTGATACCGCGAGCCTCGCTGCCCGAAATTGTTTCTCTGGCAAAAAGCGACTCCCCCTCGGAAAAAAACACGCGCCACTGATGCAGCGTCGTGGGAATTGCCTGTCCAGTGTCATCTTTCGCTTCCGACATGACCCGCAAACCGGAGCGGTTCGAAGGCTTAATTCGTGCTTCATGTTTCTCTTTTACATTGGACCAAAAATTATCCCAATCGGACTTGGCTACTTCGCTCCCAACGGTAATTCGGTCTTCGATTGTTCTGCCGATGGTTTGTACTTTTTCTGTGGCGACCGCCTCGGGAACTTTCGCGGCCAACCAAGTTTCAAAGTCCGGTTCCATGTCGTTCCACGATTTGCCGTACACGCGGAGGAAATCAGCTTCGAACGTGGGATGGCTGGCTTCGTTGTATAGCTTTTGAAAAGTCGGACCGCCAAATTTTTCTAGCAGAAACGAGACCGCTGGCCCTCCCCAAGCGTAGACCGGACCAAAGCTTCGCGAGTACCACGCGGGCTGAACAATTTCTTGCCAAGTTGGAAAATCTGGCTCGTCTCGGCGACGGACAACAAGCGTTCGACACACTTCAAGGACATCTTGGCTTTGCGATTCTGCCCAGCCCTCGCATAGCACGGACGCAGGATTAGATTCGGGCGAACAAGTCAATGAAATCACTGCATGTGCCATCTCGTGTTTGTCGAGGTAGTTCAGTTCGTTGTCGGTTCCATCGACAACCTTGTCGCACACAGCCCAGCCCACCAAAGATCGACCGCGATCGCCAAGCAAAGGGTGCCTCACCCAATAAGCTACCTTCTTGGGACGAATGCCAAGGACATCGGACATCTTGGTGATATGCGAGTCCATCTTTTCGACAACGACACTCGGGTCATCGTGCTTCCCGTCATCCATCAAAACACAGAACTGCCCAGAAGTACGCCGCAGTTTACGCCAAGCGGTTTCACAGTCACCTAGGTCGGACGCTAAATAGGCAACCGGATCGATGAGCATTCCTCGCTCGATGTTTTGTCGCGTGGTAGCTCTCCAGTAAAGTTCGCCAAACAGAAACCCGATCAACACGATCGGTAACGAACCAAAAAACAATCCCGTGATGGCAGCGATTCGTCGCGGACCGCGCAGGAAATTAAAGGCACCGACCAATATACACAGAACGCCAAATACTATTGCCGCTCCAAAGGTCGCTATAATCCAGAGATAATCGGGTGGCCACCGCATTGTTTTCCAAGACCAAACGTAAACACCCACTGTTGACGCAGCCGCAAGCCAACAGAGAAAGCCCAGCCAAAATAGAACTCGCATTTTCTTGCGAGATGGCAGGTTGGATTGGTTCATAAATCGCCCAACGTGGTGGAAAAGCAACAAAGCCGAACGGTACCGAAGCTTCTGAACATCATCGTACGTGGCGTCAAAGCCACTTATCTAGCGTAATCACTAGAATTCGATCCATTATCTCTGCGAATCGAATCCCCCACTTACCCAATGAAAGTCAGCCGTCAAAATCGTTACAAACCGAATCCGAATACAGTCGACGATCTCTACCACGATGGTTAAGAAAAACTATGAATCAGTTCGTTCTGGGCGCGAGCTGATTCCACGAAGATGATCCTGTTTTGATTAAAAGTGCTTCGCGACCATTCTGCGAAGGAATTGCAGCGATTCCTGCATCTCTTCCATGCCGTTCATTCCATCTTCGATGCTGATCCACCGGTTGTAACCAACGTTGGCCAAGATCGAAAAAATCTTGTCAAAGTCATTCAATCCTTTGCCTGTGACACCGTGCTTCAAGAATGGACTGTAGCCGAGTGATCCGTCGTTTTGACGCAACTCGTCAAGCGTGTGGCCAGGTTCCAAATAGCGGTCGCTAGCATGCATGCTCACAACGCGATCGGCGACTTTTTCTAGCAACTCGATGGGATCATCGCCAGCGACAATCGCGTTAGACGGATCGTATTGAACACCAAAGTACTCTCGTTCCTCGATGCGATTTACCAAGTCAAGAAACACATCCATCCGTTGAGCAAACTCTGGGTAACGCCAATGCCCGTCTTTGTAGTGATTCTCAATCCCTAAAATCACCCCGAGTTCTTTAGCAACGGGCAAGCACGCGTTGATGCATTCGGTGACCCAGGTCAGTCCGTCCTCACGGGCTACTTCCGGATATCGTTGCCCGCTAAGAACTCGGCAGACAACATCGGGACCTCCTAAATGATGTGAGACGCGAATCATGAACTGCTGTTTCTTCACTGCTTCTGCACGTCTAACAGGATCGGGATTAGTGAAATCCGGTGAACAGCATAGCATGGGCATAGCAAACCCTGCGTTGCGTATTGCATCGCGAACGGAATCCAGATAATCGTCGTCCATTTGCCAGAGAAAACCTTCGTACATTTCGAGACCATCCGCATCGAGGTCTTTGGCCATCTCGATCCAGTCAAACACACTCATCGATTTGTCGTGGGAGATCTTGTCGAGATAGCACTTTGGAAAAGCAGACAACTGTACGGACATTGAGTTTCCCTCTATTTTTTAGCTAACCATGGGTAAGGGGATGATCCAGTTAAGACACCTCAGAACATGACAGCTTACAAGCGTATTCTTAGATTCCAAATACCTCCATACCTATACGCGTCGTAGGTGCCTTAGATTTTGAACAACCACAATCGCATCAGTTATACGATTTTCTGGTAAGCTCAAACCTTACGGTCCTTTCCAGCGGCGTCATCGCTGATTTCAGTCGGGCATGGTTTCTTGGAACGTTTCCTTTAAGTAAGGCTGTTGTTCGTTGACGCGTGTTAATTTTCCCGTTTGAGGATTTGATGATGTTCAATTCAAAAGTACTTGTCGGTTGGTCGCTGATGTTGCTGGTTGCTTTCCTGCTAATAGCATCCCAGGTCGATCGTTCGGATGCTCAAAGTAATCAATCGCGAAACAGTCAACCCGGAGGTGCTGGCGGACAAGGCGGTCAAGGTGGTGGTGGTGGCGGTTTTGGTGGAGCAGGCGGCGGTTTCGCGGGCGGTGCCGGGGGAGTCGGTGGTTTTGGCGGCGGATTCAATGGAGGCGCGGGCGGTCAAGGCGGAATGCCCGGTGGCGGTGGTGGCTTTGGCATGATGCCAATGGCGACCGGTTCCGTCGCTGCAAACGCGTCCTATGTTTTTGTACTTCACAACAACAAGCTTTTTCAGTATTCTGCGAACGACTTGTCGCTGATCAAGACGGTTTCACTCGAAGCTGCGATGGTGCAAAACGGTGGAGACCCGAACGATGTTGGCCAACCACCGCCTAAGAAACGCAATCGCTAAAGATTCGAATCCTTGACGATCACGGGCCGTCGCTTCGGCCACAATTTCGTTTACCTTGAAACAGGCATCTTGGCGTTCATCGTTTTCTGCCAAGATGCCAATTCTTTGCTCAAGCGACCCGCCACCTCCGGATTCGATCGCGAGACATCATTCCGTTCCTCGGGATCTGCTTGTATGTCGTACAACTCAGATTGATCCCATTCGTAAAATTCAATCAGCTTCCATCGGCCATCTCGAACCGCCGCGCCTGGCCGCCAAGTTGAACCGTGATAGTGGGGATAATGCCAATAAAGTTTTCTATCGATCAGTTTTGTTGAGTCTCGCAGTGCGGGCAAAAGACTCGTTCCGTCCAATTCGACATTCGCCAGTGGAGCAATGCTGGCAAGCTCACGTATCGTTGGTGCAAAGTCCATACTTGTCACTGGGATATCGCTGAATTGGTTCGCAGCAGCAAGCCCAGGAATGCGCAGAATCAATGGTACTCGAATACCGCCTTCATACAGCCAGCCTTTGCCACTCCGCAGCGGTAAATTCGAAGTTGGACCCGGTTGATTGAGAGTGCACAATCCCCCGTTATCCGAAGTGAATATGACGACGGTATTTTCCTTGAGATGCAGCGCCTCAAGTCGTTCTAATACCCGTCCCACGCTGTCATCAACTGCAGAAACCATCGACGCATACTCTGGGTTGTCTTGGCGAGTACGCGACCGACCGAAATGCTCAGGCATCGATGGCGACTGGTCGGTAAAATACTTTGACGCTTTTTCGAGAAACTGCGGATAGCGTTTTTTGTAGGGTGTAATCGGAGTATGAACGTTGTAGAACGACAAGTACAGCAAGAATGGTTTGGTTGAATCCCTGTACTCCAAAAACTTGATCGATTCGTCCGTGAGACGATCTTCCAAATATTCGCCTTCGAAATTGGCAGTCAAGTAAGGATTATTCCAAGGCGCGTAGTAACCGCCAGGCGGTTGGCCTTTGTCGCATCCGCCAATGTTAACGTCGAATCCATGATCGGTGGGCAAACTACCTTCGCCTCCTAAATGCCACTTGCCGGCAAAGAAAGTTTCGTAGCCATTTTGTTTCAACATTTCCGCAATTGTCGTTTCGGATAAACTCAAGCTACTTCGATCGTCGATGTGCCTGAATCGCCCGTCCTTGACTCGGTTTGCGTCGTCACCGGGAATCCAATCCGTAATATCTAGCTTGACCGGATGTCTCCCAGTCAAAATACTCGCGCGCGTTGGAGAGCAGACGGGACAGGCGGCGTAGCCAAACTTGAAGTTTATTCCCGAGGCAGCCAAAGCATCAATATTGGGCGTCTCGTAAAACATGCTTCCGTTGCACCCGATATCTGCCCAGCCTAAATCGTCGACGAGAAAGAACACGAAATTGGGCCGAGTCGAGATGCCGTCACCGCCGCGAACGCCTATTGCAGCGCAAACTGCGACCACAAATACGATTCGTAGAAAAAGTACCCGAGCAAATAATCTGCCACCAGTTTTCTCGCACACGATAACCATCCTTTGGCACGCCGATCGTTGAAACTATAATCGGCGTGCCGCATTGATTTTGCTAAACGGCTTAATCCAGTTTGCCTTCGAGCGCAAGCTGATGGAAGAAGTGAGGGACTTTGTCCTGGTTCTTGAGAAGCCAGTCGATCGATGGTTCATCACTTAAAGCTTTGGCGATCGCCTTGGTCGTCGCTGCACGATTGGTTTCGAACAGTACATTCGGATCAAACTTTACATCGACGATCGATGGGTCCAACCATACCGAGACGATAATCCCTAAGTCGTTGACTTTGCTCTTCGGGATATGGCCAGCACGAACGGCGTCGAGGACTCCGTGGGCAATCGCCGCTTGTACGGTTCCCATGAGAATATTGGTGTACTTGGAACTATTCACGGTGACTTTGCTAACCATGACCGTCGCGGGCCGGATTTGAACGTCACTATTGAGGATTGCAAAGACCTTAGTGTGACCTTTGACTTGGTTGCCGATGAGTTGGGCGATAGCGTAGCCGACTGGACCGTCAAGTTCGCCAATAACGACTTCGGGCTCCGCAGCAGACCAAGCTTGTTCGGCTTCGACCAGTGCTTCTCCGGTTTTCAAAATGATTCGACCGGTCTTCTTTTTCTTGACGGGAGTTGCTGCTTTTTTCTTTGCCATGATGCGAGATCCAATTCTAAAAGATGAATTTCAAAAAGCGGTGTATCGTAATAACTCAGCGCGTGCTGTGTGTCCAAGCCATTTTCTAAACCAAGTATCCATGAATTGCAATTACAAGAGAATCACAGCAAAATCTCTTCGATCGGCTATTTCACAGGCGATCAGCCCGATTGGGTTGGTAGTAAAAGCAGCCTTGGCGACTTAGAATCAACTTCCCGCTCGATCGTTCCCGCCTTGAGGAGTTCTTAAAAAGATGCCGATGTTATCTACATTTCGGAATGCGTTTTTGATTTGCCTGACGGGTCTCGGATGCTTGGCGTCCGCATCGCCACCCGGTTTCGAAGCATTGAAAGATTCCGATTGGCCTTGGTGGCGTGGACCGTTTCGGAACGGCGTTGCGATCGCATCACCCGATGTACCAACGGAATGGTCCGACCAAAAGAATATCGCTTGGTCTGTTGACATTCCAGGACGAGGCAATGGTTCACCGATCGCAGTCGGCAATCTCATCTATTTAGCGACTTGCGATGAAGTCGCAGGTAGTCAATCGATACTCTGCCTGGACCGTGCCACGGGCAAGAAGGTGTGGGATAAAGTCGTCCATGCCACAGGCGCGATGCGCAAAAACGAGCGTTCTACCGGCGCGTCGACGACGCCAGCCAGTGATGGACGAAGAATCTATGTCAACTTTGCAAACAGCGGCGCGGTCTTTACGACAGCACTCGATCTTGAAGGAAAGCAGCTTTGGCAAACAAAGATTTGCGACTACTCGATTCACCAAGGCTACGGTTCTTCACCTGCGCTTTTTGAGAAGTTCGTGTATGTCACCGTCGACACCAAAGGCGGCGGTGCAGTAGCAGCGTTGGACCAATCCACCGGCGACATAATATGGAAACGAGATCGACCCAGCGATCCAAATTACCCTTCCCCTGTAATACTCAACATAGCGGGCCGAGATCAGTTGCTGCTGACTGGCTGCAATTTGATCTCTAGTTTTGAACCGAGGACCGGAAAAACGATTTGGGAAGTAGAAGGAGCAACGACGGAATGCGTCACGTCCACCGTTACGGACGGTAAACACGTTTATTCGTCAGGCGGTTATCCGAGAAATCACATCAGTGCTGTTCTCGCGGATGGCTCGAAGAATATCGTTTGGCAGAACGACGAGCGAGTTTACGTTCCTTCGATGATTTGCCACGACGGGCATTTATACGCCGTGCTTGATGCGGGCATTGCCGCGTGCTGGAAATCGGATACCGGCGAAGAAAAGTGGAAAACTCGACTTGGCGGGAATTTTAGCGCGTCGCTAGTCCAAGTTGGAGATCGAATCTACGCGACCAATGAAACCGGCGAAACCAGCATCTTTCGCGCTACACCCGACAAACTTGACTTAGTCCGCAAGAATCAACTAGGCGACGAGACCTTGGCTACTCCTTCCATTTGCGGGAATCAAATTTTAATCCGCTACGCGGTTCTCGTTGACGGCAAGCGTCAAGAAAAGCTGGCTTGCATAATGAAACTCTAAGTCAAGCGTTTGTTGACAATGTGTACAAACTGATCGACAATTTTCAAGCGATATCCGAGTTGGATCGGCAGCTCGATCGTTTCAGTCGCGATCGTCGACTGGCAACGAGCAATTGCCAGCCAGCATATTGGTCGACTACCAGGCAAGCGACCGATTTTCCAAACCTGCCAATCAATTCCTGCCCCCAAACAGTTTACTAATCACGTTAATAGAAAAAGGTCTTTCAATGGGACAAACAGCGTCCGGTCAAGTCGTCACGGTCATGCAAGAGACTCGGCTTTTTCCGCCCAGTGCAGAATTCGCGAAGGCTGCAAAGATCGGGTCTCTCGAAGCCTACGAGTCCCTCTACAACGAGTCGATAAAGGACATCGAAGCATTCTGGGCCAAGGAAGCTCGAGAGTATCTGCATTGGTTCGAACCATTTACCAAGACGCTTGAATGGGACGAGCCTTTTGCAAAATGGTTTGTCGGTGGCAAAACCAATGCTTCCTACAATTGCTTGGACGCTCACGTAGCTGCAGGTCGAGGTGATCGAGTTGCGATCTATTGGGAAGGAGAGCCCGGTGACACTCGCGTGTTGACTTACTCGGACCTGCTGCGCCAAGTCTGCCGATTTGCCAACGGCCTGAAGAAACTTGGTGTAGGACAAGGCGACATGGTCAGCATTTACATGCCCATGGTTCCCGAACTTGCCATTGCCATGCTCGCGTGTGCTCGATTGGGCGCGATTCACTCAGTAATTTTCGGTGGTTTTTCCGCCGAAGCGATCGCAGACCGCAACAGCGATGCTCAAGCCAAAGTTCAAATTACAGCCGACGGCGGTTGGCGTCGCGGCAAGGCATTGCCGCTCAAGGCAACGGTCGACGAGGCTCTTGAAAAAAATCCCACGGTCAAGCATTGCATTGTGCTCAAACGCACTGGTCATGAATGTGCAATGACCGCAGGCCGCGATCACTGGTGGCATGAGTTGACGGCTGACGTGAGCGATGACTGCCCTGCCCTGCCTGTCGATAGCGAGAATACACTTTTTATCCTTTACACGAGCGGTTCAACCGGCAAACCAAAAGGCATTCGTCATACGACTGCCGGTTACAACCTATACGTCAAGCGAACGTTTGAATGGGTTTTTGACCATCGCGATACCGATATTTTTTGGTGCACGGCCGACTGCGGTTGGGTCACTGGGCATAGTTACATTGTTTATGGCCCTATGTCGGCAGGTGCGACGCAAGTCATGTACGAAGGCGCTCCCAATTGGCCGAACGAAGAACGATTTTGGTCGATCATCGAAAAGTACAAAGCCACAATTCTTTACACTGCCCCGACGGCAATCCGCGCTTTTATCAAGTGGGGCGACCATCATGTCGACAAATATGACTTGAGCAGCCTTCGCTTGTTGGGGTCTGTTGGCGAAGGCATCAACCCGGAAGCTTGGATGTGGTATTACAACAAGATCGGTGGCGGTCGATGCCCGATTGTCGATACTTGGTGGCAAACCGAAACCGGTGGCATCATGATGTCACCCCTCCCCGGCGCTATCCCTCTCAAGCCCGGCAGTTGCACACGACCGTTGCCTGGCATCGTACCGCGTATTGTCGATGAGTCTCATCACGACGTTCCGCCGAACCAAGGTGGAATGCTCTGCATAGAAAAACCCTGGCCAGGCATGTTGCGTGGCATTTGGGCTGATGATGCACGTTATGTTGAACAATATTGGAAAAAAGTGCCGCACATGTATCTGGCGGGGGATAACTCGCGTCGTGACGACGATGGCTACTACTGGATCATGGGCCGGATCGACGATGTGATTAATGTGTCCGGGCACCGATTAAGTACCATCGAAGTCGAAAGCGCCCTGGTAAGCCATCCGAGTGTAGCCGAAGCTGCCGTAGTGGGCCGTCCAGATGAAATCAAAGGCCAAGCGATCGCTGCATTTGTAACTCTGAAGAACCATGCTCCCAACGAAGAATTGCGTCACGAATTGAAAATGCACGTTCGCCATGAAATCGGCGCACTTGCTCAGCCCGATGATATTCGATTCACTTCGTCGCTCCCAAAGACGCGTTCCGGAAAGATCATGCGGCGATTGCTGCGCGACATCGCTGCCGGAAAAGAACAAGTTGGCGACACCACAACGCTCGAAGACTACTCGATCCTGGCAAAGCTTCGTTCCGACGAAGAGTCGTAGTAAAAAACTCTCTTAATCCTCGTTACAAGGCTCCGCCTTGTAACGCATTGCCCCCGAGGCTCCGCCTCGTAAGGCACAGATTGGCTCAGGGGGAGCAGGCAGAGCCTGCAATGCAGCGGGTGGCAAGGCAGAGCCTTGCCACCAGATTAAGGCACCAGATTAAGGCACCAGATTAGCCCTGCTACAAGATTAAAGACCTTGCCCCCCCCTCGCCCCAGTCTTCTGGGGAGAGGGGGACGAGGGGTGAGGGGCCGAATTATTTGGAAATTAAGGTAGAAGATTAAGCCACCAGATTAATTGAGGACCGACATGACACGCGCCATCGCATACCTGCTACTCCTTTGCTTGGCATCAGTAGCATCAGCTAAAACTGACTTTGCCGATTCTCGTACAGTCCTGAATTTGAAAGACTGGCAAGTAAAGACCTCGACCACGGAAAAATGGACGAACATCGGCGTCGACGACAGTTGGGAAACGACCTTTGGCTATCAATTCGACGGTCAAGCGACTTATCGAACCACATTGCCTGCGATAAAACCGAATGACACCAGCCGAATCTTGTTGCAGTTCGATGCCGTTGCGACCTTTGCGGAAGTCTTCCTCGATGGTCGATCCATCGGCAAACATCTTGGCGGCTGGACCGCTTGGCGAATCGATATCACGGATACCTATCGCCAGGGCGCTGAGTTAACGGTCGTCGTCGATGAACGACCCGGCCACAACACGCAAGGCTTTCTGCCTGTTTTCCTACCCCATTTCGGAGGCGTCTGGCAGCCTGTTCGCTTGATCGTCACCAAAGAATCAAGCTACATCGATGATCTGACCATGTTAGCCGCAGGCTGGTCGCACGATAGGATCGATATCCAAGTCACTGCGAAAAACAAGTTATCCACCACGCCTGCCGGACGCCTCGGTGTTCGAATCGTCGAACCCGAGGATTCGGTTTGCGATTGGCAATGGCAGTCACTCGACAGCAAAGCTTTTGCGGTACTCACCATTGTTCCGAGTGTCATTCATCGCTGGTCGCCAGAGTCACCACATCGTTATCAATTGGAAATCGTTTTGCAAGACAGCGAAGGACGCGAGCTTGACAAGCTACGCACGCATGCTGCCATCCGTCGAGTCGAAACGCGTGGCAACGAACTTTGGCTAAACGGACGACCGATCACGCTTCGTGGGGTTTTGAATTGGGGCTACGCGCCACCGCGAATTGCTCCGTCGTTAGATCCGGATTTCATGCGCCGGGAGTTGGCGATGCTTGATAGTTACGGCTTCAATCTGATGAAATTCTGCCTGTGGTTTCCACCCGCCGAGTATCTGGAACTGTGCGACGAAATGGGAATGCTGGCGTGGATGGAATACCCGACTTGGCATCCCAAATTGACGCAGGAGTTCCTGCCAGACCTTCGAGCTGAATACGAAGAGTTTTTCCATTCCGATCGAAACCATCCGTCGATTCTCCTGCGGAGCTTGACATGTGAGACGGGCCATTCGGCGGAGTTGGACGTCATCAAGCAGCTATACGACCGGGCTCATCAATTGATTCCCGAGTCAATTGTCGAAGACGACAGCAGTTGGATCGGCTGGCATCGTATTCATGATTTTTACGACGATCATCCTTACGGCAATAATCACACTTGGCGTGCAACGTTGGACCAACTGCGAAAGCACATTTCGGAACGCGATGCAAAACCGCTTATGTTGGGCGAAGCCATCGCTGCCGACACGTGGACTTCGGGCAAGTCGATTCAGCCCATCACAGCGACTGAAAATAATCCGACCCAATTGCACTCCGCCTCGGAAATCGATGCTACAGTTCAACGATTAGAAAAGTTAACGAGTCCCGAAAGTGTAGCCGCCATCGAGTCCGATTCTCTGCGAAATGCATTGGCCATGCGAAAATTCCAGATCGAGCGATACCGCTATCAAATGCCCCGCCAAGGTTATGTCGTTAGCGTAATTCGAGATTTTCCTTTTGCGGCGATGGGCCTCATGAACTTTCGCGGCGAACCAAAATGGCCTGAGAAAGAATGGTCATGGCACGGCGAAAGCATGTTGGCTTTAGAAACCAAAAACGACGCTCGCAGTTTTGTAGGTGGCGACAGGCTGCGATGTTCTGTGCATGGAATTGAGATAAGTGACACAGCTCAGCTTGTTGTAAAAATTTCAGGAGAGTTTGGCAACGTGCCTGCTTCAGTAGAAGCGATACCAAATCAACCAAATTCTGCGATTGAAAATTTTCAAGTCCAAGCAACCCTGCCCACAGTCCAGGCCCCAACTCAAGCCACACTTTCTGCTGAACTAAAGCACGGCAACTCAACAGTTGGAAATCGCTGGCCCATTTGGATATTGCCCGCCGCAACAGAATTCAAAAACAGTCGGACTTGGTATCGACATGCGAGCGTGTCGGAGGACTCTTCCAATAAGTCGATTGCAAGACTTCCAATCTGGACGGAGACGATGGACCTTTCGCGTTCGGCGGTTATCGCCAAACATTTTGATTTGCCGCTATTCGACTGGATGTTGCGAGGGGGACATGTATTGATGCTCCCTGATGGACGGGCAGGTTCATTTCCTGTGTCTGACCATTGGTTTTTGCGGGGCGGAGTCGTGGTGAACCGCGAGGCTAGCCAGCAACCTGCAATGAGTAATTTGATTTCCGAACTGCAGACGTTCGATCTTGCCGGACCTGTAATGATCGCCCCGGATTATCTTGATCATGTAACGCCGTGGGCTTTGCTTTGGGACAATCACGATCGAAAAGACTTTCGAATTCATGCCCTTTGCTGGTTGGCAAATATCGGCAAAGGAAGACTGGCGGTTTCGACTTTGCAGCACGATGAAAATTTTGGTGCTGCAGGACCGCTGGTACTCGAAAATCTGATGTCAGGAATAGTTGAAAGCAAAACGCTTGATTCATTCTCCGAAGAAGAAATCGAGCGCATGCAATCTGACCTTACCGTGCAGTTAATCGAACTTGAAAAAGATGGCTGGTTATTCAAACCCGACAAGTCCAACATGGGGTTGGCCGAACACTGGGAGCGTGCCGTAACAGATCGCGGCGATTGGAAACCCATTCGCATTGGAAGCCACTGGGATGGGCAAGGCTTTGGCTACGTCGACGGATGGGCTTGGTATGCGAAACGCGTCAAGCTGCCCAAAGATTCGCGATACTTGACCTTCACTGGAGTGGATGACTATTTCGAGTTGTACATCGATGGTCAGCATTGCGGTTCAGGCGGCGATCAAGCGACTCGCAAAACCGCGTTCGATCAAAATGTAACGCTTGCCATTCCTGTGGCAAGTATTGGAAAGGAAATGATTGATATTGTCGTCCGAGTAGAAGACTGGCAAGGCGCGGGCGGCATCTTCCGCCCCGTACTCACCAGCAATCAGCCACCCTCTCCCGAACCCCCGATCCTCGTCCGCCAATCCGGAGACTGAAGTCGTACTAGATCTAAAAGACCGTAGCCCTCGCAGATTTTTCAGCAATCTGCCGATTCCCCCTGGCACCAACGCCAGCCCTCGGAGCGACGCCAGGCTCCCAGTCGCTGAACAACACTAGGCTCCCCTTTGCGGAACAACGCTAGATTTTCAGTCGCAGAACAACGCCAAGCTCTCAGTCGCGGAACAACGACAGGCTAAAGCCTGGGACGTGAGTCCCAGGTAAAAGGTCGCGAAAAAACCGCGAGTCGCGGAGCGACGGCAGGTGCAATCGTACATTACCTGTTTCTATCGTTTGGCCTCCTTCTTCTTCTTCGCATCCATTGACACCCCTGCCTTTTCGATTCGGTCCACAATATCGCGCGAATCGATTGGGCAACTTCTCACTCACGTACTCCTACGTACTAGTGACACGAACGGACACAAAGATGTATAAACATGTGATTCAGAGCAAGACGGAGTACCGCATTTTTGCTGATGATTCACTTCGAAGCTTCATTTTCGAGGGCCAACCATGTCGTCCGATCCGAATGAGCCGACAAGCTATAGTGAGCCACATGATGACCCCTCCAAAGGTCATCGAACTACCCAAGTCCATGCAGTTGGTAGCATGGCCAAGCCCGATACGTTGATCGCTGGCAAATACCAATTGCTTGAGTGCATTGGCGAAGGCGGTATGGGCACGGTTTGGAAGGCGGAGCAGCGCGAGCCTGTCAAGCGACTTGTTGCGATCAAGCTTATCAAAACTGGACAGGACTCCAAAAGTGTCTTGGCTCGCTTCGAAGCCGAACGGCAAGCCCTGGCCATTATGGACCATCCCAGCATCGCCCGAATTCTCGACGGCGGTGTTACGGCGTTCGGTGCACCGTACTTTGTGATGGAACTGGTCAAGGGAGTCCCGATCACGGAGTTTTGTGATTCTCATCGAATGACACCAACGCAACGACTCGAACTCTTCATTCCCGTCTGCCAAGCCATCCAGCATGCTCATCAAAAGGGAATCATCCATCGCGACATTAAGCCTTCGAACGTGATGGTAACTGTCGTCGATGACAAACCCGTTCCCAAAGTCATCGATTTCGGTGTCGCCAAAGCAACAGGGGGATCCCTTACCGACAAGACCGTTGACACAGGGTTCGGTGTGGTGGGAACGCCCCAGTACATGTCTCCTGAGCAAGCGAGTTTTCAGCAGCTGGATGTCGACACCCGTAGCGACATCTACTCCCTTGGCGTATTGCTCTACGAGTTATTAACCGGGACGCCGCCCTTTGAAAAACGGCAGCTTGAAAAAGCCGGTTATGCCGAAGTGTTACGGATCATTCGCGAAGTCGATCCTCCGCGTCCCAGTACAAAACTCAGTTCGTCGGATGCCCTACCAAGCCTTTCTGCTAATCGCGGAATTGAGCCGAGTAAGCTGTCGATTCTCCTACGGAGCGAACTCGATTGGATCGTGATGAAGGCCTTGGAAAAGGATCGAACGCGACGCTATGAAACCGCAAACGGTTTTGCCGCCGACATCGCTCGTTACCTTGCTGGCGAAGCGGTTCAAGCTCATCCGCCAAGCCAGGCGTATCGCCTAAAAAAGATTCTGCGACAACATAGAGGCCCCGTGGTCGCTGCCCTCTTAGTCGCAGCCTCGCTGGTTGTTGGGATCATCGGAACTTCGTATGGATTTGTCACGGCCAATCAACAACGCAAGTTGGTGGAAAATGCCAAAGCCGCGACAGACGCGTCGAACGAAAAACTGCGCGAGTCCAATGACGCCTTGGAGCAGTCATTCCGGCGCGAAACGGAACGATTCGAGTTGGCTCGACAAGCGATCGGAATCTTTCATGGTGATATCAGCGAAGATTTGTTGCTCAAAGAAGCTCGGTTCAAAGAACTCCGAACGCGTCTTCTACAGGGTGCGGCTACGTTCTACGGACGCTTGGAAAATCTGCTGGTCCAGCAGAGTGATCCTGTTTCGCGACGTGCTCTCGGACAAGCTTATTTTGAGTTGGGGGAACTCACGGCCCAAATTGGGAACAAAGCCGAGGCCTTGGGCGTGTATCGCAAAGGCCTGTCCGTTTATCGCGACTTAGTAAAATCCTCAGCCCCGCAAAACGAAGATCGCGTGCAAGTCGCTCGGGGGCTCAGCAAGATCGGCGGACTGCAGGAGGATACCGGTGATGTTGACGGCGCAAAATCTAGCTGGAACGAAGCAAAATCGCTCCTGACAGAATTGGACGTATCGGACGACTTGAGTGAAGAAGCTCTGGGTGGACTGGCAACCATTCATCTTCAGCTTGGTGGATTCACAACAAGCACCGGTAACCAATTGGATGCCGTGGGCTTGTATGAAAAGGGGATCGAGATTCTCAAGAAGGCCCTGGCCAAAGATCCGTCTGCGGTGGTGTTAAATCGTGAACTGGCATTTGCACACAACAATATCGGCGTGGTCTGCTCCAAAACCGGTCGCCGCGAAGATGCACTCGTGCAATTCAAACAAGCACTGGCCATTCGCAACGACCTCGCGACACGGAACCCCAAACAATCGACGGTGCAGCTTGATCTTGCCAAAGCGCACATTGGGATAGCCGAGGTGCAGCCATTGCCCGACCAACAACTGGAATCATACGGTCAAGCCAAGCAGATATTGGTGCAACTCTTTACAGAAAACCCGACGTCGCTTGAGATCAAAGCGGCGCTGGCCGACATTCATGGCAACATTGCGTATGTGTACCTGAATACGGGCAAACTTGACGAAGCACTTGCTGACTATCGGCGCGAGGCCGAATTGCTATTGGAGCTCGTTGCGGATAATCCAGACGTTGTCGACTATCGCGGTAATTTAGCGCGTGCTTACAACAACATGGGCGCGACGCTTTCGCGTACCGATGCTAAAGCCGCACTTGTCGAGATGCGCAAAGCGATCGACGTTCAGTTCGAGATAACCGAACGTTACCCCACGATTGCGAGATACCAAAGCGAGCTTGCTCAAAGTCATACGAACTTCGGTTGGATGCAGCGTTACCTTGGCGATTTTGACGGCGCTGTCGGAGAATACAAGAAAGCAATAGCATTGCTTGATCGACTGATAGAAGCCAACCCGCAAGTAACCCAATATCGGGTTAGTTTGGCTGGCAACCATATGGACATCGGCGTCGCCATGGATCGTGCAGGGCGCTTAGATAAATCCATGGAGTCGTTAGCAGTCGCCATCGCCATTCAGGAAAAACTTGTCAAGGAAAATCCAGAGAACTATGGTTTCGCACGCGAGCTAGGGCGCAGCCTAAACAACCTCGCTGATAATTACTTATCCAGCGAGAACCTTCCGAAAGCGTTGGAGGCATATCAACGTTCTCGCGAATTGCATGATCGCATCGTTAAGGCCAGTCCCACGGTTACCGATTTTCGAAACGGGTATGGATACACGTTGTCGGGGCTTGGGAGAGTACTTGGCAAATCTGGAAGAAACGCCGAAGCCGTCGCCGCCTTCCGCGAAGCCATCGCACAACGATTGCAGATGCCGTCGCTATCGCCAGGGGCTACGTACGACATGGCTTCGAATCACGCGACGCTGGCCTTGCTTTGCAACGAAGCCGATTCAGGACTTAAGCCAGAAGACGCGGAATCCGAAATTGTTCGGACCATGGAAACACTTTCCAAAGCCGTCGACATCGGTTTTCGCGATCTCAAAATGCTCCTTGAAGACTCCAATTTTAACTCATTCCGCGATCGCGCAGAATTCAAAACGATAGCCGAACGAATCGAAAAAGTAATCGAGAAGCCGTAGCGCGTACGTGAGTCGGCAGAGGAAACGAAGTTTCCTTTTCCTTATGGATGTCTCCTAGCTCTCACAGGCCTCCGCAACCTTTTTGCTGGCGGACTTAATCCATCGCAGGTTGCTTGGCACTGTAAAAAAGGTCTCACGCGATAACAGCTTGGCGGATGACTAGGATCGTAGTTGCACTGCCGAGGGACTGATGCACGGGCCGCCCAGAACGGAATGCAATACACCCGCTTGCAAAGGTCGAATAATGAACATCTTGACTGTCCTGCGGAGCGACTGCGTCGATGGGATCAATCTTTGGGGACCAGATTCGGCAGCGCCGGATGATGTCGACATCATCTACGAATACTGCCCCGATTGCTACGCGATCCACGCCAGCAATCAAATAAGCTGACAATGAAGATTGTCGAGAGTGGCACCCGTCATCAGGATTGTTTGGTCGAAAAGATTTTTAACCGTCTGCGTATAATCCAAAATTAGCCCGAGGCAGCTTTGAGATTAAGTTTTTTGCTTCATGCCACCTTTTCATATTTCCAATCAAACTCAATCACTTCGTTGTAGCGACCGCTGCTACCCAAGGTGAAACTGCTGTCGTCGTAATAGCCCGCAGGCGATAGATGTACATTGTCTGAGTTGTCAATCCTTTATCCCTGAATTTGCGATCGGAGGTTTTCACCTGCCCAATGGTGGCCCACAAGCCGGAATCTAGATTGAATCTTTGTATCTGCACTGATGTGCCCTGGGTGACAGGCCCTTTCCAGGAAAGCTCGATCGATGTTTTCGAAATCGCCCTCGCTGAAACAGACGTTGGCGATGCAATTCCTGGTCCCATATCAACTGTGACGACGTCAGGAGCTCCGCCTTCAACGTCAAAGTGCCAAGGTCGCACGCGATAGTCGTAGACCGCTCCATCTAGTCCGGTTTCATCGACATAACTGGTGGCATCCGGTGCAAGAGTCGCGATCGTTGTAAATTGAGTAGAAACACCCACTTCAGCTCTTTCGACTTCGTATCGCGTCTCGTTGGTAGCATTGTCAATCCATGTCAATCCGACCAAACCACCGATGACTTCACCTTGAAGCCCTGATATCTGATCCGGACGGGCATAACTGGTCATAGCGGTCGCCACGCCACTAAACCCTGAAACTTCAGCCCCGTCGAAGGCGCGGACCCGATAATTATACGTGGTATGTTCGTCCAGTCCAACATCGTTGTAGGAACTGATGTTGTTCAGCAAAACAACGTCAATCGTGATGAAATTCGTGGAACCTATTCCTGTACTTCGTTGAATTTCGAAGCCATCCTCTGTAAGAGAATTGTCGATCCAATACAGAGAGACCGCCAAATCCCCCGGGACACTGGCTTGCGCGACCAAGTCTGACGGAGCATCCAATCCTTGTGCTGACGAAAAGGAGTTGTTGGTCGAAGAAAACAATAAGGTTGCAAAAACAATCGCAATACTTCGGACCGTGAAGTTTGGTTTCATTATTTTATCCACTGAGTAATAACTAGGAATCGAGTTGCAAAAAACTTGGGATTGATCAAATTTCGAATGGTGACACTTCCCTCAAGCGAATTTCTTTCCTGGGGTATTTTTGATGCTACAAATTGATAGAGGTGCCTCGTTTTCGGTTTCGTCCGAACGCTGGACGGCAATCCTCTGCTCCAAAGTAAGAGTGAAATCCGGCACCAGTATCCGCCCAAAAAACGCATTTTTTTATCGCATTAATTTTGACAAAGTCATTTCCGCAGGTCTGCAGCACAATTATCAAATGAGCCAATCTACCCTGCAGCATGTGAAACCGTGCAACTTGCCTGAATAAGCTTTCGCCCCCATCACTTATCGCGTTTGACAAACAATGGCTGGCTGAAATCGCCCGTAATCTTTTCGGGCAGTGGAACTGAAAGGCATTTGTCCTCTCCGCTCACAATGCTCGATTACGATACGAAACATGTAAACTACTGACACTTTTTAAGTTCCTCCTTATCGAACGCGCAATCCATGCCATCGTCATGCCGATTTCGCGACATCCGTTCACTCGTGTTCTGGGATGGGGTGGTTTTATGGTTTAACTCAATTCGATGATTGCGGAATACTCCATGGCTTGGAATTCGTGCATAGTCACCACCGAAAAGGCCATTGGCCCTCTACGGTTTTTTTTGGTTCAATTTCTCTCTAGCGAAATGTAATCCCACTTGATCGAACGAGATATGACGACAACTGGACTCTTTTCGAGGTAGAAGTAACTCCAGTTAGCCTAAGGGTCCATTGCGGTACGATTACTGGACAACGCATTTAAAACCAGTATTACAGCGATTGCCCATACAACCCTATCTAGACGCCCATTAAAAGGTGCCCATAGTAGTCTATCGTTTTCCGCCTTCAGACAAAATTTTTAAAAGCGACGGGCTTTGCGGTTTGGTCTTTGACTGGTTGCTTGGAAAGGGGACGATGGCGACGGCGTTACCGTCGGAGGGCGTGTCTATCGCTTCAACCAAATCGAGAACTTCATCGGCTAAGTAAGCTGGAGCTGAGATGATCAATATGTTGGCGTCCTTGTCAACCGCGACAGCGAGTAGGCCTTGATACTCCGGATTCGAAGCTGTTGCTGCCAAGTTTCGGTTGTAGCCGACAGTTCGATTGATCGCGGTTGAACTTGAAAAAGCACGATCGTTGATGCTGAGCAAGTCTCGAAACACATCCTTGACCACATCGACAACTTGCGTCGCGTTTCGAAACTTGAAACGATAAGTAACCACTTTGCGAACCATAGGCTGATCACCTTCTGTCGGTTGATCGAGAACGGGTACTAGGTCATTGATCAAATCCCACTGGCTGGCAGAGGCATTTTGAATCAGCAGTCGATTGGTGCGCGAGTCCGCGTCGATCTTCAACGTTTTAACGGAAGAAAGCTTTGCCACGGTGGCAGTGGTCGCAGTCTGCAACATTGCGTCCAGTTGCAGTTTCACCGAATTAGCTTGCGAATGCTTGAGCGAAATAGCTCGAATGCTGTTCTCCGATTTAGTCAACTGCGATAACAATATTCGGGCTGATTCCACGACGCGCGGATCGCGTGACAAGATGATCGCTTCGCCATTTTCTCCTTCGATGATGCGCAGAGGCGGGACGTCCGATTGATTTGAATCCTTACTGGGTAAGTCATTGTCAGTCGATGAAAGCTCGGCGATGCGTGCAGAAATCAATGACGTGGGAGTATTATTCATTTTCAGAACTGTATTCGGGTCTGAAATGTGCGATGAATTGGAATCGACCGTCGAAGGAACTGGGGATTGGACTTCCGATGTAGGTGTTTTGTCGGTGGGTTCCTTCGCTGCGTTCGGTTCGATAATCAAAGGTACGTCGCTCACGTCGCGCCACAGCTCTTCAAGCCTCGGCGAGATGGCCTTAAGATCCGTGCCTTGAAGGTTTACAACCCGAACCTTGGCATCGGCATCGACCGGAGAAAAGGATTCGCCCAATCGCGTCAGGAATTCTCGCACTTCTTTTACTTCCTCCGCCGTGGCCCAAAGCAGCAATCGCTGATGGTCTGGGTCAGCTTCGGCCTGGAATTTGCCGACGGGGCTCGTTGTGGTACTCGCAGTAGGGGGCACGGGTTTGAGAATGAGTTGGATTGCCTTGGCTGCGTAGATCGGATCGACATTGGCCAACGCGACTACGACAGACTCACGCTTTTGCGCACGGAAACTCTCAATGACTTGCGCTATCGTGAATTGATCGTCAGGAGATGCAAAGACGATCAAGCGATTGTAGGTTGCTTCGTACTGAATACGAGAGTTTTTCGAAAGGTTTCCTTGTTCTTGAAGCGACGTCAACAGTTTTGTAATCGTGTCCGGATCGAAACCACTTACTTCATGTACCTTCACTCGACTGAGTGTCTCCCAAGGTGTCGTACCTTCCGGAAGAGGTTTGTCCAAGGCTTCGATCGCTTGACGAATGACGTCCATTTTATTCGGTGGTGCATTGACTAGGATACTGTTTTCTTTTTCATTGACGGAAACGAAAATTGTCGGCTTCTTGTCCGTCAACAATTCCTTTGCGCTGTCCCCCATTTGCTTGACCGCTTCCGCTTTGAATCGAGCTTGTTCAATGTCCAGTTGCGTTTGCGCGGAAGTGCTCGGCGTGCCATCAGGCGGTAAACCGATTAGCTGCCGGACTTTGACGGCGACTTCGTCGGCTTTGCGATACTTCAAGGGAAATTCGGCGATGCGCTCCCGACGCACTTCGTCTGTCTCCGCTCGCTTCACCAATCGACTAATTTCACGGAGATTGACGACGGCATCCATCGCTTCGAGTCGGTTCGCGCTAGACAGTGCGAACAAAGTTCCGTAAGGACTCAGCAACGGGAGGAATTCCTTGGCGGCATCGTCGGCGATCATCCAATCCAAAGAAAACGATACGCGGACAAACTGATGAGGATGACTTGATTCTAGTTGTTGCGGATCGAGATAAGGCACGAGCGTAACGTCAATATCCTTTAGCGGTACAATGCGCAGGACTTCGTCGCGTCTCAACAAAGTGAATCCCCGAGCCAGCAGTTGCATATTGATTAGGTCTTCAGCTTCTCCAATCTCGAACTCACGCTCGCTGTGCAAATTGAGATGCCCTTCGGGTAAGGTCTGCCAATCCAAGTTAAGCTGCAGTTCATTGGCAAGCCATTTGAGGACCGACAACCATTCTTGCTCCCGAAAATTCAGTGTCACCTTGTGTGTGCTTGGCAAAGAATCGACAACATTGGGTTGAGAAGTGTCAGGTTGCTGAGCGGAAGTTGGTATAGCCAGAAGCGATAAAACAACGACCGAGCAAGCACGAGTCAAATACATAACAGACCCCGCTAGGAAACGAGTAGGAAGGTTGGATTAATGGTGGGAGCCAATGCGTGGGAGCGATTGACTTTGGTTAGGCGGGACGTACTCGGCAGTTGCTAGCAAAGTACGCTGATCAACAACACATTCGGTCACGTATTGATTTCGCGAGACCGGACTCACGTGTGTCTGGAATAGACATGCTGATCAACAAAGTCTAATGCAATCGCCAATATGAAACAAGCGAATGAGGCTCTAGCGCACGATTGCAACTAAAAAAAGGCGAAAACGGAGGATTTAGAACGACTTGCAACGTTGTACTCGCGAACTTCTTGGCTCGTAACGAAGTCCACGGGAGTCCGTAGTGATAGCCACACGACGTCACACTCGCGATTCCAAGCCCACTCGAATTGGGACGGTCGATTCAGTTTGTCGCTTTTCGTTTTGAAAAGTTTGAGTCATTCACGCTGCCCACCCCGTCTCCAAATGAAGAGAACACGAATCCCTCACAAGTTTCTCGCGGAACGTGGCAATGGTTCGGGAATCGAACTTCATACCGTTGCCATGCCGACTGACTAAACCGCCGTTATTTGCTAACGATTACGTGTGTACAGATGCAACGATTATTACTCTGCTCGCATTGCGTGATAACGGTTTGCCGTGCTCCAGCAATAGATCTGTGGCCATAGCTAACGAAAGAACTCGACCCAGCCTGAAATATCTCAGTGTTGCGTCGTTTCCGTTGTTAAATTCTGCTTTATAAGACTCGGCACTGATTTTGATTTTGAACAGAAGGAAACGAAGGTAACGAAGATGAAGCGATGTATTAGATTGGGATGAAAGGCTCCCACCGCAGTTAGTCGCTGATAGCTGCGGGAGTTGACCGTGAAGAATTGGTAGCTGCCCGGCAGGCCTGCGACAAGATCACCGCCGACTGAACACCTATCCGGTCGTGAGAAATCACAAAAGCTTTCCAACCCGCCTCGCACATCTGAGTCTTCCTTGGTTTCCTTTGTTTCCTTCTGTTCCATGTGGGACTCTGTCGTTTTTCAATTGGAACAAAAGGGAACGAAGGTAACGAAGACTACGAAGCAGGATGATAATTTATTCAGTGTCGGTAGATGGAGAAGCTGCTCGTTGAAATGCGCTGTAGATATGGACGAGCGGTCGTTAGGTATCATTCGCAGGAAATGAAACGGACAGACTGAGCCGTCATTGAGATCGAGTGCACGAAATCTCAGAATTTTTGGTTCACGAATAGCTCATCACAGGCTGTTTCTTTTGGTTTCTTTCCGAGGTTTTTAACATCTGCCTCGAGTTGAGTACGGTATGAAACGAAATATCAAGTGGCAAGATCGTCAACCGAACGACATATCCCGGAATGGGCAACGGATACCTCGTGATGCATCAGCGGGACGCAATTGTTCTCTTGGGCGCGGGCGTGGCGGAATCGATGAATAGATAATTCTCGCCTCGGAATTGGGTTACGCTGCCGGTGATAATCCATGCACAGTCATTCGACTCTTCTTGTGACGCTTGTTGGACACGTTCAAGAGCCGAATTCTCCAAGCAAATAAATTCGCGATGTTCACCCCTGAGTTCAACGAACTTGAATCGATGCTCTGAGAATCCAAACACTCCCAGCATTTCGGGAAGCTTAGTGCCTTCGTCAAGGTTGGTGCGATACGCAGGCTGCTTTACCAATGCGTCTTTCGCAAAACTAGCTTCACCTGTCCACGTCATCTGGGACGACAGATTAGTCGCGAATACAATGGTCGCGGCAATCGCGAATACCCAGAACGCAGGAGACGTTCCTCCGCGTCGAACCCAAGTGGATACTCGTACGACCATATGCTACTTCTTCTTCGGCAATGCCAATGAATGCAAGCAAACCACGCTGCCTGCTGACAACATGGCCCAACCAAGCCAATGGGGTGGGTCAATTGTCTTTTTGTTGTTTAACTGCATATACGCATTCGTTCCTGGGCCATTGCTGGCAATCTGGGACTTCTTTGCAAACTTGTAAAGCACTTTCGTGCTCGCTTCGTTCAGTACAAAGGAGTCGACCATGCGGAACTGAATGCCGAGCAAAAAGAGAATTACTCCGAACATGAAATAGCGGTAACGGTCGAATTCCATTGCAGTGACACCTTTAGAAAGGTCCTGCGGATAACGACTTCCATTTCGATCCCGGGACGAAAAATCTCAGCTCGTTTGTAAGCTACCAAACGAATCCGTAAGATTAAATTTTCGAGTCCCAAGGGCCCAAAACGTTAACCGAAAAACTCGTTTCCTGTCTAAAGCAAACTATTATGCAATCGCAATTTACCTAGCCCGC
Source organism: Pirellulaceae bacterium (assembly GCA_031374825.1). Taxonomy (GTDB): domain Bacteria; phylum Planctomycetota; class Planctomycetia; order Pirellulales; family Pirellulaceae; genus JANMGV01. The sequence goes on from JANMGV010000086.1 coordinate 294,353, forward strand.
AATAGTTACCAAACTGGCCCATTGTAGAACGATTGTCCCAATCGTTCATTGCATTACTGAACGTTTGGGGGATGGAGAAGGAGCGTTCGGGGGATGATGAAGGAACGTTCGCGAGATGATGAAGGAAAAAGATCCAGGACTCCGAGCGATTGCGACAATCGCTCTACACTGACCGAGCGATTGCGGCAATCGCCGTAACAACAGAGAAACTGGCCTATTGTAGAACGATTGTCTCAATCGTTAATTGCGTTGGGGAACGTTCTGGGGATGGAGAAGGAGCGTTCACGGGATGATGAAGGAAAAAGATCCAGGACTCCGAGCGATTGCGACAATCGCTCTACACTGAAGAAACTAGGCTGGTGGGTTAACTGCGGCGTTCGAAAAGACTCGCTAGGATGTTGGCTTCGATTGTTGGGTCGGTGATCAAGACTTCGTCGGCGTCGGGTAACAGAGCTTCGTCAGTCCCGAAATGTTCCATCGCGCGAGCCAGCAACCAAGCCGATTTTGTCTCTGAGTTGTAGGGCGTCGGGGCATCTATAAAGTCTGCTTCGCCTTCGCCACCATTCGCAACTTCATTGAGAGTTATATCCTGTTGCTCCGTCGCGCCGTGGATCGTAGATGATTCATTTGGCACGCCTTGAAAACTGTCGATGGACTGAGGCTGGAATGACAGGTTTGTAGAATTCGACTGGACGATGACGTTTGTTTCGTTTTGCTCAAACCCCGTTGCCACACGCGTCAAGCCGTTTTCGTTGTAGCTTGCAAAGTCGGTGCCCGTTGAAAACGCAGACCCGTCACTCGCGTACAGTGACGCGACATCGTTGCCGCCAGCATTTGCATATGCGTCTACTTTCTCGAAATACCGCGTGTAGCTAAAAAAGTTAGTTCCCACAATCGAGGCGGCATCGCCCGATGTGTTAAAGCGGTCGTCACCAGCCGAATCGTACAGCTCGGCCGAATCAACACCGCCTTCGGTTGCGTATACGTTGACACGATCAAATCCGGTGACGTAGTTGAAATAATCGCTACCTCGAATGCTTGTGAACTGAGGACGGACAGCGAGGCTGTCGTCGCCCTGGCTGTCGTAAAGAAATGCGATATCTTGACCGCCTTCAGTGGCATGGAAAAACGAGCGACTTACATTCGATACATAAAATCGATATCCGACGCCGACCAGCTCTGATTCTTGAGCGTGCGAGTACAGCGTGTCATTCGTGTTGGCGTCATACAGGAAAGCTCGGTCGGGGCCCCCTCCGCCCGCAAAGTGGATTTCTTCGATGGCTTGACCGGTAATGGTTATTTGAGAGCTTTCTAATGCAAAGGAATAGGGGCGCATTTCGATTTTCTCGGCGTTCCCCGATCCTATAATGTTGATCGTATCGCCTTCGGACGAGCCGTCGAACTCGATTCTCTGAACTGACCTCGAATTGAACTGGTAGGCGACACCGTTAACACTCAATTCGATGTTGTCGCTCAAGTCGACTTGAAAAATGTCGGCTTCAGGGAGACCCTGAACGTGGACGGTGGTTCCCGTTTGCTCGACTAGGTTGAGCACTTTCAAGCTGCCTTGCCAACTGACGCCGTCCGGCATCTTAAAAGACAATTCCGCGCCGACTTGGACTTGTAAATCCAGTCGCAACTGGCCGTTTTCCCAAGTTGAATCGACGCGCGATACTCCGGCGGCATCGGTAATTTGCAATTTTCCAAGTGCAGAATTTGCGGAGTCGACGATCACGGTCATGATGCCGTCACGCGCCGCTTGCACAGAAAACGCTTCGCCCGCCGTGACGCTACGACTCAACTGAGCGACCGAACCCAAGTCCGTTTCGGTGCCGCTGTGTGAATTGCCACCGCTATCGTTCGCCGACTGCCAGTCAACTTGTAATTCGAATGATCCAATCGTGGCAGCATCGGACAAGCTGAAATTGTAGGTCTTGCCAGCTTCGACTTGAATGTCTAGTGAATCGCCAGAAGAATCTATTTGTTGCGCGCCATCGTGCCAAATCGACCAAGCTGGATTTTCAATGTACGTCGAGTCGAGCGTCAAGTGCACGACGCCGTCCTGTGTGGGCGAGAAACGATAGACGTCATGATCGCCCAGCGAGTTGATCCATCCCGATACGGTTTGATCTTGGGTGGCAAGCGTAGCCGCAGAACTTAGCGAGTCGCCGACATTGTCGTCGGGCAGCAAGGCATCGAGGGCTCGATGCAAATTGAGTCGATCATACGATTGCGCTGTGACGGAATCCCAGACCGAATCGGCCGTGTTCTGTAAATGATGGTAGATTTTGTCCATGTTGATGTCGTCGATACCGACCATCTCCATGGCTTGACGGACAAGCACCGAAGCACCGGCAATGTACGGAGCAGCCATGCTTGTCCCGCTGGCTTCGGACCAGTCATTGACGATGCCGTTCTTGCCAAGAACGTGATCAGGAACTGTGCTATTTATATTCGAGCCAGGCGCTGCAATCGACCGCTGGGATCGCTGGCTGAAATCGCTTAGCACGCCGTCGGAGTCGACACTCGACGCTGGAATTGCATAGGGGCTGGCCGCTGGATAAGTCAGCCCTGGCGTATGGTATTGCTGAAATCCGTTTCCCGCAGACGCGACGACGACGATTCCGTCATCGTACAACTGTTTCAGCTCATCTTCGAATTGAGCCGTCGCAGGCAGTTGATCGGAGTTCCACCCCGCACCGATCGACACATTCACTGTCGTTATCGGATGTTCAAAAGCATTTCGATTTTGATGGACCCATTGCAGGGCTTTTTCGACCCAATCGAGATGACCCATGCCGTTGTCGTCAAAGACGCGCAATGCAACGAGATCGACATCGGGTGCGACACCAAAATTTTGCCCGTCATTCGCACCGATGATTCCGGCGATGTGCGTGCCATGAAAGCCAGCGGGCCCGTCATCGTAGGGATTGGCATCATTCTCGTCGGTGAAATCCCAGCCACCCACGACTCGGTACCCCGGACCAAATCCACGTCCCAAAGCCGTGTGATCCCAAGCGATGCCGCTGTCGATTACCGCGACGGTTTGATCGGCTCCGGTGAGTCCGAATAGTCGTTGAGCTTCGGCCAATCCCGATTCGCGATGGGCGTCGGCAAGTTGGCCTTGCGTGAAAATTACTGCCGGCGAATCTGCTGCGTGGCAAGCTGCCAGTGGTTGCAAATCAGGGACTGCGTAAGCGTCGTGGTCCGTGTAATGATCGATGTCGTACAAGGACTGAGCGGAAAGCACCAATCGGGCTTCGAACACGTCAAACAGAATCGAATGAAGCCATGGTCCTTGGCCGACTTGGCTGGGTGTGTTGGATTTGGCTTGGGGTAATGCCATGATTCTCAAGTACGTAACTTTGGCGCAGAATTTCGATAAGTAAGATCTCGCAAAGGTAGGTCATCGTTAGACTAAGGACTTGGATTCCATCTGCCCGCAGCAGTTAGTTGGTTAGAAAAGGCAGCCGCAGAATCATCACAACCCGAACAATTCCAACACCATTGCCTGCGTCGAGGCCGATTTACGAGTCGTGATCAATATGGGAATATGGCGATTGCTGAAGTCGGAGAGCCGTTTTTTGAAGGAGTTTTTTTGCACATGCCAGACACAATATTCACAAAGATCATCAGGAAAGAGATTCCGGCAAAGTTCGTCTATGAAGATGACTTAAGTCTCGCCTTTCACGACATCAAACCGCAAGCTCCGACGCACATCTTGGTCATTCCCAAAAAGCCCATTGTCAGCGTCGAAGACATCCAGCCCGAAGACGGTGCCTTGATTGGTCACCTCTATTTGGTCATTCAGCGCATCGCGCGCGAGCAAGGGATAGCTGGCGACGGATATCGCGTCGTCGTCAACTGCGGCCGCAACGGCGGCCAAGAAGTCCCTCACTTGCATTTCCACTTGCTAGCCGGCCGCAGCATGAAATGGCCTCCGGGATAAGTTCCCGACTCAATCGTGTCTTCGCGATTCCGGCTCAAGCCAATGGCATAAGTTCAATCTAACGTGGACTTCCTGCATATGACCATTGATAGCCAGCAATTGATCGAGGGTTCGCTGACACGGAAAATCGCTTTTCATTGGCAGAAAACGAGACTCTTTCTCGCCGATTGCTCTCTAAAAAATCGGCCTCGACCTGACTTGGGAGTTGTCCTTACAATGCCGCGACGACGATCTATGAAAATCGTCCAATCGTTTGAAAGCACCCAAAGGCGGCGAATCAAGGAAGTCCAGTCATGGCTGAACGTCGAATATCGGATCTTGATGATAGTTACCAAAAGATCAACACACGGAAACCGCGAAAGCGATTTCGTAAACGATACATGGTTCTCGGTGCATTGGCATTATTGATAGGCGCGGCTCTTTTCGGAGTTCCTGCGGCTGTTCAGAATCGAGGTATCTTCCTAAGTGCCGCCAATCGATTCGGTGGGATCGATCCCTTGAAAATTGACGTGGTCTCCATTCAAGCCGGTTGGTTTAGCCCGGTAAAACTTGCGGGGTTACGGTTGCTGGATGACAAAGGAACCGAAGTCGCTAAGATCGGGCAAGTCGAAACGGAGCTTGGACTGTGGCAGCTTGCTACGAACTACTCCGATCTGAAAGTCATTACCCTTCGCGACATCGCGGTAAGCGTCGATGTACAACCCGGAACGACCAGCCTCGAAGAGGCTCTAAAGCCTTTGCTGAGCAAACCATCGAGCGGTTCAGCCGAAATTGCCGGTCGTCTAAAAATTATCAACGCCGTGATTCGAGCCAAGGATAGTGTGGATCTTGCAGCATGGGATTTGACCATCAGCGAAGCCGACATTCCCCTTCCAACCAAATCACAACCTATTCCGGCCGTGTCGTGCTCGGGTGGAATTCAATCGGCATCCGTAAACGGTCTTGGTGGAGGATTTTCACTAAAAGTAGAACCTCTCGCAGCAGCCAATACAACATCGATGCAACCTTTGCGATTCACTCTCGCTACCAACGGTCTGCCGCTTCATGTCTGGAGTCTAGCCAAGCGACGGTTTCCGGAATTGCCGATCGACCAGCTTGCCGGCGTTGCCAGCATGAATGCTACAGCCACGATGGTTTCGCCCACAGAATGGGAAGCTGAAATCGTGGACGGCTCGTTATCTCAATTGCAAGTCACAGCGCCGCAATTCGTCGGTAACCAACCTGCTCAAATCCAGCAAATCAAATTGAGCGGTGGTGCCACGATGAACAACAATCGACTCACGGCCCGCGATGCAAGCGTCGTTTGCGACTTTGGGAATATGCGCGGTGACGCCATCATTCCGATGCCCATCGTAATACCCACTGCTGCAAAACCTTGGTTGGAGAACGCCGAACTCAACATCGTCGGCCAAGTCGACTTGCCAAAACTAATGCAAGTCGCACCTGGAATGATTGCACTACAAGAACAAGCACAAATTGTTTCTGGATCGGCAAAGTTAGCCGCAATCCAAAAATCCAATGGCAGTTCTACTCCGACAGCAGAATTTCGATTGGACCTGGATGAGCTTATCGGAACCGTTGCCGGGACACCCATTCGCTGGGATCAGCCGTTGTCAGCAAAAGTCAACATCCAACCCGACGCGAGCGGCGCTCCGCAGTTCGCAGCCAATTGCAAAGCCGAATTCTGCAACTTGGATGCTTCGGGCGAGATCAAACAAGGCCAATTGGCCGCGCAACTCGATCTCGACAAACTTCAAAAGCGTCTGTCGCAATTCGTTGCATTGCCCGTCGAGCAAATGTCGGGTACCGCAAAACTTGACTTGGCATGGAAACAAGAGATCGCCAATCGTATTCAAGCGACGGGAACCTTGGTTACTTCGCCAGTCAAAGTCAAATTGCCGACTGGCTCGTTGAATGAACCGGCTTGGAATGGACGGTTTGATGTTAGCGCTCGTCTGGACGGTACAACCTTTTCGCAAATCGATCGCGCCAAGTTCAATTTGAATGCGACCAACGAATCGCTTGTTGTAGACTTGCAAGAACCTATTTCGCTCGTACCGCCCGCAGCAGGCGCAGAACCTTTTCCACCTGCTCAGACGACAGTACACCTCGAAGGCGATTTGGCTGGATGGTTGAAACGTGCCGAGATGGCTTCAGGCTACGACATGGGAATCAAGCTGGCTGGCCGAGGCAATCTCGACGCCGTCGGTGCCACCACTTCCACGAAAGCGGTGATCACGCAAGCGAAATTCGAAGCGGATAATTTTAAGTACGAAGGCCAAGGCTACGTCTACAACGAGCCTCGCATCGTCGGTCAATTCAAGGGCCTCGCGTCGTCCGATGATTTCATGAAAGTCCAGATTGAAAACCTCACCGTGCAATCCGAAACGTTTGCACTAACCGCAGTCGACGCCCCAAGTGCTGATGGCAATAGCCGTCAAGGCCAAGCGGCATATCGCGTCGATATGCGTCGTGCAATGCAAATTCTCATGGCCAGCTCAGCGTCAACGTCGGAGCCGACCATGCAGGTGCAAGGCGATGTGACGGGTCGTGCCGCTTGGACGATCGACTCGACCGCCATAAGTTGGCAAATCCAAGCCGAAGCAGGGAAGCTTGACTTTATTCAATCAAATGCCGCGCCTCGGGCCACATTGACCAGTTCAACTAACCCGACTCCGACGTCGATCTTGTGGTCCGAGCCATGGGCAAAGGCATTTGTTGTCGGACGCTACGACTTGACCACCGGAGCCATCAACATGCCGGATACTCAGTTGGAGACCGATTGGATTAAGTACACCGGTTTGGCTTCGATGGAGACTGTCGATGCCAAGAGCAAGATGAAGGCCCAAGGTCAGCTCGCTTACGATGCCGCCGTCGTCGCACAAAAATTGCGGCCTTGGACGGGTAACTACGTCAACGTTGTCGGCAATAGGGTCGAACCCGTGGAGTTCGTTTGGACAAGTTCGGACGATGCAAACTGGGCCAAGTCGCTACAAGCGTCGGCTCGGATCGGCTGGGACACGGCGAACGTGATCGGAATCGATGTAGGCCAAGCTGACGTTCCTTTGACAATCGAAAACGGCGTATTCAAAAGTGCGACGACAATTCCTGTTAGCCAAGGCGCATTGCGTTGGGATTTAACAGGAGATGTTGGCGCAAATCCTTTGGTGATCCGCGAGGCGCCTGCCAAGGTAATCGATAATGTAGCCATCACACCCATGATGTGTCAGGGTTGGATGAAATACGTCGCACCGCTATTGGCCGATGTTACGAAGGTCGAAGGCAAAGTCAGTTTACAGATTGACAATGCGCTCATCGTTCCCGCTTCGACACGCCAGCAAAGCATTGCCGGTCAATTACAGGTTCACGGTGCGACCGTCGGACCCGGACCTTTGGCAGACCAAATTCTGTTGCTGGTTCAACAGGTTCGAGCTTTACGCAAAGGCAACTTAGCGGGAGCGACGCAAAACCAAGTAACTTGGTTACAAATGCCAGAACAGAACATTGACTTTGCGGTCGAACAAGGGCGGGTTATTCACAAGAACATGCAGATCACGGCGGGAGACATTGTGATTGCAACGTCGGGCGCAGTGGACCTCGACGGTTCGATTGACATGATGGCAACGGTTCCCATTCGCAAAGAGTGGGTTGACGGAACTCCTGCCCTGGCATCGTTGGCAGGGCAACAATTGAATTTGCCGATTCGCGGTACGTTGCAGCGTCCACAAGCGGATATGCGAATTTTCTCCCAGCTCGCAACGCAAGTTGCCCAATCGGTTGTTCAAGGGGAAGTAAAGAAACAGTTGGACAAGGGTTTGAACAAACTACTGGGGCCCGTCCAGCAGCAACTGAACCAGCTTCCCAGCATTCCCGTCCCGAACTTCCAGGTTCCTAATTTCCCAGGATTCTTACCACAACAACCGGGTCCACCTAAATGATCTAGTTGTCCAGGAAATCGGAACACCGAAGTGAATGGGCAAGCAAGAGATTGATTATGAGAGTGGCAGAGCAATTCAAAACGCTTTGCCACCGTGCTTGAAAGCGCGGGACTCATTCATGACGATCTTGGCAGCAACGGCTCCACCCACGTCAAAGCCACGCGCCGAGGCATAGTCCATGATGCGGATGATAACGTCCGCCAATTCCGCTTCAACGCCGTTAAAATCTGGGATCTTATCGTCGGGCGGATTTCCAACACGAAGAGCTTCGAGCGCCTCAGATAACTCGCTGTGCATGAGCGCGATCAACTCCCCATCGTTGCGATCCTGCGCCCACCAACCCTTGTCTTTCGAAGTAGCATGGACTTGGTCGGAAAGCTCGCGAAAAGCCGATATGAATTGTTGCGAAGTTTGCGACATGTTGCGTTCCTCGTACCAATTAACGAAGTAGGAATAAACAGTTATTGGAGAAAACAATAAACTTGCAGAGGCATTATTTTTTCTTGCATGCGGAAGCGACGACACACACGGCACAACCGCCGCTAGTCCCGCAGCCGCCTTTGCTCTCTGTACCGCATCCTGGGCCGCAACCATTTTCTAGCAACTCAGCGAATTTGCTTTCGCGAACGCGCTGTTCGTACAGCGACGCAAGATGATTCAAGTGCTCGGCAACATCGGGCGTTGGCTCGCCGACAAAATGGAAATAGAGGGTCTGACCGTCCAGCAATGGTTCGACTTCGAGAAGAGTATCGGTACTGCCCTGCTCTGTCAGCCAAGTTTGGCATTCGGCGAGGACTTGGTCGCTCATCTCTCGCAAATTGCGCCACAATAAATCATCTTCAGGGGTCATGCGACGGAGCAGTGTTCCATCGAGTTCCGATTCAACAACCGATTCGACAGCAGCCAGGACTTCACCTAGCTCAATTCCGCGCGCGGTCCTGCATACGACACGATCATTCCGTTGGAGTCGAATGGCCGATTTGGACCGCAATCGACCCACTTGGCCGTGGCAACCGATGCGGCACAAATGATCTCTCGCTAGTCTAGTAGTGTCTGAAATCATCGAGTCGATCATTCACGGTTTCCAATAAAAATGAATTCCGCCGCGAAACGGGCGCGAATTCTTTGGTAGTCCAAACGAACGGTCCTTCTCGCAGGGGAATATCATTCTAATAAACATCGGGTGAGTGACTACGGCATCGGGGTTTCGTTTCCTGCAATCACTAGTTAAAGTGATGGTCGGTTTTGCATTGTCGTTACCATGTCAGGGTACGTATTCTCAAGCATTTCTTAACGACGGGGCGGACTACCGGCCAAGTAATCCTTTTCAATCCTGTTTCACCCGCAGACACGATCAAATCGCAACATGATTCAACTAGACTCCCAATGCCAAGATTCCAATTGGAACCAATTAGCCTCGGCAGTTCTCGACGGGCATGTCGTCACAAGTTCGGAAGCCAACTCCATTCTCACGAGTTCCGACGATGACCTGATGTCGCTAGTCGCCGCCACCTATCGGCTTCGCAGGCAATATTTTGGCAAGACGGTGCAGTTATATTTCTTGATGAATGCCAAGAGCGGTCTCTGTCCAGAAGATTGCGGATACTGTAGTCAGTCCAAGAATTCGTCGGCGCCGATTCCTAAGTATTCGATTCTGAATCGCGAGAAGTTATTGGATGGAGCCCGCGTGGCAGCGGAGAGGAAATCGAAAACGTACTGCATCGTTATTAGTGGTCGTGCTCCGAGCGAGCGCGAGATGCAGGCCGTGGAAACAATCGTTCCGCAGATCAAGGAAAAGTATGGTTTGAAAATCTGCGCCTGTCTCGGTTTACTCACGCCCGATCGAGCGGCGCGTTTGAAGGCTGCGGGTGTCGATAAAGTTAACCATAACTTGAACACGGGCGAAGACCATTACGCATCCATCTGCTCGACCCATACGTATCAAGATCGTGTCGAAACGCTCAAGAATGTCCGTGCCGCTGGTCTGGAACTTTGTAGTGGCGGGATCGTCGGACTGGGAGAGAAACCGGAAGACTTAGTGTCCATGGCCATGGAGCTTCGTGAACTGAAGGTCGAGTCGATCCCGCTCAATTTCCTACACGCAATTGATGGCACCGCATTCGAAGGAAAAGAGTATTTGACACCTCGCGATTGTTTGCGAACGCTGTGTATGTTCCGTTTTGTAAATCCCACGAGCGAGCTTAGGATTGCTGGTGGACGCGAGCGGCATTTGCGTTCGTTGCAGCCTTTCGGTTTGTTAGTTGCCAACAGCATTTTTGTCGGAGACTATCTGACGACAAAAGGGCAAGCACCGGACGAAGACTATCGCATGATAGCTGACATGGGATTGGAGATTACTGGACAACCTGAATGGGTGTCCGAACAAGAGTCGAACCAAGCAAGCATTGCTGCATCAACGTGTGACGGCGGCAGTTGCGGTACTGGATGTTCATAATCCGATCGCTGCAATACCGACTGTCTCTGTCGCTTTGATTGCGGAAGTAGACCGAATTGCGGGGTTCTGCAGTGTTAAACGACTCTCGCGTGCATTGACTGCGTACTATAAAATGCAGTCAGTCTAGTCTTTGCCTGTGTGGGATAGTGGGTGCGAAGAGAATCGAACAATGAAAAACCGAAGTTGGACTGTACAGATCATTGGGATGTTAGCCATTGTCTTGATCGTTTGGACATGGATTTCCAACAAACCGGATTCCAGGACAACTTCTAAACAAATACCGAGTGCAGCTTCTAGCACGGTCGCTGAAGTTCCAAAAACTGGGTCCAAGCCAGAAACAAAAAAAGAAGCGAAAACGCCGGAGGTCACCATTCCCGTGGACACGAAACCCAAGTTCAACGAGTTAACGCCGCAAGAAGTTCGCGTGATTGTCCACAAAGGGACCGAGCATCCTTGGACGGGAGAATACACGCGAACCAAGGACGAAGGCGTCTATATATGCCGCCAATGCAATGCGCCGCTTTATCGCTCGACTGATAAATTCGATAGTCATTGCGGCTGGCCAAGCTTTGATGACGAGATTAAAGGAGCGGTTAGGCACGAAACGGATGAGGACGGTTATCGTACTGAAATCCTGTGCGCTAATTGCGACGGTCATCTTGGACACGTCTTCGTTGGTGAGGAGTTTACCAAGAAGAATACCCGCCACTGTGTAAACTCGATTTCGATTAAGCTCATCGCGAAAGATAAGCCATTGCCTCCGGTCATTCTGGCAAAGTAGGCTTTCCCGTTCTTGACACACGAGTGCATTGCATTCGGTCAAAGCTTTGGGAAAAAAGTTGATTCCAATGCCTTTGGGAAACCGGCATCATTTTTGTATAGTCGACGTCGAAGGTCGAGTGGCTGTTTGCTTGGCTTCGATAGGTGTCCAGGCGTTCGCCGGATCCGTTATCAAAACCAAGTCTTGGTTGTCCATGTAATCGACGTAATGCTCAGCGATTTGCGGCTTGCGTTCCAATCGCCACGCGAGTTCTTGATAATTCGATTTGCTTAGAACAATTCTATCGAGCGTTCCGCTTTGGACTTCGTCGACAAGTTCATCGACCGACTCATAGAATCGTATCGGCTCGCCCAAATAGAAAACCATGCTTGGTCGGAAGTGCCCCAAGACAGTCAAGTCGACGGGTTTCTCGCCGGCATTTCTTCGTAGTTCTTGAACGATGTTTTGTGGTGTTTGTAGCCAATCGATCGATGGTACGATCCACTGCCAAATGCAAAATGGGAACAGAACTGCGGAAGCGGCGAAAGTGATGATCGCGTTTCGGTCTTTACCTCGAAAGCAGAAGTACAATCCCGATCCTGCTGCTAGCAACAAAGGAATGCCAATCACGGCCATTTTAGGTGCCAGCAATTGGAGTTCCGGGTGGATGCTAAATCGATCCAACAACGTCTTGCCATTCCAAAGTGCAATCACACTAAGAGGCAATCCCACTGCCAGTAGCGTTCCAACGACTGCGAGTAGAACGATTGCGATCGTGCGCCAGCCACGATGTATGGCTGCAGGCTGCTCGTACCACGTTGAAAAATATCTTCCAATCATCAATGCGAGTGCTGGATAGGCTGGAAGGACATAGTTCGCTAGTTTGGTGCTTGCCAATGAAAAGATCATTAAATAGACACCCGCCCAGCAGAGAGCCAACGTCAAACCAAGCCAGCTGTTCGTTGCTTTACGCCACTCATGGCCGCACTGTAACGCGACGGGGATGGCGAAACCCGACCAGGGATATAAGCCAACTAGGCATGCGGTCAGATAAAAAAAGAATGAACCGTTATGATTGTCCATCGACTGCGCAAAACGACCGAAATGATGGACGCCAAAGAACTCTTGCAAGAACTTTCCATCGGTTTGCCAGCCGACTACCGCGTACCAAGGACCAGCAACAACCAGCAACACTGCGATGGCCGTGAAGGGTCGCATGATCCACAATGTTCGAAAGAAAGATACAGGTCCGAAACGTTTCCAAATTTGTTGCAGGCGTCCTTTCCAATCGGCGACATTTGTCGATTGAATTGGAGGCGAGATCGACATGAGAAACAAGCCGATTACGGTAGCGGGAAACAACAATCCGATTGGGCCTTTTGTCAAAACCGCTAACGCCATTACCAAATAAGTTGCGACCCAAGTGCTCCATCTCGGTAACGAAAGACTCTCGGAGTCCAATCGAATGTCACGAATCCATACAAGTATCGATAGAGAAACGAAAAAAGTCAGATAGCTATCAGGTGTAGCGGCACGAGAAACCACAGTAAAAAATATGCTAGTCGAAAGAGCGATCGCGCTAAAAAATGCAGTGCGCGCGTCAAACAATCGTCGTCCTATCCCATAGACAACAAAGACGGTTGCCAGCCCGAAAACAGCAGAGAAGAACCGGGCACCAAATTCGTTCACCCCAAAAAGCTTGAACCCAATCATCATGCCCCAGTACATCATGGGCGGTTTGTGGCTGAACAATTCTCCATTATAAGTCGGAACCACGACCTCCCCGCGCGAGTACATTTCAGCGGCAGCGGACGCGAAATAGCCTTCGTCTTGATCCCACAATCGTGAGTTTCCCAGGCCCACGAACAATACCGTCAAGCCTATGAGCATCAAGCAGGCGAGTGGAACGATTGGCGATTTCAGAAAAGTCTTAGGCGGCTTTTCGAGTTGGCGGTTCAACTTGATCTCCACGAATCGGAACAATGCTCGAACCTGGAACAAAATCGTCTTGTTCGGCAGTCCTGTCGCCGACAGTTCGATAAGGGATGGAATAACGAGAAGCCCCAGGTCGCAAGTAACGCCAGTAAATATTTGACATTTCGGCAATGGCGAAAACGAAATGACGTGCCTTTAGTTTCGAACCTGCAACATCCTCCCAGTCTTCCAGCGGGAACTCGTACAACAAGCGTATGATGCCCTGCCGACTTCCGCAGGCGTGCTTCATACGGGCCAATAACTCGACGTCGAAAATCCATTTGGTAACAAACGGGCGATCGAAAAAGATTCGTGTATTGCCGGTCACGCGAAAAAGCTTTGCGCCACACTGAGTATCGTAAATGGGAACGCCCAGCATCAGTGAAGCAAGCGTCGCGAAACATCGACCGAGAGTTTTGCGAATGACCGTCCGACGAATGTCGTGACCCAATAATGGCATTCGAGTACCAACCACCAACTCAGTTTCTGGTCGGCAATCGAGGACTTCGGAAAATCGGTGAATCGCATCCAATGGAGTCGCTAGATCCGCATCCCAGTAACCGATCTTGGACGGTTGTCGACTTAATCCCAGCAGCATTCCCTGCCTGACCGCTTCGGCTTTTCCCGAATTGCGAGCCAAGTGATGAACGCAAAAATCTCGCGTGTTTTCCGCAACGAACTCGTCTAGGATAGCAGCAGTCGCATCGGTGCTTCCATCGTTCACGAACAAGAACTGCAGGGAGCGACTTTGTCGCACGAACTTGCGAAACGCTGCTAAATGCAGTCGATTTTCTTCGTTGTAACAAGGAACGACAATGATCGTTGCCAAAGCTCACCATCCTTGATGAATTTTGATTGGCGGAAATTAGTGGATGTATTTTCGAGAATAGAAAGTTTGGGTCAACGTCAGTATCCGACAATATTCAGCCAAAAGCCTGCAAAGTTTCTCTGTCGATTGATCGGAACATTACGATTTTGAATCTCAGCGAACGCTAGCGATTGGATCCATCCAAATAATTGCAAATCTCTTTAAGAATATTTTCCACTATACTTGCCCATCTTCAGTAGGGCAGTTCCGAAAGGACAATAGGTCATGTCAGTTCCCTTATTCATGCCGACCGCATCCCTCGAAAACTTAGTTAAGCGAAGTCAAGTCTTGCGAAAGGCGAGAGCATTCTTTAATAGCCGCGATTTCGTCGAAGTTCAGACGCCCGTGCTTTCTCGTCACTGTGTAATCGATCGGCACCTCGATCCGTTTACGGTGCGTGATGAGTCAAACCACGAAGTACGATTTTTCCAAACGTCGCCTGAGCAGGGGATGAAACGACTTTTGGCCGCAGGTATGAAAAATATCTATCAGTTAGGTCCGGTCTTCCGTGAAGGCGAGTTTGGGCGATTGCACAATCCGGAATTCACCATGCTGGAATGGTATCGAATTGGGGATGGACTTGCTGAAGGCATCGAACTGCTTGACGAGTTCGTTCGCGCCATGCTCGACACTCCGCCAGCGGAAGCGATTACCTATCAGTCTGCGTTTTTGAGGGCCGCTGGAATTGACCCACTTTCGACAAATTTACGCGACCTCGCCGGTTGGTGTCTTGATAGAAAGCTCGTTGCAAGTTCTGACTGGTCCGATGATCGTGACGATTGGCTTGATTTGATATTCTCGGATCAAGTTCAGCCCACTTTGGGCACCGTTCGGCCCGAAGTCATCACGCATTTTCCAGCGACTCAAGCGGCTTTGGCGCGAGTTTCGAATGAGTATCCTCGGACGTGTGAACGATTCGAGCTTTTTATTGACGGGATTGAATTGGCAAACGGCTATCACGAGCTGCTAGATGCAAACGTATTGCGTGATAGAAACCGACAAGCAAATTCTTATAGGGCAGCAATGGGCAAGCCAATTTTGCCTGAAGAGAATCTTCTGCTTGACGCGATGGAAAGCGGATTGCCAGCATGTACGGGATGTGCGCTTGGGTTTGACCGCCTGGTCTTAATTGCTACAGGCGCGCATTCGCTTGATCAAGTCATCTGCTTTCCTTGGGACCGTGCATGATGAAACGCCAGTGAAAGTATTCGTGTGAGTTGGCGCACAAAAAAACCTGCTCGCAATTCGAATTGATTTCGAAAAGCGAGCAGGAACAATTGTTTGCGGCAAGTGGTCGCAAGTGATTATAGACCTGGATCAATTTTGATCAACTGACCTTTTTTGGCTTCGGGACCAATGACGGTGATGTAAAGAGTTCCGTCGGGGCCGAAAGCCATCGCAGTTGGTTTATCGAGACCGACAATCTTGTGCGCTGCAACGCCCTTTGCTTCGTCTTTTATCAACTGGAAAAGACCGCCTTGGGTGGTATCCATCCAAGCGAAATCCAATGCGTACAGTTGTCCGCGTGGGCTGTAAGCGAGCGACGTAATATCGTGTAATTCGGTTTTCAGATTGAGTAAAACGCTCTTGCTCTCAGGGTCATAAAAGGTGATTAAACTGTCATTCGGTACATTGATTTCACCCATTTGGCCGATCAGCAATTCTCCGCGCGAGCTCATAGTTGCTGCGACAGGCGCGTCAACTTGAACGGCTTCTTTCGTAGCTAAATATCGTTCGACTCCTGATACGGTGTTGCCCTCCCGTGCAGCGCGCGAAACCCAGCCCTTGGTGTCGTCACCATTGCAGGTTACGAAAATGCCTTTTTCATTGACAGCAAGTGCGTAAAAGTTGCCTTCGCCTTTGATATCGCCATTGGCTGCCAACGTGAAAGAAGCTTTCGCAGCGTCGACTTTGAGTGGTTCCTTCATGTCGGTCAAGTCAAAAACGCGCAACGCTTCTTCGCCGTCTGGCAAGTCACCGCCACCGACCACAAGGGTGTTCTTGTCTAAGAACGCCAATCCCAAAGGACCGATGTTGTACTGAGGGCCTTTGCCGTAGATGTCTGTTTTGAAGTCTGTTACCACGGGTTCAGCGACTCCGTTGACGATCTTGACAATTCTTCCCGTGCCGCTGTCGGAAACAAAAACGATTCCCGTCTCAGGTTGAACAGCGATGCCACTTGGATTGTCCAAGCCTTCGACGACGACATGCATCATGGGACCAGTTGGTGCGGCTTGCGCGGCAGCAGGAGCTGCGGGCTCTTGTGCTGCGGGTGCAGCAGGTTCTTGCGCAGCCGGTGCCGCAGTTGGTTCAGCAGCCGGTGGCGGGTCCTGAGCCGAGACCGGAAGGGCTGGCAGGGCAAGCAGGAAAAGCAAAAATGCGGAATACTTCACAGTAGGTTTCTCCAAATATTTTTTGACGGTGC
Organism: Pirellulaceae bacterium; assembly: GCA_031374825.1. GTDB lineage: Bacteria > Planctomycetota > Planctomycetia > Pirellulales > Pirellulaceae > JANMGV01. Next base: position 310,722 of record JANMGV010000086.1, read on the forward strand.
TGAATCGGTCAGCGCAAAGTAAAACAGTTCTTCAATCGAAAACAGATAACGCATCTGCATCGCGGGTTAAGGTAATTGCGGGGCCTCGATATTAGGATATTGCTCGCTTGATAGGCCTTCTTTTAAGAATGCAACCAAGGCAGCCTGTTCATCGTCGGTTAGTTTGAGCGCGTAGATTTCTTCGTCTAGAAAGTCATTCGCCGTACCGCCCTCATTGTAGTACTTGACCACATCTTCCAAAGTCGCCAACGAACCATCATGCATGTAAGGCGCGGTCCGAGCGATTTCGCGAAGCGTTGGGGTCTTGAATGCTCCGTGATCGCCGCCCAATTTGCTATGAACTTTGCGTCCTTGGTCGACTTCTGCGGCCTTGGCACCAATTCCTAAGTTATGGAAAGCGCCGTCACTAAAAATAGGCCCAGAATGACAACTCGAGCAGTTCGCTTTTCCAGAGAACAGTTTCATGCCAATTTGTGCTTTTTCCGAAAGCGCGTTCGATTCACCAGATTTGAAGCGATCGTAGGGAGCATTTCCCGAGACGACTGTTCGTTCAAAAGCTGCGATGGCCTTTGCGACTCCATCGGAAGTGACGTCCGTTCCAAAGACTTTCTCGAACTGGGTTCGATAGCCCTCAATGCCATTCAGCTTCATGACCAGCTCATCAATGGGCAAGTTCATTTCGATCGGATTGGCGACAGGTCCTAGCGCTTGTTCTTCGAGCGTGCCGGCTCGGCCATCCCAGAATTGAAATCGACTGTAGGCCGAGTTGATTACGGTTGGGGCACTCCGTCCACCTCGTTTGCCACCTACCCCTGCGGCGGTCGCTTCGCCATTGGACCAGCCTTTATCAGGATGATGGCACGAAGCGCAACTGACGGTGTTGTCTGCGGACAATCGCGGATCGAAATAGAGCTGTTTTCCCAACGCTACTTTAGCGTCGGTCATTTCGTTGTCTTTCGGAACGGGCAACGCCGGCAGTCCAGCTGGTACGGGCGGAAGCTGGCCCATGGCACTTGATATCAATGTTGCGAAAAGTAAGAAAATTGAACTGAGACGGACCATATTTTTGGCATCTCCCAAGGGACTTCAAAGGGCGGCAGGGAAGCTGACTGCGGAAGTGAAAGCAGTTGCAATGTAGGCTGCAACTGCTCAATATTGTCCCCAATTGCTCCCGACTCGACAACCGCCCTGTCAAAGTCGGCAAAACCACGTAAAAAGCTCAAACCGATGGACGGCCCGGTGGATGTAATCACTGCCAGTCATCGCCATTGGATTCAAAGGATTCGCAAGCTAGGTAGAGCCACAAGAATTCGGCTCGATAATTCATTGAGGGTTTTGGTTAAAGAGCCATCGCATGACAGGACCTAGGCCGCGATAGTAACCTACGATCACTGCCAACCCCGTAGTCCAGGCCATTATTTTGGCAACCGAGAATTGCAGTTTACCTTTGGGTTGATTTCGATCCCATAAATCGTGCTCCATCCGCTGCACGCACCAAACGATACTACAGATCAGCAGGATTATTCCGATTAGGAAAACAAAGTAGCCTACCAAGAGCATGCGCGCAAAAAGGCAGAGCAGATGAATCCAAAGAAGCAGGTACATGCAACAGCCAATATTTAGTCTGCCCCACGCTTCAGGCCAGCGTCGACGCTTTATTGCAAAGCCGACCCAGGTTGCGCAGGCAATCACGGGAGGCGCGATTGCTAAGAAATTTCCAACCTTGTCTTCTAAGTTGTAGTCAAAAAACTCCGGTAGAAATACGACTGCGACAAGCACCAAGATGGATGATAGTTCGGCAAAAAACAGTCCAATAAAAAGGCTGCAACTGCGAAAGATGCCAACAACGGCCAATGAAGCGCCCAGCAATAAACCAAATCCAAAATGACTGGTAATCAACGCGCGATCGATTAGAGGCGCGGGTGTCGAAGCATGTAAAATGTCACTCGGGTATACTTTCTTGCCGTCGCAGCCTTCGCAAAGCGGCAAAAACATGCTTAACAAAAGTACTAAGCCGGCCAATTGCGGCGACAGAACCGTAGGGTTCAGGATAGCGGATTTCAAAGAGATCGATTGCGGTCTGAAGTTATCTTCAACGTCTTGCTGTTCTGGCGTTTTTTCCGTCGACGACTCCTTCAACAGTTCATTTCCTTTTGCAGATCATTGAGAAGTCAGAAGGAGTAGGTCGGAAAAGCGCGCCTCAAAATTTTCTGAATAAGCATGATCGATTACGGCTTTTCCACCCACCATTGAAGCTGACCACCGGGTCGGCAGCAATCGCAACCGGGAATTCGCGGCATTCGAGTCCCGAGATCTTGATTGCCATCCTGGAAATAAAAATGGGGCGCAGCTATTTCGGGTTCGCTGATCCCAGCCATCGTTGTCGCGTCAAACAGTTTTCCGTTTGCCATCACCATAGAAATTTTTTCGCTATGGCGAATATTTTTGGTCGGATCAAAGCCTCGCTCGATCACGATCAAGTCGGCGAGTTTTCCGGGCTCGATTGACCCAAGATCGCCATCGAGTCCCAAGTATTTAGCTCCGTTGATTGTGCCGCATTGAAGTGCTTCGATCGGTTTCATGCCGCCTTGGACAAAACTCCAAAGCTCCCAGTGAGCTGCCATGCCAGCCAACTGGCCATGGCCACCAATTTGGACGAGGCCACCATCTTTCACGACTTGTGCTGCGATCTGAGCGACTTTGATATGGTTGTAATCCTCCAGAGGGGCTTTCATGCGACGACGTGAACGCGGATGCAAGACGTGAGGCGGGACGAATTGATTCAATCGAGGGTGAAGCCAGAGGTCATCCACGTCATACCAATATCGCTCGCCGGATATTCCTCCATAAGCCACGCACAAAGTTGGTGTATAGCCGACTTGCGTGCCACGCCACAAATCCATAACATCGTCGTACGCAGTCTGTACTGGCAGAGTGTGCTCAATACCCGTGTGACCATCGACGATCATTGTCATGTTATGCATGAACGTCGAACCGCCTTCGGGGACGACCATCATTTCGAGTTCTCGGGCCGCAGCGACAACTTGTTGGCGTTGGTCTCTACGAGGTTGGTTGTAGCTCTTGACGCTAAAAGCACCGACAGCTTTCATGCGTTTTAGATGGAAAAGTGCGTCTTCGAGATTTTCGATGTCGGCTTTATAGCTGCCGGCAGCGCCGTACAAGATTGTTCCAGTTGAAAAAATTCGCGGCGACACTATTTCGCCAGATTTTGCCATTTCGCTTGCTGCAAAAACACTCTGTGTGTCGTTGGACGGATCGTGAACCGTGGTAACACCGAACGCTAAGTTTGTGTAATTGATCCAATTTGCTTGCGGGACCATACCAAGGCTGGCTTGAGAGCCGTGGGCATGGGCGTCGATCAGGCCTGGCATGATTGCCAAGCCGGGTGTCTTTATCACTAGGGCGCCTTCGGGGATCTCCACATCGGCTTTAGGACCCACGGCGACGATACGGTTGCCTTGGACAAGAATCGTGCCATTGCGGATAATGCCTTCTGGTCCCATAGTCACAATGCGGCCTCCAACCAAAGCGACGGTTGTTGTGGGCTTGGCATAAGGAGCCTGGAAGCCAATTTCTATTTCGGTCGGCAGTGCAGTTTCAACGGATTCGGATTCGCTACCGTGGTCACGCAAAAATTGAAACGCTTCCTGCAGTGATTGGGTATACATAGTCGGGCCGAGCGACCAGGCAAGTGTTTTGCTGTCGCCTGAGAAGTGAATCCAGTCGCCAGCTTTATGGCTGACTTTGGCAATAGGTATCGAGGTCGTGTTGGGGCCGATTTCAATGGACTTTCCGGCTTGCACAAACGGAGCGACGTGAACGTTGAATCGTTCGATGAACGCGATCCATTTGCCGTCGGGCGAAACGCGGAAATCGGTTCCCCACTGACTGTTGAAGTGTTGCCGTTTGTCTTGTCCGTCCAAGGCAATCGAATACAGGCCTAAGTTGTCAGCGTCGTTCGATGAGCCGCTTGCAGTAAAAAAGACTCGACTATTGTCCGCCGCGAATTGAGGGTGCTCTCCCGAATCGCTGACTCGCGACATGCCTCCGCCATGCGAGGGAATCTGATAGAGGCCTGTTTCGCGCGACCACAAAGGTGAAGTCAGATAGCCACCTGATGATTTGACAAAGACGATTGTCTTTCCGTCCGGTGAAAAGACAGGTTCGGCATAGTGACCCGCTTGCGAAGTCACTTTCCAGCTTTCTTGATCTGCATCGGGATGAGCCGAAGCGACCCGAACGCTGCCAAGCGATTTGTCATTCCAAGTTGAATACACAATGTACTTTCCGTCCTGGGAGTAGCTCGGGTAGTACTCAAAGTGTTCGGTTTGTGACGTGAGGCGGCGCGGCGTCCCCTCGGGAAGTTCACGCACGTAAATATGCCCTAAAGCTTGAAAGGCGACTTGGTTTCCTTTGGGAGATGTTTGGACCCATCGCAACAGTTTGACCGAGAATTCATCGGGAGCGACTTCAATTGGGAAACGTACCTTACTCGTGACCTGTCTCGAATCTGTAATATGAAACGGAATGATCTCGGTCGAGCCTGACTCCAAATCGATGCGACGAATCTTGCCTTTGGCCCACGCCACGATGCTATGGCCGTCGGGCATCCAAGCAAATGACGGGTAGACGCCGTGAATGGCCCAAGCTTCTTGCATGTCCCGTTCCATGTCTGCATAGATCAATCGTATTTCCCCAGACTCGCAATCCAATAAGTGTAGACCCGTGCTGGCTCCCTTGCGGCGAATGAAAGCGACAGACTTGCCATCTGGCGAAGGTGTCGGTCGACAAGCTCCGCCGGGGCCGGTAATGTAGGCTTCGGTTTTGCCCGTCTCCAAGTTCAATCGGTTGACGATATAAATCTGTTGGCTAGAGTCCTTGTCGTACTCAAACGTATCGCCTGGAGTTGCGTCTTGGGAGTAAAAAACATATTTGCCGTCAGGGGAAAAGATTGGTTCGTTAATATCCTTTTGATCGCTGCTTTTTTGGGTAAGTTGAACGCCCTCCATCGCGTTGGCGTCTTTCGCGGCGCGATGGTACATCCAAATTTCACCCGCGCCGAGCGAACGACGGCCCGTAAAATGTTTTCGGGCAACCAAGTAGTTGCCGTCAGGCGACCAAGCTGGTCCGTTTAGCAAACGGAAACTCTCATTGGTGATTTGCGTAGGCTCGGAACCGTCCGATCGCATTATCCAAAGGTTGTCACCACTACGTTCATTTTTGCCCGCTCGGTCGCTCGTAAAAGCAATCCAGTTGCCATCCGGGCTAAAACGAGGCTGCATATCCCACGCGACGCCCTCAGCTAGCTTAGTCGGGTACGTACCGTCTGTTCCGTCCGCGCCGCCTATCGGCATTGAGTATATATCGCCAAGCAGATCGAAGACAATTTTCGTTCCGTCCGGGCTGACGTCGAGATTGATCCACGTTCCCTCCGTAACATCGATGGCTTGTTCGGTTTTTTCACCTGGGGCTTGTTCAATACTCCAAGTCGACTTGTCGCCATCGTCGGCTGCGTTAACCGCTTGATTGCCACTGCTGATGAACACGGCCAATGCGAGAAGGGTAATGAAGCAATGGAATATTCGTGAAGACATAGTTGCGCTTTCAAGTTGGGACGCAGTAAGCAAATTACGCAAGATACGATGCTTGGCAGTCCCTATTGTAAGTCCCGATTAGGTTCGCTCCAAACGTAGTCCGAACGAATAAGGGATTTGCAGAAAACTCAGGCAGAAAAAGAAGAAATGGCGGTCTCTTTTGAGCCTGAGAAACTATCAGAGCGAAGAGAATACAAAATACGGGTTGCGAAGGAACGTTTTCGCCCTATTAGGATGAAGCTCGATTGCGGAGTTTATTTTGTAAGTCGACGGTAATTTTTTGAAGTTCGGCAATTCCCATTGAACGTAATTCATCGTAAGCAGATTGGGGAAGACCGAGTAACTCTCGTAGAGTACGAATTAGCTTGATCTCGCCTTTGATCTCACCCTCAATATTGCCCTCTAGTTTGCCCTCTAGTTTGCCCTTTGCTTCCCCTTCACGGAACGAAGCGTTGAGTGCCCACTGCTGGTCGCGGATAGCTTTTTCGCGTGCGTCGTACATGGCTTTGTCCTCGGTAATTTGTGCTATTTGAGTAATCGTTTGCGTTGCTTGTTGGATCGCGGTCTGCGGAAAAAGTTTCAGTAACTCATTTGCTTCGTATTCGTGCGCATGTAGAAACCAGTACAGCCAGCATTCCAACGTCGAAGCGTTTGCCAAGTCCGCTTCCCTAAGATTATAGACTCCAAACTCCAAAGTGTGAATTTCAAGCGTTCCATTCAGTGTGCGGCCTGATTGTTGGTCGGTCAAGCGGAAAGCGTGATGGGCTTTTTGCGAGTCGTTCCAAAGGATGCCGTTCACCAAGCAAATTGAATACGCCGGATGGAGTTGGCCATAATCCTCGCCGCGTTTAAGTTGCCCGGCATAGATTTCGCAGCCATAAAAAACAAGTCGCTTGATCAACCCCTCGAAAATCGTAAGCTGCATTTCGATATCGTAAATTGCCCCCGACTGATCGACGGCTTTTATATCCAAGATCGAAAGCTTGTCCTCCTGAAAGTCCTGCACGTTGTATGGATTCTCGATTGTCACGTCCTCGATTGGCGAGGCTAGATCCAGAATCGAATTGAGCAAACTGATCAGTGAAACCTTATTGGTAGGAGTGCCAAAAGTCTTCTTGAAAGCAAAATCGTTTGTGGGTCGAATTCCGATTGGCATGGGATGAACTTCGCCTGAAGCGACTAGAATTGTCTGATGCAGTTGGTGCTGTCAATTGTATCCTCTTCAGCCGAGCGTGGGCTAGGCAACAGGCTGGTGATCGAGTGCTTTAACTTCAATCACGGCGGATCGGTCTTGGCGTACGGAGAGGATGCCGATCACGCGATCAAAGAGGTGTGAAGAAAGAGCTGGAAACCGTGAAGTCACTTCGGAAATCTCTGACGGACAGATTCGTATAGAAAGACGGCGGCGGTATTGGAAAGATTGAGACTATCGGCTTGACCAAGCAAAGGGAGCGAGGCGGCTGAGATGTTTTGGCTGGACCAGATTTCACCAAGCCCTTTACTCTCGCTTCCGAATACGAGTGCGGTGGCTTGATTCAGATTGAAAGAATACAAAGATTGCGTCGCATCGACGCGAGCAGCAAGAATTTGAAGATTGTTTTTGTTAAGCCAAGCAACGGTACCGGTGGCAGTGGCGGAAGCTAAGGGAACGGTGAAGATGGTTCCCTGGCTTGCGCGGATGACATTGGGATTGAATAAATCGCATGCGGGGTCGGATAGGATTACTGCAGAAGCGCCCGCCGCATCCGCCGAGCGGAGTACGGCACCGATATTGCCAGGTTTTTCGGCTTGATCAAGAACAACGATCAATGGGTTTTTGCCTAGATGGATTCGGTCGATATCGACGTTGGGGATCTCGACGACCGCGAGTATTTCGGTTGTCCGTTCGCCGTACTGCAACTTGTCCATGAGGGGTGGCGGTACGTAGAAGATTTTCGCTGGGTCGATCTTTGTCTGAAGTTCACGTCGCTCGGTCGTCGCGAATTCTAAGTCGGTAACGAAGACCGTGTGCATTACAACGCCGCTTCGCAACGCAAGTGTCAGTTCTCGAAGGCCGTCGATGCGCGTCAATCCTTCTTTTCGCCGATCACCCGCGCTTCGAAGTTGCAGCGCAAGTTTGATTCGAGGATTTTGAGGACTGGTAATACGTTCGGGCATGGAGCGTTATACGCCGTTATTCATTCTTTATCGCGAACGAGAAGTTCGATTCCGGGCCAAGGCTACAATCGCCACGACCAACATTCCGACTACAAAAGCCGAAGGAAGATGTATGGGCTCGATCAAATAATGAACAAAAGAGTCGGGTCGTGATTCGGTAACGCCGTGGCCCGGATGAGCAGTCGCCACACGGGACGTGAAAAGCAGGACTGTAGCGACCACAAATCCAGAGAGGGTTTTTTTCATATCGGAGTTCCTTAGGATTTGAGCGTGTTCGCGACTGTTATTTAAGTGAAATGAATCTTGTCATGAAGCAAACGATTCTCAAGCGAGCCTCTATTTTGCGAGTTCAAATCAAGACTGCTTTTGGTTTAGAGACAGGGCTTCGACTGGAATGGGGATACCTTTTAAAACACCGTCAAGCGCAAGGTTGGTACCGACAAATCCTTGGAATCGAGACACGATCATACGATTGCGTCGAACTTTTACTTGTTGGCACATAATCACAAATCGGTTGCCCGGAACTACAGGGTCGCGGAACCTGACATCTTCCAAGCCACCAAACCCAACCATTTCGGCTCCCAGCAAATCGTATTTATGCGCGAAGTAACTGCAAAGTTGAGCGGCGCATTCGAGCATAACGACTCCCGGCATGAGAGGCATTCCGGGCATGTGTCCACGAACCCAGAAATCGTCATTTGTGATGTCTTTGTAGCCTACACAGGAAACTGTCTCGAGGTCTTCGTAAATGATCGCCGTCAATTGCTCCATCTCGAAACGTTGGGCATTATGATGTCGAATCTCGTGAATGTCGGCCACGATGTGGTCAAAATTCAGAGAAGCAGGATCAACGATATAGTCTTTACCTATCACTACGTACTTTCTACTCAGAAACTCAAACTCAACTGAGGCAGCAAGGAAATGGGTTGCAAGCTTCGAAGCAAGCAGTTTCCTTCATTTCGATAGGGTAACAAAATATTTTTTTGGGACTCGCAATTCCTAAGATAATTAAAGAATCTCTAGCGGGCTTATCTCTACAGTCTTTAAGCCGAAGAGTTTCAATTACCTACCTGCCAAGCAAACACTTGTCGCAAGCCCACCAATTTGCCGAAATCGGTACTAAACTCGGAATAGGTAAATCACCTAGCAAATAGGGCCATTTCTAGCAGAACGGCACGAATTGCTAGGTGATTCTCTCAGAATGCAGAGTTAGAACCGAGACGACTCACGCCGCATCCGATTGAAGTAATCTGCAACTAAAGGGGGTTGGAACACAGAGTGTGCTTAGGTACGAACGTTTTTTCGCTTTGCTTTTCTGGCTTTGCTGTTCGCGGCACGTTGGCCGTGATTGGCTTTCTTGAGTTTTCGATTGGGTTTTGTCATTTTTCTATATTCCTGAAGTGAAGGGTGTTAATATCCGAGTTGCGTGCATCGATATGACGTAAATCGCGCATTTTGGCTGCTGTGCCGGGTACAATTCGACCGTTTTGACGAGCTGGACCTCGAATAGTGCTCTAAATTTCGAGTCTCAAGGATAACATCTGTCGAGCAACCTGGAAAGTGAAACTTTACTTGAGCTGGCCCATATGCCGAAAAAGGACTTGGAAGAGCCACGGGGCATCTGTATATTGCTGGGTTCCCAGAATTTGGAAAATCGGTTCGTTTGACCGTTCTGGGGCTGCGGCCGCGTTGGTTGGCTGGTTACATATCGTAAGCAAGAAGTCTATTTTGGTTTGATTATGCCTAAACAGAAAACACATAAAGCCACGAAAAAGCGGTTCCGATTGACAGCAACTGGGAAAGCTAAGCACCGCAAATGCGGCACTAGCCACCTCGCCGTGCGCAAGACGGCCAAGAGAATTCGGCAATTGCGCGGTACGACGACTGTTCATCCGACGATGGAGCGGATGATTCAAGATTGCTTGCGTGGGAACAGCCGGTAACGGCAATTTGGTTTCGAGCGTTTGGTGCATAGAAGTAATTCGGATTCTTAGCAAGTCCCAATTAACGTGTGCTGAAGTTCGGATGAGGGCGGCTAGACAATGAAGTCAGCTGGGCTCTTGAATGGAAAGTTTGCAGGCGTCGCGAGCCGAATTGTTCGCTGCCTTGAAGTGACATGATTGCGGGTATTAAGGCCATGTTTCTGGGTTCAACTGCTGAGCGTCTGTCTTAGGACGACGTTAATTTGTTGCCCGCTTGTCGAAAGCGATTTTGTGTTTGCTTTTGACTGATCAGCGACCTGAGAAACAATTGAAAAGAAGTTTGAAGAAAAATGAGAACGACTAAAGGTGCCGCGCGTCATCAAGCCAAACGCCGCTTGTTTAAACGAGCGAAGGGCTATGTTGGTGGACGTCGACGGCTGTACAGAACAGTTAAGGAAAATTTGGTACGTGCTGGCCGGTTCGCTTATCGCGATCGCCGTCGTCGTCGCCGCGATTTCCGTCGCCTCTGGATCATTCGGTTGTCAGCAGCTTGCCAACAACATGATCTCCGATACAGCCAATTCATTCACGGTTTGATCAAGGCGGGAATTCAGTTGGATCGAAAGCAATTGTCCGAAATGGCTATTGCGGATCCAGCGGCGTTCACGCAAATCGTTGATCAAGTGAAGCAAGCATTGGCCGCAACGGCTGCTTAGTTTCGCATTCAGCAACCCTAAGCCATTTCGTTTTTAAAGCGAGATGGCTTTGTCGTAATGGTTTCTGCAAAATCGTCGAGGTGCCTTTTGGATGTCTTCGCGCCCGGGCGCAATTGCTTGGAAACGCCGAGATTCCGCGTGTCTGCTGCGTCCCATTTTTTCAACGAGGCGTCATGTCCCTTCAAGCCTTTTTAGCCGAGTTAGATAGCTTGGCGGCGGATGCCGAAAAGGTTTTTGCCGAAGTTGATACGACTGCTTCTCTCGAGGACGCACGCGTTATTTTCGCTGGCGCAAAAAACGGACGAATCAAAAACGTTCAGAAGTTGATGGGCGAACTGGCGGCAGCTGATCGACCTTTGGGTGGCAAGCGATTCAACGAAGTCCGTACAACGGTGCAGTCTGCCTTGGATGCTGCCGCGGCTCGTTTGGGAGCAGATGACAAACCGAAGAGTCAGGGGCCTCTGTTCGATCCAACTTTGCCGGGCATGCCACCCAGTTTTGGACACTTGCATCCCATCACGCAAACGATGGAACATCTCAAAGAGATTATGGGTCGCTTGGGGTTTACGGTAACCGAAGGGCCAGAAGTCGAGGACATTTGGCACAACTTTGTCGCCTTGAACATTCCAGATGATCATCCTGCTCGCGATCCACTCGACAATTTCTATCTTGCGACGGCTGCCAAGTCGGCACAGACGGACGCGTTCTTGTTGAGAAGTCAAACGAGTACCGTTCAGATTCGGTCGATGGAAAAAACGCAGCCGCCGCTTCGGATTATTTCGTTGGGACGAGTTTATCGGCCTGACGAAGCCGACGCGACGCACTTCCCCATGTTCCATCAGATGGAAGGATTGTGGGTTGATCGCAATGTCACGATGGCGCAACTGAAGAGCGTGTTGCGACTATTTGCGACCAACTACCTTGGCGGCGATGTCCATATTCGTTTTCGGCCCAGTTTCTTTCCTTTCACCGAACCGAGCGTCGAAGTGGACTTTTTGTGGGGCGACAACTGGATTGAATTCGGTGGTGCTGGCATGGTCGACCCGAACGTGTTGAACGCGGTGGGTTACGATCCCGAAGTCTACACAGGATTCGCATTCGGTCTCGGTGTTGAACGGCTGTGCATGCGACGATTTGGGATAACGGATATTCGGGACCTATTCCGAAACGATGTGCGCTTTCTCCGACAGTTCTAGGAAATCACAATGCTCGTCTCTTGGGAATGGTTATCTCAGTACGTCGATTTGGACATGTCGCCAGACGAATTGGCCTCGCGATTAAGCTTGTCCGGACTCAACCACGAGTCGACAACAATGGTGGGTGGTGATCCTATCATCGATCTAGAAGTGACGAGCAACCGAGGCGACTGCCTTGGCCACATTGGTGTCGCTCGCGAAGTCGCCGTGCTGTACGGCAAGAAACTGAAATTGCCCGAAATCGTTTTGACCGAGGCGAGTACGAAAGCCAGCGAACGGATTCGGCTTGCGAATGAATATATTGAGGGTTGCCCTAGGTATACAGCGCGGGTTATCCGTGGCGTGAAAGTAGGGCCTAGTCCTGATTGGCTAGTAAGGCGATTGGCTGCCATTGGAATAAAATCCGTCAACAACGTTGTTGACATAACAAACTTTGTCATGTTCGAGTGTGGTCAACCTCTGCATGCCTTCGATTTAGCAAAAATTAGGGACGGACAAGTTGTTGTTCGCCGAGCAAACCCCAAAGAATCTTTTGTCGCAATCGACCACAAGACTTATACTTTGGAGGCTTCAGCAATCGTGATTGCTGATTCGCAACGTGCGATCGCCTTGGGTGGCGTGATGGGTGGTGAAAACTCGGAAGTGTCGGGTGCATCTGTCGATCTGTTGATAGAATCTGCGGACTTCAAGCCGCTTCTTGTCCGACACACGGCCCGATCTTTAAGATTGCAGTCGCCAGCGTCCTATCGGTTTGAGCGTCGCGTTGATCCAGCGGGAATAGAATGGGCCAATCGGAGATGTTGCCAATTGATCATGGAAGTTGCAGGCGGCGAAGTACTTGCTGGAATGGTCGATGCAGGCGCGGAATCGCATCCACGAACTGGAGTTTCCCTCCGGAATTCACAGATCAAGCGAGTCATTGGTATTGAGATTCCTTGGGATACAAGCCTCGGAATTTTGCAACAGTTGGGTTGTGAGATTGGCTCCAGATCCGATGTCGAGGCGAAGCTAATTCCGCCAACTTGGCGACATGATTTGACACGCGAAGCCGATTTGATCGAAGAAGTGGCGCGAATTTACGGTTACGACAAGATTCCAGAGGACGTTGCCGTGCCGATGACGCCCTCAGCGAAACGCGATAAGGACCTGCTGTTGGACCGAGTGCGAGGCTTGGCCAATTCCATCGGATTGGACGAAGTCTTGACACCCAGCGTGGTGACTAAAGCTCTCAATGACTTGGCATCGCCCTGGACCGCTTTACCATCGCTACAAACATCCACTCCATTGCTCGAAGGCGCAACCTACCTCCGCCGCAGTTTAATTCCTAGCTTGCTGCAAGTTAGACTTTTCAATCAAAGCCATGCCCTGGCGGACGTCAACATGTTTGAAACGGCAGTGGTCTACTTGCCGAACAATCAGCCCGGGGGATTGCCTATCGAACACTTTATGATGGGAATATTAGGGTCTATGGAACCACGTGCGCTGCGGGGTTTGATCGAAGCGATTTTGGATCGGTTGACAACCATCCAAGCAGAAACGCGCGAGTACGAATCTGTCGAAGTTTCTCCGGGGACAGGACTTGCTTTTGTATTAGATGGAAAAATGTTTGCGTGGTTTGGCCAATTGCATCGTAAGATCAAGGACGCTTGGAAAGTGGACGCGGACTTGATGATTGGCGAAATAAACCTGGACGTCGTTTTGCAGCACTTCCGCTCCGTGCCGCAGCTGGCTGTTATAAGCCCGTATCCACCGATTGTTCGCGACCTCAATCTTGTAGTCGATGAACCCTTGAGATGGTCGCGTTTTGCCGAAGTGATCCGAGAGGCCGCCGGTCCTCTGCTGACAAAATTGTCCTACCTTGAGACGTACCGAGATCCGAAAAAAGACGGGCCAGGCAAGAAGCGTGTGCTGGTTAGCTTAGCATTGCAGAGCCCAACGCAGACGATGACGGGCGAGCAAGCAGATGCCATCATTGCGGACGTCGTCAAGGCATCCGAAAAGCATTTGTCCGCCAAGTTATTGGCTTAGGATTTTGCGTATTCACAACCAAGAATGAGATCTCGGGACGATGTCGCGCAACATTGGTAGCGCGATACGCGATTTGTGCGCTACAGCGGATGAGGTGTGGACGTTTCATCGTCGGCAGGTTGGGTCTCTTGGTCTTCGGGATTTTTGCCTTCGAGATTGGCCGTTTTTTGGTTGATTTCGCGATAAACCCGGTCCAGCAAGCCGTTCACAAACGGACCGGAATTTTTGTCCCCGTAGCGTTTGGCCAGATCCACGGCCTCGTTGATTGCAACGCGGCCGGGAACGCCTGCGATGGTCATCTCATACGTGGCCAACCGGAGGATATTCCGGTCCAGGACAGCCATTCGCTTAATGGACCAGTTGGCCGAGTGCTGGGCTAGGTTTGCGTCCACTGCTGTCCGATTTGACCTAACTCCGTCTAGCAGTTCACGGGCAAACGCGACCAAAGGTTTGTTGTACAACAGTCGGGTACAGAGGAATTCGTCAGAAAACTTGGGGTCGCGGGTCGGGTTCATGTCGTCCTCGTAGAGGACCTGCAGAACCACTTCCCGGGCACGTCGGCGGGTTGTCATATATCTGTTCAAGCTAAGACATGTTGCGAATTGACGGTAGGATTGGAATTGCCATCCACCCAACCCAATACGATCGCTAAAGAATAACCGGAACTAGGTCTCCATGGAATGCTTATTCTTTCGAGAGCATTGCTTGACTGCAAAAGCGGCTGTCATTTCGGTTTACGCTTGGAGGGAGGGAACCTCAAAAACGCGACACTTGTTGCCAAAACGATGCACTACAGACCATTGCCGGCACAGATCGAGAAGCTCAGAGGCGGCAGCTAGGAATTTTTTTCCACTGAATAGGCCGTTTTTGGCCACAATGAACTTGCTGGGCCTGAGTGACCTTTAAATAGGTACATCGATTGCGTATTAGGATCCTGTCGCGAATACGACTGTCGAGTAGTCGACGGTCGGTGTGTGGCTGGATTGCTTTGAGTTGTAAACTTGGGTCGGACCTGTTGGACCAGGGCCGTTCAGAGGAAGCAATTTGGAAATCTTTTCACAAAATTGCCCTGATTGAAAAATAAGGCCTTTGCGAAAAGCTAACTTTTCAGTACACAATTTCGACCGTTTGCAAAGAATTGATAACCTGCGCGAACGGTACTGACGAAAAACTATGATCAACGGGATAAAGTTAAGGCTGATTTTTGGGAACACGGGGCTGGCGACAGCATCCAATCCACTGAAGAAACCTTAGCAAATTTAGGTTCTTATTCACTATCAACTGAGAGGGGTGCAATCCACTTACATGCTCACTGACATCTTGGTGCCGCCTGCGACGCGGCGAGCTCGTCCTGTGTTATCTTTCAATGAAGCACGTACACTTGGCGAGAGGCATGGCACGCCGTTACTCGTTGTGTCGCGGTCCCGAGTCGTTCAAAACTACTGGACGATGAAGAATAATCTTCCTGGCGTGGAAATGTTCTACGCTGCAAAGGCAAACCCAGATAGACACATTCTGCAAGCGTTATGCGAACAAGGTAGTTCGGTAGACGTTTGTTCCTACGGTGAGCTTCGAGCAGCCCTCGATGCTGGATTTACCCCTGATCGGATGATTCATACCCATCCATGCAAAACCGAGCAAAACCTTCTTGATTGTTATCGTGAAGGCCTCCGCTGGTTTGTCTACGACAATGAGTACGAGCTAGACAAGATTGCTAGCCTGACCCCAGACGTGAATTTGATTTTGCGTTTGGCGATGTCAGCCAATTCGAGCATGATCAATTTGTCAGCCAAGTTTGGAGCTGATCCTAACGAAGCGATCGATTTGATGCTTGCAGCACGTCGCCGTGGTTTGAACGTCAAGGCGTTTTCATTCCATGTTGGGTCCCAATGTTTGAACCCAAGCGACTACCGGCTTGCTTTGCAACGAGTTCGCCGACTTTGGGACGATGCAACCAGTTTGGGATTTGAGCTCGAAATGCTTGATATCGGTGGCGGTTTCCCGGCTCCGTATCGTGGCGACGAGTTGATGACCTTAGAGGATTTTTGCCAAAATGTTTCGCGCGGTTTGACGGAGACTTTCGGGGATTTGAACATTCGTCTGGCTGCTGAGCCCGGCCGTGGTTTAAGTGCTGAAAGTGTCACGCTGATCACACGAGTGCTTGGCAAGAACGTTCGCGGTGGCCGAACTTGGTACATTATCGATGATGGCTTGTACGGTTCTTTTTCCGGCAAGGTTTTCGATCATACGGATTTTGAGCTCATCGCAGACAATCCTTTTGACCTGCCTCTGCAACCTTGCGTTGTAGCCGGGCCGACGTGTGACAGCAGCGACGTTGTCAGCAAAGATCAGATGCTTCCCGATTTGCAAATCGGCGATATTCTGATTGTTCCTACGATGGGCGCATACACCAATGCAAGCGCATGCCCTTTCAATGGTTTGCCTGTCGCAACCTCGATCGGCGTCGATTGATTGACTGGTTAATGACAGTAAAAATAAGCTTTCACCATCCCTTAAACGGGATGGTGTTTTTTTACGTGTTTGGGGAATTATGCGTTGCATAGACTAGATATTTGACGTGGAACACCTTCTAGAGACTTCGCCCCGACGAAATACGCCTCTTTGTGCAGGCGATCTTCGACGAGGATGCCCTAGTTGTATGCTCGTAACTCGAAGCCTGTCGTTGACTGTCGCTCGACTTCCCGTCGAAAGAAGTGGTTCTCGCAATATCTAACACCCGTTAATTTCAAAATCCGCTGTTTTTCGGGTTTCGAGACTGGATTAATGCCGGTTTAACCGCCAAAATATCACTTGTACCTGCCGACAGATTCAGCACTGTCGTAAAGCGAAGTTCTGGCTTGTAATGAAATTATTTCCAACAAGTTTGTAATCAACTTTACTCCGCCTGAACACGAACTCCGCAATCGGATTGTCCGGGCAAGCATTTGTCACAGGTTGTAGATTCCTTTTCCTTGCCCTCGATCGTTTTGTCGCACAAGATCCCGCGACCCGAAATTTATTTTCCCTCGTTTGTACATCGAATACATACTGCTGGAACAAGAAAGACTTGGTCGGGACAATTTCGATCTTGGGTTCGCAAGGCAGTGAGATAATCCGGCGTCATGAGTACATCGCCACCCACCGTGGAAAACAAGTTGATACAGGTTGTTCTATGCGATATGCATTTCGATTAGCTGAATTACTCGGTCACACTCCTGATCGAAAGAAACGCCCCGGCACAATTAAAGCGATTGTCGAATACACGGGACTGGACCGTCACCAAGTTGCGGCTTTGCTGAAGAACGAAGCCAAGTACATTCCACTGGAAGCTTTGTCGCGATTGTGTGATTACCTGATTGAATACGGTTATGCGTCGGCGGCAGAATTGCCAGGTGCGTTATTTGCCGTAAAGCCCGAAAACTTTTGGGAACTACTAGCTCGCCGTCGTCGGCTGGATATTTGTGTGGGCGTTCGTCGTCCGCCTGAAGAAGATTCAGCGCAGACCGCTTGGATTGTTGCCAGCGACTCTGTCTTGCTCGGAGAGGTCCTCAACGGGGTATCGACATTGGGAGGTACTGCGAAGGTTATTGCTTCGACGGCGACCAATCCAAACAGAATACCTCCGCATCCGGAGCACTTACGCCAGTCGTTGGTTTGGAGTCCGGGAACGGCTGCCGATTCGGATGTGGTCAGTCGAGCACAACAGGTGTATGAAGATTTTTCGGAGAGTTCCGGCGACAAAGCACTGGTTGCATTGGGAAGCGTCAAAAGTAATCCTATTGTCGAACTGATCTATGCATCCGCTTTCAATGCTACTTCGTTTGAAAGCCAGGACGACGTAGCGGTTGCCAGCGATCGCAAGTGCCCCTTCTTTCTACGTTATCGAGACAACGATCCGCAACCGGCCTCTTTTTGCTCTGGATTGCAGTTAAGTAAGAAAGAAAAATCCGATCAGCCCGGGTTGTATTACGAACAAGAAGATGGAACATGGGAGTTTGCTGGCGGGGCTACACGCGGGCAAGATGCTGCGCTCGTGTTCTATATTTATCGAGAAGCACTTGGCCAATTAGAGATGGTGTTGTCTGGATTTTCTGGGCGGGCAACGCGCCTTTTGGCTCGAACACTGGCTAGATCGGCCGATTATTTTTGGCCTCCCATTGTTCAGGAGAGTTCTCTCCAAGTCGGAGCTTACATTATTCAGTTCGAGGCTAGCTCGGAAACAGACGATCCCGAGGATATCTTGAGGACCGATATCTTGGCGAACTCCAAAGTTATTCCGCTTCCCGCTCATGCCATCGCTCGCCGAATGGAGTAACAGATCGCAGGTTGGCCATTTATGAACCCCTGCCCCATCAGAAGCATTCTGCCCAATGATTGGTTTCAGTTTAACGGAGTAATGAATGGCTTTGGAAGATGCGGAAGTTTCGGCCGAAAGTGATTTGGTGCTTCGAGCGAAAAATGGCGACTACCAAGGCTACGCTGCGATCGCGGACAAACAAAGGAACCGTTGACGGGTGAGCGTTGAGAGTTTTTAGGCAACATCTGGACGCCGAAGACCTCACTGGAAGAGACGACTTTGGGGTTACTCATAACGGTGAGGTAATGGCTCGCTAACTCTTTACAAACTTCTAACGGACGGAGATCCCAAGATTATTTCCGTTTGCGCGTTCGGTTGGTTTGAAAAGGCCTTGTGACACAAGACTTATGTCTCTCCCGTCCCCAACCGGTTTATTCAGTAACACCGCTTTGTCCTCGGCAGCTATTTCTGGATTCCAGAAAGCCAAAGTCGATGATCCACCACCATCCATATTGATTCCATTGTAGGCACCCATTTGTTTCAGCCATTCGCCCAATTCGGATACAGTCGCACCCCGGCTTTCCGGTTGGCGACCATCGATAACGGCCAAGAACACGTAGCGGTTGTCCTCTGACAAACCAAGTCCGGTGCGAGGATGAAGATCATCGCCGCTGGTGGGAACTTGGCCTTCGATCAAACACATCCCAAATCCGCTTACCGCTGTCTCGACTTGCCCTGGGAGTTCGGAAGCCGAAGTGGATCGAGCGATTTGAAGGTTTCCCTTCGGGTCGGCGAGCAAAGATGGCGAATTGCTGCCGCGTGAAACGACGGTGCCGTTCGTAATCGCAAGTCCTTGGATATCCGTTTCCGTCTATTCGGCGTATGGCGCAGGCCATGGAGAAAACGCATCGGCATTGACGGCAATGACGAGCGACAGCCCTTTTTCCCGCGATTGTCTTATTAAGTTCCGAGTGGTCTGGCGAATTGTTTCTGCTTTTCCCTCCATCCAATCCTGTTCACGAGGAGTGGAATGCAATAGGAATCCGGGTGCATGCGAATCGGCTTTTATCCCGTGAATCACCATCTTACGCGGCATTGCTTGCTCGATTTGAAGGTACTGCATGCCCGATGCAAGTGCTTTGGCGGTCGTCCAATCGACATCGACGTCTTGAGCAAAAAGCGGATTCCAAAAAGCAACTAAAATAGCTGCCGTCAATAGGAAGGCGAAACGTCGGAAGATATGTTGCATATTCAAAAGCTGCTGCACTGCAATTTGAAAACGACCGTGCACAGAACCTAGCAGCATTATTGCGACTGCCGTAGGGAACTAAAGCTTGGGCATGGCACGCATAGGAGGTCTTGCGATCATCCGAGCTTGATCATCCTGTGCCGCCGTGGGAGGTGGCGGAGGCGGATTGTTTGCGGGTGGTGCTGGTGGAGGTGGGTTCAGGTCCGTGTAAGCTTCTTTCCAAGACCAGCCGATAGGACGACCAAGTTCCCTTTCGGCGATGAGTGCCCAAGGCGTACCTTGATGTTGTTCCAGCACTTGTCGAAAGAGCGTTCTCGCTTGTTCTGCATCTTTTTCATATTTGCTTCCAACCGAAATCTCATCGGACGGCTGAAGAACCCAAGTGTTATTCTTCGGGTCTTGAAATACCATCCCACGTTTGGCTTTCGCCAGCATCAAGTTGTACGATTCAGTGCGAACTTTTGAAGACAAGGCTTCGGCGTTCGACAAATCGTAACTGGCCAGCCAACGTGCCGAAGTTTCCTTTCCGCGATGTTTTTCTCCCAGGGCGAGCAGCGTGCACAAGTCGTTTAGCCGAGGCTCCATGCGAGCGGGTTCTTGTTGCAGTTCGGTGAGCTGGTTCGCAAAGCTTGCTTCATCGCGTTTAACGAATCGTTGAGAGCCACGAGTAACCGCAGCAACACGGCCCATTTGTGAAGCCTGAAGCAACGCTTGTCGCATCGGGCTATTCTTGACCATCTTCAAATATTCAACTTCGCTAACATAATCGGGCCGGTAACGAGCCATGATATCGGGATCGAAGAATCGCGTTAGTCGCGCGGCAAACGGTTCAATTTCGTAGTCGCGGACGTTTGTGCCGATCTTGCGATTGGGATGAATCGAAAAGAAAATGCCGCCCGTTTCGTAACACATACGCGACAATGCATAAGGACCAAAACCAGAATCAACGACCGGTTCTTCAACAAATGTCTCCTCATCACCAATGTAGACTCGTTCTGGAATCATGCTTTCCGGCCCTTGATCCACTTCGCCCCACTGGGGTGTTTGATCGAAGTTGGGATCGGGGTCGACGTATTTTATGTATGTAAATTCACGTCCGAATGGTGCTGGCGTTCCCAACACGTAAACCGGGATCGCATACTTGGAATAAAATGCAATGGTTTTTTCTAGACCTTGCTGATCGGCTCCGCGTTCGTCGGTGACCATGATCATCATGACATTGCGTTCGGGGCCATTCTTGCCGTGCGGAATTCGAAGTTCTTTGTACTTATCGGCAGCCAAATAAAGTGCAGAAAAAGTAAGTTCTACTCCCGAAGTGTCAACTTGAATGGAATCGATAGCGCTCCGAATTTCCCCCAAGTCGTCCGTGGGCTCTTTAGTTAGCAAGTCGACTTTGTTGCCAAAAGCAATCACGCTGGTAACCAATGGACTGTCGTCGCGTTTGCTTTTATTGTCGGACTTATTTCCGCTTTGAACGATTCCGACTTCTTTATAGATTCGATCGAATCGGTCGTTGATTTCTTTGCGCCGAATTTGCAGAGACACCGACGCATCGAATAACCAGACCACCAATGTCGGGCGTTCCTCGATAGATCGGAGTATTTCATAGGTAATGCGATCGACCGCGCCGTCAATACCCGTAGTGCCAACGCCGGTCATACCTCGAACAACGTTCTTCGATTGAACCAATCCAACCGCTTCTTTGATTTGAAGTGACAGATCCACATTCGCGTTCAATTGTGGATGCATAATTTCGGGAGTTGGAATTTCTGAAATGTCGGCAAGCACGGGCGCCGAACTCAGGGCCATCGAAGCTGTATCTCCAACAGAGTTTGAGCCAACCTCTTCGCTGGGAGCTTCCGAAAAAGCAATGTCTTCTGCGACCTCAAAATCGGTCTGCGCTTCTGGCAAGGGTTCAGACCGAATTACCACGCTCAGCAAATCCGGTTGGATTGCAATCGGCGCGGTTGCGAGCAACACGATAAAAATAGCGTGTACGCAAAAGCTGATAATAAATCCCTTGACGTCCCTGTCCAACCACGGTTGCGTTTCATCTTCATCGACGTCCTCTGATTCGAGGTCGTCAATATCAGGTACAGCAATTTCGGCCGCAACGTCAGAAGGGTCCAACTCCATTGTTTGGACCGAACTGTCTGGGGCTTTGTCGTTATCAGTTAGTTCTGATTGTCGTCGTAAGCGTTTTAGCATTTGCAAACCAGGTCTCGCTATCCATCGTCATTTCGTAGCCGCCCGACGCCCTACTCCCGCGCAGTTCAGAGTATATGCCTTAGAGAGCAACTCTGAACTCTTTTATCCCAAACTTGCGAATCATGATTACTTTTAATGACCACTGCTTCGCAATCATTATTTTCGCCGTAATATCGCCGAAAATCAACAGTTATTGTCGACCTCTGAGAGATTTAGCGAAATGTAGGTTGAACCCCACCTTCGCTCAGGGATGCCCTTCGAATTCCTCTAAAAAAGCAGAGTCTAGTGGTAAACGCACTTGTAGCCAAATTGTACTCCCCGATCGAACTAGATGCCTTGAATTAGTTGCGTGGCGTGCATATTTGGTGCCTTCAGTAAACCGAAGGCACCAAGCGAGGTGGTAAATGATGCGGGCACGTCGCATTTTGGGTTGACGATTCATGAGAATCCAGGACAAATGCAACGTCTACTATTTCCCGGGACATGCGACTTTCCTGGTACACGACAACAAACGTGATCCTTTAGATATTAAAGTTTGGCCGAAAAAATGACCAACGTTGACCTGGCAGTAAAGTTCTTCTTGCAAATAGCAGCCATTTTGGTGGCATGCCGGATCGCAGGTTTATTCGCCAGAAGGTTGGGCCAGCCGCAAGTAGTTGCAGAAATGATTACTGGTGTTTTGCTGGGGCCGTCGCTATTCGGCCTTTTGGCACCGGAAGCTCAGTCTTGGTTATTCCCTTGGGATACAACGCAAAAAACACGTGACACACAGAGCTATCTATTTCCGGTTTCTCAACTGGGCCTCGCGATATACATGTTTATCGTCGGGATGGATTTTCGGGTGGACATCATCAGGAAGCACTGGAAAGCCTCGCTTGCAGTTTCTGTAGCCGGCATGGTGACGCCATTTATTCTTGGGACGTTGCTAGCATGGTTTCTCTTTTACAACACGGAATTATTTCCCAAGAACACATCACTCTTTGAAGCAATGCTCTTTCTGGGAGCATCCATGTGCATCACGGCGTTCCCGATGCTTGCGAGAATTATTCAGTTTAAGAAACTGGGTGGCACAACGATGGGCACCGTCGCCATCGGAGCTGGCGCCATGGATGATGCTTCGGCTTGGTGTTTGCTTGCGGTGGTTATCGCGAGTTTTGATGCCAATCCGCAGACGGCAATATGGAACATCGCAGGTGGATTAGCGTTTGTCGCGGTCGTCATGTTTTTAGTAAAACCGGTTTTGGTTCGTTGCCAACGATTCATGATTTCCAAGGATGAAGAAATTACGGAGAACGGGATTGTCGTCTGCCTAGCATTGATGGCGCTGGGCGCTTGGTTTACAGATTGGATTGGTTTGCATGCGGTGTTTGGTGCATTTATGGTGGGTGCGGCGATTCCTCGTGGCGTGATGTCGCGGGATTTGACCAACCGCATTCAACCCTTGGCGGTATCTCTGCTCTTGCCTTTGTTTTTCACTTATTCAGGGCTCAACACCAAAATCGGACTTCTCAATACCGGGTTTTTGTGGGCGATCTGTGGTTTGGTTTTGCTGGCCGCAATAGTTGGCAAAGGAGTTGCTTGTTGGTGGGCCGCTCGGTCCATGGGTATTTCGAACCGAGAAGCGATGGGAATCGGAATTCTCATGAACGCAAGAGGCTTGATGGAGTTGATTATCATCAATATCGGATTGCAGCGAGGAATTATTTCCGAAGGTCTATTTGCAACCTTGGTCATCATGGCTGTCATTACAACGCTGATGGCTTCGCCGCTTTTTGAATTGATGGTTGGCGGGCAAGCAACACCCAAGCCTTCTGCATCCGCCACCTGACAATTTCCAGGAACGAGTAAATTCCCGAAACGAGTAAAGGCACAATACGATGCCACTTGGGACGAGTCCACTCGAGTTCGTATAGTGCCTTCACGAGAATCGAAACAATCTAAGGTTTAGGTTGTTTCTTCTTTTGCGGTTCACCCTTAGCTGACTTCGCTTTTTGCTCAGGTGGACGAGCTAGATTCTTTTTGAGCTCTTCGACTTCTGTCAATTTTTGCTGCAATGCTTCTTTCTGTCTCATTAAGTTCAGCTTCGCTTCTGCATTCGCTTTTTCGGTCATCGCATTTTTTTCGACCATGGCGCGCTGCATTTGTTCCATACGCTGGTGGGCGTTTTTCAATTCGACCTCTATAGCCTTATGTTGAGCTTGCAATTCACGGGCTCGCATTTCCATCGCTTGCTGCATTTCTTCGCGATTTACACGTTCGTCAGCTTGCCCTCCTCCGTCGCCTGAGTTTCGCGAATTCATTTCGGCTTGGCGGCGCATATTCCTTTCCATCTCGGCTTGACGCTTCTGGTCCATTTCCCGCCGCTGGCGTTCCGGACTCGATTGTTGTATTTCATTGAATTGTGGTTCATTTTCATTCCTTTGAGGTAGCCCGCTTCGTTGATCGCGTTGCTGTGGTTGCATCCGTTGGATGGCATCCGTTAGCCGATTGATCGCCAACGTCAGGTCCTGGATTTGTTTTCCCGAAGGTGCGTTTTGACGTGGAAGGAGGTCAATCGTTTTTGATGCCGCGCTTGGTTTAGTTGTCTGAACGTTTCGGGGGGCATACTGCTCCCCAGTTTTTTCTGGGTTTTCCCGTTTTCTCGCTTGGGGTGCACTCTCCGGTGTACGTGGCAAGCTTCTTAACACCATCGCTTTCGGGCCTTTTTCGCCGTCATCTCCCGCCACAACTACAACGCGGATCTCCTTATTGTCTTCTTGGCTCAGATTGCCTTGATCAAGCTCGTCGCCCGTGACTGTGAACGTAAAAGACTGACCATTTCCGTCCTCCAATTTGATAGTCTTAGCCTCCAAGGACTTGCTGTTCTTTTCATCCCGGCAGCACGATTCTTTGCATTCGGCTTGCTCGTCACAACATTTTGCATCGTCAGTTTTCGCAACAGTTGCCTGCGCGTCTTTGCAACACGATGCGCCTTCTTCGCAACAAGTGTCATCGCTAACTGTTTTTGCTGTGGTCAATGCCGATTTTTCTGATTCTTCGCAGCAAGATTTTTCATCCGCGCATTCCTTCGAACTACAGTCTTTCGGAGTCGTTGCATCATCATTTGAGTGAACGAATGAAACGGGTTTGGCTTCCGTGGAAGCTTCTGACAAAGTCACAGGTTGCGCAACTAGACGAGTTGGTTCTTTCAACAATTCGTCAATGGAAGTTGAATTCGATTTCGGATTAGGAACTGGTGGTTGGCCGGGTGGTGTGAATCTCTGGTCTGCTTTGCTGGGTAAATTCCAAGTTTCCGGAGCCAACGTTTCGTTTGACTGGCCGGGGATTTTCGTTGGCTGTTGTTGTGGTGCAATTTTCGATGGTTCTAATATTCGGAACGATAAAATCCGCCCACCCTCCGGCACTTCGATTTCGCTCATTAGCCGTTGCCGTTCGATGAATGACAGTTGACTTAGATCGGAGCTAGGCGACGGCGGATTGCCTGCAACAGGTTGCTGCGTAGGCCGAGCGTTTCTCGCGGGGAAACTATGTTTTGGAGAAGGAAGGATTGCAGCGTCTCCAGTATTTACATTGGAGAGATTAGCTTTGGCTAAAGGAGGCAAACCAAGCCGTTCTCGGCAAACTTCGCAATTCAAAACGTCGGGCGAATACAATGTTGCCAAATAGCTTTCCAGGTCCGACTTGGGAATGGTTTTGAAATCCTGACCGAAAAGGGCTGGACAACAAAAAGTGAAAACCACGGTCAGAAGAAATGCTCGGAGGCAGTTGGAATTGCGGAAATGAAAAATCATAGCATCAAACTCCTTGATCGTTTAAACAATCGACCACGTGGAAACAGGCATACGACTGTACTGCGAATTTCTTGGTTACGCAGAAACGGGTATTACCTATGACACAGCCGAACAAGTTACGGAATGACTGATTGAATTGTCATGTCTAGCAACCAGAAATGCAAACGTTTGCAAGATTTGTTTTCAATAATGCCGCAATCAGAAAATCGCTCGTTTCTGGCTCCGCGACCTTCTGATCCACTATAGTTGGAATTGGATGAAAGAAAATTCTGCTTGGGATTACCGCCTGCAAAATCAAATCCAAATCGAAGCAAACCACAGCAATGCACTTATGACTAGCATAAACGTCGTGATCCAAATGGCATTGTGCCAAGCTTGCCGCAGGATCAAGTCGGTTTTTTCGTGTCGTGTCCCAGCCAAAACCATGGAAACTGCAACCAGGAGCGGTAAGTACCAAAACAGATACTGGGGCGACATTGAAATCGACATATTTGGATAGTCCCAAAAATTATTGAAGCCTCAGAGGGCAAGCCGTTATTCTTCCAATCGGGTCATAGACGCGCCGGTGTTTCGCAAAGCTTCGGTCAAATCGACCCGCGTGCCATCACCCCACAGACCCTCTAGGTCGTAAAAACTGCGTGCCTCTTCGTCGAACAAGTGAACGACGAGCCCGCCGTAATCGACAACAATCCAGCGGCTTTCCGTATAACCAGAAATGCTGAGGCGCTGTTCGTGAAGTTCCGTTTTGAAGACACGATGAATGTCTTCGCTAATTGCATGCAACTGCCTTCTACTCGTACCGGTGACGATGAGAAAGCAGTCGAACAAAGAAGTTTGTTTCGATACGTCTAGGACGACAATATCTTGTCCCCGATTCTCAGCAGCCACCCGAGCTGCTGCGAGCGCCATCTTCAGGCTTTCCTGAACTTGAGCGGAGTTAACGGAAGTTGAATTCGAAGAGTCTGCGGACATTGAGTTGTCGATTCCAGGAAATTAGAAACGGAAAACACGGATCGTGTTTGGATTTTGGGTCGGAACCTACGTTTATTCGATACAAATAGGACTTGCTTGGCGATTCGATTACCGCTTCAGAACCCCATTGAACGCTGGCATCAGTTTAACCACTGATTGTAAACCGGGTCTCCGAGTTGGATGACTCCAAGGCCTTCCAAAAAACAGAATTTGAGCGATTTTAGCGGACTTAGGGCATACGAAAATGGCAACTTGCCCCAAATATGCAAAAAGAAAGGCCGCAACGAATCATTGCGGCCTCTCTGTCTAATTTGAAACATTTCCCAAATCGCGATTGATTTGAGCCTTTATTATTTGCGCAGTGCGTCGCGAATTTCGCGGAGAAGAACAACTTCTTCGGCTGGCGCTGCAGGCGGCGTCGCTGCCTTTTCTTTTTCGAAACGATTCTTGACCGTATTCATCAGCTTGACCATCAAGAAAATGGCAAAGGCAACGATAGTAAAGTCGATGATGGTTTGGATAAAATTACCATAAGCCAAAACGTTCCCACCCGCATCCTTAGCAGCCTTCAAGCCTGCGTAGGTCTTGCCGTCTAACGCGTAGAGGCTGTCCGATACGTTGACGCCGCCGGTCAACTTGCCAATCACAGGCATCATCACATCGGAAACGAGCGACGTTACGATCTTACCAAAAGCGGCCCCAATCACGACGCCGACGGCCATGTCCACGACATTCCCGCGCATCGCGAATTCTCTGAATTCTTTCAACATTCCCATTTAACACATTCTCCAAATCAATTGAGTCACAAAACGAAAAAGCGTGGTGGGTGGCCTTGGTGGTAGACCATAAGACACGAATTGTTTGCAGGGCAGCGAAACGAGGCAAGTGGCAAGCCCCATTAAGTGACCTATTTCTAGAAATAGTCCCCTAGGACACAGAACAAGTCATTCGAATAAATCAAATGAATTTTCCGTAAGGTTGCTAGGACATCTGGGACGGCGAGATTTTTTTCAGCGCGTCTAGGACTTCCAGCAGTGCCGTTGCTGCTTCACGTCCTTTATTCCCGACGTTGCCACCGGCTCGGTGAATGGCCTGCTCCAGATTGTTCGTCGTGAGAACACCGAAAGCGACCGGCTTTGCTGCGGCTAGGGAAAGCTGCATCAACGCTTGGCTGACCGATGTGTTGATATGGACGTCGTGTGTCGTTTCACCACGAATGACGGCTCCAAGCGTGACAACGCCGCGAATCTCGGGATGAGATAGCAATCGTTGAGTCGCAATCGGGATTTCCCAAGCACCGGGGACCCAAACGACGGTTTGGCGAGATTGATTAATGCCAGCCTGCTCAAGTGTTTCGATCGCCGCTGTCAACAACCTTTGAGTGATGTTGTCATTGTAGCGAGAAACTACAATTCCGATCTTTTCATTTGCTACAGGTCGATTGGCTTCTATTTTACTTGGCATCGTGTTGCGTGATGGTCAATCTAATAAGAGTAACGGCTCGAGGTTTAGCTTAAATTTGTTTTAGACTCATCAGAAACTCGGCATTCGATTTTGTCTTGTTCAAGCGACTAAGCAGCAATTCCATTGCATCTGAAGGATTCGTTTCGCTCAATACGCGCCGAAGCAAGCTCACGCGGCGATACTCTTCGGGATCCAGAAGCATTTCTTCGCGGCGAGTCCCGCTTGCATTAATGTCGAGTGCTGGCCAAATACGTTTATCGACCAAGGACCGGTCAAGCACAATTTCCATGTTTCCAGTCCCTTTAAATTCTTCAAAAATCACTTCGTCCATCTTGCTTCCTGTATCGACAAGGGCAGTTGCAATAATGGTGAGTGACCCACCCTCCTCAACTTTTCGGGCAGAACCGAAGAACGCTTTTGGCTTTTGAAGAGCATTGGCATCGAGGCCTCCGGTTAGCAGCTTCCCTGACTGATGACATTCGCTATTCCACGCGCGTGCTAAACGCGTGATTGAATCGAGGAATATGATGACGTCTGTTCCATATTCGACCATTCGCTTGGCTTTTTCCAAAACCATGTTGCTAACTTGGATATGTCGGGATGCGGGTTCGTCAAAGGTACTGCTCACGACTTCGCATCGTTCGCCTCGGACTTCGCGTTCCATGTCGGTGACTTCTTCCGGTCGTTCATCGACGAGCAGGATGATAACGAACGCATGGGGATAATTGTGCAATACGGCTCTTGCCATCTTCTGCATCAAGATTGTTTTGCCAGCGCGGGGTGGACTGACAATCAATCCGCGCTGACCAAAACCGATAGGGCAAATCAAATCGAGGATACGTGTTTCGGGATTGCTAGAATCGGTCTCCAGAATAATGCGTTTGTTTGGGTGAAGCGGCGTTAACGCATCAAATGCTTTGCGGCTTTGCCCGGAATTCGGATCCTGATAATTGATTGCTTCGACGCGAAGTAAGGCAAAGTAGCGTTCGTTTTCTTTAGGTGGTCGAATCTGACCCGAAACGGTATCGCCGTTTTGCAAGGCGAATCGGCGCACTTGGGAGGGTGAGACATAAATATCATCCGGGCAAGACACGTAATGATTCTGCGGACTTCGTAGGAAACCAAACCCATCCGGCAAAATCTCCAGCGTTCCTTCGCCGAACATCATTCCGTTCTTTCGCAACCGCTCTTTCAGGATTCGAAAAACCAATTGCTGTCTCGAAAGATTAGTTACGTCGGAGATTTCTTCCCGCTCGGCAACAGCTAGCAACTGCGGCTCGTCCATGGCTTGCAATTCGGCTAAATTCACATCGACGCCCTGCGGGGGACTTCGTCGGGCCGAAATGGGCTTTCCAGCTCGCAATTGCTCTGCGGAAATTTCTTCGGCAAGCGACATCGGCTCGTGTTCTTGATCGAGCTCGCGCAATCGCTGATCAACTTCGTTACTAGACCCTTCGGGTCGTGGACGCGATTGGTCGTAGGGACGACGCGAATTATTTCGGGGACGGTTTGGGCGAGATCCGTTCATGGTACTCTCTTGAGGGCGAAGATAGCCTGCTCATAGCTCGATCTCAGCACTACAAAGTAAGCCCTTTGGATGAGCACGCTGTCGCTGGGCATGATCCAAAAGGACTGAATTGCAGTGTGTGAATTGTGGGCCGGTCGCTTCGCAAAATTCAGGACTTGGTGGAAAAGATAGGGAAGGGATCCTGTATCCCAAGTTATTAACGGGGCGCAAGTTCCTCCGGTCGAACAGCGAATCCACGCTTTGAAAATCGAGTACAGAGGAATAGATAAGCCAGGGATGTAGGAAGAAATTCAGGGGGCTGACATTCCCTTAACTTCTATCTAGATCGTACCACTTTTCAGCGTAAAATCGCAACACGAAACATATTATTTCTTTATTTTCTCTTGCTCAAAAAGCGTCGATGAAACGAAGTCGACTATTCGAGTTTCCAAATCGAAATGGTGTGGGGCGAAAGAAGACGGCAATGGTAAGCTAAGGTTAGGGATTGCCCCTTCGCTCAATCGGTCAAAATTTTACTTCCATAGAATTCTCAACGGCGTCGAAAATGCGAATGGAAATTAATATCGATGGAATGGTTGGCCCAACGCATCATTTTGGTGGTTTGGGTGTTGGAAACTTGGCTAGTCAAGCGCACCACGGTCACGTTTCCAATCCTTGCGAAGCAGCCCTGCAAGGTCTATCAAAAATGTGTCGCTTGGCGGATTTGGGTATTCCTCAATTCTTCCTGCCTCCATCGCCGCGGCCGAATTTAAACTGGTTGTCCCAACTGGGATTTCAAGGATCGCCTCAGGATCAGATAAAACGCGCGTTGGATGAGGCTCCCTCAATCCTCTCGGCTGCCTACAGCTCAGCGTTCATGTGGACAGCGAACGCTGCGACCGTTTCCGCCTCCCCCGACTGCAGCGATGGTCTGACGCACGTCACGGTTGCCAATCTTTGCAGTAACTTGCATCGATCTCAAGAGGCGCTCGAGCGTCTCGCAACCTTGCGAGAATTCTTTTCAAGTGTCCCTAAAGTTCGATTGCACGGACCCTTGCCTTCATCGACGCCGCTTCGCGATGAAGGTGCCGCCAATCATATGCGTCTTTGGGGCGAGTCAAACGAATCGGGAGTGAATGTCTTTGTATTTAGTGAGGACTCGGGAGATGGTACGAGTCAAAAATTCCCATCGCGCCAGTCGAAACACGCCAGTCAAGCTATTGCGAGACAGCATTGTTTGTTACCCGAAAATACTTTCATGCTACGGCAGCATCCGCAAGCGATCGAGGCGGGCGTCTTTCACAACGATGTGATTGCTACGAGTAATATGAACTTACTGATTCATCATGAGTACGCTTTCAAGGATGCAGAGAGCGAACTTGAGAGATTGGAGAAAACGTTTCCGAGGGTGACTCGGTACTCATTGAATCGGTTGATGGTGTCGAATACGCAACTACCCTTATCTCAAGCAGTCGCTTCCTATTTGTTCAATAGTCAAATCGTAATTCCAACTGCGGGTCGCAAAAGCAGACAAGAAGGCGGGATGGTTATTCTTTGCCCGCATCAGTGCCGTGAGATAGAATCGGCAAGACGCCTAGTAGAAAGTTGGGTAACCGACCCGCAAAATCCGATTCAACATGTCGAATATGTGACGCTCGCTCAGAGTATGGCTGGCGGTGGCGGGCCAGCCTGTTTGCGACTGCGAGCTAGTCTCGATGATGAGCAAATCCGCGAGATTCCTAGGTCTTTTTGGTTAACGCCGGAACGCATCGATTGGCTGAGGTCTTGGATAATCCAATATTACCCTCGAGAACTCTCGATGTCAGACTTAGCCAGGCAAGAATTCTCACAGCACGCGCTAAACGCAGTCGACGTGCTGTACCGAGAAATGAATCTTAGTATCCGGTTGACCGATTTGACACGTTTCAAATCGGTCTGAAAATTAGGCCGGAAGAAATTTATTCTTCGCCAATAATCTCGCCAGTTTCGATGGTCGCCAACGCACGATGGACTTCGACACGCATCGAGAAACTTTGTGGACGAATAGAACCATCGCACATAGCAACGTTCCAAGAACCGACGTGGGCGCTACCAAAGTTATGGCAAGCAAGGCAGTTGTTTTTGACGTCGGCCTTAGGAGGCAATTCGGCATATCGCACATAAGAATTGGTCGCTAGATAATGATTAGGCCAACCAGTGATCGGAGAACGGTCACCAAAGCACTTGCCATTCGTCTTCTTGAGCGCATCCATCGCTTTCTCGCCGATGTAGTAAGTCGAACTCAAACCATCCGTAATCGCGCTTGTTCGAGTGCGGCTACCAAAAAACCAAACACCGTCTCCCGCTGATTGAATGACAGCTTCTTGACCAGGAATTGGAATCGCAGCGCCACCAGAAATCGCATAGTCAGTTCGGGCTCCTGTTTCGCCGAATCGATCGCGGAAATCATTGTAGAGAGGGTAGGCGGCCGGTGCACGACGACTGGGGCAATGCAAATACGAAACAGGAGTAGAAATAATCTCGCGAGATTCAGCGGTTGGAGTTAGGGTTTGCTCTGTCGCAAACATAAGCAGTTTTTCCGCTTGCAAATTGGATTCAGCATAGAACATGCAAGCCACAATCCAGTTGGGACCGAGAAGCGATACATCGCGAGTTCGATACTCAGGGAAAATTGCCAGACCAGCAACTTCACCCGCATAGGCAGGAAGATACTTTTTGGCGGCGTCGTGGTTGTGCGCGGCCAAAACGAGTTGCCGCATGTTATTCATGCAACTTGTGCGACGAGCAGCTTCGCGAGCACCTTGTACGGCGGGTAATAACAACCCAACCAGTATTCCAATGATGGCAATCACGACCAAGAGTTCGATCAGGGTGAAGCCATTGCGGCTTCGAGGTGGAAGCGGTTTAAACATCCTCAGGTCTCCGGTAATCACAAATAAATGAGAGGATAAAAATAGGCAGGTAAGGCACTTGTCCCGAGCGGGATTTTATCACAGCGTGGGTATGGAAAGCCAATCTAATTTGAATAGATTTTCAAAATCTATTGAAAATCTGGCCTTTCAAGGTCATAGGGAAATTCACAGTCGTTTATCGTTAGATTTTATCTAATCGAAATCCTATCCATTTCGAACGCGTTGAGTACGCAGTTCTCAGGCGAAAATGCTCAGCCCAGTAGCAAAAGCACGGTAAAGAATGCAACAGCAGTGCACAACCTGTTAATAAATTTCGGCTTCATAAACCTCGGGCGAGTAGCCCGTTTTCGAAAAATGCACTTCAAGAACCCTGCAATGTCATGTGTGATTGAGAATTAGCATTGGAATTCTTGACGCCATAAGCTGTTTTCGAACCGTGTAAAGTTGCAGTCTTGTCTACGGTTTCGGGCAAAGTCTGATCGCAACCGATCGCTACTGGCAGCGGGTTTAGGGAAATGAGCGGCGCAGTTATACTGCAAAGCACACTGAACCTTCTGGATCTAAAAGGCACTCATGGAAGCTTTTGATTTTCAACACCGAACACGCGTCGTCTATGGCGTGGGCAAAATTCGTGAACTTGGCCGTTTTGCCAGTGACTTGGGGTGCAAACGTGCTTTGATTGTCAGCGACCCGGGAGTGGTTGCCGCTGGTCATTTTGCCAACGGGATTCAATCCGTCCTGCACGCGGGACTTTCCGTCGAGTCGTTTCACGATCTCAAGGAAAACCCAACCACAATTGACATTGGACACGGCTTGGCAGCGGCAAAATCTTTCAAGCCAGACTTGATTATCGGATTGGGTGGCGGCAGCTCGATGGATTGCGCTAAAGGCATTAATTTCCTCTACACCTGCGGCGGGAAAGTTCAGGATTATTGGGGAGTCGGGAAAGCCACTCACGATTTGTTGCCAATGATCGCGGTCCCAACAACGGCCGGCACCGGCAGCGAAGCTCAGTCGTTTGCGTTAATCACCGATGCCGATACCAAAGTAAAAATGGCTTGCGGTGATCCCAAGGCTGCTTTCCGGATCGCCATTCTGGACCCCGAATTGACGTTGACCCAGCCCATGCGCGTTGCGTCGCTCACCGGACTCGATGCCATTTCTCACGCACTGGAAACGTACGTTACCAAGCGACGGAATGAATTATCGCTGTGCTATTCCCGAGAAGCATGGCGATTGTTGAGCTATGGACTACCTCGGGTATTTCATAACGGCAAAGACTTAGCCGCGCGCGGTAAAATGCAGTTAGGTGCATTCTTCGCCGGGCTTGCGATTGAGACATCGATGCTGGGCGCTGCTCATGCGTTGGCGAATCCACTAACGGCCCGTTACTCTACAGTACATGGACAGGCGGTTGCGTTGATGTTGCCGCACGTCATTCGCTTTAACGGCGATTCGGTATCAGCTTGGTATGATGAGTTGTGGCAAATTACCGAATCCAAAGAGATTGCTTTAGAGAGCGGTGACAAAGACGATTCCGTTGGTCGCTTAGCGGAATTCGTACGGCAATTGACGATACAGTCAGGACTAGCGACTCGTTTGCGGGATTTGAATATCCAGCACGATATGCTGATTCAACTGGCGCGCGATTCTACCAAGCAATGGACGGCGCAATTCAATCCTCGAGAAATCACCGAAGAAGTCGCTGTCAAATTGTATGAAGCAGCG
Organism: Pirellulaceae bacterium; assembly: GCA_031374825.1. Classification (GTDB taxonomy): domain Bacteria; phylum Planctomycetota; class Planctomycetia; order Pirellulales; family Pirellulaceae; genus JANMGV01. The sequence continues at coordinate 344,484 of JANMGV010000086.1, forward strand.
TGGTGAGCGGTATCTTGAATATACATAGTCTCGGTTCTATAGCATCACCAAACCGAAATTACAAAATTACAAAATTGACAGTCGTTAGGAAAGTCCTCGGTCTCCTCAAGTCAGAGAAAATTGAAAGTTAGATTATAGACTTTCTTGCGAGCACTCGCCTATTCTCTTTCTCGCGATGGCTGAGATGTTAGCCAGTGCGATAGATCCACTGCGAGCAATTGCGAAACTCTCTCAATCTCGTTGGAATATGTCTTAGTCAGTCTCTCGCGAATTTCTGCCGGCATTTTCTCGTCTCGAAGATTTGCAGAGCGAATTTTATCGCGAATAGCCAGCGGAACCAGCGACTTGATGCCTTCCCGCAGCCAAGAAACACTTCCAATCGACTTCATCATGGATTGAATCAGTTTACTTTTGGGTTTGCCTGACCGGTTGATTTCAGAATCCGTTTCCGCTTGAAACGATTTGTCGATTCCCAAATAGTCATAAATGTCTTCCAAGGTTTTCGCTTTTTCGGCATGCATACGATCAAATAGGTAAACTCGAACGCGTTCGCGACCAAATGCATCGAAGAAGGCTTTGAGCTGATCATGGTAAAACCCCATTCGCGTGTAATGCCAAATGTGCTGCCAACGCTGAGCGATTCGAGCATCTTCTTCATCGAGCGCTCTCCCGAAGTCGGTCAGCGGTTCGTATCCTCGTGCCGTCATGTACATGAAACTCGAGTACGCTCGATCAATCGGATTGCGCAATACGACAATCATTTTGGCATGGGGAACGTACTGCTGAATGTTCGCGATGGCGCTCTGGTAATAATAAAGCGAGGATACTGAGCCTTCGCCGATTGCCTTGGCCGAACCGGATTTTTCAAAAAGCTGAAAGTACTTGTCTGGGGAGACGATGGCGCGATTGTTGATCACGTCATCATCGCCTGGTCCCTTAAAGTCCAGCTTCTGATTCGCTAAAGCTAAAAAATGAGGTTCTTTGGGAGAACAGAAGAATACTTCCGGGTGTTGGGACAGAAAGTGCGACAAAGCTGTCGTACCACTTCTTGCTGCGCCAATGATCAAAAAATTCGGAGTCGCCATTCCACGCCCTTGTAAAAAAATCATGCATTCTCGTAAACATACTGGCTAAGAAAGATCAGGTCGGAGAAAACAGACTGTTTCGATGGGCCGCTGACCGAAGTTGCATTCACTCTAACGATTCTGACGATTGGATGAAAATTCGAATTTTTCTCAAGTTCTCGGCGAGTCAAGTCAATGTACAAGGGTTTATCAATTGGGAAACCAACCCCCGTGTTTCTTTCGACGCGCGAGACAGGTTAGACTATGGGCCAATCAGCCGTGATACAACGCGCCCGTTCGAGCACATCGAAGTCGCCCGCATCGCGTTTATGGAGATGAATGATTTACTGTATGCACTTAAATAAACGCCTTTTAACTGCCTTCGTTATTTTACTGGGATTACCAGGTGTGTTTGGCGACTGGGCGTTGCCAGTCTACGCACAAGATCGCTCCGTCATTGTTGTCGATACTCCAGGCATTCCAAGCTTTGCGATAGTTCGTCCAGGCCGTCAAACAATATTGAGGACAGGTGTTACGAACGAATCGAAAGAAGTCGTCGAAGGACAGTTTACGATATGGTTAACAGATTTTCCAAACTTACGATTTGGACATTCTTTCCGCTTGGAGCCCGGTCAACGAAGGCAACTACTCGTACCCATCTTTATCCCGTCGCAGGTCCAATCGGGACAAACTCTGGAAGCTCGGATGCGCGTTTCGACGGACGAAGGTATCGAGGTTCGATCGGATTCCGGTGTGTACGAGCGCGTTTTTGAAAACATATTCTTGAAAGTAACTGAAGATGCGACCGCGACCATGTTGTTATTGGATCCTCGAAAACCCGAAGCGTACGAATGGGACTGGCGTCCTGATAGTACCTATTACACCTATGAGGCCGTTGTTGCTTCGCGACTGCAAGTGGGATTGTCGAGGCGGATGATCAGCTCGAGTCATAATCCACTGCCCGTGGATGCGGCGATTTGGGATGGCTATGAAAGTGCCGTGCTTGCAAACGAAGAATTCCTGCAAGATGCTTCAGCCGTTGCTGCAATTCAAAATTGGGTTCTCCGCGGCGGGCGACTCTGGGTCATGCTAGACCAAATTAATCCAAGTCTTATCAACGGACTGATGGGCGCGTCCTTTATTTCGTCGCTGGCCGAAGACGTGGCTCTCGATCAAGTTCGGATGGAAACCTCCGAAAATACGAACGCGGGTGCCGCAGACTTGAATTACACCGTTCAGCCTCCGGCCCATATGCGGAGAATTTCGCATTCCGGAGGGCAAGTCACTCATCGTATCGATGGATGGCCCGCTGTCATTTGGGTAAAGCTTGGTCAGGGCGAGGTCATGCTAACCACTCTCGAAGCGCGCGCTTGGTTAAAATCCGTTTCTGCTTCCTCTCCTCGCTTCATCGACGAAGGCAGGTCCGACCGGTTTGGGTTCGGCAGAAGGCCGGGAGGCGATGCATTTCGTCGACCGGGTTCCTCCAATCGTCCAAATAGCGACGATGCTGAAAAATTGTCTTCGGGCGAAAGTCTTGACCCAGATGTCGGTCTGCCGCCACAACCTACGGGCCTTGAATTCATGCCGACTATGACGTCGGAATTTTCGTTGCGGCCTTGGGTGGGGACGATGCCAATTCGTTTCCATTCCTCGCGAACCGAACCCAAATTCGTCGCGACCTTGGAAAGCGTCGCAAGCGAACAAGTTGGCCTACCCGTTTTCAATCGTTCCACGGTTGCATCCGGGATGCTTGGCTTTGTGATACTGCTTGGGGGCGTTTGTACGTGGGCCGGTTATCGCGGTCATTTGGAGAAGATCGGATGGCTCGTGCCAGCCGTCGCGTTGTTCGTCGCCGTGCCAACAATCGGGTTTTCCATTTCTAGCAAACGCACGGTCCTACCCCAAGCGTCTGTCGTTCAGATTGTGGATGCAAGCGCAGGACTTGAGCAAGCCGACGTGACAGACTACTTGGCGGTGTATCAATCGGATTCGGCACCCCTGCGATTTGAAAGCTCCGCTGGCGGCGACCTCTTTCCCGGAAAGCGATTGTTAGGTGAAGTGCAATTGGATCGAAGGCAAGATGATCTTGATCGATGGCAGGTTGCGTCGGATCGCTGGCCAGTAGGGATTTGGAACATGCGAGCAAAATCTGAATATCGTGGCAATTTACCTAAGGTCTCCGCTCGCTTTGGGCAAGGCGGCCTCGAACTAACTCGTGTTCCGCAGGTAGAAAACCAAGCTTCTTCCACAGACGAGGCAACCGTCGCGCCGTTAGAGGACTTGGTTCTTTTTTTTCCGCCCTCTTCTGCTGTCATCCCACGTCAATCGAACGAAACGACTTGGATTGCGGGTCCCGATGATTTTGCTGATGGTGAAACTTGGTTGCATGGTGCGACCGTCAACGATGCTCGGCTGCGAAGGCAAGAAATCTACTCCGCGATTTTTGAGTCAGACAATCCCATGCGTGAGTCGCCTTCACCTTTTCTCCTCGGATGGAGTACGGTGGTTCCATCCAGCATTTCAAGCGAACCCAAGTTGCCACGTTCCGGACAGTCCTTGATGCTCAACCGCATGGAAATCCATCCACCCGAGCAAGGTGATTTCTTGGTGCCTGGATGGGCGATGCAAGTCGAGGCCCGAGATAAAGCGGGCTTTCGAAGTTCGGCATTTCGGAACGGCCGATGGTTTTATCCCTTAGCAAACGCTATAGAAGCGGATCTGAATTTCGAATTGCCCATTGTCATGCCGCGAGCAACCATCCGAGAACTTAGAATGCGGCTGCGAATTTTTGCGCCGGGCAGAACAATTTCGATTTCGCATTTCGCGAACGGCCAGGAAACGGTGCTCGCCAGCCAAAAGAGCCCGACTGGTTTGCTCGATTGGAAGTTTACCGACCCTCCATCGCTGCAAGAGGCAAACAAAGGTTCCATCAAGCTCCGTTTTCAAGTCAGCAACCTCGATTCGCAAGAAGATGATGGGGGCGACCCCAAAGCCGCTGAATGGAAAATTCTGTGGATGCAAATGGATGCGACGGGGTCAGTGGATTCGGTTTCAAAAAAGTAGCAATAAGATTGTGAGTAATTCATGTCCGGCAACGAAACGGCGAATCCAGTCGTCGAAATAAATAACTTGACAAAAAAATTCGGCGAATTCACTGCCGTGCAGGATTTGTCGTTGCATGTGAGTCGTGGCCAAATACTTGGATTTATCGGTCCCAATGGCGCCGGCAAGACGACAACGATCAAAATCCTGGTAGGGCTCAGCAAACCGACTTCGGGCACGGCCAAGATCGATGGCGTGGATTGTTCGAGTGGTTCCAAAAGAATCAAGCATCTTGTCGGCTACATGCCCGATCGATTTGGATCGTACGACAATATGCGAGTTCATGAGTATCTCGATTTCTTTGCAGCCGCATACGGCATTTCCATACGTCGTCGCAAAGCGCGCGTGGAGGAGGTTTTGGCGATTACCTCATCCGGTTACATGCGCGATCGCTTCGTCGAAAGCCTCAGTCATGGGATGCAACAGCGAATTGGTATCGCTCGCGTGCTGCTGCACGACCCCCAAGTCTTGATTCTCGACGAGCCGGCTAACGGATTGGATCCGCAAGCACGAATTGAAATGCGAGAACTCTTACTCCAACTCGCTCAGTCAGGGAAAACGCTGATTGTTACCAGTCACATTCTCCCAGAGCTTTCGCGAATCTGCGATAGCGTGGCCATCATCACAGGTGGGCGATTGAAAGCATTTGGATCTTTGGACAGCGTGATGCGACGACTCTGTCCAAAGCGTCAATTCGAAATCCAGATGCTCGACCAGCAGGGAGTTGATAAAGCTGAGGCAATTGTTAGAAACTCACTGGGAAGCGACGCCGAAATCCATGCGTCGATGGCTGAAACGATTGTCCGATTTGCAACTCAACAAAACGAAGGCGATTTGTCCAAGCTTCTGCAACAGATCGTACATAGCGGAGCAAACGTCACGCAATTTCGCGAACTCTCAAGTGATTTGGAAGACGCATTCTTAAGCGCGGCAAATGAAACTCCTCAAGCGAACGGAACTCCCGACGCACTGGATACCCAATCCGCGAAGGAATCGAAAATTGCTTGAGGCATCAACCTGGATGGACAATCCCGTTCTGAGGCGGGAGTTATTGGAAAGACTTCGATCACGCAAAATGCTGGCGGCAGTTCTTGGCGTGGCGATTTTGACTTGCGTCATCGTATTATTGCGTTGGCCAAGCGTCGCACGCGTTGCGACCGATACCGATTTGACCAAAATTGACGGACCCGTTTCCACAACTCAGTTGCTGTCGCAAGGAACCATGGACGTCTTTAGGCCGTTAGCATATGGATTGGCGGTTTCGATTGCCATGCTCGCTCCGGCCTTCCCGGCTACTTCATTCGTTCGCGAACGCAAACGCGGGACGTTGGCGATGCTGTTGAATAGTCCCTTATCGGTTTGGCGATTATACCTCGGCAAGTTCATAGGAAACGTCGCGTTGGCGTTAGTCTTGTTATCTGTCAGCCTACCTGCCGTCGCGGCCACGTTTACCTTAGGCGGGCTTTCCTTGACCAATCACGTGCTGCCGTTATATGCGGTTCTCGCAATCATGATTGCTTCCTACACGGCTGTTGGATTGTGGATAAGCGTGATCTCCATCTCGGTCGATTCTGCCCTGAAAATGTGCTACGCCGCAGTCCTGACTTTGACAGTGCTCTTGCTGATTCCCGGTGTTTTCTGGACGGCTTCAAGCGGACCGTTGGGGTTCCTCTCGTCCGGCATGCGGATGTGTTCGCCGCTATCAGCAATTCAGGAGATTTCTGGTCACGTTCCTATCGGTGGCGAAGGATTTTTAAAGAGCAGCGGCTGGTTGCTTCCTTATCTCATTTCCCAAATTGTCCTGATCGTTATCGCTTCGATCGCCACCGTCCGTAGGCTACGCCCTGATCTATTGGAGAGATCGCGATCAGCGGGTCGAATCACCGACGATCGTTCTTTGGGCGTTCGCGTCTTCCGACGAGTCGCGTTCCTTGTTGATCCCGAACGGCGAAAACCAAGCATACCGCCCTTCGTGAATCCGGTGATGGTCAAGGAGTTCAGGACGCGTAAATTTGGGCGGATGCATTGGTTGTTGAGATTAGTCTCGGCCTGTGCGGTAGCGTCTTTGGGTTTATCGGTAATCGCTGCCTCCGGTACGATCGCTTGGGGGACGGCCAGAATCGTCGGGGCGATGGTCGTGTTGCAATTGGCGTTGCTGGTTGTGCTGGGGCCAAGCTTGGGAGCAAGCTTAATCAGCGCTGAACTCGAAAGCGGAGGATGGGTTCAATTGATGATGACGCCGATGTCGGTGACTCGTATCGTCTTAGGTAAACTGTATAGCGTCATCCTCACATTGGGCTTGATCCTGTTGGCGACGATACCGGGTTATTGGGCCATGGTGTTTATTCAGCCCGAATTAACCGATCAATTGATTCGAGTGGTTATTTCTCTAGCAATCGTTGCGTTGGAAATACTCTTTATCAGCGCATGCATTAGCGCTTTCAATCGGCGTTCTGCGACAGCCACGGCAGCCAGTTACGGCGTTGTCTTGATTTTATTGGCAGGGACGTTTTTGATTTGGGCGGCTCGCGATAATCCATTTGGAAAAGATCTTGTCGAGTTTGTTTTACTCTTTAATCCCGCTGCGGCGGCATTGTCTGAAATTCGCGTTCCTGGTTTCGAGAATTATGAATTACTGCCCTATTCCTGGTGGATCGGACTGTCAATCGCGTTTTTATCGATGCTTGGATTGGTGGTCCAAACCTATCGAATCTCCAAGCCGTCTTAAACTCCATTCCTTTTGAGCGAAGCATTTATTGTGCAAAAAGTGTATGTCAAACACCCGATAGTCAACGCGAGTCTTGCCAATTGTAAATGCAATGCGAGCTTCAAAAAAAACGGCGTTGGCAAATTTTTTTGTCAGACTGTTCGAACGATACTCGTATTCCAGTTTTTGTTATTGTTTGGCTTGCGCAATTGGGGCATATCGCAAGATAAAGTTGACGCCGTCAGTTTTCGAATGCTCGAATTTCCTTTTTCGCCAAGCTTTGATCTTCCCAGCAATGGACGACTTCCCAATATCAACCCCGACCATTTCAGTTCACCATCGCTGACAGTCCAATTGAACGCCGTTCAGTCGACGGTTGCACATTGTGTTGCTGGGAATCCGATACCCGATGAGATAAATGCCGAAATCGTTCGACTCCTAAGTCTCGACTCGCCGCCAGCCATTTTGCGAGCAACAGTTTCCGCCGCTATTCATTTAAATCTCAAGGAAGCCGCTTCTCAACTTTTGCAAATCGCGGAACAGGACTCGACGCTTGCCATGCAAATCGAGCCCGCATTAGCTCGTTGGTCGTTCAAGCCTGCACACGAGTATTGGTTGCGGAGGCTGGCATCGGACACCAAGTTGGATGCGCAAATTCAGGCATTGCAAGGGCTACGTTCTCTCAAAGATCCGAAGGATCAACCGATGCTGGAGAATGTTTTGCAAGACTCCTTGCATGGGCCGATACGGATTGTCGCTGCTCAAGCGCTTGGAACTATTCGCGACAGCGGTCTTGAAGAATTGGCAAAGCAACGCTTGCGATCGCCCGACGAAACGGAACATTTCATGGCGGCCTTGGAAGCGGCAAGTTTGATCGAGAACCATCAAAGCCCGGAAGCGATTTCAATACTGACCGAGTTGTGTCAATCAATCAATTATTCTGCTGCTAATGTCGCCTTCCGTTCTCTGGCGAAACTGAAATTCCCAGATCGGACGAATGTCGCAATGGACGGATTGAAACATGCCGATCCCAACATCCGCAAAACATGCGTTCAGTTTGTTGCGGATCTTGAGCCGGTCGAGTACATCTCCAAAGTCGCCGATGCAATGACCGATGCGATTCCAGAAAATCGTCAGCATGCCACCAGTTTGATGGCAACTCTAGCGAAAAGAGAATCGATGCATGATGCGGTTGTTGAGAACGCGACGCGCATGCTATTGGATACACGTTGGCAAGGAAAAGAACAAGCAATCCAGTTAGCTTGTGCCCTGAAGATGCGCGACAGCATACCTCGTCTTTTTGAACTGGCCGAAGACCCTTCACGCGACGTTTTCGTTACCGCAGCGTGGGGACTCCGGAAACTCGTTCAGTCTCCCGATGATCTAAACAGAGCGTTGGATTTGACAACCCGTCTCGCGGACAATACGAAGCAAGTCAAAATGAAAGTTCCAACAACCGTTGATGATTTCCATCGCATCGCGCATCTCTTGGAATTGCTCGGAGAACAAAAGTACGAACCAGCGGCGGGATTCATGGAACGTTTTATCCCTAAGGACTCGGGTTATCACACCGTTGCCCGTGCAACAGCGATTTGGGGTTTGGGGAGCATCTTCGATGGACTTCCAACTGCAACTTGTCGCGCAAAGATCGAAGAACGGATGATGGATTTTCGAGGCCAAAACCCAGAGAATATTTTTGTTCGCTACGTCGCGACGGTAGCAATCGGCCGCATTGGAGACGAATCGGCTATCCCGCTTCTAGAACAAATTCCAGAACCCAGTGCAACGCCTGCCGGGCAAGCACGTGACTGGTCCATTCAGAATATTCGAAATCGTGCGGGCAAGTAGTGTATCCATTGTGCTTTGGAAAACGCACAATTAGGCAATTCAGTGTTTCGAATTCTCAGGCAACATGCCGTATTCCCTCCTCAGTTGAAAGGCGCATCATGACATTTCTTAAAGTTTCGAACCCGTATCAAAATGCTTTCCTTATCGCGAAGCAACTAATATTTTGCGGCATCGTTGTACTCTCCGTTAGCAAACCCATTTCCATTCAGGCCGCAGAGCCGAGTGAGAAATTATTGCTTTGGCACGACGGCGCTCCTGGTGCGATCGGCACGGAGGACAAGGACAAGCCGATGGCGATGGTCTATTTGCCAAAGTCGGATGCTGCTAAACCCCGGCCAGCGTTGATTATCTGTCCCGGCGGCGGCTACGGTGGTTTGGCAATCGATCACGAAGGTTTCCAAATTGCCGATTGGGCGAATTCGATGGGAATGGTAGCTGTCATTTGTGATTATCGCCATCGAGGAAAAGGGTACGGCCATCCATCGCCATTGATCGACGCGCAGCGTGCAATTCGCTTGACCAGAGCCAACGCGTCCAAGTGGAATGTCGATCCGAAACGAATTGGTATCATTGGGTTCTCGGCAGGCGGGCATTTGGTATCGACGGTGCTGACCCACTTCGACGCCGGTGACAGCGCTGCTACCGACCCGGTTGCAAAAGAAAGCTCAAGGCCGGACTTTGGTATTTTGTGCTATGCAGTCATTGGATTTGACAAACCTTACACGCATCGCGGCAGTCAACAAAACTTACTAGGCAAAGACGCAGACGCCAAACTTGTGGAGTCGCTGTCGAACGAATCGCAAGTGACAAAGGACACGCCTCCCACCTTCGTTTGGCATACTTTCGAAGACACCGTAGTACCACCCGAAAACAGCTTGCAGTTTTATCTCGCCATGATCCGGCACGGTGTTCCGGGTGAACTGCACATCTATGAAAAGGGCGCTCATGGCGTTGGTCTTGGTCGCAACGTTCCCGTCACTTCGACTTGGTCCGACCTCTGCCAAAAGTGGTTGAAAGCTCGAGGTATGGTCGACTAAGCGATCAGCAGGTTAGAGCCGCTTGAGTCGTTAAAACAAAAAACCCTTTCCAGATGTTGGAAAGGGTTTTTATATTGATTTCCAGATTCGGGAACAGACGAACTAAACGTACTTGTTCTTTTCACCGCCCGGTTGTGGGACTTCGTACTGGTCTTTAGCAATCGGTTGGATTGGGGCGTTGTCGTCCCACTTGTTGAGGCTATCGAAATCAGCAAGGGCAATCTTGCTGTTAAGGCATTCATCCCAAGTGAGTTTCTTGCCGGAATAGGTTGCCATGCGACCCATGATAGAGGTCATCGTCGAATAAGCACCATAATCGCCTTCGTTGGGGACTTCACCTCGGCGAAGTGCTGCAAACATATCGACGTGCTCTTGAGCCCATCCATTCTCGTTCTTTGGAGCTTGCCATACGACCTCACCCGAGGGTGAATAGATCTTTCCACTTGATAAATCCGCCCAGCCCTTGGTGCCGTGAGCAAACTCTTCGACGGACCCCCAGCAACCTTCGATGTGTCGGCACTGGGAAAGCATTTTCGTCGCGCCATCTCCTTTGCCGTTTCCGTACGTGTATTCGACAAAGTGATGATCGTAAATTTGTCCTGTGTCGACGCCTGTGCGAACTTGACGTCCCCCCTGCCCTTGAGCTGTGACAGGGTATCCGTTCATCAACCAGTTGATCACGTCCAGGTTGTGGATGTGTTGTTCAGTGATATGGTCACCGCTCAACCAATTGAAGTAATACCAGTTGTTAACTTGATACTCCAATTCAGTCTGCGATTCTTCTCGATTGCGAATCCAGACCCCGCCAGAATTCCAATAAGCTCGACAAAGGAGAAGGTCGCCAATCGCACCTTCTTGAACTTTCTGAATGATGGCTTTGTAACCCGACTCATGATGGCGTTGTAACCCAACTTGGACAGCCAGATTCTTTTTCTTGGCAATCTCATTTGCAGCCAATACGCGACGTACACCAGGTGCATCGCTCGCTACTGGCTTTTCCATAAAGACGTGTTTGCCCGCAGTCACAGCGGATTCGAAATGAAGCGGCCGAAATCCGGGAGGTGTCGCAAGAATCACAAGATCGCAATCGGACTGCATAACGCCTTTGTAGCCGTCCAATCCGATGAATCGACGATCCTCGGGAACATCGACCTTGTCAGCGTGTTTGCCCTTAATCGACCGAAACGTTGCTTGAATGTTCTTTTCGAAAGCGTCCGCCATCGCGACCAGTTTTACAGGCCCCTCGGTATCGAGGGCTTGTGTGGCCGCGCCTGTTCCACGTCCACCGCAACCGACCAAACCAACTTTGATCGTGTCGCTGCCAAAAGCGTGAGCAGATCGTGCGATCGGCAATTGGCTTGCGACGGCACTCCCTGCGACCAACAGCGATGAATGGCGAAGGAACTTGCGTCGGTTTGAACCAGATGTATTTTGGACTGGCGATTCGTCTTGCATGATGTTTATTGGATTCCTCGTTGATGGAACGAAATGAACGAAAAAATAGCACTCCAACTCAGCCTAACGTGATGAGGATACCACGTATAAGAAAAGAAAAAAACTGTCAGCCGAAGCTAAATTGGAGTGCAGGAAGATGTATGAAGGCGGGAATACTGGCCGGCCAACTTCTTTGGCTGGTCCAAAATCGTTGTTTAAGCAACCATCGCCCTTAGGGGTGGATATCTGCCAAACAGCACAACTCAATGTAACTGCAGTGACCGCAAATTTCAACGAACAGGTTGTCACGAAACGGCAAAAACTCCAATTTTCGGGACAATTATTTCGTGATGATTGCCGTAAAGCTCCTCCCATATTTTCATTTCCCCACCGCAATTGTTGTCTAATGGCAAGGGAGTTTCGTGCTTGTTTCCAAATCGCAGTAATGTAAATCGCGCAGGTGAGAGGTCACAGACTATGGCATCGAATCATCTCAAGAAATCCGTTTCGAGCATCCTTTGTATCCTCATTATAGGGCTCTTCTTCCCGATCCTCCTTTACGCTCAAAAAACTTCTAGCGAGGAAAAAGAACCTTGGACCTATCCGTCCGTGGTAGAGCAATTGGCGCTCTATCCACGCGACCCCTATCTCCAGTTTGTCGCAATGCAGCTTGCCTATCGCGAGACCGGTTCGTTCGGTGTTCGGGACGATTCGAATCGCTGGATTAATCAACGAAGCATTCAGCGAAACCGAAACGCAAATGTCGATCTGTTCAGTATTTTCAGCGGAGGATTGGCGATTCAAGAAAGTCTTCAATTGGACGCTTTGACCGCCGAAGGATTGGTAGATTCGCAGCCACCACAGCTCAGCATGAATCAACTCCAAGGACCAACGATCCAGAGCCATCCATGGCAAGCAATGTTAGCGGGAAGAAAGCCCAAGATATCTTCGCTCGCAATGTGCGTTCCCGACGATTTTCTCTTCCTCAAGTTTGGCTCGGTTTCCAAAATGATGGAAGCGACATCGCTTATCGACACCTGGGGTGCTTATGTCGTCAGTCAAGTACACCAACGAGCACGATCGCAGTTGATTGTGGAACGGATCAAGCGCCAATTGGCAGTTGAAACCAACGACTTACTCCGACCGGTCTACGATTCAATGGTAAGCGAGTTCGCGATTGCGTCAAGCGACGTATTCTTCCGCGAGGGTACCGACGTCAGCTTGTTGATGGAGCTGAAAGAGCCTGAATCGTTTCGAGCTCAGATGGACAAGTTCTTGCTCAATTCGGAAAAAGCAACGAAGGGTATAGTTCGATCGGAAAGCCAATTCATGGGAGTTCCCTACACACTTGTCGCTTCACCCGATCGTACCGTCCATGTTTACTCGGCGTACCCCCGCCCTGATCTTCACTTGCGCACCAACTCAGAGTTTGCTCTCAAGCGAATCATTGAATCGATTCAAGGAAAAACGGTAGATGGCAAGGACTCTCGGCGTTTAGGGGAAAGCGATGAGTTTGCCTACATCCGTACGATCATGCCCGAAGGAGCCGAAGAAGAGGACGGGCTCGTGTACATGTCGGACCCATTCATTCGTCGTTTGATGGGACCTCAAGTCAAGCTGACGCAACGCCGCAGATTGATTTGCTACAACCATCTTCGCATGTTAGGCCACGCTTCCATCATGCATGCCACGGAGCATGGTCAGTTCCCAGAAACAGTTGGGCAACTTCATGAATCGAATTGTTTGCCGGAGGGATTCGGAGACGAGCTCTGTCGCTGTCCGGACGGCGGACAGTACTCCTTGTCAGGCGACGGAGTAACGGGCGTCTGCTCGCACCACGGCCATGTACATTCCATGATCCCATGCAGCGAGATTCCAATTACACTCGTGACAGGAAAGGAACTTGAAGAGTATGGTCAATTCCTCGATCGATATAACCAGTATTGGCGGACCTTTTTTGATCCTATTGCGATCCGCGTGCAGATACAGCCCAAGTCCTATCGAATCGAAACCGTCATCCTGCCGCTGATCGACAATTCGATCTATACAAGTCTCGCATCAATGCTTGGAGGTGAAACGGAACAGCTTGATCGATTACCCGTCCCAAAAAACAATATTTTCAGTGTTGGGGTTAAATTCGACAAGAATCAACTCCTCGAACGATTTGGTCTACAGCAAGTCTTGGACTCGATCGATGCTTCCGAACAAGAGCGAATTGCATCTGAGGCTAGCGACAAATCGCAGGAGTCCAAGCAACAACCCAAGCCGGATAACGGTCTACGTTTTCGGCAGTTTGGGATTGCAATGCATAATTTCCACGACACATACGGCCATCTGCCACCATTGCCTTTGCCCAATTCTTCGAAAGGATCGGGTTTGAGTTGGCGAGTGCATCTCCTGCCTTTTCTTGAGCACGCCGACCTCTATTCGCAATTCAACCTGGATGAGCCTTGGGACAGTGAACATAACCGAAAATTGATAACGCAGATCCCCGATATATATCGAACTCTAAGTCCCCAGCTTACTCGCGAGGGAAAGACGACGGTCGTACTGCCTGTTGGAGAAGCGACAGCGTATTCTGGAGGAGCCAAAGGATTTCGCTTTTCGGAGTTCCTCGATGGCCTGAGTAATACAATATTGCTTGTCCAAGCGGACGAACAACAATCGGTTGTTTGGACGAAACCCGATGATCTAAAAATTGATCCCGCGAATCCAGCCCAACATTTAGCATTTGATAAAGCCAATCGAACAACCGTACTCCTAACAGATGGCAGCTTGGTTCGGCTACCAAAAGAACTGCCCGCGACAGATTTTGAACGACTCTTTACCCGAGGCGACGGAACGCCATCCATCGATTTGTCGCCCTACTATCTGGTTTCCGAACCGCAGCGGCGGCAGGTCGACTTGGCGTTTGCCGGTCAGATGTATTTGCGAGATTTTTTGCTTCGCGGAATAAGCGATCAAATCAGTTTGAACGTGTGCGATGCCGACCCGCTCGTGGATTTCAATTTATCGCGATTCTTGGGAATGATGATCGGGTCGTTTCGAGGCGGCGGTGGTCAGTTCAACATGTTTGATGAGACCGGTCTCATCGCATTGTTGGCAGTTTCGTTGAACGTTCCCGTGTACGTTGCGATTCCAGTAAACGATATAGAAATTGTCGATCGCAGTCTTCAGGGCTTGGATCGTTTCCTCGCCGTTATTGCAAGGCAGGGATATGACGGTTTCGGTGACTTCTTTGAAATCGAACAAGACTATTATCGTATGAGCCGCGCCAATTCGGACGGCGTTCGCAGTTATGGTTTTCGGTTTGGGCCGGTCAAATGGCGATTCTTTTGGACTCGAATCGGAAAGGGATTGTATGTTGCAAGCAAGCCCTACATTCTCGATGACTTGTTCGCACTTGAAGCTAAAAAACCAGCGAACGTTGAAACAAGGAACGACGGTCCGAAGGCGCACGCTATGATTCGGGTCAGGCCCAAACATTGGCAACAGACTCTGCCGCAATACCGCATTGGTTGGGCGGAAAACCAACGTTTGGCTTGCCTAAACAACGTCGGGCCACTCTCAAGTATTGCGTTTATGCTGTTTCAATTGAACAAGGAAGGAAAACACCAATCTGCAACCGGTGAGACCCTTGAGCAACTTGCGGAACGCGCGTTAGACGCTCGGCTCTTCTGTCCGGACGGGGGCATTTACGAAGTTACCGAAGATGGACATTCGGTGCGTTGCACAAAACATGGTACGGCCATGGAGCCTCGGCAGCCTGACGCACCCAACGTCGCTAGCCGATTGGGCGCTTTGCTGCAAAAGGTAACCGACGTTACTTTGGCAATGACATTCCTCGAAGATGGGCTTCATGCCGTCGTAACGATGCAAAAGGAGTAAAGCTTCAACGACATTCGTTATTCGCTCTCAACCTTCGTTATTCGCCGGCAACTCGCTTGATAATCTCGGCATCGAAGTAGTTGATGCTCATTCCAGCATCGATAACGATCGATTGCGCGTTGATGCCGCTCGAACGAGGACTGAGCAAGAACGTGGATGCATTGGCGACTTCTTGTGTGGTTACTCCACGATGGCGCGGAATGGCTTTTTCTGCAAAGAGATAAGCATCTACGTAGCCTGGAATGCCCGCCGAAGCGCTCGTTTTCAACAAGCCAGCGGAAACAGAATTAAATCGCACTTCCGAAAATCGACTGAATGATTTTGCCAAGAACGCAAGAGACGATTCTAAAGCTGCTTTGACGGGTGCCATGTAACCGTAGCTTTCGCTGGCCATGCGAGTCGTCGAGATTCCGATAGTCACGACGGACGCGTCGGGGGTCAGAAGCTCACGAAGCGCATTGCATATCGCAATCAACGAAAAACAACTGATGTCCACGGCTTGTAGAAAGTGTTGGCGTTTGGTGGCATGAAACGGTTGGATTCCATCGCTGTAATCCGCAAAAGCAATCGAATGGACGATACCCGCCAACTTTCCATGCGATTCCAGTTGCCTGGCAAGTGCGTCTATTTCTTCCTGGCGTTCGACATCGCAAATGTAAATCGGAGCATTCGGAAATAACTTGGTGAGTTGTTCTTTGCGTTGGATGCTTCGGACGACATAGATTACATTCGCGCCCGCTTCTTCGATTGTTTTCGCGATGAAGTAAGCAACGCTTTTCTTGTTGGCCACACCGAAAACGACAATGGATTTCCTATCAAGTTGAAGAAAGTTCATGAACTGCTCGATACCGTATAAAATGGATGGGGATTTTGTACCGTTGATCGTCGCCCGTTACTGCGGAGCTGCGACGGTGCAAGCAAAATCGAGTCTCGCCGCCAGTTTGCCTCCGACGGATACTTTGCCGGTCATGAAATAGGCCGATGAAACGACGTCAATCAAATCGACTTCGATCGTAATCGTGTCGCCTGGCCGAACCATTTTCTTGAATTTGACACCATCCAATCGTGTTGCAACGGGGATCGATCCATCCTGCGGAGTCATTTTAGAAAGGAGGATCGCGCCACTTTGAAGTGCGGCCTCGCAGAGGATAACGCCGGGCACTAAAGGGAAATTGGGAAAATGTCCTTGAACAAAGTATTCATCTGGCGAAATCGTTTTGCGGCAGACTATCCGCTTTTCGGATTGTTCTACGATTTCATCGACCAATAGCATTGGCTTGCGATGGGGAATAGCATCCAGAATGGCTTGTGGTGTGTTCATGGTGATCGCCGATTGGCCTTACAAAAAGAGGACACTAACTTGTCGGTTGAGGCAATGGGGAAATCAAACAGTCGGTGCAGGATTAGATGATGCCGACTGCTTCAGCAGGCTTTGGTCAACATCGTTGGCGACAATGACTCCATAGTTCATAGCGCCCAGCCAGCCTGACATGATGATGCCGACGCTTCCGGCGTGATACAGTCCACGAATCTGCTCCGGCAGACCTCGGCTGACGGCGAGACCTTCAAATTTTGTCCCGAAGCTCGCTCCGAGTTGGTGTTTGGTGTAGTGATGAAATGTTCGCGGCGTCGAGGCTTCGACCCATTCAATCTTTTCGCGACAATTCGGGACGTACTTTTCAAGCGCATCCAAAGTTGTTTCCACTAAATCTTTTTTACTTGCTTCGTATTCTTCATCCGACAGATGTGCCCAATCATCCCAATTAGCATTCGTACTACTTACAACGGCAAATCGTTGATTCTTGGCATCGGGGCGAGTTCGCGGATAGTAAAAACTGAACGTGCGGCTGGTGATGTTGCGGCTAAGCAAAGCTTCGGTACGAAATAAAGGCGAGGTCGAACAGAATAGAAGATCGCCCGTCGACTCGTCGATCGTCTCCCCAGGCTTGAGTGCCATGTAAACTTGGGTGCTGCTATTATTGAGCCGAACAGCCTGCGCGTCGTGAATAAATTTTGGATCGAATTTGTCGACGCCAACCAATTGAAAAATAGTGGACCGCAAATTGGAGTTGCTCACGACAGCCTTGGCTCGAATGGTCTTGCCATTAACCACTACGCCTTCGACTCCGTCGCGACCGACCATGATTTTCTGAACGTCGCATTTGATCCGGTAATCGACGCCGTTCCGACTCAATTCCTGTTGCATCAGGGTTACTAAATCGTCCGTGCCGCCTTCATAAATAAAGACGCCCTTGGCCATAAAGTTGGAGAAGACGATTCCGTACGTGATGGCCGGATCTTCTAAAGTTGAGCCGTTGGCGTACGTAATTGGCTCCATCAACAATCGCACGACGTCTTCGCGACCGGGGAAATATTTTTCAAATAACTCACGCGTGGTCATCGTCTGATCGTCGTAAAAATTCATGCTCCTCGCCGCATCAAAGAAAGCATGAACTCGTTCGGCTTCGATACTGAATCGCGTCGTAAGAAGTTCGGTGAAGTCTTCGCGATTGAACGTCGTCGTCAAAGAAAACATCGGATTGTCGAATCGGATGTTTTTAAGCTGAACTATTTGGCTGGCAATCTCGTCATTCCAATAACGTTTGCAGCTTTTGATCATCCCGAAAGGGAATCCGTGAAGCGACACGTCAAATATGTGGCCTCCCGGACGGCGAAACCAAGTGGCGAGACCGCCCATTTTGTAGTGCTGTTCGAGCAGCAGGACTCGATACCCTGCTCGTCCAAGCACATTTGCCGACGTCATTCCCCCCAAACCGCTACCAATGACAATAACGTCGTAATCTGACTTGGTGCCTTCAAGAAAATCGCGTGGCATAAAAATCCGTCGACTTGTAGTCGAAATTCGAAAAAACTATATGAATTGCATCAAAAAGCCCGCTTTGGGCGAGGTTAGGATCATATTCAAAAACATGACTCCTCTTGACGATTTGGGTTATTTACAACTATCTTGCCAGTTTCTTCTGGTCTGGGAAATCCCTGTTTACACCAAGTACCACCAATTTGGCGTTGCCAGCGTAGCTTCAATTGGCAGAGCACCGCATTCGTAATGCGGGGGTTATGGGTTCGACTCCCATCGCTGGCCCTTTCCGCAAACTGAACTTTTAGTCCTCACGAGAGGCATGGGTTGATGGCTATGGCTCCAATCGATATCCGAGAAATTGTACTCGCAAACCAAAGTTTTGGGCTTCAAGAAATTGACCGCATTTGCCGCGCGATCAACGATGATTTTACACAGCTTGCATTGCTTCGAGATGCGGTCAACGAATTGGCTGCAACGGAAGATAAATCGCCGTCGACGATAACGCGACTTGGGGTTTGTTATGCGCTGCTAGGACGCTTTCGCGACGCGGAAATTACCCTCAAGCAAGGTGATGGCGGCGCGATGGGTCAGTACTATTTAGGGAAATCCGCATACGAGTTGGGCGAATACTCTGCGGCGTTGGGCTATTTCGACGCAGCCCAAAAATCGGGTTACCCAGCCGAATTATGCCAATTGGCCTCGGCCGAAGTTTGCCGAAACAGCGGCAAGAGCCAAGAGGCTATGCAGATTCTCGATAACATTTTTGGCCCCGTCGAGCAAACCGCAGAGTATCTATACCAACGCGGTGCAACGGTCGCGTCGGTCGGTGGAAGCCGTTCCGAAACGGTCGCGCTTTACCAACGAGCCATCACGATCGACCCACGACATCCGGGGGCATTGTTTGGGCTTGCTATGGAAAACGACCGTGCAGGAAATGATGAAGAGTGTTTTGAATTGTACAAAAGAGCCGCTTCCGTTTTTCCTGCCCATGTGGGAACGTTGATCAATCTAGGAATCATCTACGAAGATCGAAACGATTTCAGTCGTGCTCAAGCTTGCTTCCGTCGCGTTCTCGATTCGTTCCCAGATCATCCTCGAGCTAAATTGTTCGCCAAGGACGCTGCTGCTGGCGGTAATCTCCTATTCGACGAAGATGCACAAAAGCGTAACGAGCGATTGTCTCAATTGCTCAATATTCCTGTGGCCGATTTCGAGCTTTCCGTTCGTTCGAGAAATTGCTTGCAAAAGATGGGTATCAAAACCCTCGGCGATTTGACTCGTATCGGCGAGCAACAATTGCTAACCAGTAAAAACTTTGGCGAGACTTCTCTCGTTGAAATTCGTGATATTCTTTCCTCTCGTGGCTTAACCATAGGTCAGTTCGCACATGAAAAACGCGAAGTTGATCCGCCACTGGATGTTTCCGGACTAAGCCCTGATCAACAAGCTTTGCTGGACCGGCCGATTTCGGATTTGAATCTGTCCGTTCGTGCTCGCAAGTGCATGGTACGTCTCCAATTGAGTTCAATCGGAGAGCTTATCCGAAAAACCGGTGATGATCTGCTTGAGTGCAAGAACTTCGGTGTTACGAGCTTGAATGAGGTCCGTGAAAAGCTGACCAATATGGGATTGAAGCTGCGTGGCGATTGATGCATCGCGCGGGGATAAATCCATGCGGCCAACTTCGTTTCCAATGGAATTGGTCGCCGTTGATCCAACGACCGCAGCACGACGCACCCGATTCTGCTTGCCGCACGGCATTGTGGAAACTCCAGCCTTCATGCCGGTCGGAACCCAGGGCACAGTCAAAGGGTTGTCGATCGACCAATTAGCAGCAACTGGCTCGCAAATGATACTGGGAAACACGTATCATTTGGGGTTGCGCCCCGGCAGTCAACGCATCGCACGACTTGGCGGTCTGCACGAGTTCATGGGTTGGAAAGGGCCTATCCTCACGGATAGCGGCGGTTTCCAGATCTTTTCTTTGGCGCATCGATTGGATATCAACGAACAATCGGCAAAATTCCGATCCCATATTGATGGATCACTTGTCGAACTCGCTCCCGAAGACTCAATCCGTATCCAGGAAGATTTAGGGAGCGACGTGGCAATGGTCCTGGACCACGTCATCGGCTTGCCGGCAACTCCAGAAAAAATTCAAGATGCCATGGCTCGCAGCATTCGTTGGGCCAAACGGTCGCTCGATGCATCCACCCGTTCCGACCAAGCAAAATTTGCTATTGTGCAAGGTGGCTTGGATGGCGAACTGCGACGACAGTGTGCTGCGGAGTTGATCTCGATCGGATTCGATGGATATGCCGTAGGGGGCCTTAGCGTAGGCGAACCGCCTGCCGAAATGTACCGCGTATTGGATTACGTTTGCCCAGTTCTCCCAACGGATCGACCTCGTTACTTGATGGGCGTCGGCACTCCAATTGACTTATTAGAAGGTGTAGCACGCGGGATTGACTTGTTCGATTGCGTCATGCCGACCAGGAATGGACGAAATGGCATGGCATTTACTTTCCAAGGATCGATTCGAATTCGCAATCAAAAACACGCGGACGATCCGACGCCTATCGAATCGGATTGCCCTTGTCCTGCCTGTCGCCATTCGAAAGCTTACATCCGCCATCTCTTCATGGCCAAGGAAATGCTAGGTCCGACATTGCTGTCGATACACAACATTACCTTCTACCAGAGACTTATGAGTCAAGCTCGTCATCATATCGAAGCAGGTACCTACGGACAGTTCTTGACGGAACAACGCAAATATCTGGGGGCCCTCGGATATCTCGGGCCCACTGAGCTAGCATAGTGGCCCAATCCAAAGTGCACTTGAGTTAGATTGCGTAGTTTGATACCGTCCCCCCGCCAAACGATTCATGGCATATACACTGCTTCCTTTACTTCCGCATGAAGGCTCGGATGAGCGTGGTAGGACGACGCCGATCCCATTACGATTTTCGCAT
Organism: Pirellulaceae bacterium; assembly: GCA_031374825.1. Lineage (GTDB taxonomy): Bacteria > Planctomycetota > Planctomycetia > Pirellulales > Pirellulaceae > JANMGV01. The sequence continues at coordinate 365,357 of JANMGV010000086.1, forward strand.
TGTGCAATTGATGATGATTGCATGCGCAATCTTCGTTTGCACGGCATGTAATCGAAACCCATTCTTGGCGGCGTATCCAGGGGGTGCAGGCGCGGCGGGGCAGCAAATCAATCCGAACATTGCCGCAGCCAATCCCGCCATCACTGCACAAATGACGGAGCTTGATCGCCGCACTCGATTGCTAGACGACAACAATCGTCAGCTGACCACCCAGTTGGCTCAATCGCAGCAGCAAATGCAACTTTTCAGAGAGCGATCCGAATTACTACAACGTCAATTGCAAGATGTTTCGACGCAGCTTGATCAATCGCGTTTGGCACAAAATCAAGCTTCCCAACAAGTACGTGGCCTCCAAGCCAACATGCAGTCCCGAGGAAGTGCGAAACTGGTTGCCAACAATTCTTTGTCTCGCCAAGCGGATCGATTTCGCGAAATGGGGCTCAACGTTCAAATCGAAGGCGATGTAATTCGCGTTTCGATTCCTTCGGACCAATTGTTTCAGCCCGGCACAGCGCAGCTTTCGAGCAACTCCGCAGCGATTCTTGATAAAGTCGCCGAAGGAATTACCAAAGGTTTTAGTCGGCAACGTATAGCGATCGAAGGACATACCGACGCAGGCGAAATGTTCGGCGGCACATACGCCACCCCACATCAGTTAGCGGGCGCTCAAAGCCTGTCTGTCCTGGAACAACTCGTACGAAGAAACGGTGTTCCCCAGTCCCAGTTGTTTTGCGTATCCCACGGTACGAACCATCCACTGGCTGAAAACCAGTCTCCGGTCGGTCGCGCTCAGAATCGAAGAATTGACATAGTCGTCTATCCGGACACATTCTAGTTCCAGGACCTCACAACTAGAATTCTCGTCCATCATCGGTCCGGCCTTGGAGCGTTGGCCTTCGGTTAAGTACTACGCCTGAACGCGTTCTCCGTGCAGCTCAAGAATCGACACTTCCGGCATACATCGAAAACGCACGGGATGGACCCCCGACAATCCTCTGCTAACGTGCATTAATGTATTTTCGCGAAGGAATAGGCCAGATGCAAATCGGCTTCCATGCCAACTGGGGGCTACGATCGGGCCGATGATTGGAAAACGAGCTTGACCGCCATGCGTATGACCACAAAGCATGAGATCGGCCTTTAGATTGACTGCCCATCCGAATTGATCCGGCGAATGAGCAACGGCGATTCGCAATTCCCATACGGGACTAAAGGTCGGATCAGCAGTCACGCTCCACTCTTCGTGAGCATGCGGAAACCACGGCTTCTCGTTTCCCACCAAGTACAACTGACCGTTTTCTAAAGCAACGGAAACACTTTCTTTTCCGACGTCGTGCCACCCTAGGCTGACAACAAGTTCACGAAAAGCCGTTGGGTCCGATAGTCGTCGATCATGATTGCCTAGCAAAAAATAACATCCATAGGGAGCTCGCAACTTGGAGAGAATGGGCTCGACCTGGGGAAGCATGTGATCGTAATCGATAATGTCACCGGACAAGATGATTATATCTGGTTCATGCTGCATGACTTGTTCTAACGCAAACGTGTAGAAATCGTTCGACATGTAACCCGTCAAATGCAGGTCTGAGATATGAGCAATTTTCAATGGCCTCCCGAGCTTGTTAAGTTGCGGGAAATCCAGTCGCTTGATGCTTAATTCGAGATGGCCAATTTGGTTGAAAGGCAGCCGAGACGACAATCGACAGAGGCTTCCACAATAGATTGAATTGCCGATTTCCTCGACCGCGTTCCAGCGATGAAGCTTGGTGTCGATTAATTGGTCCGGCGGGAACCGAAGAGGGACTCGCGTTGTCAGCCAAAAGGGTCCGACGATCAAGAAAAACCCACAGCAAAACATCCCATACAACAGAACCCAGACCGGTTGATCCCTCCAGTTTCTATTTCCAACTAGCCATTCACCAATTGAATTCCAATGTAAAGCAACCAACATCAGGGGAATCATCGCCCAAAGCAGAATGATGATTTTTTCCGTCCGCTTAATCGCCGAACGCGAGATGCCCATCGCATTGATCCGATTAAAGCAGGCTAGCCAGAATCCTGTGTGTCCAACACAAATGACCAGCAAGAGAAATAATTTCCAAGCGATCCCTGCACCCACAAAATACTCCTTAACCTGACGGACTGACCCACGACATTTTGGGCGCGCGTCTAAGACGTGGTGGTCGCTTGGTAATTGTCAAGGATCGTCTCAGCAACGCTAAGCAATTGCTCGATACGAAATGGTTTATAGAGAAGTGCTTTTGGGTGCAATCCAGCTTGACGTGCCTTCACGATAGAGTGGCCGGGATCGTATCCAAAACCAGTCATCAATACCATCGGAACGTGCTCCATGAATTGCTGAAGTCGCAACATGAGCTGATAACCCGAGTAGTCAGGCAAACGAATATCCGAGATGACGATGTCATAGGTTTCGTTAGCACCGCAATTGCGAACCATCAAAACCGCCTCGTCGCCTTCACGAGCTGTTTCGACAATACATCCGTAAGGCTCGAGCAGCGCGTGCGCGTCGCTACGAATATCGAATCCCGAGTCAACCACCAAGATTCGCTTGCCGTTTAACTTCTGTTGTTTCTGCCAATCGATACCATTGGAAATCGTTTCGATCGGAGCAACCGATTGGCCAATTCGATGAATCGAGCGTTTGATGTCGCGTGCATTTTGTAAGATTCGCTCGATCCGCTTGATTAGTTCTGGATCTAAACCCGCACAACCTTCCGTCAATCGGACGGCATCAATAAGAATATCGTCGATCGGAATGGCAACGGCAGAATGAATTGCCCCACAACTTTGTTGCGCGGCATTCGTTTTCTGCGCAACGAGCAGCTCCAAAGTATTCAAAGCCACTGCTACGTCACGAGCAAAGATCTCAAGAAACTGCTGATCGCTGCCGTTGAAAGCTCGGATTTTTGGGCTTTCAACATTGATGGTACCGATGACTTGTTCGTGAAGCAGAATGGGAACCGTCAAGGAACTCTTGGCGCCTTTGAATCCTTCGATGTACAAAGGGTCTTTACTGGTATCTTCGCAAAGATAGCTTTTGCCTTGGGCCGCAACCCATCCGGTCACGCCGTTGGCCTGGGTCCGTGCCAATAATCGTCGATCAACGGCGGTCTTGTCGATACCCACCGACAAAAGAGGAATGAGCTGGCCTGTAGACTGCTCAAGCAGTCGTATTTCAATGACGTCGACGTTGAGGAGGTCGCGCGTGTAATGCTGGATGTTGTCCTTGAGCAACTCAATTCGCTGCTCAACATCCATCGCAAAAATCTCCTCGGGCTTGAGATCCGTCAGCTTACTGCCAGCTTGGTGAATAGCAGCAAGCTTTTGCTGTTGCTGAATTTCACTGCTAACATCGCTCAAAGTTGCGACAAAAAAGACGGCTTGATTTTCGGATTCAAGCAACGCGACGTGAATATTGAAAAACCGACCGTCACCAAATTGCAACGTGCAACTGTCCCCAACTTCGGCGTGATTCGGGTCGCGTTGTAGTTTTTCGAAAGGACAAACCGATCGGAAAAACTGTGGATTACTAAGAGCCTCGTAAAACGAACGTCCAATCGGATCGTTCACTTTCAAACCCTCGCGAAAGCGGCGGTTCGTCCAGTGAATAATAAGCGAAGAATCTAAGAGGCAGACAGCATCGGGCATGCCGTCCAGAACTTCCTCGCTTTGAAGCAGTAACCGACTTTTGGGCAAGAAACGATCCCCACAAATCAACGGGGCCAAGCTAATCATCAAACTGGTTGATGTACGATAGGACGCGATTTCTCACCACGCCATTCCACACTTAGAAAATTATTCGGCATTCTTTCGAAGAAAGTATAAAACTGCCAAGCCAAAACAGCAACGGCATCCTCGCCTAATGCAACCGAAGATTCTTTTTGCGGCATGCGCATGGATGGTCGGGAACGGAACAAAGACATCGATCAAAGGATGACCGAACCGCAACCGAGAACTGGATACCCGTCGAAAACCTTGCTGGCGGAAAAATAACCGTTAGCCGCCAGACGCGGTCCTTGCAAAACTGCAGAAAACGGCTCCCAGCATTATGCGAAATATTGTCTCACCCATAAGCGACAACCATTAACAACTTTTCCACGAGTTTGGAAGTCGCCATGCTCTGACCACCGCGAATGTGATTTTTCTCGAAAAAATCAGCGAAAACTATTAAGTTCGTTGCCCTAGACGGTTCTTCGTTCAAAGTAGCATTCTGGCTGTTTAGGTAGCTGACAAAAAATACGAAGAATTTAACGACAAAGACTTCCATGCTGGCTATTTGTCAGCTAAGCTCTGGTGATTGAGAAAACGTTACGGGAAAAGTAACGCGTAATGGTTAATAAAAGGAATCCGGCAAGTAAGCCGTTCCCTAAGTAGTTTCGAGATCCGTTTCCGGATTTCATTCGTTGTCTGATCGGCCTCGCGGCCATCGTAATTTTTTGAGGAGAGTGTAATGAATTTGCGTCCAGTATTTTTACTTGGGCTTGCCACGATGGTTTTCGGGGCAACTCAAGTGTCTGCCGATTGCGGCGGATGTGGTTCTTGCGGTGGCTGTTCCGGTGGAGCAGTTGTCAGCAATAGTGGTTGTGGTGGTTGCGGCGGTGGTACCGCAGGTGATTGCGGCGTAAGCTACGTCGAGCGAACCATCATGGTCCCTCAGCAAGTCGTAGAAAAACGGATGGTCACCCGGACCGTCAATAGGATGGAACAACGCACCGAGACCTACACGGCGATGGTTCCAAAGACCGAAATGAAGTCTCAAACCGTAACCGTTCGCGTTCCAGTCACCAAGGCTGTAGAACAAACCTATTCGGTAATGGTTCCTAAGGTCGTTGTTGAAGAACAAACCTACAATGTTACCGTGCCTGTCTACAACGATGTTGTACAAAACTACAACGTCACTGTTCCTGTAACGACCGTCGAAGACCAAACCTACACGGTTTCGGTTCCTTCGTACGTTGACGAAGTACAAAACTACACCGTCAATGTTGCTACAACCGAAGCTCGCCAAGGCACCCGCACTGTTTGCAATCGCGTTCCTGTCACCATGACTCGAACCGTTACCCGCGACATGGGTTCCTACCAAACCGTTACCGAAGAAGTTCCTGCTTCCAGCGGCTACGCCATGGGCGGCAGCGGTACGGGTTGTGGTAATGGCGGCGGTCGTGGCGGTTTGCTCGGTGGTTGCCGTTTGTTCGGTGGTCGTCGTAACAGTGGTTGCGGTAGCTGCGGTGGTTGCAATGCATGTGCATCCGCATGTGCTCCTGTAGCATCTTGCGGTGGTTGTGCAGCTTCGAGCTGTGGCGGATGCGGCGATGCTGCAGCTTCCTCAGGTTGCGGCGGTTGTGGCGACGCTGGTGCAAACAGTGGCGCTGGTTGCATGCAAACCGTTACCCGACAAGTTTGGGTTCCAAACATCGTTACGGAAGAAGTTCCTTACACGACCTACCAAATGCAACAATCCCAAGAAGCTTACACCTACAACGTAACCGTGTACAAGCCAGAAGCTCGTACCCGGACCGTTAAGAATTGTGTTTACAACAACGAAACCCGCACCCGCAAGGTGAACAAGGTTACGTACAGCACCGAAGCTCGTACTCGTACGGTCAAGGTTTGCTCGATGGAAAACCAAACCCGCACTCGTCAAGTTTCTCGCACTGTTTGCACGACGGAAAGCCGTACTCGTACGGTCAACGTAACGACATGCGAAGATCAACAACAAACTCGCGAAGTCGCTGTAACCACCATGGTTGCCGAAGAGCGAACTCGCACTGTTAACGTTTGCGTTCCTGTCACAACCCAAGAAGAAGTTGACGTGACTGTTTGCCGAATGGTCCCTCAAACTGTCACCGTTCCCGTAAATTCCGGATGTGGTAGTGCAAGTGGTAGCTCGTGCGGTAACAGCAGCGGCATGGGTTGTGGTCGTCGTGGCGGTCTGTTCAGCGGTCGTGGTTGCGGTCGTCGCAGCAGCGGTTGCGGCAGCAGCTGTGGCGGTTGCAGCAGTGCAGCTCCAGCAGCAAGCGGTTGCGGTTGCTAGTTTTCAAAATTATTTCTGGCTTTGGCCAGTCTAAAAAATCGAACAGCTGATTGCTTTGCAGTCGGCTGTTTTTTTTGATTCGTCAATATGCAAATGCCAAGTGACTGTCCTGCCGTTCGTATTCCACGGGCTCGTGAGCAGCGTGGATACTCAGATCAATCTCAACCGACCAATTACCCTCGACATCCCCCTGAATCAACCAATGAGGTAGTACGCACACGGATTGATGGACTAATTCGAATCCACCTTCACTCTGGCTGACCGTCTCAACCGGATAAGTCCATATGTTTGTAGGCCGCGAAATTTTCATTTGCACATCGAGACCTTGCCATTGATCGATGATGCCCAGGAAGTACTTGGCCCGCAAATCCAGTTGGGCACCTAACTGGCCATGTCGACTCAAGTTATGGTCGTAGAAATAACGGTCATCAGCACCGGCTGGCATTCCTGCAAAGTTCCACTCCACCGCAAAATGCAATGGGCGGCCTGGCGGCAGTCCAGCTATGAGGTAGGCCACTTTCAATGTGTCGGTCCCGGACTCCAGGGTTACTGCTTTGGTTAACTGAATCGGCAGGCCGTCTACGAAACCGTCTCGTTGCTGGTGAATCTGAACCTTAGTCGCACCCCTTCGTAGTTTCGCGTCAAACGGAGCGCCGACGAAATCCCCCAATTCTTGAACGCTCCCGTTGAACACTTCCGCCAACGTTGCATCGTTTGGCCAAAAGTGCTCGATTAAGCTTTTTCGCGGATGGCTATCGTACTGCAATCGCTGGTCGAGACCTTGTTGTTTACAAACAACTCGATCGTGAATGCTGGAGGTGGAATCGCTGTGGGTCGACGCCCCCGCCAAGATCTTCGCGTGGTAACTTTCTTTGCGTCGTCGTAAAGTCCCCAGCAAGTTATGGCTTAGGGATCGCACGTCCAACTCATACAACATGCCGCCTTGATTAGGCGCAAAATAGGCAATTAAAGATTGATTCGCCAGACGCACTTCCGCGAAAAGGTCGTTGTTAAAATCGTCGGTCGTTGCCTCGATCCACTCATCATTCCGCCCCGCTGCTTTCTCGAGCAAGTTATCCGCGATGATCAATTCTTTGTAGGTTGCATTTCTCAAATGAGGCAAATAAATACCGCCAAACGCTCCATGCCAATACGGACAATTGCATTGGCCACGATACAAGTGATCCTCAGCTTGTTCGAGTAAATTTGCATCCGCGCCCATTCGTCGCGCGAACTCGAGGCGCTTGCTCACTTCGAGCATTCGACAATACATTTCGTTCGCTTCCGGATACTTTACCCGGAAATTGCGCCAATTCCCTCCCCGAATAAATCGTTGGATCACGTCCCATTGCGAATGATCTTGCAGCGTGTGCACAACGTCATCATACGCCATATGTTGGGCGACCGGTAACGACCATTCTGTCATCTCGCGATAGCTGCAATCGGGCAAGAATATAGAGCCGACCGGTGGCTGGGTTGCAATGATTTCGCCCGGGGTTGCTGTTCGTAACCAAGAGCGATTTTCGGTCAACTGCTCAAAAAAACTTTGCAGCCAACCTCGCTCATAAACGTGTGCTTTGGTATCCGGCCAAGTACCGAATTTCTCCCCGTCGTCGCCGAAGACTAAGACTGCACCTGGATGCGCATTTGCAACTTGCCGCGCGTATTCGATCGTCTGTTCAGGTGGAGCAAACGGAATAAGATAACGCAACCGTTCGCTGCCCGGAAACACACGCAGGACATGGCCATCATCTTCGGTGACAAAGTAACTCGTTAGTTCCTCAGGTGTCCAACCTGCCGCACGAAAGTGAAAATCGTCAAGAATCGTGTATTGCATTCCGGTGCACGCAATGTCTCGCGTTAACTGGCTTTCCCAAACGCGTTCGGGCATCCACATGCCAACGACATCGGCATCGAATTTTTGCTCGAGCCAATTGCGATACTTAACGATCTGACCAATTCGATCACGACTAGGCAGCATCGTAAGAATCGGTTCGTAGAATGGCCCTCCGACTATTTCGATTCGACCTGCCGAGATCAATACTTGCAACCGAGCCAAGTATTCGGGGTGCTTGGTTTCGAGCCAAGTAATCAAAGGGCCGCTCGTATGAAGAGCAATTCGAATGTGTTCGAACTTTTCAAAAACGTCCAAGAATGGCAAGTAGCTGTCCTGGTACGCTTGCTCAATGACGCTATCGAAATTGCCAACCGGCTGATGATTGTGCAAAACTAAGCACAGATAAACGGAATTGTCCATAAAGTTTTACCAGGGGCTATTCTGAGTCAACACCGATCGCAGGCGCACAACGAACGTTGGCCTACCTACGTTGGGCACTATCGGCATGCCTCTCAATAAGCGTCCATCGCTTTCATAGCAATTGATTTTCTTACTCGCTATTCCAATCCCGCAAAGCGTTCCAAACCCTAGGGTTTGCCAGATCGGACAAGCCGTTCAGGGGTCGGGAGAATTCAAAATGCGATGGCGTCTAGCACGCTGTCGAGGGACAGGAAGCACGCAATCCCGTAGGAATTATCCTTGCCTTACGTTCGCCGCCTGCACCGAATGATCGAGAGAATTTCACAAAGCGTTTTGAACTGCGTCGATTTCCCGATAGCGGCGGGCCGCATTTTCTGGGATTTCGGTATTAATAAAGCAATCCGACGCCCACTCGAATCCTGCGATTTTGGAAAGGCGGGGAAATATCTCCACGTTCCAATGGTAGATGGCGGGAGCACCGCAACTCCAAGGCATCGTTCGGACCACAAAATTGTACGACGACTCCTCGTGAAGTCCCTCGATCCAACGAGCCGCTCGCTGCAATAGTAGTGCAAACTCGTTCAACTGATCGGACGCTAAATCTTCAAAGGATGCACCATGCGTTTTTGGTGCGATGATCGCCGTGAACGGCATTCGACTCGCGTACGGACAGTACGCCACAAAGCGATCGGTTTCGGCAATTAGCCTGTTTCTTTCCGACAACTCTTGAGCAATCGTATCGCACACGTAACAGTTGCGAGTTTTTGCGTGATAGTCTTTCAACCGGCTCAAAAGCCGTTTATAGCTAGGTGGAGTCAAATTGCACGCGATCAACTGACTGTGGGTATGGACTAGGGACGCGCCCGCCTCGGGGCCAGTGTTCTTGAATAAAACTGCGTATTGCAAGAGCGGATTTTTCCTGAGGGTTGCGAGGCGATCGCGATATGCAGTGACCGCCAAAACCATATGAGATGGGCTTAACTCGCTAATGCTACTGAGGTGTTCTGACGATTCCACGATGACTTCATGGGACCCATGGAATATTTGGCTGTAATTGCGTTCGATTGCATTCGAAGAGCACTCTTTTTTTGAATCGTCGAAAGTTTTGTTGGGCACTTCGGCCGTAGACTGCGATGCGGCGAGAGCACCATGTTTCTCTAGAGAACGAAATTCCGCCAAGTCGGTTTCATTGTTTGCCGTGAACGGAAAAGTTGCAGGATACTTGTTTGCAAATACTCGAACCATCCATTTGCCCGCAGGGTTTGATTCGCGACCCATCTCCAAGATCGAAGGTGGTGTGTTTGCTTCATTTCCGAAACAGAATGGGCAAGCCGCATTTGGTTCGCCCTCGGTATCGTGCTTTGCAAAGTCATTCGGACGCGATTCGCGATCGGGGGACAGAATTATCCACCGATCTCCCAACCAATCATAACGCGCTTCGCTCATGACCGATGGCCTTTTCAGGTTGGAATCGAATTGAGTGCGGCAGCATAGACTTGCTCATACTGAGATGCGCTGTGGCTCCAAGACCAATCTTGTTGCATGCCCCGTTCTACTATTCTACGCCAATCGTCCTGCGAGTGATAGAAATGGTGTAACGCGCGGTCCAGAGTTGTTTCCAGTGAAGCAACGTCGTAACTAGAAAACATAAATCCTGTCGCGGTATTGTTGTGCATACTTTCGTCGTTGGTATCTGTCACCGTATCCACAAGTCCACCCGTTGCGTGAACGATTGGCACCGCACCATAACGTAAACTGTAGAGCTGATTCAGGCCACAAGGCTCGTAACGACTGGGCATGAGGAACATATCGGATGCCGCTTCGATTCGATGCGCAAACGACTCCGAAAACTCGGCCCGAAACGCAAGTCGGTGAGGTGCGCGATTTCGCAATTCGGCAAGCGCATCTTGAAAGCGAGCTTCGCCCGATCCGAGAATCACCCATCGCGCGCCGTCTCGATCGATCCGATTTCGCAACATCGGTATGACCAGATCCCAACCTTTTTGCTCTGCTAGCCGACCGATCAAGCCTATCAAGGGAACATTCGGTTCGTTCGGCAACTCCAGTTCTTGCAGCAGTGCCGACTTTGCAGACGCTTTGCCCTGTTGCCAAGATTCCAAAGAATACGTTTGCGGAAGAAACTCATCTCGAATCGGATCCCAAGTTTGATAATCGACGCCATTCACGATTCCAACTAAATCGGCATTTCTCGAAGAAAGCACCGCTTCCAAACCACATCCAAATGCTTCGGTCTGGATTTCTTTAGCGTACGTCGGGCTGACTGTGGTCAAACGATCGGCAAAAACGATCCCTGTTTTCAGTAAGCTGATATCGCCGTAATACTCCATCTCTTGCCAATTAAAGTGACTCCAATCCAAACCCGTCAGCGGCATGTCATGCATCCAGTACCGTCCCTGATACGCCATATTGTGAATCGTAAATACGGACGCAGCACGTGCGAACCAAGTGTTCTCACGAAACTGTGTTTTCAAAATGGCTGGCACCAAACCGGTTTGCCAATCATGACAGTGTATTACCTGGGCCGGCAACCCAAGACTTTCCATTGCCATCAACGATGCACGACAAAAAAAACTAAATCGCTCACAGTTGTCGCGATAATCACCCGAACGATCGCCATACAGTCCTGCTCGATCAAAATAGTGCGGCTGATCAACAAAATAAAAATCAACAGGTCCATCTCCAATCGTAGCCTTGAGGATTCGGCACGCGACTTGCCGCCCAGCTATTGGGACAGAAAAACCAACATTCGTTGGCTGAATATCCACTCCAGCACGGTGAATTTGCGAATAGCCAGGGAGAAACACCGAACAACGATGACCAAGATTCGCGAGCTTTCGCGGCAATGCACCGCAAACGTCAGCTAGTCCCCCAGTTTTGGCAAAAGGAATTGCTTCGCTGCTAATCATCACGATTTCCACAAATTTCTCCTCTAGTTCAACGAAGCCATTTTGCGATTATAGGAAACTCTGCAAGCGATTTATTTTCAAGCCAGTCTTTTTCGAACACAAGCATTCGGTGAATAGGCAACTCGCAATTTTGCAAATCGCATTATGCAACATTTAGTCGAACAAAACACACTTTGTGATGACGACAGGAAGCTTGCATTTGGCAGCAACCGCACCAACAAAATAAGGGCATCGACGGGCGCTGTGTCTTTTACTGATGAGCACTGCGTCTTGTTGAAGAGCACCGTGTTTTGTGGTGCTGATGTTACCATTGCGGAATGCATTAAGCCAAGTCACGTTGCGACCGATTATAAAGTCTTTCTTTAAGAATGACTTGAGAGATTTCATTTCGCATAAAAGTCAACTGCAATTTTCGAAGTTATTTTGAAATCGTTTTCGTTTTGAGTTGATCTTGGTGCAAATTCAATCGTTCGACTATAATAACAAATCGCACGACTGAGGTTCGTCCGCAGTTGTCGTCTACCCTATTCGTTCGAGCTGGAATAAACCAAGTGTTATCGATTCGCCCAAAAATTTCTTCTCTTGCGTTCCACGTATTTTCGCGTTCGCTGCATCCCGAGCTTTTTAAAGTTTATCGTTCGCAAGTCGTGGACCAGAAGCATTTTCAAGCAAAATTGGAAATTACAGGCGAAGGGCATGTGGTCGCTTTTAACTGCAATTCGTGTACGGTTACCGAAGTGGTTTGTTCCGTCAATCAAATGTTGCCGCAGAAGAGGCGATTGCTAACGGAGTCGCTGAAAGATCGCAATGTCGAGACGCTTTCATTGCCTCGCGGAGTGGAGTACCGGACGGAATACGCTTTGGAACACGCTGGTCCAGATTTGTTTGCCATGGTTCGAACCTCGCTCGAAAAGAAAGATCGCGAATACGCACTTCTTCAGAGTTTCGATTCAAGCGGGCGAATTGCGACAGGTGCCATGAGTTATATCCACATCGAAACGCGTCAGCGAAGCATGACCATGCAAGCCCTTCATACGTTCCCTGACGACCACGCGGTGGTAAAAGTGACTTCAACCTTTACCGTACCAAAATCGAGCGAATAGTCGCCAAGCGTTTTGGAATTATTGAATGCGTCCGTGTACATAAACGTCGCCGTCAAGTATTTCGACGCTCGGCCCCACGATACGCTTCGCAACGGAGACGGTATCGAAGCCCTCGCCACCTATGGCGCTAATTGCAGATTGCCCTCCCAACAAAACAGGGGCAATAAAAGCATGGACTTCGTCGATTTCGCCCATATCGAGCAGCGAACCCAGGACCTCCGCCCCGCCCTCGACCAACAAGTTGGTGCATCCCACCGCAGCCAAATGACCGAGCACATGAAAAAGCGTCTGCTCGGAATTCGCAGTCGAGCTTTGAAATATTTGGCAGCCGGCTCGACGAAGGGCGTCGACCTGCTTTTCATCAGCCGATGATTCACAAGCGACTAGAACCGGGATTTCTCGAGCTGTTTGGACGAGTTTGCTCGATAAAGGCAATCGCGCAGCGTTATCTAATACCACGCGAATCGCTCGTCGTGGTCCTACTGGTCGCGCCGTCAGCATCGGATCGTCTGCCAACGCTGTTCCAATTCCAATCATTATCGCGTCTACGCGACCCCGCAAGCGATGAACGATTTCCCGGCTGCGTTCGTTTGATATCCATTGGCTGTCGCGGGTACGCGAAGCGATCTTGCCGTCGAGCGTCATTGCCCATTTTGCGATGACCCAAGGCAGTCCTTTACCAACACGTTTGAGATATGGCGCACACAGTGCCTCGGCCTCTTGTCGCAGAATGCCAATCTCAGTCGTAATGCCCGCTTCTTTGAGACGTAAAATTCCGCTTCCATTTACTTTAGGAAAAGGGTCTTCCATGGCCACAATAACCCGTTGGGGTCGCAGTTCACACAACAGTTCGACGCACGGAGGAGTCTTTCCAAAATGCGAACAGGGTTCCAACGTGACGTAAACGGTCGATTGCGAAACGTCCTCTTGGGACAAGCCGCGAAGGGCATTGACTTCGGCATGATGTCCGCCGAACTCTTGATGGTAACCTTGGCCAATGCATTTGTCGTTGCGTACAACCACGCACCCGACCATTGGATTGGGTTCGACTCGACCTTCACCAAGTTGTGCAAGATCGAGTGCTTGGCGCATCCAAAAATCATCGCGATGAGTGTCGATTAGTCCTGACCCGGTAGCCATAACTTGCTTCCCGATTCATTGCCAGCCGAAGCCGCCGGTTGCGGAGAATCTGGAGTCCACAGGCCAGACGAGCGGTCCTCGGCAGGGGCTTGTTGACCAACGCGATGCCGCAGCAATGCCGAGGACAGGTTGTCACCGGCAGCGGCAGGACCGCCTCCCGCTTGGCTGCGCTGCATCTGATACAGGGCCGCATTGAGGAACTCGTTGATTACAGGATCTTGCGGGCACTCGCTGATGGCTTTTTGTAGGAACAATTGGGCTTCCTGTGTGCGTCCCATCCGACGCAAGAGTTCGAATCGCTCAAGTACCGCTTGACCAACGACCATCTTGAGTCGCTTGCCGGTTTCGTAGATCTGTTCGAGAAGATCAACCGCCTCCTCCGGACTCTTGATCAATCGCAGTTGCATGTTCAAGGCAGTGTAATCGGCAGCGTTCTTCAAGTCTTCCGGCCATTCAACCTGCTTGTGTTTTTCAATCAACGATTGATACGCGCCGCGGACATTTCGAGTCAGCGCGGATTGCATGAGCTGAATCAAACTGACGTTGTCGATGGTTGTTAGGTCCGTCCAGAAATAGCTGGCTCCAGACACGAGATCGAATGTGTCTTCGGTCGATGCGACCACAGGCATTTGAAGGCCAAGTGCCGTGTGAAGTTCGCGGATAACGCCCGTATCGACTTGTGGCTGGCCACTGGCAAGCCACTGGAGGAGCAAGGCTTTGATCTTTACGGCGTAACGTGGGTTCGACGCAGCTTGCTGGCAAGTCTGCTTGTCGAGTGCGCCAAACTCAATGCCCAAGAAAAGTTTTTTGGTGTACTCGAGCATCAACAATTCATACGAAGCAGATTCTTCGGGAGTAGGCGAAGCCGCGAGGGCGACTGTCTTGGGCAAGACGTCGTAAAACATCGATTCGGGCGATGCGACCACTGTGCGATTGAGGCTGGTCAGCCCAAGGTCTTCTCGGATCATCTGCGAAACTTCGCCGCGAACTGCCAATTGAGGTTCGACCATCACGACGCGCGCCGGTCGATCTGTTTGTTTGCCCAGGACGGCCAGCCAACCGTTGACAACTGACGGTTTCTTTTCCGCATCGTCATTGAGCGGCCGCAGCAAGTGATAAATGACCTTGGGGGGAACTTCTTCTTGCAACATCTTGCCAATCATTTGGCGATATTCGTCCGACCGAATTGCGAACAAATTAGGATGCGCGTTGAGCTGTGTCTCAAGCGACGATTCGTCTTCGATGGAGTATTGAGTGAGGTCGTCCTTGAGCATCAGGCCGTAGCTGTCAGGATTGAGCTCGAAAGCGAGGGCTTGGAAGTACACTCGCTGTGCGTCGGTCAGTCCTTCATGGTCAGCCAGCTTCTGGCAAGTCTGTGCCGCGCCAATTTGATCGCCCAACATGATCTTGCAGTTAAGCAATGCAGTGAGCACCGTCGGCATCGGGCCGAACTCGCGAAGGATGCTTTCCAGTTTCGTTCGGGCCTGAGCGACTTGGAATCGCGAGATGAGAGCCGAAGCTTCGCGGAATCGCTCCGTCCAATCGCTTTCTGTCAGCGATTGTCCTGACGGTGGATCTTCGCGCAGTAGGATGCTGACGTCCGCGTCGGAGACGATCGACTCATACATTTGGACCACAAAGTCGACAGGCTGCTCGGTCAGTTCGCTCAGAATTTCCGAATGCATCAAAGCAGTCAGATTCATCCGCATGCGAACCATACCGCCAATCATGCTGCCAGCGGCAGAGAAGTACAGCGGATGAAGACCTTCGCCCGAATCGGCCAAGGCTTGAAGCAGCAGTCCAGCGGACTCTTCGAGGTTTCCGCGAATCACGGCAACGAATGAGCGATAGATTTTGGCCAGTGGGTTGTCGGGGCGAAGCCGAATGAACTTGGCGGAGGCCTCTTCCAAGCTATCGTATTCGTTCAGCCGCAAGAGCACATTGCACTTGAGCGCCAACAGCCAAGCGTCCGTTGGGAACGTCTTTAGAAGCACGTTGATGCGATCCAATGCGGCGACGAATTGTTCGCCCTCGATCATCCGGTCGACCTTGACCATTTCCGTCAAGTTCTCGGCGCACTTGCAAAACTTAATCTTCTTGCCGCTGCCGCAGGGACACAAACTGTACTGATCCAGTGTCATGACTTGCTCTTTCTACTATCCGTGATTGAAATCCAATTGGGTTGTGCCGGTTTTTTTTGCCGCCTCAAGCTCCGGTCAAGTTTGCCAAGGATGGCTGCTTCGTCAGAGTGAATGGTGAAGCTGACATTTTGTTCGATGCTAAAAATCCTTTGCGGGCCTGGATCAAGTTCGTTTTAGCGCACGGAGTGATTGAACGCACTTGGTTTCGCTAATGAAAATGCCGTTTCGGTCCAGAACTGCTATTCCAGCAGTCGATCGCAGACCACAGTTTAACATTGCCCAACCAATTTCGCGACCGTAGGAAAAGAGCTGTTAAAGCCAATGAATTGGGTCCAATTGCGAATTTGCCTATGTGCAAATCCGAAGATCAAATTTCTGTAGCGATCAACATCCAGAACAACCCAGCCCAATGCGGTCATTTCGCAGGCCATTGCCAACCGCGAAGCTCGAAGTATTTCCGCCGTGGAGTCGCATGGAGCGGGTGAATGCCGTGCTTTACGGCACCAAGAGAAATGCACAGTCAATCCAAGCCCAGCCAAAGTCGGCGCGATCAGCAAGGCCCAGTGCCCGTTTGCAAAGTACAGTCCCAGTGTAGAGCAATTGTCCTCAATTGCTCGGAAAACGATTGAGACAATCGTTCGACACTCAGTCGCCAAACCCAAAGAATAGCTTGGACGAAGCACCAGTTTTCTTTTAGAGGTCTTGATCGAGATTGTAAAAAGATTACCGGCTTGCTGGGATTCATCTGTACGAAGCCAGCCAAGATCGTTTTGAAGCCACCTTCTCAAATTCTGCAATAGCGAACAGCTATAAAAAGAGGGCACCGTCTGGTGCCCTTAACTGAATATGCAAAGCTGCCCTACAAAACAGTCTGCTTTACTTTGCTGCGTTCTTATTCTTGCGACGACGTCGAAGCCAATTAGCCCCGCCACCCACCGCAGCCACACCAATCAAAGCGATGCTGGTCGGCTCAGGAATTGCGGAGAAAGCAATTTGGTTTAAACCGTTGTAGTTGTAGTCAAAAACAAAATGATACGGCGAAATGCTTGGGTTTGGAAGAACATTGTTTCCAAAGGTACCTGTCAATGTCCCGTACGTAGCAAAAACAAACCATTGGTTCAAAGGAGCAGCGGCACCGCCAGAAATCCTGTCGAGGTTCAATGAAGCTCCCGTTAGATCTAGATTCCCAGTAACGGTAAGTAAATCTCTCAAAGATCCATCGTACTCAATTTCAAGCGTACCGCCAGTCAAATCGACGTTGCCTGTAAAAGCCATCGTTCCGATTGAATTCCCAGGAGCCAGCACGCCGTCAACATTGACCGTACCCGCAGTCACAGTTCCTGTCCCTTGCAAAGTCCCGGCATTTGCAACGTTGAAAGCGCCTGAAGTATTGAGCGTTCCATTCACTGCCAAAGTACCAGAAGTTACCGTCGTTGAACCTGACGTATTTGTTCCATTCAATGTTGTCATACTGGCAGCACCGCCCGCCTGCTGAATGGCACCTGTTCCCGTGACATTTGAGACCGAAAGAATAGCATCCGATCGATTGAAAACCAAAGTCCCGCTATTCGCTACAGCTCCTGAACCTAGGGTTCCCGCCGTACCGCCGTTACCAACTTGAAGCGTACCAGCAGAAATAGTTGTCGTACCGTATGAGTTTGTGCCACTGAGGATCTGCGTACCGACACCTGACTTGATGAGGCCGCCTGTACCACTTATGCCTCCTGAAAAATCGCCTCCACCACCGTTGCCACCAACTGTCAGCGAGTTATTGCCAAGTGTAACACCGCCGTTACCTGAAATCCCATTGATGGTATCAGAAGCACCCAAGTCATAGATTCCAGTACCCGTAACACTGACGCTT
Organism: Pirellulaceae bacterium; assembly: GCA_031374825.1. Taxonomy (GTDB): domain Bacteria; phylum Planctomycetota; class Planctomycetia; order Pirellulales; family Pirellulaceae; genus JANMGV01. The sequence continues at coordinate 382,844 of JANMGV010000086.1, forward strand.
GTAGAGTCGGAAAGCGAACCGTTAACGGTCAGGGTACCGGCGCTAATATTTGTTGCGCCAGTGTACGAGTTAGCACCGCTCAAAGTGACTGTTCCGCTATTTGATTTCGTCAACACAACACCTGCACCACCGAGATTCGCGGAAATTGAACCGGACTCTACTGCGTAGCTTGACCCAGTTAAAGTTCCGCCGGTGCCCGTGATACTGCCTGAGGTAAGGGATACCGCTCCGACTGAGTCTGAATTACTGCCAATCGCCAGAGTGCCGCCGCTTACGGTAACAGCACCGGAGTCCGCAAGCGTGTTAGTTCCATGACCGAGTGTAAGAGTACCTGCGTTAACGGTGGTACCACCCGTATACGAGTTGGATCCATTCAACGCGACTGAACCGTTCGTGTTCTTCGTTAACGCTACACCGTTCCCGCCGAGAATCGCGGAAACCGTTCCGGATTCAACCGTATAGCTCGACCCAGTCAATGTTCCGCCTGTGCCCGTGATGCTACCCGAGGAGAGCGTTACTGCTCCAACGGTATCAGAATTATTGCCGATCGCCAAAGTACCGCCACTTACGGTTACGGCACCGCCGTTTGCGAGAGTATCCGTCACATGGCCCAGGGTCAACGTGCCAGCATTGATTGTGGTACCGCCCGAATAGGAGTTGCTGCCAGAAAGAGTGAAATTGGCATTCAAATTCTTTGTCAACGAACCATTACCTGACATCGAATTAGAATAATTCAAATCAGTAGTTCGGTTGAAGACGACGCTGCCATCGTTTGTGAAATTTCCCGATACAGCACCAGCAGCGCCACCATTACCGAATCGTAACGTTCCATTACTTGCCACGGTCAAAGTTCTGCCGCTGCTTGCGTCAAAAGTGTCGAGGAAGTCAACCGTCTTGTTTGCGTTAATATTTGTGCTGAAGTTCGTAGCAGTAACCGTTCCCCAAGTCGCGGTGGATGTGCCTGAACCCGTAAAGTTGATTGTTGTTGTACCGGCACCGCCTTTACTAAGAGTTCCCTGGTTCAAGAGATTTCCGGAGTTGTTGAGAACCATGGCGGCAGTACCGTTATTTAGGTTGACCGTTCGGGTCGAATCTACAGTCAAACCATTGACCGAATGCGTTCGAGCCGTGCTAGCAGCCACCAGTCTGATTTCGCCAGAACCGCTCTGCCGTAACGTCCCGTTCAATGTCATATCGCCGTTTAAGCCAAAATTATCTGACCCTTGAAAAGTAAAATTTCCATAAGTCAGTGTTCGGTAATTCGAGTTAGTCGAAACAACCGTCGTACTGGCAGCATTGGCAGTGAAACTTCCAAGATTTGTATAGCCTCCCGTGGCATTGAAGGTGGAACCAGCGTCAAGGACCAATGAAGTAATTGAAGGATTCGAACTGACTGTGAAATTGCTACCGTTTAGAAGCCGCACAATGCCAGTGACACTCCATGCACCCGAAAGAGATGGCAATTGTCCATTTTGGAAATTGAATCGTTGTCCAGCAGCAAAGTTCGCGGGTTGCGTGCCAGTGCCGTTCGTGTTCGTTCCCCAATTGGATACAGTAGTGAAACCTCCCATGTTAGTACTACCATTCCAGTAGTAATCGGTTTGGGCGGTAACATTTCTCGAAATGCAAACGATGCTCAGCAAACAAAGACAGCTCGTAAGAAAAGGCCGAGCCCAATTGGTATTCAAATATTTCAGAAATCGCATACGAATGACCTCTCGACAGAAGCGATTGTTTTCAACGGACGATCCTAGAATAATCGCTAGACGCGTTAATTTGAAGCGATGGGGCAAGAATTTCCAAAAAAGTTCTTAATACGGCAATTCAAGCCGCGTTTCTTAAGCTCACGTCCAAATATCCCTGTCCAGCATCCGGTAATTGATGGCTTCGTGGAGGTGGTGTGGTTCTATGGAGGGGGTGGCTTCTAGGTCGGCGATGGTGCGGGATACTCGGAGGATTTTGTCGTGGGCGCGGGCGGAGAGGCCCATTTCGGTCACGGCCTGCTTCAAAATGCCCTGCTGCTCCTTGCCAAGCGGACAATACTGACGCAACTGGCGGCTAGACATCTGTGCGTTGGCTCGGGTGGACGTTCCTGCAAATCGTTTCGATTGAACTTCGCGAGCCGATGTGACTTGCTCGCGCATCTCCGCACTGCTCGTGCCAGCTTGGCCAGACGACAACTCATTGAACGGCACAGCGGGGACTTCGATGTGGATATCGATTCGATCCATCAGCGGACCCGACACGCGGCCCATGTAGCGCTCGATCATTGGCGGCGTGCAATTGCAAGTTCGCCTCGGGTCGGTTCGATAACCACATGGGCACGGATTCAGCGCAGCGACCAACATGAAGTCAGCGGGGAACGTGCTGCTGCGAAGCGCTCGCGAGATCGTCACGACACGATCCTCTAACGGCTGACGCATGACTTCCAAAGTCTTGCGATTGAACTCGGGCAACTCGTCGAGAAAGAGAACTCCATTGTGAGCCATGCTGATTTCGCCCGGACCTGGTGGACTGCCGCCGCCAACTAATCCGGCTTCGGAAATGGTGTGATGCGGCGAACGAAACGGTCGCTGAGCCATTAAGGGTTGGCCTGGTTGAAGCCTACCAAGCACGGAATATATCCGCGACGTTTCAATCGACTCGGCTGCTGTCAGCACTGGCAAAATAGTAGGTAATCGCTTGGCCAACATCGTTTTTCCCGAACCGGGCGGTCCGAGCATGATCAAGTTATGCGCGCCGGCGGCGGCAAGCATCAGAGCACGTTTGGCCATCTCTTGTCCGCGAACATCGGAAAAGTCGATGTCGTAACGGCTGTACGTTTGAAACACTTCGTCAAGTTTCGATGGGACAGCTTCGATGCGGACTTGGCCTGTGAGGAAACCGACGGCTTCGGACAAGCTCGATATGGGGATGACTTCGATGTCTTCGACAACGGCAGCTTCGGCTGCGTTCTCGGTCGGAACGAGCAAGCCGCGCAAGCCTTCTTGTTTGGCCGTCGCGATCGCCATCGACAGCGCGCCTTTCACCGATCGCGTAAAACCTTCCAGCGCCAACTCGCCAACGATTGCGTATTGCTCGGTAACGTCCGACGACATTTGCCCGCTGCCGATCAAGATCCCGAGGGCGATCGACAAATCAAACGATGCCGCTTGCTTGGGAAGTTCGGCTGGTGCCAAGTTGATCACGACTCGATCGTGCGGCCGCGTGAAACCGCTATTCACCAAAGCTCGTTCGACGCGATGCGTGCTTTCGCGGACGGCTTGTTCAGGAAGTCCGACAAGGACGGTTTTCGGGAGGGGGCTGGCGGACAAATCGACTTCGACATCCACAGGAATAGCGTCGATTCCAAGTAGCGAATACGTTTTCAGCTTAGCCAGCATTGAATTTGCCTTGGTCTCGGGCCTTGTCACTCGATATGCTTATACGCCGCGCGGTCAGAAGTGAGGGACGTTTTGTTGAGTGAGCCGCAAGGCGCTAGCCGCGGGTTGTGCATTCGGTCAGCACCGGCGGCCAGCGCCTTGCCGCTCACAAAACCTCAAATCTGACCGCGCGGAGTATAGATTTGGTCAACATTTTGGCAGGAAGTGTACATAGGTCAACTCACTTGATGTCATTTTCAGGAGTATTTTCACACCCATCTGGTTTCGGTCGGGTGGAAACTCGCGTTTTGGCGGAAGAGCGACCGCGAATTAATCCGCGATGTTGATTTGGGGAATACCTAGCAAATAGCAGGGTTTTGCTCGCAATGACCCAAACTGTTCAAAAGTTTTACGCAGAGTTTACAAAGTGTTAACGCCACGCGGACATAGATGGCTTACAACATGCGTTAATTAAATATGGGAAACCAAGCACAGTTGTGCTCGGTAACCCTGACAGAAACAAGGTAACGCAATGGGCGGAAACGTGTTCGCCCGGATCTATTCGCTAAGGGCAGGAAAAGCTCATGAAACGCATGCCATCGAGAACAAGGCATCATCACGCAACATTACTAGAACCTCGAACAACACCGCGCGTCGAGGAAATCACACCGGTTCCTATGCTGGGACCGGGCACGTTGGAACATACGGAACCTGTCGCTGAACCGCGCAAAACGGTCGTTAGCTGGGCTGCCTTGATTTGGCTGACCTTGGTGCACATTGGAGCGCTGGCAGCTTTTTGGACGTTTTCTTGGAGCGGGCTGGCGTTGGTGTTTTTATTGCACTGGGTCACGGGTAGTCTTGGGATATGTCTCGGCTATCACCGATTGTTGACGCACACCGGATTTGAAACGCCGACTTGGATGCGTCGGTCGCTGGCCGTTGTTGGTGTGTTGGCAGGCGAAGGCGGTCCGTTGACTTGGACAGCCAATCATCGCAAACACCATGCATTCAGCGATCAGCCTGGCGATCCGCATTCGCCACACGATGGACCTTGGTGGTCGCACATGTTTTGGTTGGCCGTTCGCATGGACGATGGCGACCCGCAAGCCTTTTTCAAGAAATGGGTACCCGACTTGATGAAAGATCGGTTCTTGATGGGCCTTGAGCGTTGGTTCCTACCGATTCACATTGGACTGGCTGTATTATTGACGGGCGCAGGCTATTTGGTTGGCGGTATGCCACTGGCAATGTCTTGGTTGGTTTATGGGGTATTTGTTCGCATGGTATTTGTGCTTCACAGCACTTGGTTTGTGAATTCTGCAAGTCACATGTGGGGCTACAAGAATTACGAAACTCGCGACGATAGTCGCAATTTGTGGTGGGTGGCGATCTTGGCGTACGGCGAAGGCTGGCACAACAACCATCACGCTCATCCGCGATTGGCACAACACGGCCATCGATGGTGGGAGTTTGACTGGACTTATGGCATCATCCGCTTGATGCGGGTGGTTGGGTTAGCTAAGAATGTAGAGGACTTGAAAAGTCTCGAAGACAAGAAAAAGTCTCGCCGCAAAGCAGCTTAGTTGCGTTCGGTGCTTCATTCACCAAAGCTTCCAAAGCCAAAAGCATGATTCCAACATTCGTTCACGGACGTAAGCAAATCAACTTCTGGGCAGTCGCAAACAATTTTGTGGCTGCCCATTTTCTTTTTATAGCAAGCTATTTGTTGGGTCCCGCACTCAACTCGGCTGCTGCGCAGGACCCGCCGACAGTTCCAGTCCAAGATGTGGACAAAGCTGGCACCGAAAAAGTCCCCGACAAAGGGACGGATTCAACAACCCCCAACGTGCCGACTTCCGCAGATGAAAAGACGCAAGCTTTGTTGACCAAAGCGAGCGATGCTTTTCAAGCGGGCGATCTTGCGACTTGCGAGGCAGCGTTGCTCGAAGCGAAAATGGCGGACGCTGGACTCGAAGCTCCTGTTGTGATTGTCGCCAGGATGTTCTTGGCAAGCGGTCGGGCTGGAGACGCGATCGCGCGGCTGGATAGTTATCTCACAAAGAACGATGATCCCGATGCTTATCTGCGTTTGGGTGAAATCGCGTTGACTTCGGGACGTCTGACTGATGCGTTCTTGTTGCTTGAGCGGACTCGTGTCTTGGCAGCAAATCAAAAATGGTCCGATCAACGCCGTAAGAATTTCAATCGCGAGTTGACCCGATTGCGCGGCGCAACTGCACAGAATCGCGAGCGGCTTGATGATGCGATCAAGATTTATTCGGAACATCTCAAGGCCGACCCTGATTTGTACGCAGCCCAATGGGAGCTCGGAAAAGTCGAAGCGGTCCAAGGTAATGTCGACGCGGGTTTGGCTCGTATGAAATCTGCATTTGAGAAGGACACAACTCTGATGCAGCCTGAATTGGCGCTTGCCGTGATCTATTCGAGCCGTCGCGATGATGCCGAAGCCGAAAAATGGTTTCAAGCTAGTGTTCGCGAGAAGTCCGCCAAACTCGTATGCTCGGTCGAATTCGCGAAGTGGTTGCTGATGCACGACCGAGCCGGTGACGCTGTGGCGTTGATGGATAAAGTTCCGGAAGCGGACCGCGAGTCGCGCGATGTGAAATTTATTCGCGGTCTATCGGCTCGGTTTCTCAAAGACATGGATGCTGCCGAAACTATGTTCTCTGCTCTCCATCAAGCGAATCCCGATGACGTGGAGTCAGCCGATCAACTGGCGCTGGTGCTCATCGAGCGAGCGGACGAAGGCAGACGCGCTCGCGCGCAGCAAATCGCCGAAGCGAACTTGCGACGCGCTCCGAATTCCGAAACAGCTTTGGCGACGGCGGGCTGGGTGCATTTTCGGTTGGGTTCGACCGACATTGCAGATCGGTTACTAACGCAGGCAGCAAGCAACCGTCGCATTACTCCGCAAACGGCTTACTACATCGCCAAAATGTTCGACGACCGCGGTCGCGACGAGGATTCTTTGAAGCTGTATGAGATGACAGTGAAAGAGCCCGGCATTTTCGTTCAGCGCCGCGAAGTCGAGCAGTTACTGAAAAACAAAAAATAGCATTTGATCGGCTTTCTAACTCCGAGATCGGCTGCGTCGACTACGATAAGAACGGCTGAAATTTTGTGCTTGGATTCATATAGCAAGGCGTCGGCAATCAATTGGGAGAGGTCGTCCATGAACTCATTACTTCGTCGTGACGTATTGCAATCGGGACTCACTGGCCTAGCCCTGGCCACAACTGCGTCGCTATGTGGGCAGCCAACAGTTCTCGCGCAGCCACCCAAAGAGAGCCGACTTTGGCTGGGGCTGGTGACTTACCTATGGGGCAAGGACATGGACTTGCCGACGGTCATCGACTCGTGCGAAAAATCTGGACTGCTCGGGGTCGAGTTGCGCACGGAACACAAGCACGCCGTCGAGCCAAAATTGTCGCCGGCCGAACGCCAAGAAGTACACAGTCGCTTTCGAGATTCCAATGTCAAATTGATCGGATACGGTTCGAACTGCGAATACCATTCGAACGATCCGGCCAAGTTGAAATCGAATATTGAACTTACCAAAGAATACATCCGGTTGATGCACGATTGCGGTGGTTCGGGAGTAAAGGTCAAACCGAATTCGTTTGTCGAAGGCGTGCCGCACGAAAAGACGATCGAACAAATCGGGAAGGCGTTAAATGAAGTCGCCGAGTATGGCGATGGCTTTGGCCAGAAAATTCGCGTCGAAGTGCATGGCACAGGGACGAGTGACCTGCGAGTGATTCGCGACATATTCCGAGTAGCCGATCATCCCAATGTATACGTCTGTTGGAATTCGAACGACGAAGACTTGAAAGGCGAGGGGCTTGCGGCAAATTTCCACATGGTCCAAGATCGCTTGGGAGATACTGTCCATGTCCGGGAATTCAACAATGGCGATTATCCCTACGCCGAACTAATCAAGCTTTTTCAGGCAATTGGCTACCAGGGTTGGGTTTTACTCGAATGCAGGACCGATCCAGCGGACAAGATTGCGGCCATGATCGAACAAAGAGAAATATTTGAGAAACTAATTTCCGGTTGACATTTCCAGGTTTGCGAGCCAACCTTTAGAGCTTGCAGCCGAACGACTTTGTGAATTTGGCGCAAACAGAGCGTCCCAACGTCGCAATTTGTTCACGATCCATACTTTATTTACGATCCATACTAAGGTACGAGGAAACACGAGTGAGTATTAGCATGAAGCCATCATTCGCGACCGACACTGTCTGCGTGGAAGCTCCGCAACCGGATTGGTTCGACCTCGCACTTCAGTCGCCCGTTCCACTAACTCCCGTTGCACCCATAGTGAATTGGGACGACGATACGGAGGATGAAGACGAAGATGACGGTCTTGACGAAGATCTGGATGAGGACGCGCCCATTCCTGTCGTCGCTGACCCAGAAGAGACGATGGACGATTTTGATGAAGACGATTTCGACGACGATTTTGACGACGACTTCGAAGAAGAGCTTGATGAAGAGTATGAGATCGAGCCACCAGATGACGGAATGGCCGAAGTCGAAAAAGATGACGGAGACGTCGATTTTGAAGAAGGCGAAGTCGACTAACCTCATTTAGCGTCCATGCTTTTGCCGCCCTTGGCCAAAAGGATCGAACGTAGTCGAAATCAGGATAGCAATTTTGCAAAGCCCAGTAGTTTTCGCTGCTGGGCTTTTTCTTTCTATCCCCAAGGCTTTATCGTCCCAGCCGAATTTTTTTCGAGCTTTGGCTTCTCTATAATTGCCCTCCTACGACAGCGTCTCATTGCTGCAGGACCAAAGTCAGCCTTATTCGGAGGGCCGAAGGAAGCTATATTGCTGTCAGCCGAAATTTGGCGATTGCTTTAAAGATCGCTGATGCTGCAGTGCCTCCTTGCTCAGATTAATTGAACGGACTTACGAACTATGTTTCAGGCGGTTAGTACCGACATTTCCTTTCCCAGAAAAGAAGAAGAGATCCTGCGGTTTTGGAAGGACCAAAAGATCTATCAAAAATCGCTGGACATGCGCGCCGACGCTCCGGCATTTGTCTTCTTCGAAGGCCCGCCGACCGCCAACGGAATGCCGCATCCAGGACACTGCCTGACGCGAGCGATCAAGGACCTTTTTCCGCGCTACCAGACCATGCGCGGCTTTCGCTGCGAGCGGAAAGCGGGCTGGGATACGCACGGATTGCCCGTCGAAGTCGAAGTCTGCAAAGAGCTAGGTATTCATGGCAAAGACGAAATCGAAAAGTTCGGCATCGAGCCCTTCATTCAAAAATGCCAACAAAGCGTTTGGCGTTACATGCAAGAATGGGAACGACTAACCGAACGGATTGGTTTCTGGATCGACCTTAGTCAAGCCTACGTGACGTATCACCAAAGTTACGTCGAGAGCGTGTGGTGGTCACTCAAGAACTTGTTCGATCGCGGATTGCTTTACCGTGGCCACAAGATTGTCTGGTGGTGGGCCCAAGGTGGAACCGCATTGAGCAGTGGCGAAGTAGGCCAGGGTTATCGCGAAGTTGCCGACCCGAGTGTCTATGTTCGATTTCCTCTCGAAGACGACCCAAAAACAGCCCTGCTCGTATGGACTACAACGCCGTGGACTTTGCCAAGCAACCAATTCGCCGCAGTGCATCCAAACTTGACGTACGCATACTGCCGCGACGCAGAAAACGGCGAGCAGTTGATTATCGCAGAAGCCTTGGTTGCGACGATTTCGGAAAAGTCCAAACGACAACTTGAAGTGGTCAAAACTGTTTCCGGTGAGTCACTCGTCGGGAAACTGTATCGGCCGCCGTTTCCTTATTACTACGAACGACAGGCCAGCGAACATGCCAAACTCGTCGCTGGTGGCTCGCAAAGATTGGCTTGGCGAATTGTCGCGGCAGATTATGTGACCACGGACAGCGGAACGGGATTGGTTCACCTCGCACCGGCGTTCGGAGAAGTGGACTTTGATGTGCTTGTTGCGGAACAAGCCCGGTTCGAATCAGGTCGCGGTCCGAAGCTCATTTGTGCCGTGGGTCCAGACGGCAAGTTTACAGACGAAGTCCCCGACTATATCGGTATCTTTGTCAAAGACGCAGACAAACCCATCACACGTCGACTGCGCGACGAAGGCAAGTTGTTTCATCAAGAACAGTACTTGCACGATTACCCTTTTTGCTGGCGAGCGGAATCCGATCCATTGATCCAGTATCCACGCGAGAGTTGGTTCATTCGCACGACTTCGTTTCGCGATGCGATGGTAGCGAACAACAAAACGATCAATTGGTTGCCCGAACATATTCGCGATGGCCGCTTCGGCAATTTTCTCGAGTCAAACGTCGATTGGGCTTTGTCGCGCGAACGCTATTGGGGCACGCCATTGCCGATCTGGGTTTGCCAGGCGACCGGAAAAAAAGAAGCGGTAGGCAGTTATGAAGAACTGTTGGCGAAGCCAGGGATAACGGGAACCGAAGTTTGGGAACGTGCGAAGGCAGCCCAACCCGAATTGGTCGAGGATCTCAAAGTTCACAAACCGTATATCGATGCCGTCACGTACGATTCGCCTTTCGCTGCGGGGTCGAGAATGCAACGCGTCACCGAAGTGATTGATTGCTGGTACGACAGCGGTGCGATGCCGTTTGCGCAATGGGGCTATCCTCACACCAATCGCGACCGTTTCTCGTCGCAATTCCCAGCGGACTTTATCAGCGAAGCCATCGATCAAACGCGCGGTTGGTTCTACAGCCAACTGGCAATTAGCACGATGCTGTTTGGGAAAGCAGACACCGAGGGCATGTCGGTTCCTGCCGAACAACAACAGCCCTACCCCCATCCGTTCCGGAACTGCATTGTTTTGGGGCTGATGATGGCCGAGTGGTTTGAGTCCAAGGACGGCAAGCAACGGTTCTTGTCCGACGAAGAAGCGAAAGCTTCTGGCGTGGATGTCGTTTCCAAAGTCGGGAAGATGTCGAAAAGCCTCCGCAATTATCGAAGCCCCAACGAGATTTTCGATCGCTACGGGGCGGATGCGCTGCGTTGGTACTTCTTTGCGAATCAGCCGCCTTGGAATTCCATCGTCTACAGCGAGCGAGCCATTCGTGATAGTATTCCCGAATTCATGCTTCGCGTATGGAATGTCTTGAGCTTCTTCACGATCTACGCGGAAATTGACGGTTTTCAAGGACCGATTGCCGGCAAGAATTTAGACCAGTTATCACCGAACGAATTGGCGACATGCGCCGACTATCGCCCGATTGCGGAACGAAGCGAGTTGGATCGCTGGATGATGAGCGAGTTAGCCGCTGCCAATCGCGATGTGATTGAACGCATGGACCGTTATGACAATTATGGTGCCTGCCAACGTCTGAATGCACTGGTCGAAGGACTGAGCAATTGGTTCGTACGTCGCAGTCGGTCACGGTACTGGGCCGAAGACAAACGAGCCACGGATAAACTGGACGCTTATTGGACTCTGTATGAATGCTTAATCGGCATCTCAAAAATGATTGCGCCGTTCGTTCCCTTTTTGGCTGAGTCGATGTGGCGGCAACTGACCAATGGACTGGCGGTTCGAGAAAGTGTGCATTTGTGCGACTATCCAACGACGGTGACCGAGCGGATTGATTCGCAACTTGGCGAACGCATGCAAGTGCTTCGCGAAATTGCTTCCCTTGGTCGATCGGCGCGTATGGAAGCCAAACTCAAAGTCCGTCAACCGCTGGCTCGCGTCGAAGTTGTCTTGGCAAATGACAAGCATCAAAAGTGGCTTGAGGAGCATGACGAAATCCTCCGCGAAGAACTGAACGTCAAAGAGATCCATTACGCGAGTGGTTCGAGCCCGTACATTGAATACCAAGTGCAACCGAATTTCCGTATTCTCGGTCCCAAACTCGGGGCGTTGCTCCCCAAAGTCAAACAAGCGTTGGGCAAAGCGAGTGGTGCGGAATTACTCAGCGAGATGACAGCCAACGGAAAAATCACGATCGATATCGACGGGCAATCGGTTGTTTTGGATAGTGACGATATTCAAGTGCGTTTGTTGGCCAAACCTGGTTGGTCGGCCGCTCAAGGAAGTAATTGCGTCGTTGTGCTATCAACCGAATTGACCGAAGAACTCGTACGCGAAGGGCTTGCCCGCGATCTGATTCGCGCCATCCAAGACCTGCGCAAGACACGCCAATGTCGCTTTACCGATCGCATTCGCATCGCACTGGTAACTACCGAACCACAATTGCTGCTAACGATCGACGAAAACCGCGACATGATTTGTGCAGAAACGTTGGCCGGCGAGCTTCGACTGGCAACGCAAACCGAAGCCATGTTTCAAGCGACGGAAATCGGTGAATACGAAATCCAGCTTGGTTTAGACGTTATATAAGCTTAGTCTCCAGCAGTGTTTCGATTCCTTTGTAAACTACCGCCTTATGTAGACTGTCCGAGGCCATGACAAATCCGTTGCCAATCGCCGTGCTCATCTCTGGTGGCGGCACCACGCTCAAGAATCTAATCGACTGTCGCGATCGAGGCGATTTGCCGGTCGATTTCCGATTGGTCGTCAGCAGCCGGTCAGACGTTCGCGGCCTGGAGTTTGCTCGCGAAGCTGGAATTCCCAGTGTCGTGCTTCCTCGACAACGTTTCGTCGACGATCAAGCACACAGTCAAGCGATCTTCGCAGCTTGCCAATCCCACCTCGCTCCCTGGGTCGTCATGGGCGGTTTCCTTTGCCATGTAGTTATCCCCCAAGAATATCGCAATCGAGTCATCAATATCCATCCATCGCTGATCCCATCGTTTTCCGGTAAGGGCTTTTATGGCCTACACGTTCATCAAGCCGCAGTCGACTACGGTGTGAAGATTTCAGGTTGCACCGTTCACTTCGTCGACGATGATTACGACCATGGTCCAGTAATTTTGCAGCGAACTTGTCCAGTGCTTGATTGCGACACCGCAGAGACATTGCAGCGACGCGTGTTCGATGTCGAATGTCAAGCTTTACCAGAAGCCATCCGGATTATCGCCCAAGGCCGCCTGTCCATCGACTCCAACGACCGCCGAGTCCGAATCCGCGATTAGTCGAATTCGATTCGGTGCTCCAAGGAAGAGTGGACCCAGCCACCAACTCCCCTATCTCGCCTTCTCTTCGCTGCTCCAATGCGAAATGGGCCCAGCCAACCACTTCCCTATCTCCTCTTGTCTTCGGCACTCCGAGTGGAAGTGGGCCGAGTCATCAACTTCCCTATCTCCCCTTCTCTTCGGTATGCCAAGGAGAAGTGGGCCCAGCGATCAACTTTCCAATCTCCCCTTCTCTTCGGTGCTCCGAGGAGAAACGGGCCCAGCGATCAACTTTCCTATCTCCCCTTCTCTTCGGTACTCCGAGGAGAAGGGGCAGGGGGATGAGGAGCAAGGCATTAAAACGAAGCACGCGATGTCAAAAATTTCTTCAAACACTCAAGCAAAAAACCGATCAACCCACTGGCGCAAAACTCTACGCGCATTCATTCAACCCCTATTGAACAAGCCCTTCGAAAAGCGTGGCGCTCTTACAGCGGTTCGGACTCCGCATGAGTCTCCGGATAAGACAGTGTGGTTCTTTCGAGCTTCGGACTTCAACCAAGGTGGCGAAATTGAAACCATCGAGAGCTGAGCCATCCTGACAACGCTCAAGCCATTGGACAATGACTTCCAAAAAACTTAGAGCTATCCGAAACCTGTTATTGGCGTAAACCTTGATTTTTTGCATGATTAGCACACTTGTTTCAATTTAGCAAAGGAGTGGCAGCATGTTGATGGAATCGACGCAGAGGAAATCGTATCCTTCGGACCTTACTGATGAACAATGGGCTATCTTGGAGCCGTTGGTACCTGCCGACTGCACCCAGCGGGGTGGACTTCCGCGGGAAGTGAGCATGCGGGAAGTCATCAATACGATCTTGTATCTCAATCGGAGCGGCTGCCAGTGGGATATGTTGCCGCACGACTTGCTTCCCAAGAGCACGGCCTATGAGTATTTTTCTCAGTGGCGAGATGACGGTACTTAGTTCGTGTTCATGGATGCTTTACGGAAGCAAGTCCGCGTGGCCGCAGGTCGCGAGCCGACTCCCAGCGCAGTCTGCATCGACAGCCAATCGGTAAAGACGACGGAGGTTGGCGGTGATGACCGAGGTTACGATGGCGGCAAGAAAATCAAAGGCCGAAAGCGGCATTTGCTGGTTGATACGCTGGGACTGCTCGTTGCCGTGTTGATCACAGGAGCCAACCTTGATGACGGCACTGCGGCTCCCCAACTGCTCGGTCAAATCTCGGCTCAAGACTGTCCCCGACTCAAAACGATCTTTGGAGACAATAAATACCATAACCATGCGCTGACTGCTTGGCTTCAGGCAAATCGTCCCGGTTGGCAAGTAGAGGTGCAATCCCGTCCCGAAGGAACCGAAGGCTTTGCGCCCGTCAGGAAGCGTTGGGTCGTTGAACGCACAAACGCTTGGAACGGACGCTATCGCCGAAATAGCAAAGACTACGAAAGGCGCGCCGTATCGAGTGCCGCCATGAACACAATCAGTAACACACCTGATGCTGCGCAGACTAGCGCCAGTCGAGCGACCACAATTCAATTAACGTCAACTGAGCTTGAAATCCCAAGTAAAACAAGCCTACAGTTTTCGGATAGCCAATTAGTGCCGTGAAGTTCTCCCGCTTCAGTAGAAAGTGGGCCACAGTACTATTGAAGCGTGCGGAGTAGGTAACGGGTTGAAACCCGTTCTACGTTTTCGTGGCCCGTGAGTCACGACCCGTTGAAGGTACGATCGTAGAGGGCAAAATTTAGGGCAAAAAGATCTTGATGATCATTGAGTCACGGTCGCATCGAATGAATATTTTTTCTGCCCTGAATCTTTTTGCCAACTCTTTACAATTGGGTTATTTTTAAGTCACGGTCCCGATGACGCTTTTCGTGCTGGTAACGGGTTGAAACCCGTTCTACGTTTTCGTGGCCCGTGAGTCACGACCCGTTGAAGCTACGATCGTAGAGGGCAAAAAAATTTAGGGCAAAAAGATTTCGATTATCTTTAAGTCACGGTCGCATCGAATGAATTTTTTTCTGCCCTGAATCTTTTTGCCACCTCTTTACAATTGGGTTACTTTTAAATTTCGGTGCCGATGAAGCTTGTCGTGCTAGTAACGGGTTGAAACCCGTTCTACGTTTTCGTGGCCCGTGAGTCACGACCCGTTGAAGCTACGAGAGTAGGTGGCAAAAAAATTTAGGGCAGAGAGATTTCGATGACTGTTGAATAAGTAGACCGTTGAATCCAATTTGGCGGCGTAAAAATTCGTCAAATCAATGCGACTACTGAGAGGCTATCCGGATTCCAGACCAATGATTTCCCTGCTTTATGATTTGCTAGCAGCTTGAGTGAAGATTTGCCTTCGCAATGAATTCGTAAATTGAGCCGAAACGAGCTTTTGCACGCAATCTCAATACCGTTGAATTTCTTAGGGGGCGTTTGCGGACAGCCTCTAATATAGAGCGGTCGGGCTGAACGAAAGCGCATTCAATAAAGCAAGTTTGACCATGACAGTGCTTTTCTTTCTCCCATTGGCGAGCGATACAGAAATTTATCGTTATCGCCGGAGCATTAGCCGCATCGCTTGGGTTGTTGCTTGGGGATCTTTTAGTAGAGCAAACGCGGAGATACACAAGAGTATCAATCCAGCCAACAAGAAGTACTGCCCTGCCCTGCGGTTCGAAATTCGTATGGGACTGAGGAGGGCGGCAAGTTCGCGTTCGACCACTAACCAACTATCGAAGTCCTGCGCCCGCGATGTCGCGACCAGGTGGCTTACTTTGCCGGGGCCCGCAGACTCCGCGATGGCTTGAATCCCCAGCGCAGGAGAGACGACATTGTTGCCCAACCAAAGGGCATGCGGGTCCAAACGCGCAAAGACCTCCCGAAGATATTCACCCAACTCTTCGCCATCCAATCCGTACACGATGATTCGCGGTCGGCTGTTCAGGATGACCAACATAATGCTGAGCGCGTACAGGATCGACATTAACAGCCAAACTTTGGAGCCAAGCCACATGACGGCGGCTCTTGGAAAGAACAATTCCATTGGACCAATCGCGGCAAACCCAATCAGTGCAAAAGCGAGTGCGGCAAGCTCCCTGCCGCCGGTTGTAACCAACGGCTTCTTCTGCATGCGGATGAAACCGACGAGCAGGAAGTAAATGGCCAAGGGGCCAAGGGCAACGGCAATGTGGAAAAGATCAATCATGCAAAGTAGCTTAGTGGGGCTGTCGGCACAAAAAAAGAGGTGGCGTCATCTTTGTGACGCCACCCCACGGATAAAACATGCAAAACGCATCAACGGCAGTTCAACAACAGCCGCTTATCAACGCGTTGTCGCGGCTGTTTATTTCGAAGGTGTCGATTGGGCACCTTCTTGAATCGCAAACACGCGGTTTCGATTTGCAGCAAAAACGGTGTCGTTCGCAACGATCGGCGAAGTGTAGACCGCAGAACCCATGCTGTTCTCTGCGATCTGCTTCATCTCTTTGGACAATTCGAAAATAGTGACATCTCCATCTTCATCGCTGATGTAAACGCGATTGTCGACGATCAAAGGCGAACCCCAACATGCTGCAAGCATATCAAACGTCCAATGAGCCTTGCCCGTTTCCACATCAAGGCAATGGAACACACCGCTAAAGTCCGCGATGAACAGCAGTCCATCCTTGATTGCCACGGTACCGCAACTGCGATGCATGGTTTCTTCGAATTTCTTTGGGTTGTTGCCTTGGTAGTGCCAGATTGCGGCCGAGTTTGGATTTGGTCGTTCTAGGTCGCCTGCTTTGGCATCCAAGGCCTGCAAACGCTTGTGAGCGATCGGCGTGTTTGGATCCTTGGCGTTGAAGACGAGGGTTGGGCTGACGTCGCCTTGCTTGGTTGGATCAATGCACCAAAGATGACCATTGCCTTCGCCGTGCTCTGGGTCTTCACCGACCGCGACGTAGACTTTTTCGTTGTAGAGCACCGGCGTGCCGATGATGTGGTTTCGGGTTGCGCGACCGGACAACATGTAGATCGAGTCTTTTGGATTCGCGTCAAATTTCCAAAGCATTTTAGCTTTGCCATTTTCGCCTTCGGGCGCGTAACCATAAACCCAGCCGTCGCCGCCACCAAAAATGACTTGAGGTGATCCGCCGATCATCCCATACGTTGGAGATGACCACTGACCGTGCAGGACGTTTCCGCCCGGTGTGTTGTCGGTCCAAATGACTTCACCGGTTTCGCGGTTAAGGCACAGAAAGCTCGGAGCGTTTTCTTCCGGGAGAATCTTGTGACCTTCGTCGACCCCGTTGGATGTGTTAACAAACAGCAAGTTACCGGCGCAGGTGACGGAGCAGCTACACATGTTGTGCTGGAAAACGCCCAATTGCTTCATCATATCCAGCTTCCAAACAACGTCGGCTTCGTCCTTGTTTTCGTTTGGCTCTTTGTTGAATGGGCCATCGTTCTCGTCATCGTGAAAACCGTTGGTATCCAAACAGACGACTTCACCGCGGCTCGTTACGTACCAGCATCGTTCGCCATCGATCAACGGAGCACAACAAATTCCTTGATTCGGCCAGTCGTTCACGCGGCCTGACGGAAGTTTTTCGCTGGAATGTTGCCAAAGGAACTTGCCGTCTTTTTCGTCAAAGCAAAGCAAGACACCCAAGTCGACCGTGCTGGGATAACGCGATAGATACGCGGCCCCGTTGTTGGTGCCAATGTAAAGCTTGCCATTGGCGACAACGGGATTTCCGTACGTCTCCGAACCAAGTTTCATCGACCAACGAATGTTCTTGCCGGTTTTCGTATTCCACTCAAGTGGAAGATTTTCGCCGGAAGGCGTGTTGTTACGTTCGCTGGACCCGCCCCATTGCGGCCAGTCGCGTGGACCGACCTTTAATTTGGCGATTCCGGCCAAAGCCAGTTCAGTCGGATCAATCGCTTGGCCAATAGCAGGGGTTAACGCTACGGCAAATGCCACCGCCAGCATACTTAGTCGTTGTAGATTTTTTCGAATCATAAATCTCGATTCCTAAATAAAGGGAGTTTGTTTGTTTTTTTGAAAATGCAGATCAAACGCAAATCGCTTGTCTGCGATCCACACGACAGTCAGTTTTTCGGTGGGTTAGGAGTAACGGAAATGTTGTCGATATAGAATTCCGCATCTTGCGAATTCCCAAACATGCCTGGACTACCAACTCGATTAGGAGTCGCATCCGAAGCTTCGATTTGCCATTCGGCGGGTTCGGCTTCGCCACGCGGCCAAACCTTGCCCCGCAACGTGACTTGATTTTCAGCATTTTCGCTTTGGAATTTCAGCGTGTACCAAACATCGGGTTTCCATGCGAACGGAATCGTCTTGGCGAACCGCAATTCCAACCGCGAAGTCCATGATCGAATCTCGAGTTTTTGTGTTCCTTGAAGATCGAGTGTGTAACGTTGATTGATCAAACCCATGTCCGGCAACCGGCCATTCGATTCCACCGCTCGGAAATCACCTTGCACGGTGTAGTCATGCAAGACAGTCCAGCCCATCCAAGACTGGCTGCGGGTTCCCTTGGGAATCGTAGTAATCTTGACAAGGACATCATCGTTGTCGATTTGTTTAGGTTGATGACGATAGGCCGCACCGATCCAAGTCACAGGAACTTTTTTGTCCGAAAAATCGAACGACCAAGGAAGTGGCGGGATCACGCGTGCACGAGCGACTGAGGTCAGTTCGCCGACTTTGGCAGTGATAATCGAAGCCGATTGAATCTTGGAATCTGGTGCTGTGAAGATCAATTCCGGTGACATTTCGCCGCCGCCATCGACAGCAAACTCAGCCGATTCAATCAGCTTGAGATATTGGCCACCTTTGTTGTAAGCTCGCAATTGGAATCGAGCTTTTTGTCCTGGAGCCAGCATCAGTTCGACAGGAGCCAGTTGAATTTGGGCAACTTGATCGTCTTGTCCCCAAGGAGCTTCTTGGGCTGTTGCAGGAGCGGGATCGATCGAAGGTTCCAAATCGGCTTTGCCGATACAGTACAGTGCGCCTGTTGTCGGCAGGAAAATTCGGCCGTGCGAGATGATTGGCGAGCCGTAGACTTCTTCGTCGGTGATACGTGTCTTCGAAACGATTTCGATCCCTTCAGCAGTTGGCTTGATGATCGAGAACTGGCCCGTGTTATCGCAGGCATAGATTTTGCCATCACCGGCGACTAGGCTGCCGAACATGATTCGCCCGATCTTCTTCTCTTGTACGATTTCGCCGTTCGTCGCGTTCATAACCAAGAGATTTCCACCATCTTCGACGGCGTACAGGCGATCAGCGATTTTGATGGGTGAGCTGCGGCCGATGGATTTGGTCGATTTCCAAAGCAGTTTGTCTTCGGGAATATCGCCTTCGATATTGCCATCAAATGCAAAAATCGCTCCGAGCACCGAAGTGTCCGCCGTGTTTTGCTCACTGTGCCCACCGTAGACGATTCCGTTGTCCACAAGCGGCGTCGTATTGATACCTCGCGTCGAAGCTTGGTATTTCCAAATGACCTTTCCGGTTCGAGGTTGAATAGCGTAAATAGCTCCGTCGCCCGATCCAAAAACCATGGCGGCTTGGCCATTGAAAGCAGTAAATACAGGCGTGCTATACGTCGTGTCTTCGGGTCGTAGTTTTGTGCTAAGGAGCCAAACAGCCGCGCCGGTGTGTTTGTCAAAAGCGACGAATCGGTGTGCGGGGACGGCCGTGTCGGCCCATCCCGTCATAACGCCGCTGATGATCACGAGGTCTTCGAAAACGACCGGGAAATTGGTTCTGCCCCCGTAGGTTGAAAGCATGCCGTATTCTTCGCTCATCGAGTGATCCCAGATGACTTCGCCCGTTTTGCCGTTGAGGCACTGGAACAAACATCCCAGCCCAAGCACAAAGACGTTATCCGTTTCTGGATCGCAAAAAACGCTGGACCAACCAACGCGTTCGGCTGGTGCGTCGGAAAGGTAAACATTGTGAATGCTTTCCCAAATCAGATTCCCCGTCTTGGCATCGAGGCAAACGGTTTTTTCGCCTTCTTGAGTGGTCTCTGGAAAAGCGCGGCAAACGACATAGACGCGGCCATTCATGTAAACAGGTGTTGATCGCGAGGCATATTCCTCTTTTCGCCAAATCAAATTCTCGCCATCGACGGACCATGACTCGGGCAGATTCTTTTCAAGCGACGTGCCATTCATTTGCGGTCCACGCCAGTGAGGCCAATCCATTGGATCGGGCGCAGTCTGACCGTAGATCGCTGCGAGGTTGATTGTCGAGAAAGCGCAAAAGACACACGCGACAGTCGACATCCACAAAAACTGTCGCCTCATACAATACATGCTCATCTTGAATTCCTATGACTAAGTTTCGGTTAGTTTTCAATGGGGACGAGGAGTCCGGGGGTGGGAAGGCGTTGGCGAGAAAATTCCTATGCTTGACCAGAACGCTTGAGGTTTACCGACCCTGTTGTCGTAACCCAAAATGTTGATCCTTAAAACTTCAACGCCAAGTTATTTGATTTCTGACCGGCAATATCCGTTGTCCTGATCTGTAGACTCTTTTACAGAACGCAAAAGCTGGAGCTAATCCAATGTGCCAGTATCACTTGATTTGGGCATTTTTGCCAGTCTTGTACGGGGCTACGCAGGATCCAAAACTGATTTACGAAGCAACGAAAAGCTAACTAATCCCAAGTCCTATACCATCAATTAAACAACTTAACGCCTCAAGAGTTCTGAATTCCTCGAGGAAATTCACGTGTCTTTTACGTGTTTCTAAGCATTTCAACACGGAAATCGGCAGGGTAATTGGTACTTTTGGGTGAATTAATAGCATCAAGTGAAAAAACGTCGCGGGGTCGAATTCCGCCAAGCTCGCAGTTTTTCCCAGTTCTCGGATTGTCGTGTAAGAAATCTACAAACCACGTCATATTCAATATGTACCAGCTTACACTTCGCGTGCCCGCTGGTCCGGTGATTGTTTTGCGTCGTTTTGTTGATCGCGATGCACTAGGGTTGGATTACCGAATTGTTGTGAGTGAACGATGGCATTGCTACCAGATACTCGACATAGCCTAATCATGCGGTTGGCCGATTCCGACGGCCAGACGGCTTGGCTCGAGTTCAGCAAACTGTACGAGCAAGCGATCTACCGATTTGCCCGCAGTCGTGCTTTGCAGCCCGCCGATGCCGAAGAGGTCGTCCAGGAAGTTTTGATGGCTGTACACCGAGTTGCACCTTCATGGAACAACACGGGCAGAACAGGCGGCTTTCGGACTTGGCTAGTGACGACCATGCACCGGTTGTGTTTGACAACACTTCGAAAAAGACAACGAGTACTTGGCATCGACAATGGTTCACTAGAAAACGGTTCACTGGAAGACGTTGCCGCGAAACACGATTCCGATTCGGATGACGAACGGGATTGGCGCGATTGGGCGTTTTGCTGGGCGGCGGGCGAAGTGCAACTAGAAATATTACCGCAGACTTGGCGAGCTTTTTGGTTGACCTCTGTTGTCAACGAACCTGCCGACGAAGTTGCAAAACAACTCAATATGTCGATCGGTTCCGTATACGCAGCCAAATGTCGAACTATAGCCCGCATTCGAGAACGTATCTCCACTTTGGAGAATCAATCATGAGTAAAGCTTGCCTTTCGAAAAACACAGCGTTGTTCTTGACGGGTGATTTGACTCCGCCGGAAGAAAAAAAATTTGTCGAGCACCTTTCGAGTTGTGCGCGATGCCAAGACAAACTGGAAACGTTGGCCTGCGATAAGGCGACTTGGGATATGGCCAAATCCATGCTGGAGTTCGATCCCGAAAGTGAAAAGGCCAAACGAACAAAGTTGCCATCGAATACCAACTCTGTCAGCCTTGATCAGAATTCAGAATTTATCGAGCAATCAGAGTCGATAGCCATTTTCAATTTGTTACATCCGACCGATGACCCACGCATGTTGGGGCGAATCGGGAATTACGAAATCATTGGGCTGATCGGACGTGGCGGTATGGGCGTGGTGTTCAAAGCCTTTGATCAAAGCCTCAATCGCAACGTCGCTGTCAAAGTACTCGAACCCAGTTTGGCACATGTCGGTGCCGCTCGTCAGCGGTTTGCTCGCGAAGCACAAACGATGGCTTCAATCTCGCACGAGAATGTCATACCGATTTTCGCGGTCGCGGAGCATGCAGGACTGCCTTATTTTGTGATGGAATACGCAGATGGCGGCACGCTTGAACAACGTATCGCAGAGGAAGGCTCTTTTTCAGCGATCGATGTCATGCAAGTCGGTCTGCAGATTTCCAAAGCTCTCGATGCCGCTCATCGACAAGGTCTCGTTCATCGCGATATCAAGCCTGGAAACGTACTCATGTATCGAGGAACTTCGCGTGTTCGCGTAGCCGACTTTGGATTAGTCCAAGTTGCCAGCGAAGCCAGCTTTACACGTAGCGGTATGTTGGCGGGTACCCCAGCTTTCATGTCGCCCGAACAAATTCGAGGCGAAGTATGCGATCACCGAAGCGACCTTTTCAGCTTGGGAACATTGCTCTATACCCTTTGCGTCGGACACACTCCATTTCGCGCCGAGACGGTCTATGGAGTCATGCAACGTATTGTCCATGACACACCTCGTGGAGTCGTTCAGCAAAACAGCGAGACGCCAGCTTGGCTAGAAAGTTTCATCGCGCGACTCATGTCCAAAACGCGAGAGCAGAGGTTTCAAGATGCGGCAACGGTCGCCCAGATACTTGAACGGGAAATTGCGCATCACCAAAATCCAGGGTCGATCCGAGAGCCGGTTAGAGAATGGATCGTCGATCGAGAATTGACGCCCACTCAAAATAAAATTATTCGCTGGCTGACAGCGGCACTATTTGTGATCGCCATTGCTGGGGCAACGTACGGTGTCATTAAACAAATACGCTTCAGCAAAACCGATACAACGCAACACATTCAAAAGCCGCTTACACTCGCACCTGTTGAAATACCGGCTTGGAATGACGCTGAGATCCAAAGCGCTCAGGTTAAAGCCGCATCATTGTGGGCTGAGTTACATCAACCGCCAAGTGATGCTAACGAAAATCGTTTTGACCAGCAATTGCGATCGGCTCGCAAACGCGTTGAAGAGTTAATAAGAGATTACGATACTGAATTCACGTCGGAACGTTTTTAGGAGAAGAAATAAAATGAAAAGACAATTCGCAATGGTGATGGTTGGCTCCGTCCTTATCGTCGGGAGCTTGGCATTCTCGTTGAGAGGCACGCCCCTACAGGCACCTCGCGCTAATCCACCGACCGATGGTCAAGTCAAAGTAGAGGATCGGCCAAAGGCCACTGATAATGCCGATAACATTCTCGAGAAAAATAGTAGTTTGTCGCGTAAACCTAAGCGAGACTCAAATAGATCTCGACCAACTCTCGGAGGCGGACCCGCTGGCGACATGATTGAGCCGGGTCCGGTTGATCGGCCACGAAGTAGTGATAGTTCAAGTTATGGTGGTGGGGTCGGTGGTTCAGAAACACCAGGCAGTCTGCCTCTAGGAACAACTCCTAATTCAGGATCGCCCCTTGGAAGATTGCCAGGCCTTCCAGGAATGGAAGGTGGCATGGGAATGGCAGGCGGTCCCGGAATGGGGAGCGGAATGATTGGGGGTGGTTTGTCGATGCCCGGCGGTATGATGGGTATGCCCGGCGGTATGATTTCTGAAGACGTGCAAGCCGAACACCGACTGGCCTACGAAACGCGTCAAATCGTGGACAGGTACAGTAACTCGGAAGATGAGTCTGAAAAGCAAAAGTTGATTGGCAAACTGGCTGAAACCGTTGAGCAACATTTTGATCTGCGGCAGGCGATTCGCGAAAAGGAAATCAAAGCACTTGAGGCCCAGGTTAAAAAGCTTCGCGAGCTTCATGATCGAAGAAATTCGGAAAGAGACCGTATCGTCAATGATCGAGTCGATCTCCTATTACGCGACGCGAGTGGTCTGGGGTGGGGCGAAAATGTTAGTCAACCAGGATTGGGTCGCTTTCCGGGCACTCCTGTTCCTACCGGCGGTTTTCTCGGAACTTTGGGAAGTCCATATGGTGAAGGAAATCCATTTGGTGGAGGAAGTCCATATGGTGGAGGCGTCCCCCCTGGCTCAGCTGGAGGAGGGCTTCCGGGGGAATTGCCAACGTCAATGGATCAATCGCAGTTATCGGGTGCCGGAGGAAATGTTCCCAGCAATCTGCCACCTCTTCCAAATCCAATTCCTCGGTAAGTAGTAGGTTTGCAGCTAGGTCAGTTAAAAACGCAAAAGAGGTTGCAAAGAGATATCCTCGCAACCTCTTTCCATTTGCAGTTAGCATTCCGACGCTAATAATCACGCCTAGTCATTCTTGTCATGCGTTCTTCACCTGCAACGTCTAACGGTTTTATCGCTTGCTCAGCAGCGTTCCGTATTTGTTTTTTGTAGTGGTGTACCAAAAAACGAGTGGAACACCGATGCCCTAGAACCTCACAGTGAAAATAGGTGGCAAGTTCGATGTGACGTGCTGCCAATGATCGCCACCATCTTCGCTAATCCAAAGCCCTCCCGTCGTTGATCCCATCGCTAAAATATCACCTGCGAAGCTGATATCCATGGCATGGCGATAAACCAAATGATACGCTTGATTTTGTGGCAATCCGTTTCGCAATACTTCGAATGAATTGCCTCCATCTCGCGTTCGCGTCACGACGAATTGCCCATCGACAGGATATCGATCCGAGTCCTTGACGGCTGGAACAAACCAAGCTGTATTGGGATCATGGGGCGAGACAGCCACGGCAAATCCAAATCCAGAAGGTTGTACGTTGGCGATCTCTTGCCAACTCGTTGCATCATCGGTTGAACGAAAAATCCCGTTATGATGCTGAACCCAAAAGTGATTTGGTGATGTTCGACATTGGACCATGCGATGGGGATCTTGAATGTCAGGATCAAAAGCTCGATCGGGTGGCATGTACTCCGCTCGCATCCCCGTCGCTCGGCACTGCCAAGTCACGCCGCCATCCCGTGTCTGCCAAACCCCGCCACACGATATGGCCACGGTTACTTTCTTTGGGTCATTGGGATCAATACATACGGAATGAATTCCGGGATAATCGTAGCCTCCGCCCATCCAGTGCTGCCGATTAGGAAGCATCCACAGCGGCATGTTAAGTTGCCAAGAATCGCCTTGATCGTCCGAAGTAAACAAGCCGCCGGGAATCGTTCCGCACCACAATCGCCCGTCACTGCCTTGCTCTAAACACCAAATTAAATCAAGCGACCACGGAAACGCAACATTTCGCATTTGATCGATGATGTCGGGTACATCATCAGGCTTGGGCGGATAGGCTGGCGTAGCAATTTCTTGCCAAGTCGCGCCTCGATCCGCCGAACGATGCATCTTAACGCCAAAATGCCCGTGTTTGAGCCCCGCATAAATCGTGTGACCATCGCGCGAAACATGAAGAATCGGCACTTAAGCTCCCAGAAAATCTGCTTTGACAATTTGCCAAGCTCCGTCGTGCTTGGCGACTTGAAACAAACCTTTACGGGTGCCGACATGCAACGTACCGGTCATCATCATCCTCCCGACAAAGCTTGGAAAACGTAAACTCGGTCTCCGTCGCGCAACGAGTCCGACAATTCGTCGCGATCCGCAATTGTTTGGTCATTTATAAAAATTGTAACGTGTTTACGAATGGCCCCTTAATCATCCAACACATACCCACGAAGTGCTGGTAGCAAACGGAATGCTTCCTGAAGGGCTGACTTGAGCGAGTGCGCATCGATCTGCAACTTGGCCGTTTCCGTATGCCTTTGAAAACTGGGAGCAAACTCGATATCGATCATCACGCGACTCAAATCCTGACGGTAGAAATCGGAAAAGAAAAAGGCTGATTCGAAAGCGATTTCGAATGGCAAAATGCTAGCAACGATTGAGTGGATTCTTTTCGGTCTAGACTGGTAAGGCAAATTGTAGTAGCTATTCGATTTGAGATTCGGGTTCGTCAAGTTCTGAGAGCAAGGAATACAGAGGATGTCGTTAAACCTCAAATTTATCGTAATTGCTGTCGTGGCGGTTGTTGTTTGCAATGGTGGTGAAACCATGTCGGCAGATGGAAATCCTGCAGCTTTTCGTATCAATACCGATATTTATGATGACGTTTCCAAACCACCCATCAAGCGATCGCTGACGCTTTTTTCCGAAGGCGTCTACTACGACTTAGACGATTTGGACAGCAGCCAAGTGACCGTCATCGATCCCGTTCGATCGCGAATTGTTTTGATCGACCGCTCTCGCAAAATTCAGACTCGACTCATTATGCCCGAGTTGGAAACAAAAGTATCGGCTGCGCTCCTTCAAATGGACCCCAAACTGAGCAAATTCTTAACCACATCGAATTTGACGTCCACTACCGAAGACGTTGTCGTGGTGGGCAACGAAAATCTCAAGTACGAGTGCCGCGTGATGATGGTACCTGATCCATCAATCTCGGAGCAGTACGCTACTTTCGCCGACTGGTCAGCTCGAATCAACGCGATTATCCCGCCCTCGCGTCCACCATTCCTTCGCCTTCAGTTAAACCAAGTCGTCCGCGAGCGAACCGCAATCCCGGAGGAGCTGGAACGCATGACCAACTACAAGGGGAAAGAAACGAAGCTTACTTGTCGAATCCTGCCGAATTGGAAACTGAGCACCGACGACATGAAGACCATCGAAAGAATTGGCGGAATGCTTGTTCAATTCGAACAAACGGACATCGATTCTTTCCTCAAAAAGTAGAATGAGTCTTTAAGGGAGTTTCGGTCAAAATTCAAGCGGGTCGGCGCGGGCGTCCGGTTCCTAATGTCCAACCTCAACTCGGAACCGCGCGAGCCAAACGTGTTCGTAGCATCAACCTATCATCAGGCCATCTCGAGTTGACTCAAATCGCGTTCTTCAACTTCATGCTTCGTTTCTGCGGCGCAAATCAAAATCTCTCAAGATTGCTTCGATCCATCGATTGACTTGCTCGCTCTGCGACAACGAGATGTAATGCTGGCCTTGCAACAAGATCGTGGCGTGCTCAATTGACGGCGGACGAAGGAAGCGGTCCCTGCGTCCGTGAATTTGGTGGATAGGGAAATCGGAGTTCATGTTGCCTGTCTTTAACCGCCACCGGAGAGCGGCTTGGCGCGACCATCGAAAAAGTGATGTACTCGCACTTTGTAAATTAGCTACCAGTTTTTCGATTAGCTCGGTCTCAATCCCTTCGGACGTCAAGGATTTTGTAAGCCGCTGTGCAAGACCATTTCGAAGCGCCTGATCGCCCAAAATCCCTATCAGCTTTCCTCGCCATCGACTCGTTCGCAATAGAGATTTGGTGTCTCGATAGCTGCCGATCAGCAAAACACCGGCTACCGGAATGCCCTGTGCCAACAACCAGTCCGCAGCTTCGATCGCGATTGGACCACCTATTTCAAAACCGGCCAAGAACATGGGTCGCTGCCAATCAAGATTTTCAGAATTCAACCAAGCCTGCGCGCATCGCCTCGCGTAATCTCCGACATTGTCATTCGGTGAGATCGGTATCCAAGAGGGAATCTTGGCCTTTGGAAAAGCAGCTTTTTGTGGCAGCCAAATATCGCCATTCAATTGAACGTCCGGAATCAAAACGATCTGAGTCGAGCCTCGGTACATGATCTATTTGGCTCCATCGATTCTTAAGACTGCAATCGGCCAGCGGCTGATAGGAGCGATCAGGCGCGCGTACGACTCCGAGGGAACAAAGACAAACGCCGACTCGGCCGGAATCGAATTCAAGCGAACATCCCCCAGGAATCGCCACTCTTTTTCGGACTCCCAACGGATGCTTGCGTCTGTTTTATCGTCCTGACTGACCTGGAAAAAAGCCTTGTCTGCGTCATCGAGTTCTTCGTAGTTCTCACTGTGCAAGTACATTACTTCGCGGGCACCGAGGCCTTTGAGAAGATCGCGTTGGATGCAAAGTCCAAACGGTTCCCAGTCCCAACGCCCGAGATGACTTTGAAAGCGACGCCGGGCCAATAACTCTGCTAAGGGAACTTCAGAAAACGAAACCGTTTCCCGCTCGCTACGTTTGAGATGCGTCGTCGCAATCAATCGCTGTTGCGTGAGTATGCGTATCAAGCTTGCGATGGGCCCAAATTGCTCGATGCCTTCGCTCAACAGCCATTCGTCCGAGAACTGATCCGGGCTCTGGTCGGGCCAGTTCGTCGCTCGCGATCTAGTACAATGTGTCAAGAAAGGCCAGCCCTGATTCGATGGCCATTCATTATGCATGATGATGGGTGCCAAACAGTCGCGAGCAGCCAACAAAGATTGAATCGTCGACTGACCTTTCAGCACGGACCCTGCATCAACTTCGCAGTAGCGTCCGACCGCTCCGGCCGACATGAGTTCCTTGGCCGCTTCGTTTGATTCGTCTTGTTGATTGCAGATCGTAACATGCACGTGGGGTTCGCTCGTTTTGGTCGCCATCAGTCTGTCATGCAGGATCTTGGCGACTTTGCCATTTCGCCTAAGTCGAATCGCGTGAACTTGGTCGGGCAACAGGATCAGGGCGCGATCCACCAAAGGCAAACTTGACGAGGGCCCTTGAGCACCTGCCTCGAGCAGCGGCGAAATATATAGTTCGGCTTTGCAGGTCTTGGAATTCAAAGTATCTATCGACTGCTCGATTCGCTCGACCAACCAATCCAAAAGCGATTGATTGACCGACGGCAAACGTAGCTCGATGTTAGGGATTTTTAGACGCGTGGCGGCAAAGAGAATTTGAGACCCGACCGGCGAAGCGTGGCTTTGCAGGATTGCTCGCCCCGATCGATGAATCACGCGCATCGAATCATGCAGGGCTGCCATCCAATACGGATCGATCGCATGATTCCGTCCCGTATGCGAACTAACTACGGCAGCCCACGACTGGGGGAAATCAACGGGTTTGGTCTCCCAGTAAAGGCGAGAGCCAAGCGACTGACAAAGTTCGTGACTGCGATGCTGGGGAGGCTCACTCCACAACCGCGATGGGCAAGGACCACCCAACAATTCATACAGCACCGGGTTGTTGTCACACAATTCCGATTGAGGACTCTGATCGAGCAAAGCATTGACGGCAACGTGCGGAGCGTGCCGGGCCGTAATCTGATCGATGATTTCGTACGCTATGGATTCTGCTTTCGACATAGTTGGCCGAATCGTGCTCAATGTTCGGTTCAATTTTTTATAAGACGACGGGAACGGAATCCCGACCAAGCTAACACGATACACAGAACCCCGCAAATACGGGCTGGCCAATCTCCCACCGATTGCCATAGTCCCCAGCGATAGTCGCGGGTGGGCTCGGCCAAAATGGAACCTGCGCGGCCCCGCTCAGAAACTTGTATCTTGCGACCAAAAGCATCGATCCAAGCTGACAGGCCAGTATTTGCTGCAACCAACATCGGCCGCCTGTTTTCGACCGCTGTCAGAATACCGTTATTCAAATGATGGTCGAGCAAGCTTGTTTCGTGAAACCAACTATCGTTCGAGATATTGATTAAAACATCCGGATTCGCTCCCGCCGATTCGAGTTCGCGAACTTGCTGTAACGTCGCCGTCGGAATCACGTTCTCGAAACAGATGCTTGGAGCCAATACTACATCGCCAATACGACAAGCCAAAGCACGCGTTCCGGACCGAATGGGTGCCATGCCGATCGATCGCAGCAGACCAGGAACCCATCCAGCGAACGGAATGTACTCACCAAACATTACAAGGTATTTCTTAGCGTAAAAGTCGATCAATTTGCCATCAGGGCCGATCCACAAAGCAGCATTCATTCGATCAACACGATCGGAATACAAGTGAACGGCATCGCTGCCCATCAACAAGTACGGTCGATCAGGCTGACTTGTCTTCGCTCCTTGAACACTCGCCGGAGTCCGAGCGGCCGAGAGGACCATTTGCGTCTTTCTCTGCCAAGCTTGAGAAAGTCGCTCCACGACTAACTCGAGCTCTTCGCGGCTCGCAATATCTTTCGCAAATTCGGGCGGAATTCCTGAGGGCGATTTGAGGTCCAGCAGAGGGACATTGCCCGTAAATACCGATTCGGGCCAAGCCACCACATCGATCGAGCCAAACTTTTTCGCTGCCGCTTGCGTTTCATAGAGATAAGCTTGCCAAAATGCCGCGTTCTTTTCCTCGTTCGTCTCGAATTGCGTCGGCGCGTTTTCTTGAATCAAAGCAACACGCAGCAACGGCGCAGGCTTTTCTTGCCGAGCATCTGCGGCCAGCAAAATACTCCAGCCATAAAGTAATACGGTCGTGCACACTGCCAGCGACGTCATGCACTCCACGGCATGCATTCGTTGACGCGTACGTATTCCAGCAATGAGTCGCCAAAGACATACTGATCCAAACACGACGAAAGCCCCGACACCGTAGCTCCCAAATTGATCAGCAATTTGCAGAACGATCGGATGATTGACTTGCGTGTGAGCGAGCAAACATCCGGAAAAACCCGTCAATGCATAACCACGAATCAGTTCCATACCCACCCAAACCAATGGCGCAGCCAACACCAACGGGACTCGCCAAGCATGAATCGCAATGCGACTGAGACCCACGAACAATGGGACGTAGACACCCAAATAAAGTCCCAACGCAGCCCACCCAAAATAAAGCGGCCAAAACGCAAGCCGGATACCTTGCAGCATCGCCAACCAGAAGACAGCACCCGCAACCCAAATGCAAAAGTAGCCCGATCGCCCAACGCGCGCTTGATCGTCAATCAGCATCAGCCACGGGATCAACGCCACGTACGCCAAGAACGAAATATGAAGCGGCGGGTATGCAGACCACAGCAAAACGGCACCCAGCATTGCCAAGCCCATAACACGCGGAGTGCGTTGCCGATCTGGTGGACATCCTGCGGATTCGTTTGGCGATCGTTTCTTGTCCATACAATTTCGCGATTCCCTTTGGGCCGCACTTCTCCAAGGAAGCCAGAGACCGGCGGCAAATTCTACGCGACCAACTGAGCGCCGTTTAAGGTTTGCTGGTCGGACAAGCTCGAATGATTGCAACAAACGAGTCGGCTTTCAAACTCGCGCCGCCGACTAAGGCTCCGTCGATATTCGGCTGGGACAATAGCTCCGCCGCATTATCGGCTTTCACGCTACCGCCATATTGAATACAAACTTTAGAGGCCGTCGTCGCATCAAACATCTCGGTCAACAATTTTCGAATGTCGGCGTGTACTTCTTCGGCCTGAGCAGGTGTCGCTGTCTTGCCGGTGCCAATCGCCCAAACAGGTTCGTAGGCCAGAACGGTGGTTGCCATTTGTTGAGCAGATAGTCCCTTCAAACTTCCTCGGCATTGTCCTTGAACAACCGATTGCGTTTGCCCCGCTTCGCGTTGCTCGAGAGTCTCGCCGACACAAACAATCGGAGTCAGCCCACATTTGAAAGCTGCATGCAGTTTTTCGTTGACGCTGGCGTCGGTCTCGCCGAATAATTGTCGTCGCTCGCTGTGACCCAAGATAACGTATCGGCAGCCCAAGTCCCGCAGCATTTTGCCGCTGACTTCGCCGGTGAACGCGCCTTCGTCGGCCGCATGCATGTTTTGGCCGCCCAAACCGATGTGACTGCCTCGCAACGCAGCTCCCACATCATGGATATAAACGCTTGGTGGGCAAATGGCGACATCGACATGTTGAGCTGGTCGAACATGATCCAACAATTGATGAACGAGGGCCAAAGAACTATCCCTCAACAAATTCATTTTCCAGTTACCAGCAATCAAAAATTTCCGCACGTTTCTAACCTCATTTCAAGCACTAATTTCGACCTCGCAGCAAGGCTCCCGCTTCGCTACACCCTGCCGCCGAGGTTTTGCCTCGAAAATTTTCCGTAATTGCGACACGAATCGCACCCAAGAATAACAACCCATTTGCCCCTCGTCGATAGTCGATAACCACTTGATCGGATATCATCCTGTTTCCGTCCGAAAACCCGTAGAATGGGACTCCAGTCCCGTTCCAACCCAAAACCAAAATGATCCTCTAACCCCGCGCCGCGACTTCTCAGCCGCCCAAGAAAACCAACATGCCACGTCCCAATGCATCCGACTACCCAACCTACTTCGACACTTACATCAAACTGGTATCTGAAGACGACATCATGCCCGTCCTGCAAAGCCAGCATGTCGACTTCGCGAATTTCATCCGTTCCATTCCCGAGTCAGATGCCATCGTGCTGCATACGCCTTACACGTGGTCGATCAAGCAAGTTGTCGGTCACTTGATTGATTCGGAAATCGTCTTTGGATACCGAGCACTTTGTTTCGCACGTGGAGACGTGACCGTGCTCCCTGCCTTCGAAGAAAACTTGTACGTTGCCAACGCCAATTTTAATGACCTGAGCATCGTGCAACTGGTCGACCATTTCTCTGCGTTACGTCAATCGACCATCTGCATGTTCAAGAATTTTTCCAGCGCAGCCTGGAATTCATCCGGTCAAGCTGGCTCGGGCCGTATGTCCGTCAACGCGGCCGCATACGTCCTGGTAGGTCACGTTCGCCACCACGGCGCGATCATTAAGAAACGCCTCCATCGCAGTTAAGCCAGCTTCGATGGGTGGCTGATATTACCAAGAAACACGATGACAAATGTTCAAGGAACCCGCAGCTATTGACCGAGCAAAGTTGCTACGATAACCTTTGAGCTAATACTCTCCACTCAAAGACGCGGGTGTGGCGGAATAGGCAGACGCGCTAGATTCAGGTTCTAGTGTCCAAAAGACGTGCAGGTTCAACTCCTGTCACCCGCACTTTTGATCTCTCGATAGTTTCCTTCCGATATCGGTATACTTCCACCTAACAACCTAGTGCTTTGTTACAGCTTAATTTTAGGTTAGACGCACATAAGTTTTAGGCGAGCGTCATCGACTTTCATGTGCCATTCTATTCCGCATTGGGTGTTGTTCACGTCTTCAGAAGAGAGCGAAGAGAACCACGGGAGAACAAAGGACACACATGGGTCGCAACCGAACCATTTTCTTTTCGGCGCATCCCAAATTCAATATCGGCTGAGAAATTGATTTCAGTTCGGCAAAGTTGGTGGTTTGCGGGGACAAGAAGCGGATTTGGGCCCTGAAAAGTGCGATTAGCGCGCAGCGGGGGCAATAGCCGCATTTGCGAGCTTGCAGATCGGGTTACAAATCGCGGGCGAGAAGCGAGAGAACTTAGCCGGTGGGTTTGGTGCAGAGATTGGCCAAGCGTTGAACGCGGATGGTCGAAGCGACTTCGCGAAGTCGCTCGCGCGTGGTGGCGATGAAGTTACCGAAAAGCTTGCCGCCAACGAGTCGCTTCATGCGATCGGACCAATCGTCGGCCGTCGTGCCAAGCCGCTCCATATACCTCACGCGGGAAGCAGAGTCACATTTTCGAAGGTTTGAAAGTTCAGCGTGATCAGTGATGCGATTGCCTTTTGGTGGGTTGTGGAGAGTTCCTGGAGGCAGGTGTCGATGACTGCCTGAAAGTCGGCATAATTGGTGTGATGACGCGAGTGGAGGGCCTCCTTCTTCACAAACTTCCAAAGTCGCTCGATCAGGTTGAGATTCGGTGAGTACGGAGGGAGAAACAATAGTTCGATGTGTAACTCGGCTGCCGTATCCCGAACGAGTTGGCATCGTTGATAGGCCGCGTTATCGAGAACTAATGTGATTGGCGTCGTAAAACCGGCGTTGGCAACCTTCCTCAACAGTTCGCACACCGTGTGACTGTTGATGTAACCCTGATTGCAAACTTGAATCAACTGCTGCGTCAGGGGATTCAACGCACCAAGGACGTTGTACCGTTGGCGACCAGAAGCTCCGCGAACGAACAGACGCTTGACACACCAGACCCAGCCCAGGAACGAACCCAATACAAAATGAGCGGCATCAGCGAACAGCACCGTGCGCTGGTCCGCCTGAGCCTCTGCAAGGCGAGGTTCTAGCTCTGTCTTTAAGAAAAGCCGCCTGAGTGGCGGCATGTTCTTCGACAGATTTCTTTGGCGGCACCGGAATGGCGGCCACCTTCCGCCAATGAAGGCCAAGCGTCTGTTTCAGAAAAGCACGCACTTGTGTGGCTTGACGACGAATGCCCGTGAGTTTCTCAATGCGATCTCTGGCTTCTGCGACGGTTCGTGGTGGGCGTTCTCGGAATTCCTCTTCCACGGACTTCGCATGAGGGGCCAGTGCGTTGACACGTCCTTTCTCATGAAATTGCCGCACAGCGTCCAGCCCGCCTGCGACAAAACAGTCCAGCACCCTTTGCACAGAACGCCGCGAACATCCGGACAATTCCGCAATCCGTTCATGAATTTCACCATGCATTTTAAGCCACAGGATCTCCATTCGCTGCTGCACACGAGGGTTCGGATGGTGAAACCGTTCCTTGGCTATCGCTGTACTCTCTTCTTCTGTAAACGAAATCCGCCGCATCCTTGCGTCTCCAAAATCCAAAGGGTTCCTCGCATCTTTGCCATTCTCTACGAAGTCCCCTGATTCAGGATAGACCAGTTTGTGCCATTGTCATCTGCGTGCGGTATA
>JANMGV010000090.1:0-76541 GCA_031374825.1 Pirellulaceae bacterium
CAGGTCGATCAAACCACACGAAAAGTGTTCCGACATACATATCAGAAGGATGTAAATCAATACCGAAATCTTCAAGCGAAGGTTTTGCAACAACACTTTGCCGCATAACGACTTCGGCGAAAACGAACAGACACTAGCTAATAGATTCGTTACCAATAACCGCGATGATGAATTTGGCAAGCGAGTTCTGAAAGGTATTGACGGTGTTCATCTTAGGCGATGGCGTGGGCTTTCTCGTAGGCGTCGATTTTGTCGACGTGTTCCAATGTCAGCGCGATATCATCCAAACCGTGTAGCATGCAGTGGCGACGATACGGTTCGATCGAAAAAGTACAGCACATCCCAAACGAATCGGTCACTTGGCATTTTTCAAGGTCTACCGTTAATGTGTATTGTGGATGAGAAGCGTATCGTTTGAAAATTTCTTCGACCTGCTCTTCGGTCAACGCGATCGGGAGCAGTCCGTTCTTGAAGCAATTGTTGTAGAAAATATCGGCAAACGTCGGTGCGATTACGGCGCGGAATCCGTAATCATCCAATGCCCAAACGGCATGTTCGCGACTTGAGCCGCTTCCAAAGTTGCGACGCGCGACCAAGATTGAAGCGTCTGAATTCGCTGGCTGATTCAATTCGAATTCGGGTTTGGGACTGCCGTCAGGCAGGAATCGCCAATCGAAAAATAAATACTGACCAAAGCCCGTTCGCTCGATTCGTTTCAGGAACTGTTTGGGAATGATTTGGTCGGTGTCGACGTTCGCGCGATCCATAACGGCAACTTTGCCGGTGTGTACGGTAAATGGTTTCATAGTGTGTATTAGCCTTGGTATTTCCAGTCTCGTATGTCAACAAAGTGTCCTTTGATCGCTGCCGCGGCGGCCATTGCTGGGGACACCAAATGCGTTCGTCCGCCTTTGCCTTGACGACCTTCGAAATTGCGGTTGGACGTCGACGCACATCGCTCACCTGGTTCGAGGCGATCGGGATTCATTGCAAGGCACATGCTGCACCCCGCTTCTCGCCAGTCGAAACCAGCTTCTTTAAAGACGCGATCCAGGCCTTCTTGCTCTGCTTGGGTTTTCACCAATCCGCTTCCAGGTACGACCATGGCGCTGACCGATGGATTGATGTGGTGGCCTTTGATGACTTTGGCTGCAGCGCGAAGGTCTTCGATGCGAGCGTTCGTGCAACTGCCGATAAATACTCGGGTGACTGAAACGTCACAGATTGGTGTGCCGCTTTTTAATCCCATATAGTCCAAGGCGGCTGCGTACGATTTTTGTTCCGTTTCATCGCTACACGATTTGGGGTCGGGAATGCGGTCGGATACCGACATGACTTGGCCGGGGTTGGTTCCCCAAGTTACCTGTGGCTCGATGTCGGAGCCTTTGAAGATGTCGACTTTGTCATATCGCGCACCAGCATCGCTCGGTAGCAAACGCCACTTTGCAACCGCTGCATCGAAATCCGCAGGGACGCGAGGGCGACCGCGCAGGTACTTATAAGTTGTCTCATCGGGAGCAATCAACCCAGCGCGAGCACCGGCTTCGATCGACATATTGCAAACCGTCATTCGTTCTTCCATCGACATGCGCCGAACAACTTCGCCCGTGTACTCAAGTACATAACCCGTGCCGCCGTGAGTCGTCAGTTTGCCGATCAAATAAAGGATCATATCCTTAGCAGTTACGCCGGGAGCCAAACTACCATCGACACGCAGTTCGTAGGTTTTGGGAAGGAATTGGCGAAGGGTTTGCGTTGCCAAAACATGTTCGACTTCGCTGGTACCGATTCCAAAAGCCAACGCGCCAAATGCGCCGTGCGTTGCCGTGTGACTGTCGCCGCAGACGATTGTCATTCCAGGCTGCGTTAGCCCTTGTTCGGGGCCGATAATGTGCACGATGCCTTGGCGGCGATCGTTCAAGTCAAACAACTCAATGCCAAACTCTTTACAATTGTTTCGCAGCGTATCAACTTGTTGCCGAGAAATGGGATCGGCGATAGGCAAGTTGCGGTCGGAGGTCGGAATGTTATGGTCGGGTGTGGCGACGGTCATTTCCGGACGACGAACTTTGCGAGCAGTCAATCGCAAGCCTTCGAACGCTTGGGGGCTGGTAACTTCGTGGACCAAATGCAAATCGATGTAAAGCAAAGTGTGTTTGCCTGCTTCACTGTGAACGACATGATTGTCCCAGATTTTCTGGAACATGGTCTTGGGCGATGTGGTTGGCGTATTCATTAGTTATCAAATGAGATTTGTTACGAATCGTTTCGGCAAAATGTTACAAGTAGGCGGGATTTCGAAAACTGTCAAGCGACGGAAGGTGATCTTGGCCATTTGACCAAAGTTTTGCTTGTATCAGAAGAACAGATTTTCTAGGAATAGTTGATACCGCTACAAATGACGGATGCGAGTCTTTCGAATAGAATCTGGCGGTAGAACTTACCATTACACCAACTTATCTTTGCCTGTTGATAGGCAATCTTTTCTTTGATTGGAGCTTTTATGCGATTTGCAAGGCGATTGAGTTGCACTGCGGTGATTTTATTTTTTGGCATGGGAATGAATGCAATGTCGAGCGAGCCGTCCAAGCTGATCCCGCGTTCCGTATTATTTGGAAATCCGCAGAGATCCAATGTACGGTTGAGCCCAGATGGAAAATTTCTTAGTTATCTCGCTCCGTCCGAAGGCGTGATGAATTTATGGGTGGCGCCGATCGGCGACGTGGCCAATGCTAAACCTATTTCGCAGGAAAAATCGCGCGGTATACGGTCTTACGAGTGGACGCACAAACCGGGCGTTTTAGTATTTGAACAAGACTCAGGGGGAGATGAAAATTTTCATCTCTTTTCCGCAAACGCAGCAACTCGCGAAGTTCGCGATTTGACGCCGATCGAAGGTGTGCAAGCGCGGATATATTCAATTGACGAGACGGACCCGGACACAATTTTGGTTGGGCTAAACGACCGAGTGCCCCAGTTGCATGACATCAACAAGATCTACTTGGATTCCGGCAAGCGAGAATTGGTAGAGAAGAATCCAGGTTTCATCGGGTATGTTTTGGACCACGATCGCAAAGCACGAATGGCTCTGGCTTTTTCGCCCAAAGGGACGATGCAAGTCTTGCAATCCACGGACAATGAAAAGCGCTGGCAGCCCTTCATGGAAATTCCCAGCGAAGACATGCTGACAACATCGCCGGCTGGATTTACCAAGTCGAACGATCAGCTCTACTTAATCGATAGCCGTAATCGCAACACCGCGGGACTGTACGTTCTCGATTTGGCTTCGGGTAAACAAACTTTGCTGGCAGAGGATCCCAAGGCAGACGTTTCCGAATCGATCACTCATCCGTCCAAGAAACACGTGCAAGCCGTAGCCGTGGAATATGATCGCCGCAAATGGATCGTTATTGATGATTCAATCAAAGCTGATCTCGAAGCTTTGGATCGACACGACGAGGGAGAGTGGCAGATTACGAGCCGCACATTTGACGACGCTCTTTGGACCGTGGCGTACCAAGCCAGCGATGGCCCAGTCAAATACTTTCTCTACGATCGGAATGCCAAGTCGTTTAAGTTCTTGTTCAACAATCGCGTGGACTTGAATGAGTACAAACTATCACCGATGGAGCCGGTTATCGTAAAAGCTCGCGATGGTTTGGACTTGGTTTGCTATTTGACGTTGCCAAGAGATACTGAAAAGGGAGCGGGCGGCAAAGTTTCAAAGCCTATGCCAATGGTGCTCAATGTGCATGGCGGACCGTGGGCTCGCGACAATTGGGGATTCGATCCCGTGCATCAGTGGTTGGCCGATAGAGGGTATGCAGTCATCAGCGTGAACTATCGCGGGTCTACTGGATTAGGCAAAGAGTTTATCAACAAATCCAATCATCAATGGTCGGGCACAATGCACGATGACTTGATCGATGTCGTTAACTGGTCCGTTAAGGAAGGCATCGCGCAAAAAGACAAGATTGCGATCATGGGCGGCAGTTACGGAGGCTACGCCACGTTGGTAGGTTTGACGTTTACGCCAGACGTATTCGCCTGTGGCGTCGACATTGTTGGCCCCAGTAACTTGGTAACGCTGCTCGAAAACGTCCCGCCGTATTGGATGCCGATCTTGCCGATGATGACGCAAAGGGTGGGGGATTTTCGTACGGACGAAGGCAAAGCGGAATTGCTGTCTCGCAGTCCGTTGACGAAAGTTCAAGAAATTCGAAAGCCTCTGTTGATTGGGCAAGGCGCGAATGATCCTCGTGTCAAACAGCAGGAAGCCGATCAGATCGTCGGGGCGATGAAAGCGAAAAATATTCCTGTCACCTACGTCCTTTATCCTGACGAAGGCCACGGTTTCGTTCGCCCGCCCAACCGACTTAGCTTCTTCGCCGTGACAGAAGCTTTCTTGGCAAAACATTTAGGTGGTCAGTACCAGCCTGTCGGTGATGAATTTACGGATTCATCGATCCAGGTTCCGCATGGCAGCGATGGCGTGCCGGGGCTTGCGGAAGCCATCAAGTCGCTTGACAAGAAGTGATGAGATGTTGGCTTCGCATTCCATCCTCAAAAGAAATCCAAGGTGGCCAGTTGCGTTGCTTCTGGCCACCTTGGTTATGAACGGATGCATGCGCAAAGTTGATCCCAGAAGCAGTTCTGTTGGTGGTAATCAAAGCAAGTTTGGTGTCGTTGTCAGCGGTTCCATGGAGCCTGCTGTCTGCGGGCCAGGACGCTTGGCTGAATGTCCCAGTTGTCCTCGACGATTCCGGTTATCGCATTCAAGTATTGATGAATCTCGGCCTACTTATTGCCTAGTTTGCGGCCATGCGGCGACACTCATCATGGAGATATTGCAACCCGCCCCGATCGTTTATCAGCCACTCGACGCGACAGACGCTATTCTGCGGGAGTCGGTGATCGTCTTCGAGCGGGACACGAAGAAAGAAGTGAAGCGAGTCGTTGGGCTGCCTGGCGAAACGATCGCTATTCGCGAAGGCGATTTGTGGAGCGGCGAAGTTCGAGTTCAAAAGTCGCTGGCGGAGTATTTGCGACAGGCTGTCTTGGTTCGAGCCGAGCGCTCGCAAGAATCAAACTCTAGATGGCAAACCACGGAGGACGGATGGGCAATTTATGAACATCGGAGTCTCTGGCCAAGACGCCATGCGACGATGGAAATGCACCCGGAGTTTATTAGTGACGAATCCTATTTCAATCAAGGTGAATCCAAAGTACTTGCGAGTGTACGAGATATTGGATTGGTTGCCGTCTGGGAAAATCTTTTAGCGGTTTCCTCGATTGAGTGTCGGATTCACTGGTCGAATGGAATGCTGGGCATCGAAGCGATTCGGTCCGGCGGCATGCTGAATGTTCGGTTGCTGAATCGAGGCAGTGAGCCCGTGTCGATTGATATTTCTAACGACAAAGACGGGTGGATCGCTTTTGCGGTCGTTGATAGTTCGCTGTGGTTTGGAACACAATCGCAGCAAGTGTGCTTGTGCCAGGACTTGACAGATTCTCTTTTGACAGACTCACTTGTTGAACCGTTGCAGAATTCTGACTTAGCGTTGACAGAGTCTATGCCTTTAGCCGTCCGAAGCAAACCTTCACTGCCGGTTATGCGAGTCGTTGTTCGAGATATCTATCGTCGTGGAGCAAACGACCAACTTGTGCAAACGCTGAGTGCAGAACTGGGGCGATACACGGTGCTTGGCGATAACGACGCGGTATCTGATGACAGTCGAACGCGGCTTGAACAAGGTGTGGAGCGCGAGTGTGTTGTCGGATGGATTCCTGATACGCATGACAAACTCGGGTCGATAAAACGACAAATTCAAGACATCGATTGCCACTGGTTGAATCAATAAAATCTCGTTGGAGAACTCCGGCCTCAGGGTTGTGGAAATAGTCCCTGCAATCGGTGCTTTCTCGACGCAAGTGTACCGCTCGAAACCCCTTGATTTTGAGCCACTTACAAGACGCACGGGGACAGCTTGGCCGGTTGTGATCAGTCGCCAATTTTGGTACAATTTCGCCTCTAGACAATGTGAACAAACTGAAGCGCAGCCCTGCCTTTTTTGGGCCTGTTTTCAAGGGTCCGCAAACCGAAATTTTTAGCGGCATGGCGGTCGTTGTTCACGACGGTTGACTTTCGATTTGTCGCGATTTGGTTCCCCGTTTTAGATATTGGCTTTCCGCTTATTTTGCAATCGATTTTGATCGTCATTTTGGACGAAGAGGATAGTACACGTGTCAAATTTGCCACCCGATGATCCAACAGCGAATTCTGGACCTTCCATGCCTGATTACGGCGGGCCAGGTGAAGGTGGGATCGGTCGCTTAGTCGAAATGCCGATCGAAGACGAGCTGCGGAATAGCTATTTGACTTACGCCATGAGCGTTATCGTCAGTCGAGCGTTGCCGGACGTGCGAGATGGACTAAAGCCTAGTCAGCGTCGAATTCTTGTCGCGATGAACGACTTGAATCTCGGCCCGGGAGCGTCCCGAGTCAAGTGCGCAAAGATTTCCGGTGACACCAGCGGTAACTATCACCCGCACGGCGAAGCGGTGATCTACCCGACGCTGGTGCGTATGGCTCAAGAATGGAACATGCGGCATGTGTTGATTGACAAGCAAGGTAATTTCGGTTCCATCGCCGGATTGCCTGCTGCGGCTATGCGATACACCGAAGCTCGTTTGTCGCCTGCAGCGGCCATGATGCTCGATGATTTGAAGATGGATACGGTCGACTTTGTTCCGACCTATGACGAAGCTCGCACGGAGCCCACGGTATTGCCGGCTCGCTTCCCGAATCTCTTGGTCAACGGTACGACGGGTATCGCCGTGGGTATGGCCACGAGCATTCCGCCGCACAACTTGCGCGAAGTATGCGAGGCCTTGATCAAGCTGATCGATGATCCGGACGTTTCGATCGACGAATTATGCGAAATCGTCAAAGGCCCCGACTTCCCGACGGGTGGCATTATCTGCGGCCGTTATGGAATTCGTCAGGCCTACTACACAGGGCGGTCGACGATCGTTGTTCGGGCCCGTATTTCGATCGAAGAAGTAAAGAATCGCTCGCGACTAATCGTCCACGAGATTCCATTCCAGCAGTTCCGCGATCGTGTTGTCGAAAAGATCGCTGATCTGGTCGGTCAAGGTCGAATCAAGGGCATTTCCGGTATTCGGGATGAAAGCGACTTGAAAGAACCGGTTCGCTTGGTTGTCGATATAAAGCAAGGGCACGATCCGACCATCGTTCTCAATCAGCTTTACGAATTCTCATCGCTTCAAGACACGTTCTCCATGATCTTCTTGGCGCTCGTCGACGGCAAGCCGCGCGAGTTGAACTTGAAAGAGATGCTGTACGAGTTCATTCGTCATCGATTGGTAGTCATTCGACGTCGAACCCAGTTTCAGTTGAATCGAGCTCGCAAGCGAAAACACACCATCGAAGGTCTCTTGTTGGCCTTGGCCGATATCGATCACATTATCCAAATCATTCGCCACAGTCGCACGCAACAAGAAGCCAAAGAAAAATTGATGGGCGTCGAATGCCCTGCCTCCATGATGGAACGAGCACTTGGCGAACGTGGCTTTGGTGATTTCCAGCGAGAGCGTGGTCAAGCCGAAGTGTACCGTCTAACCAGCGTACAAACAGATGCCATCCTTCGCCTGACGCTTGGTCAGTTGGCTGGTCTTGAACAAGAACGACTAGCCGAAGAGCATTCGTCCTTGCTGAATGAGATCGAAGAGTATTTGACGATCTTGTCCGATCAGCGAAACATGTACAACATCATCAAGGAAGAGTTAACGGATATCGCTCGCCGATTCGGCGATGATCGACGAACCGAAATCAACGGCGAAGAAGTCGGTGATTTCGATATGGAAAAGTTGATCACGGAAACGAACATGGTCGTGACGATTTCGCATCGAGGATACATCAAGCGATTGCCGACTTCGACCTATCGCGCCCAAAAACGTGGCGGGAAAGGTATCGCCGGTGCAAAGACAGAAGAGGAAGATCCGATCCAGCATTTGTTCGTCGCCAGCACGCATGCCTACCTGTTGTACTTTACCAATCAGGGCAAAGTGTACTGGCAAAAGGTTTGGGAGATTCCCGAGCTTAGTCGCGAAAGCAAAGGTCGGGCGATTGTGAATTTGCTCAATCTCGCTCCCGACGAAAAAATACTCGACTGCGTGCCGGTGCGTGATTTCAATTTGCCGGGGCATTTCATGACGATGGCGACCAAGAAGGGGCTTGTCAAGAAAACGCCTTTGGAAGCCTACTCTCGGCCGAAAAAAGGCGGCATTATCGCTATCAAGTTAAAGGATGGCGATGAACTTGTAGACGTTGTTATTACAAAACCCAATGATCAGCTTGTTCTGGCCACAGCGGGCGGTATGGCAATTCGGTTCATGGAACAAGACGTAAGGCCGACGGGGCGAAATACTTCGGGCGTGCGTGGCGTACGGTTGAAAAAAGACGATGTACTTGTCGGTATGGTTGTGGCTGACCCGACGGCAACACTGCTTACAGTCTGCGCGAACGGCTATGGCAAACGAACTAATTTCGGTCCGGGCGACGAAATTCAACCACTGCCAGAAACCCCTGCCACGGGCGACGAAGAAGCGGATGAAATAGCAGATGCTCCTGAGCCAGAAGTTGAAGTTGAAGAAGAGTCCGATGATGCAAGTTCGTCCGGACGATATCGAACGCAGCGCCGCGGTGGCAAGGGCGTTATCGATATCAAGACGACTAAACGGAACGGTCCTGTTGTAGGAATCACTCGAGTCGAGGATTCTGATGAATTGATCATGATGACGGTACGAGGCAAAATCCAACGTGTATTGGCTTCTGATATCAGCATCATCGGCCGAAACACGCAGGGAGTCCGCATCATGAGTTTGGACGAATCGGACGCTTTGATGGCGCTCGTTCGCGTTCCTAGCGAAGATGTGCCCGAAGTCGATATCGTCCCCCCACCGAGTTCTGTGAACTTGCCTGCTCCTCCTGCTAGTCCGGAGGTAGAGAACGACGAAGACGCAAATCCGTCGGATGATGCCAATGGGCAGACAGAGTAGTTAATGGCAAAATCCCATAAGCGACGGTCCAGTGAAAATAAGTCGTCCGTTAAGCTGAAGAGCTTGCCGGACGATTTTGAAGTCGAGGAGATCACCCAGTTCGAAATTGATTCGGGACCCTTTTCAACATACCGACTTGAAAAGCGATCGATAGGAACGCCAGAAGCGATTCAGGCAATCCTTCGCCAATGGAATCTCAGTCGCAGCAAAGTGAGCTACGGGGGGCTTAAAGATCGTCATGCGTGTACCCGTCAAACGATCACAATTCACGATGGTCCGCGCCAAGATCTCGTCGATCGCAGTTTTTCGTTAATCTATCTTGGTCAAGCCAAACGGGCTTTCCTGCCTCACGATATCCAAGCTAATCGGTTCGATATTGTCCTTCGAGGAATTCGTCAGGAACAAGTTCGAGAATATCGAAATCGGCTCGAGCTATTGCGCGAGTCGGGCATTATGAACTATTTCGACGACCAGCGTTTCGGTTCGCTTGGCGCGTCGGGTCAGTTCGTTGCCCAACCATGGTGCATGGCGGATTACGAACGAGCAATTTACTTGGCGCTCGCCGAAGAAAACACGCACGATCGACCTCGCGAAAAGGAACAAAAAGCCATCCTTCGTGAGTGTTGGGGAAAGTGGGATGAGTGCAAAGAGCGTTTGGATCGCTCGCATCGCCGGAGCATTGTTACTTACCTCTGCGATCATCCCACAGATTTTCGTCGAGCTATTGCGCTCATTCGAATCGATCTGCGAAGCATCTACGTTGCGGCCTTCCAGAGCTTTCTTTGGAATCGCTGGCTGAGCGCCATGCTTGATGATTTTTTGCCTGTGGATCAACGCGCACAGATTCCCAGTAAATGTGGTAGCTTGACCATCCCCAAACAAATGACAGCCGATCAAAAATTGGAGTTGGCCACTTGGGAATTGCCGCTTCCATCGGCGCGACAGCGTGAATGGGAACCAAAGTCGCGAGCGAAACTTGATGTTATCCTCGAAGGGATCGGAATGAGCGTCAATCAGTTGCGACTCAAATTCCCTCGCGACACATTCTTTTCCAAGGGCGTGCGTCAGTGTTGGTTGGGCTCGCCCGATATGTCGTACGAGTTTTCCGCCGACGAACTGCATCGCGGACGCCATTGCGTCCAATTGCATTTTTCATTGCCGCGAGGTAGCTACGCCACCATGATCGTCAAATGGGTAACTTCGATCGATCCACCCGATGAGCCAGTTCCATCGCTTGGTGAGGAATGACGATCTGCAAAATTCTACGCAGTAAGGTCGTAGAATTCGCGTGGCGATTAATGGGTGGGTAGATCACCGATTGCAAGCCGAAGTTTTGCCTTGGCTTGTTGGAAGTCGTTCCAACGCTGAACGAGTTCGAGTTGCGATTTCTTCAACTCCAGTTTCGACGCAATTCTGTCTTCTGGAAAAGCTTTGCCAAGTTCAGCAGCGCGGTCCAACTGGTCAAGCCGTTCACGCCAACTGGCGATTGATTGGTTTGCATATTCCCAACGCTGCAGCGCGGTCGTGCTTTCAATCCAAGCAACCTCAACGTCGACCGTAATCTGATTCCGAAGTGAGCATTGGAATTCGTGAATCTGTCTTTGGCGGTTCCGGACCTCAGCTTGATTTCGGGTGTTTGCGCTGCCGGTCAGTTTTTCCAAGATGCCGCATTTGCTGACGATGGGACTTAAGGGAATCATCGTAATGCTGTTCAAGGCACCGCTTGCAAGTTCAAGGTTGTCTTCATTCAATCGATCGCCAAGCAAGACCCAGGCCGCCAAATCACGCCGACTACAAAGTGCTTGCTGTATGAGCGTGCAGATTTCCGAAGCGGGCAGCGATGGCTGCTCCAGA
Source organism: Pirellulaceae bacterium (assembly GCA_031374825.1). GTDB lineage: Bacteria > Planctomycetota > Planctomycetia > Pirellulales > Pirellulaceae > JANMGV01. The sequence goes on from JANMGV010000090.1 coordinate 10,936, forward strand.
CCGTCGATTTGGAGAACGCAGGCGTATTCATTGCCGATTAACAAAGACAGTTGACTTCGGATCTTGGACTGGCCGGATTCACTTTGCAAAAGAGCATCCAGCGCTTGAACACGGGCTCGATCCAGTTGGGTAAGATCGCCTACGGCAAGCCCCTTGTCGACAATCGACAGCAATGTTGTCTTTAAATCGTCAATTTCGAGAATCAGTTCGCGTTGAATGTGTGAAGCTGCGGTCAGAGCAGCTACGCCGTAATACGCCTCCAAAGCTTTTTCGGCGGTCACTTGAGCTTGCCGATCCGCTTGCATTTGAACAAAGCAGTCGTACAAAGCGGCTGTTTCGTCATCGGATTTGTGACGGCTCGTCGTGCGATTTGTTTTAGCTTGGCTTCGAAGCATTCTCGCAGTCGTAGATCGTGACGCTGCAAGTTGCGCTATTTGGTCCGGAGAGAGCGTCGACTCTACGGCATGTGCGGCGTGCTCCTCTGTACTCTCGTTGTAACTGGGGAGATTGTTAGCACTTATTGGAAATTGATGAGGATCATGTGTTAGTACATCCATCGCGACGACGTCGACGAGTTCAACTGCGTTTGGTTGCGCGCGAAGAGAAACCAAATCGGCTGTTGGCCGCGTCGGCAAAATGGAAATAGGAGATGTCGCGGTAGATTGAGCAAGTCCCATTCGCGGAAGCACGCAACACAACGCAATCGAAGCGACTACGAACGAAAATGGCTTGCCATCTCCTACGCGTTTTGCCGCCGACTTTTGGTCAGTCTCATGCGTTTGTTGGTGCCTGTTGCTCTTAATCATTGCACGATTCGATAGGGACTCAAGCAAATGCACGAAAGCAATCTTTCGTCCATGCGGGAATGCTACTCTTAGACTGCAAGTGGATGCTTCGCCTGCGGATCTACTTAGTCCTTAAGTATCGATTATGACGTAATACAAGCTGGATCATTGATCCAAGAATACCGGTTGTTCCGGTAGGGAAGAATTTCAGATCGCGTTGAAAGCAATTGCGATCGATTGTGAAAATGCAAGCATAAAAAAAGCTCCCGGAAGTGAACGAGTCCCAGGGGGGCTGAGGACTAGAGCTACAATTCCGGGAGCTAAGTTTAAGAAACGGTAAGATTCACTTCCTTGCGAATGAACCGCTTCGCTTTGATGCTTGTTTCGAGCTTCCCAAGCCACATCCATGCACTTGTTTCGCTCGCTATCCGCGTCGTGTTATTGATCACAACCTAATGCAGATCACATTCCATCGTCGCTGTCCTTTGAGTTCAATCACTCACTGACGAAGCGGAGAATAGAGGCAGGTCGAGTGTTGGGTCAAGTCGACTTTTTCAAAAAACTGATTTTTCAAATTTCGATCACAGAACAGGCGATTTTTGCGAAAAGCCTTGTTCAGAAGCATTGAGCGACGGGCGATTATTCTTTTCAGTTTGTAACGCAATGTTTGCTAGCTCAGATTCAGCGCCTCTCAAGGTGCCGTCACAAGTGTGGATTTGCATTGCACGAATTGCAGTAGTGCCGCCAAAGCACATAAATCGTGCTTTTGTGGGGAAAAGTTCGCTGGTTAAAGACGGCTTATGTTTGCGTTTCGGGAGGGAGATGATCCAGAACAAGCCCCAGGTAGCTTCGTTTCTCGACGTCTGTTAATCCAAGTTCGTGTGCAAGCGATTGGATCAGTTCGTGTGCTTGGCTCAAGACTTCTTCTCGTTCGATAACCAATTCGACCTCTGCAAAACTGCCGAGCCCGTCTACTTGGTCGAGCGCGATTACAACTGAAGTGCCTCGCCAAGAAATTGAAAAGTTACGACGTTCCTTTCGAACGTCCGCGGCAATTGTGAATCCTAGTGCCAACCAGATCGTTCGCCATTGATCGACTGTATTGGAAACGACAGGAAGCTCAATTTCGGGCCGTGTCTTTACGGGGCCCGCGAGTCGCGGCCCTTTGTAGGTTACGAATGTTTCGTCATTAATTGTTCGAAACCGGAAAGCCTCGTCCGTCTTTTTGAAATCACGGCAGGGATGTCGAAAATAGGTGTCGGTCTGATGTTCGACCTGGCCGGGCAGCCCACCCAGAGATTCGATTTTCGATTTGAGCGCGTCCAAATTCGAGACGCGAAATTTCTGTTCTACTTCCCACGCCATCGCAGACTCTCTCTATTTGGTTTTTATTTTGCTACCGGATCGCGTCGCTCACAGCAAACATCGTGCGCGAACCATCAATTTACGACAACCCGGAAGATGACATAGTGACGCAGTTTGTCAAAAGACGGCGAGCAATAACGCAACACAGTCTGTTTTATCTGGCAAATATGGATTAACTGTGGATTCGCACTTGGAATGGTGCATCGAGCAAAGCTAGACTTGATGAGAGATCATTGACTGTGGAGGATTGATAGACATGCCATCAACCAAGACGATTTTGATTCTTGTCATCGCATGGATGACTAGCTGCGTAACGCCCGTGAATGCTCAACTCGATTTTGAGTCGGCACCGATCGACTATGGTAGAAAACCCGGAACGGATCGTGTGGCCAAACTTGCCGACGCAATTGAAAGCGGCAAAATAAAATTGGACTTGGATCCGAAATTTGGCTTACTTCCAAGTCTTCTCAAAGAACTGCAAATATCGCCGGAATCTCAAACACTTGTTTTTTCGAAGACAAGTTTTCAAATCCATAAAATAACGCCGAACCGGCCTCGCGCGATTTACTTTAACGATGATACCTACGTCGGTTGGGTTCGAGATAGCGACATTCTGGAACTGGCGGCAAGCGATCCGGAACAAGGTGCCACGTTCTATACATTGGATTACTCGAAGAGAAAAGCTGCGAAGATCATTCGCGATCAGGGCCAATGTTTAATATGTCATGGCACGATTCGAACACAAGGAGTTCCTGGATTTCTCATTCGGTCTGTGTACGCAAGTCCAACAGGCCATATTGTTTCTGGGACGCCAACATTTGTGACAGATCATACAAGCCCCTTTGAGCAGCGGTGGGGGGGGTGGTATGTCACGGGAAAACACGGGGAACTTAAGCATTTGGGAAATGTTGTTTGCCGCGATGAAAGCTTACCGGGATGGATCGACAAGGAGCTGGGGCAAAATAATGAAACGCTTCCTGAGTCCGTAATGCCCGCCAAGTATTTGCGGCCATCGAGCGATCTCGTGGCGCTGATGGTTATGGAGCACCAGACTCAAGTTCACAACTTAATAACGAGAGCAAATTTCGAATCACGAACTGCCGAGTATCAGGATCAAGCTATTAACCAAGCGCTCGAACGCCCCAAAGATTTCGAAAGTGAAACGACGCAACGACGCATAGCAGGCGTTTCCGAAAAGCTCCTCAAGTTCATGCTCATGGCAGAGGAAATCACGTTGACGTCACCCATATCCGGGTCGTCGGGCTTCGCTACGGAATTTTCGAATCGAGGACCTCGCAACAGTCGAGGCCGATCCCTATACGAACTCGACCTTCAAACTAGACTTTTTAAGTATCCGTGCAGTTTCTTGATTTACTCGGCGAGTTTCGACGCATTACCGGATCGCGTCAAAAGATTTTTGGGGCAACGGATGAAAGACGTGCTTATCGACCAGACAAAGGATTCTGGTTTCGAACGTTTGACACGGGATGATCGAATGGCAATCGCTGAAATTTTGGCCGAAACAAAACCCGACTTCTGGGCAACTTACGTCATTGTTCAATAGAAGAGGTCAGTGAGCCTACAACTGTCCATCGAAGCGTCTCGAAACCCGACGGGGTCGACACGTATTTTCGGCTTCTCGGCGTCGGTAGTCTCTGTAAATCGCCTACAATCTCGTTGGAAGCTGCGTAATAATAAAAGTCGGCGTAAACGGGGCATTTCGCCTGTATTGCCCCGTGTGTGGCAGTCTTTTCTCACGTTTTACGAATTTCCTGCCGTTGTTGTAGCAGGTTGGATCAACTTTTCGTTGGAGTAAATCATGACGTTCTCAAACAGAAATTTCGTGTTGGCGTTTGTTCTGGTTTTGTCCTTGGTTGTCACCAAGTCATCCTTTGGGCAGGGTGCTTTGGTTCCACCTCGAAACCCTGCGGAACCCAAATGGGCGGGGCAGGTGCTATTGGTTGGCGAAGAGCGCGATCGAGTCAAGTCGATGCCGATCACCGCACGTCCCAATCGCGTGGGACATTTTTATGGCAATACTGTTCGACGCGCCCATTATCGAGGGAGTGTCGTCCCGCTGCCTCGAGACGTCGTCAACATGACTTATTCCTTTGTCGCTCGCCCTTAGGTTTATTCCTGACGCGAGCCGAACATTGGCTTGGACAGCATCGCGATTGCCTTCATCGTGTTGCCGTGCGGTTGGAGATTATTGTGCCGCTCCGAAACTCGACACTTTTAAAAGTCGTCCAGCATTCCTTAAAAGCGAATGCCTAAAAAACTTCATTTCGAATTGGTTCGAACGATGGAAAAAATGCATCTTCAAGAGCTGATCGATTTGGAGGATAAGTATTGGTGGCATGTCGCCAAACGGAACTTAACGACTACGTTGATCCAGCGGCATGTTCCAGCAAACTCGCACATTGTTGAAGGCGGCATAGGTGCTGCAGGCAACTTGTTGACTTGGCAGTCGATGGGGTATCGCGTTACCGGTCTTGATTTTATGCCAGAATCGATCGAGCATGCGAAAGCGCGTGGATTGATCGATGTTTACCAACACGATCTACATCAGCCTTGGCCCGTTGCACCCCAATCTGCCGACGGCGTGGTGCTCCTTGACGTACTGGAGCATTTGCGGGATCCGGTCGTGGCGATGCAGCATGCCGCTCGGTCGTTGTCAGACAACGGCAAAATAATATTTACCGTTCCCGCTTACCCTTGGTTGTTTTCTGACTGGGACGTTCGGCTGGGGCATTTTCGTCGCTACACACCGACTATGTTGAAGAAGCAAGTTAGCGAAGCAGGTTTGCAAATCGAACTATTGCGATTCTGGAATGCGTTTACCCTGCCTGCTGCAATTTGTCTGCGGTTAGTTCGCAAGATTCGCCCAGCAAAAAGCGGTACGGAATTTCCCCGCGTTAGTCGCTGGCTGAATAGTTGCTTGCAAAGCGCGGCCAAGATTGAAACAAAAGTCGCTGAACGAATGGGTTTAGGTTTTGGACTTTCCTTGGTTGGAGTCATTCGACGATGATTCGCCCCAGCCGCGGAGAAGCCACGATCTGTGTCGTATTGCCGCTGCTCAATGAAGCGGCGATCCTGCGATCCTTGGCAAACGATATCCAAACGGAACTTGAAGAGTCAGGGTGCCGTTGGAACATCGTATTTGTCAACGATGGTTCGACCGACGACAGCGGGCTAATCCTCGACGAAATGTCCGCAGCAGACGGACGCATTCTCACCATTCATTTATCGCGAAACTTTGGACATCAGGCCGCCGTTCAAGCTGGATTGCAACATGCCAAGGGCGATGCCATTATCCTGATGGACAGCGATGGCCAAGACAATCCGGGCGCTATTGGCCCGATGATTGAATCGTGGTTTGAGGGCAATAACGTTGTTTATGCCGTTCGGTATGGTCGCAAAGAGAATTTTCTCAAACGTGTTTTGTTCTCTGCCTTTTACAGAGTTCTCGGCGCGATTGCGTCGGTTCCGATGCCACGCGACGCAGGCAATTTTGGATTAATTGATCGGCAGGTCGCGGAAATTATTACTTCTTTGCCAGAGTCGGATCGATTCTTTCCAGGACTACGATCTTGGGTTGGCTTTCGCCAAAAGGCGTTGCGAGTCGAGCGACTTGATCGGCATGATCGAAAACCGCGAGTTCGCTTTCGTGGATTGGTCTCATTGGCGAAGACGGCTTTTTTTAGTTTCTCTCGCGCGCCTCTCACGGCTTTTTATTGGCTAGCCGTACTATCTGCAATCGTTTCGGTCGGGACCATTTCGTTTGCGTACTATCACAAACTGGTAACGGGGTTGGCGATACCAGGTTGGGCATCCATAACGAGTGTCTGCGCATTTTTTGGAGCGATAAATGCACTAGGAATTGCAATGCTCGGTGAATACATCGCAAGGATTTATGACCAAGTTCGATCGCGTCCTTCGTATGTCATCGCACGAACAACCGAACAAGCAACCAAGCAATGTTCGGAAGAAGAAACTCTACAAATGGCAATTCGCGAAATCGCAGCACTTCGCAGTGAGCTTGATAAGGCTCGCGATTCCAAGCAAAAACCGAAGCGAATCGTTCCAAAAACAAAGCCTTCATGATCCATAAACAAAAACTTGGACGAACGTTTCTCTTAAGTATGCGAAGTAACATCTTCGTAGCCTTAGCAACCTCGTTGGTAGCATTGCCACTGCTTTACTCTACCCTCGCACCGTACGACGACGAGGGCTACGTGATGATGACCATTCGGTCCTTTTCTGAAGGTCATCGGCTGTATGCGGATACATTTACCCAATATGGTCCAGCTTACTATCTTTGGACCGAACCACTCCATTCGATTCTCGGCTGGCCTCTGACGCAAGACGCTGTTCGATTGAAGACTGCAATCATATGGATTATGTCTTGCATGCTCGTTTATCAGGTCGTCCTGCGAGTGGGCGGTAGTCGTAGTGCGGCAATTGTGACGGCGCTTGCATGTGCCGTGCACCTTGAAAAGCTTGCTCTAGAACCGGGCCATCCACAAGAACTGGTGCTTCTGTTTGGATTGATCGCGATCCGTTTATTGACAGAAAAGGGAAATCAGCGATGGTTGTTGGCAGGCATTTTGACCGCAGTTGTTGGCTTGACCAAGATCAATTGCGGTGCCGTGTTAGCCCTAGCCCTGTTCATTGCTTCCACGGGCGCGAAAAAGTGGCCGAGGGGTTGGCTTAGCATGAGTCTGATCGGTTTATCTGCGTTGCTACCGCTTGGACTTGTCGTACAAACTATTCGTGCTGGCTCCCTACCTTGGTTGGCGATCCAACTGACCCTGTCGCTTGCCGCTGTAGCATGGGCGATAAGCAGCCGAATGAAGATTGATCGGCGGCCAGCCACAATTTTAAGCTGGCCAAGGTTGAACACACCTTTCATACACGTCGCGTCGGGAGGCATGTTGGGCAGTTGTGTCATACTTTACTGGTCGCTCGCAAATGGAAATACGCCAAGTGAGCTTTGGTTCGGCATCGTGGGCCAACATACACAATTTACCGAAGGTTTTTTTCATCCTATTCGCGTCAGCAACGAGGTCGCCGGCATTGCACTCGTACTGCTTTTCATTTCATCGACATCGGTCGCAACGTGGCGCAATGCCGCGCAGTCGTTAGCTCTTCCGAGAAGGATTAGTGAATCACGTGATTCTTGGAAGTTGTTTATCGCTTTGTTTGTGTGGTTTTTCGTTGTAATGCTCATGGCGCGGAACCTAATGAGTCCACTGCATCATGGACTCGAAGTGCGTGGTGCAGCGATTTGGCTTAGTGTTGTTGGGCCCGCCATCGCGCCGTTCCTATTTCATCGAAGTAGGCTCAGCACGGCGCGGGTAGCAATAGCCGTCTTTGCGTGCCTTTCACCGCTGATAGCCTTTCCAACGCCCGGAACACAATTATCCATCGGGACAGTTCCCGCCTTAATCGTCGCTGGTATTGTGTTAAGTGACGTGTTCGTCGCATTCCAAATTCGAATGGGTTGGTCATTTCGAGGCCCGTTGATACCCGACAGGGCAATACGAACGATCATGCTTTTTGGATTTCTTCTGATTCCATTATCAAGTGGTGCAGCGATCTACCGTTACATGACAAACGTTCCTCTGAATTTAGCCGGGGCATCCTGGATGAGGCTGGATGCTACGACGGTTCGCGAACAACAAACAATTGTCCAAGCGATCCACGAAAGCCACTCACAGTATTTAGCTTTTGATGGACATAATCACAACCGATTCTATTTTTGGACCGGGCTGCGTCCAATTTCGGCGATGAATCCGACTTTTTGGCCACTACTGCTGAGTGACAAAGATTTATCTGCTCAAAAAAGTATGATCGAGCATTTGAATCGAGTCTGCGTTGTCGTTGATCCGGAAGTGGAAGCACTGACAGGTGTACGAGCGAGCGAGTTTCGTCAATCGCTTGCCGAGAATTGGTCGACTGTGAAACGTGTCGGAGAGTGGACGATCGGTGTCCGTGAGAATGAGCAGCCTAGTTCGGCAGACGGCCTTTGAAACTTGCAATATGTCGGCTGCGTCTAAACCAAATGCACCGAACCGATTTAAACTAAGTCTTGATTAGCGGTGCGGTCCCTACGAACCTTTGAATTCCCCATACGACGCAATTGCAGCAATGCTGGTCGAATGCATAGGTACGCCGGAGGCCTTCCGCGATTCGTAGTGCATTTTGAAAATCTGCCACAATACCATAGTGATTAAGATCTTCCTCAGTGAAAATCGTCGAAAATCCACCGCAGTTGGTAATGACGCTAGTTGAGCAATAGACATCAACAACGTCATAGCCGCAAACTTCAAAGCCGTTAGCCGCTGCCAATGGTTTCGTCGGCACTTCGGTCAATAACAATATTTGAGTCTTTGAGGGATCGTACGAAATACGATTTACTAAGTACTCGAAGTCTCGAAAGAAGTAAGTTCGATAGTCAGACTGGACATTATGTTTCCAGTCTTCTTCGGTCAATCGTTCAACGAGACTGGGACATAACATCTGGTCTAAAGTTACAACTTCATGGAGGTTTTTGTAGCCGTACCAGTTAACGTACTTTTGCCAATGATCGCGGGCTGCTGGGCCGAAACGGGATGAAGCCAGATACATGTTCATATTGATTCTTTACAGACGATTCCATTCGCAAGCCTTTTGTTGAGGCCTCTAATTGAAATCTAACTCCAAAGTGCGAGAGCGGGGGTGCCGCCCTCGACGATTGGCGTTGGTCGATTTTCTGAATTCAGAATTCGCAATTCGGGATCTATTCCCAACGCGTGATAAACGGTTGCCGCTAGGTCTTCGGGAGAAACCGGATTGTCGATCGGGTAAGCGGCGTCTTTATCGGATCGGCCATAAACTTTCCCTCCTGGAATCCCTGCACCGGCCAGCACAGCGGGGAAAAGCGTGCTCCAATGATCTCGACCCCATGTCGCGTTGCCTTGGGGAGTTCGGCCCATTTCGCCTGTTGCAATCACTAGCGTCTCGTCAAGCAATCCTCGCTGGCTTAAGTCCTGTATCAAAGCTGAAAAAGCTTGATCAAAGGTTGGAAGCAAACTTTTTTTGACGTCGTCGCTATTGCGGTGCGAATCCCAACTATAACCGTCAACGCAATCGTAATGCACCGTAACGAATCGTACGCCCGATTCGACCAGTCGTCGCGCCATAAGGCACGATTGCCCAAACAGATGACGACCATACTCGTTTCGTACTTGTTCGGGTTCTTGGCGAATGTTGAGCGCCTGACGCGTTTTTTCCGATGTGACTAATCCGAACGCTCTTTCGCGAAACGCATCAAAGCCCTCCGCCGAACGAGCTTGATCAAACTGCCGAACTCGATTGTTGAATTGATTCAAAAGGCTTTGACGAGCTTGCATGCGATCGAGCGTGATGCCTTCCTGGCCGGACAGACCGGAGATCTGGAAATTTAGTTCCTCGTCGGAGCAATCACGCCAGTAAGGATTATCGGTCAGCGATTTTTTCTCGATCTTGGTGGTCAGAGGGTTAAATCGTTGACCAATCCATCCGGCGTGCTCGCCCGGTCGAGGATACTGACCAGCCTCTTGAAGTTTGCCCAGGGAGTTAGGCAGAACCATGTACGAAGGCATGGCGTTATTCAGTCCATGCGTTTGTTGGCCGACGTATTCGACGACTGAACCTATGGATGGCCAATCCTTTGGTGTCGGAGAGAAACCGCCACCGATTGGAACATGCCAGCGTCGACCAGTTTGAATGTAATGCGCCCCACCACTGTGATCATTGAAAGAGTGGGTCATGGTGCGAACGACACAAAACTTATCAGAGACATTCGCTGTCTTGGGCAAGTGCTCGGAAATCAGCAACCCAGGGGTTCGGCACGCAATCGGTCGGAAAGGGCCTCGAATCTTTTCCGGCGCATCAGGCTTCATGTCAAAGGTTTCGAGCTGACTTGGGCCGCCAAACAGCAGCAGAAAAATTACGGACGTGGCTTTGGGACGTTGCTGTCCGGATTGCGCTTCGGCGGCAAGGACCTTGGGTAAGGACAACCCAAACAAACCTGCTCCGCCAATTTCTAAAAGTCGGCGGCGCGAGATGCCATCGCAAATAGTTTGGCCATAGCCAAGCACGGTAAGCACAGGTATGACGCCTTAAAGATTGGTTTGGCGTGAGTCAGGTGGGATGCTCATATTTTGAGAGATTTCGTGGCAATATGCAATCCCGTAATTGGTTAATCCCTACGAACACAATCAAGTTTCAGCGTCCCGCAATTTAATGCTTCGCCAAGCTCACAGCAAATTGCTAGTAAAACAGCAGGGGCATGAACGCCAATCCAAGTCAATTTTGTGAAACCGCAAAACACAGTTTTTGACCGAGTTGCAAGCTGTGAAGTGGGGACTTGAACGGCAAAGTGAGGCTTAGTTGGAATACCGTGCGATGTAGTTTTTGACCGGGAATTTTTTCCGGGTCGAGTCGCTGGTCATATAACGGATCGAACCGAAAATGGGACGTTCAGGCCCCCAAGCGCGATCGTAACGGCCTAGAATCCAGAATATGCCGCTATAGGAATTCGGATCGCGGCCATCGAGCGCGTATTTGTTGTTTAGCTGGATCATGACGTTTAAAGCCTGGTGGGGCGACGGAGTCCATTCGAGGATCTTTTTCCCCCACAACATCCGTAGGTAGTTGTGAATAATTCCCTCACGCACCAGTTGCCGCTGCGCGGCGTTCCAAAGGTCATCATGCGTCTGGGCCAATTCGAATTCTTCAAGCGAATAGACAACAGGTCGCTTATCCTTGGCATGTTTCTCCAAGGATTTCTGCGCCCACTGCGGCAGTGATTCGTATTCAGCGTAATTTTTTTCTCGCCAACACATGTTAAAACCGATTTCACGCCAAGTCAGCAATTGATCAAGCAGCGCTTCGACGTTGGGATCGCAATTCCAAAACCCGTTCATGGAGCCGTTAGGCTTTGCCAATTTGGTGGGATTCCATCCGTCATGGGCAAGTAACGGTTCAAGAATTTCATGCGTACTGAGGTGTCCAAAATGAAGGTACGGAGACAAGCCAGTTGAACCATAGTCTTCGGGCCGGTTGCGCCCTTCCTGGTAGTTTTCAAGGCGCGATTTTAAGAAAACTTTTAGGCGTCGTTTCGCTTCGCCGGGACCGCCAATAGAGTCTGTCGAAGTGACTGTATGGTCGATGCTAAATTCGGTTAACAGTCGCGATCGATCTTCGTACTTTTCGAGTTTTGCCATGGGCCATCGCTTTAAGACTCCAGCCGGAATCGACTCGAGTCGCGGGAGCTTCTTCTTGGACAAAGGTGCGGCTTGAGGAAAGTCATCGATGTAATCGTGTACGAGCTTTTGCATGTAGCGTCGATAGCTGTGTGCGACGGTAAAGGTGCGATCGGCAGCACGCATCGGCAAAAATCCGTTTGCGTCAACAAGTTCAATGGCGACCGGAAAGCGTTTTGCGATACGATCGTACATGGCAGGATGAAAGAAGCATGGGAAGTCATCGCTAACAACAACACAAGCCTGCTTGCAGAACGATTCGACCAATCCATGCCCGTCGCCCTTTTGCTTTTCAAGGTACGGATAGTAAGTTGCAGCCGAGTCGCCGAAAGACTTTTGATTGTCGATCATGCCATCGATCAAGAATTGGTGGAATCGATCACAGGCCCATTGGTATCCGACTCGTACAGCTTCGAGGATCAGCAGAGGTTTGCCAAGATGCGAAGCCCAGTCGACCGCACGCTGTAGACTGTAGTTGGAGGTGCTTCGACGATAAGCTGTCATCCAGTACAGAACGAATTCCCCGTCCGGAGCTACTGGTGAATCGTTTAGTTTTCGAATTCGAAACGAGGAAAAATTTGATTTCGGTTCGGTCATGAAATTTCTGTTTCGAATGATCAAGAGGTGAAAGTATTCGGTTGGCCAGCCATTTCCGGGAATTGATTGTTTATACTCACTCTGCAGTGTATACAACGGACTAGGCTATCTGAGACGGCTAAGTTACCCTGTTTATCCCACGGTAGTATTGAGTGGACAGGGAGTTGGCGTTGATACTTTTGTAGATGTTAAGGTGCAATGATATTTGGCTCTAAAAAGAGGCGACATGCCAACTGGCCGTACCGATTAAGCTTTTTAGCCATACTTTTAACGGCTTTCATGGCCGTCGCAATTTCCACATTGTTAACTCAGCCGATGAGCCTCGACCCGTTGTCGCGTCGATTGGGATTCGAATCCACTTTGTTGAGCCGGACTTTTGATGTTGTGTCGGCCTGTTGGTTCTTTGCATTGGGAAGTTGCATAGGGAGCTTTCTCAACGTTGTCGCCTATCGATTGCCCCTTGGAATCTCTTTGACGGGTTATTCGCGATGTCCGTTTTGCTACGTGCCGATTCAGTCGAGGGATAACGTTCCCGTGCTGGGTTGGATTGGGCTGCGGGGTCGATGTCGCGCGTGCCGGCTTCCGATTGCACCTCGCTATCCTATCGTAGAAGCTGTTGCAGGGATGATCTTCTTGGTGGTGTTTCTATCGGAACTCTGGCTGCCAAGCCTTACTCACTATTATCCCGATTACGTTGGTAACTCTGCAACGTTTGGTCGCAATTTACCTTACTATCGTGTCGCTGTCGTGTTGGCTTTCTTGACGTGGTTATTCACGATAGCGTTGATACGCTTCGATAACAGTCCAATGCCGCTGGGTATGGCTATCGTGGGGATGTTTATTGCAGTCGTTGCCGTTTTCATCATGCCAGGAATACTTGACTTCATGAAGCCGTTTCGAGGCGAAGTGGCAAGCATGCAGCAAATATTGCTTGGCGGTCTCACACGAATTGGTGCAGGTGGCTTGGCCGGATTGCTCCTTGCACTTGTGACTCAGCGGTTTCTTCCGTTAAGGCAACCGAAATTTGCGAACACTTCGATAGAAAAAGGAAGCCTTGTCCGAGCAATCGAGCGATCAGAGGTTCGAGTCGAAAGCGTCGCCGCATCAGACGAACGGGAAGTCAACAACGTTGGCGTGGAGGGCGACCGAAGCGAGGGATTTGCAGATAAAGCTACCTCGCAAAACGAAGTCATCGAGCTGCCGATTTTGGAGTCTGCCATCGAAGGCGGCAATCGGCTGGGAGCGTCTTACACATGGACCCTTGGACTAGTTATTACTGGAATCGTTCTTGGGATATTCGGCGCTTTTACCGTGGTTTCTATAATCGCGGTCTTGATCGGAATGGCCGCATTCGTGCGGCCTAGGTGTTGCAGACAGCAATCCGTCGATCCGTCGTTTTGGCTTTGGCCGGTATGCTTAATTTATCTCGTCTTCGTCGGTGCATTGTCGCGTTCCGCTTATTGGGTAATGGCTTCGCAATATCTTAACACGCCCTATGCCATTGGCGTCGCGCTAGCGGTTATCGCAATCGGATTTAGTCTACATCGAATTGTTCGCAGCCCAGCATCTCTTAAGCTGTGACGAGATCCAGCCAAATTTTCGTTTCCGTTTTTTATGTTCTTCAAACGAAATGTTTGTTTTTGAAACGATGTGCGAGTTGGCGATCGTGGGAGCCAGATTAAGTGCCTGCGAAATTGCGACTTTTCTTGCCGGCGATGAACAAACGTCGACGACTACCACTGCCAGCGTTTTTTGAACTGTGCCTCAATTCCACTCGAAAACTAGTTCTCGAATTCGCGTAGTAATCATTTACTTCTTTCGCGAAGTCGAAAGCCCATGCGTCGAAGTTGCTTAAGCGCGCTGGCTATCCGGTTGTGGAGGGAGGTGCGTCAAGTTCATGTCGACTTCGTAAGGGGCGAGCGTGTCGAGCGTGTCTTGGAATTTCCAGCCAAGTGTTGCTTGCAGTTTGATATCCTCTTGCGTGAACGGATGTCGGAATTCAAGCTCGTATGCCGACAGTAGCATACGCGAGACGAGTAAGCGGTTAGCGAAGATAGCGTTATGTCGATTGTCGCCGTGCCGTTTATCGCCGAGGATCGGATGAGAAATATGGTTCAAGTGCCTGCGAATCTGATGCCATCGACCAGTTTCCGGTTTGACTTCAATAAAGGCATATCGGCTAGTTGCAAAACTTTGGGTCGGCCAAGGCGCTTCGTACCATTTCAGCGTCTCATAGCGAGTCACTGCATTCTGTGCAGGATGGTGATCTGGGTTGTAGCTTGGTCGGTCTTCGCCAAATCGTTCGCGAAGGGGCAAGTCGATTTTTCCTGTGGGGTAGAGATACCCTCGAATCAATGCACGATACCGTTTTACGACTTGGCGTCGCGTGAACAAATCGACCAACGCCGCAGCCGCTGGCGAAGTCAGTCCAAATACAATCAGGCCCGATGTTGGCCGATCCAGTCGATGAACCGGATAGAGAAACTGACCGATCTGGTCCCGCAATTTTTGAAGGAGAACCGTCTCATCGCGAGGAGTCAACTCAGCTCGATGGACCAACAGTCCGGGTGGTTTGTCGACGGCGACAAAATGCTCGTCTTGATACAAGATGGTTAACGGCTCATTGAAATCGCAAGCCAGAATTTCTTCGTCCATATACGGATTTGCTTGTTCGGAATCCGATCGTTCCGACGCATTAGACGCAATGCGTTTCTCGACACAATAAATCGCATTGGTTGTCTCAATAGGATCTTGCATGCGGGTTTCGCTCTCTTTAATCTTCCCATAAACAATGTGCTGATTGTGTCGATTATTCCATCTTGAGCCAAATCCGAAATCCAAGATAGGTGGCTAACCATTGTCGATCCCTGGTAATGAAGTGGATTGGCGACGAAACTAGAATCTCGGCGATAAGTTTTTTCAACTGCGAAGCTAGGATTTGGGAATGCGTGTTCTGGTAACGGGTTCAAGTGGTTTGATTGGTTCGTCTGCCGTTCGGCATTGGGACTCTTTGGGTGCGGATGTTGTCGGCATCGACAACGACATGCGTCAAGTTTTTTTTGGTCCCCAGGGCAGTACGCGATGGAACCTTGAGCGGCTAAAAAAAGAAACGAAACGATTCGAGCATCGAGAGCTCGATATACGAAATCGCGAAGGCATCTTCGATCTATTTTCGCGAACCCGGTTTGACTTGATCATCCACTGTGCGGCACAGCCTTCGCATGACAAAGCGAAAGATATCCCGCTCGTTGACTTCGAAGTCAATGCCGTTGGCACGATCAACCTGTTGGAGGCGACTCGCCAGCATTCGCCTGAAGCAGTCTTCTGCCACATGAGTACCAACAAAGTTTACGGCGACTCACCGAACGAACTGCCGCTCAAAGAAACGGAGACGCGATGGGATTATGCGCGACCAGAAGACTTCCATGGCATCAACGAAAACTGCCGAATTGATCAAACGCTCCATTCCCTTTTCGGTGCATCCAAGGCGGCAGCGGATATCGTCGCTCAAGAATATGGTCGATACTTTGATATGAAAGTCGGAATCTTCCGAGGTGGTTGCTTGACGGGAGCGTCTCACTCCGGCGTTGAGTTGCATGGATTTTTGTCGTATTTGGTCCACGTTGCCGTTCAAGGCAAACCATACACCGTCTATGGATACAAAGGCAAACAGGTTCGCGATCAAATCGACTGTACGGATGTTGTCGCTGCGTTTGAAGCTTATCAAGCCAACCCACGACCCGGCGAAGTTTATAACTTGGGAGGGGGGCGCGATAACTCTGCATCCGTTCTTGAATGTATCCAGATGATCGAAGGAATGAGCAAGTATCGCGTGAATTTCCAGGTAAGCGACGTCAATCGCGTGGGCGATCACATTTGCTATATTAGTGACCTGCGAAAGATGCGTTCCCATTTTCCCGACTGGTCGATTCGCATGAACCTGGAGCAGATTCTCGGAGAGATGATCGCCATGGAAGAGTTCGCGAAAAAGTCGGGCAGTTAACTTGCGATGTCGACGGAGTCGGCATCATCTGTGATGCAAACCGTCGATACTATGCAAGTGAATTTCAATGTTGCAACTAGGCTAACCCAGCAAGCCTTATCACGCCCCAATCAAATTGCCGTAGCGACGGGAACTGGGCGTTACGTCTCTGGAAAAGAAAGAGCTTACCGAACAGTTTCTTTTGCTGATTTCGATCAACGCACCACCGCCATTGCGGCCGGATTGCAAACGATGGGAATGCAACCGGGGCACCGCATCGCACTACTGGTTCGGTTTGGAGAAGACTTTATTGCGTTGGTTTTTGCTTTGCTTAAGGCGGGAGTGACCTTGGTGTTGGTCGACCCCGGTATGGGCCGTAAGAATTTGTTGAGCTGTTTAGCGGCGACGAATCCTCATGGATTTGTGGCGATTCCTCCGGCTCATATTATCCGCATCGCATTACGTCATCGTTTTCCTGCGGCACGGTTGAATGTTACCGTCGGCAATCGGTTTGGCTTTTTACCCGCGCCCTCACTGGACCAGCTTGAGCGAACGCGCGTCGGCGATTTTCAAATGCCGTTAGTCGCGCTCGACGATCCAGCCGCAATCATCTTTACAACGGGCAGCACCGGGCCTCCCAAAGGCGTTTTATACACGCACCGTACATTCAACAACCAAATCGATCAGTTGGTCGAGCATTATTCGATCGCGCCCGGTGGACGTGACTTGAGTGCGTTTCCTTTATTTGGTCTCTTCAATGCCGTGATGGGAGTAACAACGATCATCCCGGACATGGACCCCACTCGTCCCGCAGATGTCGATCCTCCGCGCTTGTTGGACGCCATCGATCGATGGCAAGTGAATCAATCGTTTGGCTCGCCTGCTTTGTGGACACGCGTCGGACGCCATTGCAAAGATGTGGGGCGGAAAGTTCCTTCGCTGAAGCGAGTTTTTTCGGCGGGGGCACCGGTCGCACCTCGCGTCTTGGAATGGGTTCGGGCCATGATGGAGCCCGACGGCGAAGTATTCACTCCGTATGGTGCCACCGAAGCCTTACCCGTCGCTTCGATTGAAAGTCGGCAAGTTCTCGGTGAAACAGCAAATTTTCATGCGCAAGGCAAAGGCGTTTGTGTCGGCAACCGTTTCTCCGGAATCGAATGGCGCGTTATCAAGATCGACGACGGCCCTCTCGAAGATATCTCAGTCGTCAGAGAATTGGAACGCGGTCAAATCGGGGAACTGATGGTGCGAGGTGCCGTTATTTCTCGCCAATACGTGACTCGCACCGATCAAAATGCCTTACATAAAGTTCGCGACGGTGACACCGTTTGGCATCGCATGGGAGACGTTGGGTATCTCGACGATCGAGATCGATTCTGGTTTTGCGGGCGCAAATCCCATCGAGTCCAGTCTGAAAAAGGCGATGTCTTTACCGAACCATGCGAAGCAATCATCAATACGCATCCTAGCATTTACCGATCCGCTCTAGTCCCCTTTGGCGACAGTCCCCGTTCCCAACCGGTCCTGGTAGTAGAGCCTTGGCCAGAGCATCGTCCAAAAAGTTCAGACGAAAGACAATTGCTGGATCAGCTCAAGCAACTCGCAAAGCAACATGAAGCGACATCGGCGATCGATCACTTCCTCGTGTATCCCACACGGTTGCCCACCGATATTCGACACAACGCCAAAATATTTCGCGAAAAGCTAGTCCCGTGGGTAAAGTCCAAAATTCGTTGAGACTCAGGCCGACGGTCGCTAATGGCTTACGCTAGCAAAGCGACGCTCGAATCAACGCAGCAATTATCGCTTGACGTTGGTTCTAAAAAACTAGTAAAGTTCTCGGGCGGTCAGGAGGACCGGTAGAACGATGGCTATGGTACCATCGACCACAGTCTGAAATTGCAGGATGCAACCCATGAAATTGAATACAACCGAGTTGATCAGCAAGGTTCCTTTACTCGACGTGAACCGTGGAAACGGTGAGTTGCGAGACGAAATTTTAGAAGCGATCACGCGAGTCGTCGACAGCGGCAGATTCTTGCATGGTCCCGAAGTGACCGAGTTGGAAAAGGAAGTTGCCCAAGTCTGCGGCACCAAGCATGGTATTTCGTGTGCTTCGGGCAGTGACGCCTTGTTGCTTGCGCTCCTGGCCCTCAACATTCAGCCGGGCGATGAAGTGATCGTGCCCAGTTTCACATTCTTTGCAACAGCCAGTTGCGTTGCTCGCCTCGGCGCAAAAATTGTCTTTGCGGACATCGATCCAAAGACGTTTAACATCGATCCACAACACGTCTCCAAGAAGATCACTTCCAAGACCAAAGCAATTATCCCTGTCCATCTGTTCGGGCAGTGCGCCGCGATGGACGAAATCTGCAACCTTGCAAAGGATCGCGGCATCGCCGTTATCGAAGACGCAGCTCAAGCGATCGGTGCAGCCTACAAAAATCGGCCCGCAGGGAACTGGGGCGATATGGGATGCCTAAGTTTTTATCCAACGAAGAACTTGGGTGGCATGGGTGACGGTGGCATGATGGTATGCAACAACGATGAGCTTGCCGCTGGTCTGCGTTTGTATGCTGCTCATGGGATGCAACCCCGTTATCACCATCACGTCGTCGGCATTAACAGTCGATTGGACACGATTCAAGCGGCAATTCTTAGCATCAAGCTTCGCAAGCTTGACGAATATACTGCTGCACGCCAGCAGAACGCTGCTCGCTACGTGGAGATGTTTAAGAATTTCCGGCTAAGTGAAGCGGTCGAATTGCCATATCAAATGCCCGATACTTTACACGTTTGGAATCAATTCGGCATTCGCGTGAAGAGTGGTTCTCGCGATGCATTACGCAAGCACTTGCAGGATAACAATGTGGGTTGCGAAATCTATTACCCGCTTCCCCAGCACTTGCAACCATGCTTCCAATACTGCAATTACAAGGTAGGCAGCTTGCCAGAGACGGAACGAGCCGCCATTGAGATTCTGCATATCCCCGTCTATCCGGAGCTGACACTAGCTGAGCAGGAAACCGTGGTAGCTCGCATTCGACGATTTTATGCCGATGGCATGTACAAACGCGCCGCTTAGAATAGTTCGCTCGAAAGCGGGCAAGCGTTGGTTGAACTTTTTTTCGAGGGACCTTTTTGCCAAGTGCCTTCTAATGGGCAAATGGTCGAAGTGCTGGTCCGACTTCGACGAGACCAGACAAATCGGCCTCGACTGCTTGAACGGCGCGGAGTAAGTTATCGGCGTCCGCGTCGCCCATCGGCTCCAAAGGCGGCGCGACCCATCGTTGGCAGATGCCCTTGGACTCCAGGATGACCTTGATGGCTTCGGTCGTGACACGACGACCAGCCCTTTCTTTGTAAACGCACTGAGAGACCTTTTGGATATACGCATCGCAAGTGGCGGCCACCGTGCGATCGCCTTGTTCGTGGGCTTCGACAAGCAACGAATACAGACGAGGCCACATTTGGGAACCGCCACAAACGCCACCCGTTCCACCGGAACGAAGTGTCGACCACAATAAATGCTCGGGTCCGACCAGGACAGGGAAGTCGCATTCTGCGAGCAAGGAAATGATACGGCGGAAATAAGCGACGTCCCCCCCGCTGTCCTTCATTCCCAATATGTTTTCGTGTTGCGATAATGCCAACACGGTCGCTGGCTCAATGATGGCTTTGACGCAACTTGGCATGTTGTAAAGAACAACTGGCAGTTGGGATGCATCGGCAAGTAGTGAAAAGTATCGTTGGATGAGATGTTGATCGATCGGCAAATAATAGGGAGCCGCCGCAACAACGGAATTGGCACCACAATGGAATGAAAAATCGGCCAAGTCAATTGCTTCTTCAAGGCAGGTATCGGTAATTCCGACATACAGCGGAACTCGACCTTCGATAGTTTCGGCAGCGGCTTCGACAAGCTGTCGGCGTTTGGAGTAACTTATTCCAACTCCTTCGCCGGTCGTCCCCAATACGAAAACGCCAGCCACCCCACCTTGAAGAACGTGTTCAATCAAGCGTTGGAAACCGGCAATATCGACCGAGCCGTCGGCATTGAGCGGAGAAACCAGGGGTGGAATGACGCCGCGTAGTTGGGATTTTTGGAGTCGAGCAGCCATAACGAATTTGCCTAGAAGGTAGATCTTGGTATTTAATAGCCCATGAAATTCTGTTTCACAACAGCCTGCAAGCAAGCCGTACTTGCTCAGGAAATCGGTTTCCCTCGAAAATTCGCATTCCTGTGCCGAATTATCCAATCCGTAACGAATAAACCGTCAAAATAAAAGCATTTCGCGCGTCCAATACTGCATTTTGGCGATTCGGGGGCGGGGAAAGTACCTTTAGAAATGAGGTTGCGTTCCATTGGAAAACCGTTAAATTTAGGCGATTGCGAGAGTAAGGTTTTCGATATTTTTGACGCGTTTTTTCAGAAGTTTGGGCTTGAGTATTAGACTCAACAGGGATTTATCTACCTATGACCGTTGCGACAGAACGTATCCAAGAGTTAGTAAGTGAATTCGGAGTGAAGACTGGGAATTCAGGTGCGCCTGATGTGCAGATCGCTGTGTTAACCGAGCGGATTAATTCGCTGACCGGTCACATGCGGGCCAACACCAAGGATTACTCAAGCCGTCGTGGATTGTTGCGAATGGTCAGCCGACGTCGCAAGCTTCTGGATTATGTTCGCAGTAAAGATCCTCAGCGTTATCAAAATTTGATCGGCCGTTTAGGTATTCGAAAGTAGTCTCTCGCATTGTTGCTTGTTTCGCTCAAAGAAATTTTGCCCATCGTCGGATACGCGATCCCTTTTGCAACAAATGCGTTTGGATTGAATTTGTAGTGAAAATAAATTTGAGCGGCAGTTGTCCACACATACAAACTGGCCGCTTCCTGCATGTCCGCCAGGCTGTAAATGAATGTGTTGTTGTGTTGTGCTGCGGTTCCCCACCGCACTTTAGAAATGTTCTTTTAAAAACTGCTGACAGAGGTTTTGACGTCAGCTGTCTGTAAATTGTCGACATCGTATTGTTGTGTTGTGTTTGTGAGTTCGGCAGTTCCCTTTCTAACGTACTGCCTAGCTTTGGCCTTCAGTTATTAGGATTCTGAAGCGTGAAGATTCGAGTAGAAAAACAAATTGGTGATTCTGTATTGTCATTTGAAACCGGGCAACTTGCCAAGCAAGCTTCTGCCTGTGTGGTCGTTCAATATGGAGATACAGTCGTTCTCAACGCAGTGGCGAGTGGCGCCTCTCGACCAGGAACTGACTTTTTCCCGTTAACCTGCGACTACCGCGAGCGTTATGCTGCGGCAGGTAAATTCCCCGGTGGCTTCCTCAAACGCGAGGGACGCCCAACCACGAAAGAAACATTGACGAGCCGATTGATCGATCGTCCCATTCGTCCATTGTTCCCAAAAGGATTCATCGACGAAGTGCAATGTCAGTGCATGGTCATGAGCAGCGACATGCAAAATGACGGCGACGTTTTGGCCATGAACGGCGCTGCAGCAGCTATGCTGATCAGCAATCTACCTTTCCAAGGCCCCATCGCATCCGTGCGTGTCGGTCGCATCGAAGGTCGTCTCATCGCTTTCCCAACCGTTTTGCAGTTGGAAGAAAGCGATCTGGATATGATCGTTTCCGGCAATCAGCGCGAAGTGGTGATGATCGAAGGTTTCTCCCAAGAAATCGTCGAAAATGAAATGATGGAAGCGATTCAGTTCGCCCATTCTACGATTCGCGAACTTATCGCTTTGCAGCTCGAATTCGCCGAGCGAGTCAAGCCTATGAAGATGCAATTCGCAGCAGTCGATGATTCGGAACTATTCAACAAGTTCAAGACTGGATATTACGATCGTTGTAAAGCGGCCAAGCAAACCGAAGGCAAGCAAGCCCGCGCGGATGCGGTAAAGCAACTTCGGGACCAAGCTGTCGCAGAGATGATTCCTGATCCGGCAGCCCCCGGTGCTTTGTGCCCGAATACGTTCCAACGCGTTTGGCACGACTTTGAAAATCAAGTCGTTCGCGACCTGATTCTCGCTGGCACGCGTCCCGACGGCCGCGATCTCACGTCGCTTCGCCACATTGAATGCGAAGCCGACTTGCTCCCGCGAACTCACGGTTCCGCACTATTTCAACGTGGCGAAACTCAAGCCCTCGTATCTGTCACGCTGGGTACATCACGCGACGAACAACGCGTCGATGGTCTCGTGGAAGAATACAGCAAGAAATTCATGCTGGATTACAACTTCCCGTCGTTTTCGGTAGGCGAATGCCGACCGATTCGTGGACCTGGCCGCCGAGAAATCGGCCACGGTGCTTTGGCTGAGCGTAGCTTGGAAGCCGTGTTGCCCGATCCGGACGATTTCCCATATACCATTCGCGTGATCAGCGACATTCTGGAAAGCAACGGCTCTTCCTCAATGGCGAGCGTTTGCGGTGGTTGCTTGGCACTGATGTCGGCCGGTGTTCCTATCACCAATCCAGTGGCAGGGATTTCGATCGGCTTGGTTCGAGAAAAAGAAAACGGCGACCGATTCTGCTTGCTGACGGATATCATCGGAGACGAAGACCATTTCGGTGACATGGACTTCAAAATCTCCGGTACCCAAAACGGCATCACGGGAATCCAGCTCGACCTCAAGATCGATGGAATCAGCGAAGAAATCATTCGCAATGCTCTCAAGCAAGCCCGCGAGGCTCGTATCGAGATCTTGAGGAAGATGCTGACGTGCATTCCACGCCCACGATCGGAAATCAGCCGATATGCACCACGATTGCTTCGAACGAAGATCGATCCCGAAAAGATCGGTTTACTCATCGGTCCGGGTGGTAAGAATATCCGAGCCATTCAAGAAGAAACCGGTGCGACCATTGATGTCGACGATGACGGAACCGTTATTGTCGCCAGCGTGAATGCAGATGGAGCCAAACAAGCTCTTGCTCGCGTCGAAGCTTGTACGGCTACCGTCCAGATCGGCAAGATCTACGAAGGTACTGTTACCAGCATTCGCGACTTCGGCGCTTTTGTCGAAATTCTTCCCGGTCGAGATGGTTTGTGCCACATCAGTGAACTGTCCAACGGATATGTCACCAGCGTGGATACCATTTGCAAAGTCGGCGATCCAATGCAAGTTCTCGTTATCGACATCGACGACCATGATCGCGTCAAGTTGTCTCGACGACGTGCACTTGAGGAACTCGGCATCGAAGACCAGTTCGCAACGCCTGAGGGTGATGACGAAGGTTTCGAAGGCGATGAGTTTGCTCCAACAGGTGCCGACGGCGAACGCAGCGAAAGACCAGAACGCAGCAGTGGCGACCGACCTCCTCGGGGGGACCGGGGTGGTGATCGTGGCGGAGACCGAGGCGGTCGCGGCGGAGGCTACGGCGGCGGTGGCGGACGAGGTCGTAGCGGCGGTGGTGGCGGCGGCGGAAGAGGACGTAGTGGTGGCGGTGGCGGTGGTGGTGGCGGCGGCGGCGGCGGTGGCCGCGGTCGACGCTAATCAGCCAATCTTCTACTGCACACGTAGTAAAGCTTTTTAAACGATATCAAACACCCGACCAAATAACTGGCCGGGTGTTTTTTATTCCCTGAACGGAATGGCTGAATATCGAAATTTGGAAATATTGCACTGAAGGTCTGGAATACAGCACCGCGCGTAAAAATATCGTAATAGCGGGGCACGCTGTGAATCGATCGTCATTCAGACCGATTCGATCAAGCCTGAATTGAGCAGCGATTTATTGAGCAGCGATTTCATGGCTAGTGCCGCCTGTGTCGGGTCGCTTGCGTTGAGAATTCCAGAACTAACAGCAATTCGAGTGAAGCCGGTTGCTAAGACACTGGGGAGATTATCAAGTTGTATTCCACCGATCGCAAATGCGGGAATTGTCGAACGTTGAGCGGCTTCCTTTAAGAAACCCAATCCTGGAAAATTGTCGAACATTTTCGTGGATGTCGGGAAGGTCGGTCCGCATCCAATGTAGTCCGCTCCGTCTGCTATGGCTTGGTCGACTTGCTGTATGTCGTGCGTGGAAACTCCAATAATGAACCCACAGCCCACATGGTGTCGAACCGTTCTGCAGTCGAGGTCCTGTTGGCCTAGATGAACGCCAGCAGCGCCCGTTAATAAAGCAATATCCACTCGATCGTTTACGATGATCTTGGTTCTCTCGAAAGAAACAGCAGATATCGCCGCGCGGACATAGTCGCTGATAGTACGCGCATCGCTTGTTTTGTCGCGTATTTGAATCAAGTCCACACCCTGTTCAGACAAAGCCCTGACCTGTCCTTTGAATTGTTCTATCGGTAGTTGACAGTCGATTAGCAAATACAAGTTTGCGGCGTGTAGGAACGGGGAGTGCATATGCAAACGCAACTGCAGTTGACCGAGCAGATCGTAGGAAGCGTAACGGATGGACTCAACCTGGCGACTGATTTCACAATCGATTAACTTAGCGAACTCTTCGATGCAACGGAGCGACTGTTGGATGCGTTGGGAAGCGGCCGTTGCAATATCGCTAAAGCTTGACCGCAATAGCTCGCTTGACGTTTTAATGTCGGTCCCGACATCATCTAAAGTGTTCCGCGCCTGGAGCAATTCGGCTTGCGGTATTTGTCCCAAAGCCGACTGCAGGCGGTGACGAAGTTGTTTGAGGGAGGTGGAAAGCTCAACATCATCCAAGACAAATCGCGCGATTTCCTCAATCGTACGGAGTCCCTCGAAAGCTCTATTCGCATTAGCATCGATAACGCGAAGGGCTGCGGCACGCTGACTCTTGTTCGGCATAGCTTTCACAATTCTGCGACTATTGCAAAGGCTTTGTGAGTTCGTGAATTACAGCATGAAAAGCAGGTTTAGGCTGCTGCTGTCGGTCGAATAGAAGCGGATGATTCACGCGGTTCCAAGGGAAATAGTTAAGCCAGCTTTGGCCATCGTGCAAGTTCCAAAATGAAACGCGAAGAATCGATTCCTTGTGTTTCCTGAAGATCGCGAACAGTGCGGCATACTGTTCGGCTTGACGCTGCAAAACCTCAGGTGGGCATCCTTCGGCGTATGGATTTAGCTTTGCAAGCTCATCGCGATACTTGCCGTTTTCGGCCCACCAC
The DNA here is from genome assembly GCA_031374825.1 of Pirellulaceae bacterium. Taxonomy (GTDB): domain Bacteria; phylum Planctomycetota; class Planctomycetia; order Pirellulales; family Pirellulaceae; genus JANMGV01. The sequence goes on from JANMGV010000090.1 coordinate 36,068, forward strand.
TTGCCGCGAGGCACGACATCGATATCAAGTTCGGACACGACCACCTTCAGCCCCAGCGCCTTGACGGCTTCGATTGTTGCGTCAATGTCCTCCAGCGGAATTTGATCGATTTCATAGTGTCCTTGAAGACCTATTGCATGGACGGGGACTCCTTGTGCCAGGAGTGACGAGATTAATCGCACCATCCTCTCGCGTTTCGCTGGCTTCTCGTTATTGTAGTCATTATAGATCAAGAGCGCATCAGGATCGGCTAGGTGGGCAGCACGAAAAGCCTCCGCGATGAATTCTTCGCCGCAAGCAGTCGTCCAGCCTGAATTCCGTAGGTATCCATCGCCGTCATCGATCGCTTCGTTAACGACATCCCATTGAGCGATTTTGCCCTTGTAACGGGCGACTGCCGTGGTGATGTGAGTACGCATTCGATCAAGGAGCAATTCTCGGCCAGCGACCTTATCACCGTCCTTAAAAAACCACGGTGGCGTTCGGTCATCCTTTGCCCAAACGAGGCAGTGCCCGACAACTTTCAAATTGTTCTTGACGGCGAACTCGACAAACTGATCCGGTGTGTCGAAATTAAAATTTCCTGCATCGTGTTGGACCGCATCGGGCTTCATGCAATTTTCGGGTGTCACGATGCTAAACTGACGATTGAGCAATTCCCAACTATCGGGTTGCTTCGCGATTTGATCCGAAATACCAACACCGATGGAAAGAACGCCACTGGCTGCTTGCTTAAGCGATTGCTCTTGGGCATTCAGCGGCATGGTCAAAGCGGGGAAAGCCAAGAGGGAACAGATCCCAGCATGCAGAAGGCCGCGAACGAACCGGAGCGAATCAACCGTTGTTAGTCTGCGATTAATTAGTTGATGGAACACAAGAACTCCAGAAATTCGGCCTGAGTAAATGATTTGCCATATTGTAAACAGAAATTTCTAAGCAAGTAAAAATCGACACGAACTTGTTCAGGTCGCAATTTCTCCGGCATAAACAAGTTTTAACGCATTCGATGGCGAATTGATTGTTTTAACCGGCAAATGATCGACTGGAGAGTGGGCAGCAAGCCGAATCCACGAGATTTGCTTTTTAGGTAAACTGACACTTGTGTAATCCGCCGTCTACGTGTTCGGTTAGCTCGGGTGCTCATAAGTTGCGATGCGATTGGATGGCTAGGGAAAGGGAATGCGATTGATTCTTTTTCCGTTCCCTTGGGCGACATACGCAAGATCGCGACTTTTCCTTATTTCGATTCCTTTATTATGCCAGGTGTCAATTTGACTTCGCCTTCTCGAAGCGGTGTTTTTCAAGCCAGCACGGACAAACGTCTAGAGATGTTCTGTGAAAGCATCAGTTTTGATCGCAGACTCTTTCCACAAGATATTCGCGGCTCGATTGCACACGCGCGGATGTTATCCACCCAAGGAATTATCTCGGAAGCGGAGTTCAAGCAGATTGAAGAAACGCTAAGGGAGATCGAGAAGATGCTCGAGCAAGGTTCGCTGCCCTTGCGAACCGAATTGGAAGACATCCACATGCATATCGAGCAAGCCTTGATCGATCGAATCGGGGATGTGGGGCGCAAACTGCATACGGCGCGGTCGCGAAACGATCAAATTGCGACGGATTTGAGGCTGTGGGTCCGAGAGGCTTTGGACCGCGTGGATTCACTGCTGCTGGATTTGCAGAGGGCATTTTTATCGCGTTGTGATCGCGATCACGATGTCATATTGCCCGCGTACACGCATATGCAGCGAGCGCAGCCCGTGTTGGCTTCGCATTACTGGTTAGCGTATATCGAAAAACTCGCACGTGATCGACAACGGATAGCAGACTGTCGACGCAGGACAAACATGTGCCCATTGGGTGCGGCTGCGGTTGCGGGGACGACTTTGCCAATCGACCGAAATCAGACCGCATCGGAACTAGGTTTCGCAGGAGTTGCCGCCAACAGCATCGATATCAGCAGCGATCGAGATTATGTCATTGAAAGTGCGTTTGTATTGACGATGATCGGAACACACCTAAGCACTTGGGCAGAAGAATGGATATTGTGGTCCACTGTCGAATTTGGATTTATACGACTGCCACATGCTTTCTGTACGGGTAGTTCGATCATGCCTCAAAAGATCAATCCGGATACGCTTGAGTTGACACGTGGCAAGTCAGCTCGTGTAATTGGCAATCTCAATACGTTGCTCGTTTTGGTCAAAGGTTTGCCGCTTGCATATAACCGTGACCTTCAAGAAGACAAACCCGCACTATTTGATTCATTCGATACAATCGAAGCCTGTCTGGCACTTGCTGCTCCGATTGTTCGTGAGTCGGAACTTCAGCGATCGGTCATTGCGAGTCGGCTGGATCATGGGTATCTCGATGCCACAACGGTCATGGAATACCTGATTTCTCAAGGAATTCCGCAACGAACCGCGCATCATTTGGTGGGGGCCTTCGTTGCTGCGGCTTCGAAGAGGGGAGTCCCCCTTGCACAGTTGACGGATGCGGAAATTCAGGGAATTAGTCCGGATTTAGATCCTGGATTCCGGGAAAAGTGCGGTGTAGCCGCTGCCGTCCAGGCATACCGAAGCGAAGGATCAAGTAATCCAGAATTGGTCCTCCAGCAAGTCACGCGATGGAAACAGGAATTACAATAGAGTGAGCTGCATCCGGTCTGCTCCGTCATCTCGTCGACTCTTCAAGGTAATCAGCATGATTTTTGGACAGGTGTTCCTGCGTAATTCGAGAGCTCAAGTCGCCTTGACGCGAACTTGCGTACACTCGCTGCTTCTACTTTGCGCGAACCTTTGTAACGGATTGCCTCAAGCGGCTGCGCAGCAAGACCCTTTTTCAAACGAGCCGGTTGGCGATATTGCTGCTGCAACTAATGACACCGCAACGCCTGTCGCATCGACGGTTAAGTTGCCCCGGAACGATCACCCTATAGTTCAGTCGATTCGGGATGATCCACCCAAAACGGCAGCTAGTTATGCCAAAGCACTTTTATATTTAAGTCGCATCGAGCAGTGGGAGGAACTGGGACGTTATCTGGATGAGATGGCCAATCTGAAAATTTCAGATGCGGACGCAGCGAAGATGGTAACCGAAGTCAGCTTGGCGGAATGGGTCACGATTCGTACCAAGGGTCAATCACTGACCGATACGCAAAAGGCTCAGATCGCCCGAGTGCTCGATGGCGCAGCCAAATTCAATCGCGAACCTACCGTCCTCGATGGTTACATCGAAAAACTGCGGTCACCAAAGCTGACCGAACAAAAACGCGGCCTTCTAGGATTGCAGTCGGCAGGCGATGCGGGGATTTCGCGACTCGTGCAGCAAGTCATGCAAAGTCCAACGTCGCCTCCCACAAGCTATTCCGCCGTTTTACAGAGCTTCGAAGATCAAGGAGTATTGGTTGTGCAAGCGGCTTTGTTGACCAAGGACGCGACACAACGTGAGCGGATTTTTCAGTTGATCCAACATCTCGATCCGGGCAAATACATCGTCGAATATCTTGGTGCATGTCACTCGGAATCCGAAACGGCCGAAACACGAAAAATCGGCAGTTCGATTTTGTCGCAAGTTCTAGGGAATGTTCCGGTCGTTGAGAAATGTCAGGCAACGATCTCCGCTCGGCTTAAGGAGCGACTCCAACGACTGCGACAGGCAGAACAGAATCCTTTCCCTCCAAGCCGTGAAGACTGGCGATTCGATGGAGCGTCTCTGAAATTCCAGTATGGGGATGAGCGTCAAGCTGAGTTAAATCGGTGCCTGCAAATTGCAAATTCGCTCCGCTTGGCTTCGTCATCCGCCAAACAAGAGTCCGCAGAAGCTTTTGCTGTCTTCTTGGAAAATGAAAGTCGGCTTCAGATGGATGTCGACGCGAAAGTGCTAGTCGAAAAATGCGAATCTTGGGGAAGCGGTCTACGTTCGACTCCTCGCTTTCTTCAATTAACTTGGCAAGCAGCACAAGAATATGGATTGTTCGGAGCACAACGTTTCTGTGCTTTGTTGTTGGGCCAATTACCGGACGGGATGTTGGATGCGTCGGCGTTAACGCTTTTAAAAGAAGCGTGTGAGTCGGGAATCCCGGCAATTCGTTATCAAGCCGCCGTTTCGCTGATGCCTATAATGATCCGGCAGGACATGCATGGAACAAGTTCAGCACAGGCGGCGATTGGCGAGATGCTTCGATTGGAAGGGAATGCCCTTGTGCTGGTTGTTGGAACGAATCCTTCGCTAAGCTCGCATGCCGTGGGACTGCTGAACCAGATTGGTTATCAGGTAGTTCAAGCGACTTCGGGCCAAGAGGCAATTCGAATCATCCAAGAGCCACATCCGATTGAGTATGTCTTGATCGTGGATCGGACCGGCGATGTTGCGTTAACGCAATTGGTTCAGCGTCTGCGGTCTCACTATCGGGGTTCGACGATTCCTATGGCGATATTGCTTCCCGAATATCGTGCTGGCGAGTTGAAAGTATTGAATGAAGTTACAGGATTAATCGGTTCGTTTGTCCCTCCAGATGACGACGGCATGTTGAACATCTTCAAAGAATGCAATACGCTGCCTCGACAAAGATTGCGTTTGACAGATGCAGATCGTCTTTCTTGGAAAACCATCGCTGGCGATTTTTTAAACTCCGTCGCGAGTAAGCAAAACTCCGAAATTCCTAACAGCCTACGGGCTTGGGCTGAGTATGCGAGGTCGTCATTGTCTGTTGACGCGTTTAGCAAAATGTCCAACGAAGTACTTGCAGAGATAGGCGATCGGCAAAGCCAAAGCGAACTTGCGAAAAGACTCGTTAACTCTGTGGAAAGTCCCGAAGATCGAGAAGCACTTGGGGATATATTATCTCGCTCGATTCGATTTAACGGGGTTCGTATGACGCGCACCGATGTCGAAAATGTCTACAAAGCTTACAATACTCAAGCACCTCGGGATGCTGTCGCTCATCGCGTTCTCGGAAGTGTCTTGGATCAAATCGAAATCTATGCCAAAGAAAATGGATGGGACTCGATTGACGCCGAGGAAACGATAGTGAGCGAAGACAAACGCTAAATTCCTTCCTACCAATCTGCATTGCCGACGGAAAATGACACGGTACGGATTCCAAGAAATAGATTTCGATTCCTCGGTCAGCGTGCGTGAGCTTTTGGGCAGCAGTGCTGCGATGCAACAAGTTATGGATACGGTTCAGCGTGTGGCACCGACGAACGCCGCAATATTGCTTCTAAGCGAAACTGGATGCGGTCAAGATCGAATCGCGCAGGCCATACATCAATCGAGTCGTCGCGCGTCCAAACCATTTCTGCGCATCGATTGCAGCCATCTGACATCCTTGCCGGGTTCTTTCGACGCTTTGAGCAATCTCGTTCCCGATCATGCAAAATTGAACGAGACCCAATCGGACAGCCTAAGATTGGAATCGGCAAACACAGGTTCACTGTTTTTAGAAAACATTCACGCCTTGCCCATAACACTTCAGTCGAAACTATCGCAACTTATCAAGCAAATGCATGCAGCAACAAGTTGCGGTAACGTCGGCGGGAATTTCGATGCTCGATTAATTTCGACTGCAGTGCCGACATTAGAACGTCAAGTCGAGGCAGGAAGTTTTGATCGCGAGCTTTACTACCAGTTGAGTGTCGTCCCGATCCCAGTCCCGCCATTGCGAGAGCGACCCGATGACATTCCTGGTTTAGTTCAGTACTACATGTCTTTTTACGCAAGTCGAAACGAACGATTCATTTCATCCATCCAAGCCGACGCCATGCAAGCGTTGCAGGATTATCGCTGGCCTGGAAATTTATCCGAACTGCAGAGCTTGATCGAACGCGCTGTGGTGATGGCCGAGGTAGACGAATTGACTCTAGAACTTTTCCCGCCATGTATCACAAAACCCAGTTCCGCGGACGTTGGCCCGGCCAATCATTCCACGGATCTCGGTTCCTTGACCAAGGAACTTGTGCACCAAGGTGTCGCAGCAGCGGATGCGAAAGCAAAAGATTTGCATTCGCGCGTCGTCGATCGCGTTGAAAAGGAATTGATTTCCCAAGTTCTCGAAGCTTGTGATTTTGTGCAGACGAAAGCGGCTACGCGATTGGGGATCAATCGTAATACGCTCCATAAGAAGCTGAAAGAATACAAACTGGATGGGTTAGGCCAGTAGCTTCTCATGTTCCCCGCGATTCAGCTTTTCTGTAGTGAATCGCCTGTGGCAAGTCCATTCCTTGCGTTATTGCTGATTGAATCGCCGCGATTCGCCTATCGAGAACTGTCAAATTTGTCAATTTTCTTTGTGACAAACTGAATTCGCCGATTCACAACGCGAATTCGTAGAATTTGGAACTGCTCGGACCAAGGCAGCGTCTACCGACTCGCCTCACGGCGATTGTTTCGTAACAATTGAAATCAATCTCAACCTTGTCTCGATGGCGGTGGGCAATTCTGCCCGTGAAAAGTAGGAGTACCGAATATGCGTCTTTCCCATTTGCTCTGTAGCCTTTTAATCTTAACTGGAATTTCCTTTGTTGGTTGGAGCCAGAACTTGGATACAAAATCGCTGCGCCGTGAAGCTGCCCGGTTGCAAGCCGAAGGCAATTGGAAGGACGCGTATGAACGATGGGAGCAGATCCTTCGAAAAGCAGAACCCGGCGATGAAGTCGTGCCGACCGATTTGAGCAACGCGGTTTTGTGCCTGAGTCAATTGGGTCGCCAGGTCGACTTAGACTCCTTATTGAGCGATACCGTCAAGAAACACTCGGAAAATTGGAAGCTCATTACGGAAGCTGCCAAACAACTTGCTGTATCACCACCCTATGGCGTGGTTTCCGATCAGAAGTTCTATCGTAACCCCCAAAACCAACAAACCGGTCAGTGGGTTCAAGTTCAAGAACAAGACCGACAAACAAGCTTGAAGTGGTTAGTAAAAGCGATGCCGCTTGTTGAAAAAGCGCCCGCAACAGCGGAGTCAGCTGATTTTTATCTTCAGCTTGCAAACACCATCGCGCGTGACCGTCGTGGTCGACAAGCTTGGCGGCTAAATTCTAAAACAGATATTGAAAAGAATCCTGACTACTTGGATTTCGAGGCTCCTATTGGCTCGCCAGAACGTTTTGCGAGCGTCGATTCGAAAGGTAACCCAGTGCTTCATGCTGCACCGGTATCTTGGAATGACGCGAAAACCGATGGCGAACGGTTCCGGTGGGCGTTGGCACAAGTTGTCGAAATGAACAGAGAGATTGGCGATCAAGCCAAGATGATTTGGGCAGATTTTCTAAGCGAGAACTTTTCAGTCGACACGCTTCAGCAAGATATGTGGTTCGGACAGTATGCCTCCAAGTCGGAGCAGAATTCGACTGGAGTTTTTGCCATTCATACGCTTGGCGAAAATGAAGCCATCGCGAGGTTGGCCAACGGCGTCAAGCGATTTGAATTGCCCGACGAGCATAATCCGATCCGCGTGCTTCAAGATATTGCAAACAGCGAAGGGTCAACACAGGCGGACGCCGCCCTCGAACGTCTTTGGAATATTTTCCTTAACCGCCGACAGTACCCAAAGGCAGCCGAATATCTGCAATTGCAGATAAAGAAATTCGGCCCAGGTAACCAAAACTATCGGCAGGTGATGCTCGATAGCATCCTGCAACCTCGCGGTGGCTTCGATCCAGTTCCATCTCAGCCTGCGGGAAAAGGCGCCAAGTTGAGTATGGTATTCCGCAACGCAAAGTCCGTAAGCTTTTCGGCTTTGCCCGTGGATCTCGAATTGCTGATCAAGGATATCAAAACTTTCTATCGCGACGCTGAGCGTGGCGGTAATCCCAAATTTGGCGGGAAAGCCGACATGCAATACGTTCCGCCCATCCAGTCACCAGCGGAATTGTTTAACGCCAAGAACATTAAAAAATACGTGCAGGCGGAAGTAGCGAAGTGGTCGATGGACTTGGAGCCTCGCGAAAATCACTGGGATCGGCGAATCGACGTGACGACTCCGCTTCAAAAAGCCGGGTTGTATGTTGTTACGGCAAATTTCGACGATGGAACTCATGCCGCGCGCTGCTTGGTTTGGATTCAAGATACCGCGATCGTCCGCAAGCCGCTCGATCGGAGTCTGATGTATTACTTGGCTGACTCCGATTCGGGCAAGCCGCTCGCGGGTATGAATGTTGAAATCTTCGGCTTTAGCAATATCTACGCCAATGACAACAAGCCTCGAGTAACGGTAAAGAGCTTTGCGAAAAAATCGGATAATGCCGGCCAAGTTATTCTCAAGGCGAGTGATTTGCCCGATCAATTCCAGTGGATGACGATTGCTCGCGACAATGCAGGTCGGTTGGGAATTCTCGGTTTCGAAGGCGCGTGGATCGCTGAATACAGTTACGAAAACTTCCAACAATTAAAAGCTTTTGGAGTAGCAGACCGTCCCGTTTACCGTCCCGGTGACAAAGTGAACGCCAAGTTTTGGATTGCGGCAGCGAACTACGGTTTGGCCGAAGTCTCAAAACCTCTTTCCAAACTCAATTTTCAAGTCGCGGCCGTTGACCCACAAGGAAAGATATTTTACGAAACCCAAATCACCACAGATGAATTTGGCGGTGGCGATCTCAGTTTTGAGTTGCCCAAAAAAGCAATGTTGGGAGCTTACTCGTTTCAGGTCAAACGTTCAGATCAAGAATGGATTCCCAACTCACTCTCGATACGAGTTGAAGAATATCGCAAGCCTGAATTCGAAGTGAATATCGTTGCTCCCGAAAAGCCAGTAATGTTGGGCGATAAAATTCAAGCCAAGATCAACGCGAAGTACTATTTCGGTTCACCTGTTACGGAAGCTTCTGTAAGCGTTCGCGTTACACGAGAGTCTTACAACGATAACTTCTATCCAGTTCGACCATACGATTGGTGCTACGGCCCTGGGTATTGGTGGTATGCGTACGATTATGCTTGGTATCCAGGCTGGTCAAAGTGGGTTGGTTGCCGAATGCCCGAGCCTTGGTGGATGCCCCGATTTTCGTTCGAGCCACCTGAATTGGTCATCGAGCAAGAACTAAAGCTGGATGCGAATGGCGAAGCGATCATCGAAATTGATTCGGAATTGGCGAAAGAAGTTTTCGGAGATCAAGATCACCGTTACAGCATCACTGCCGAGGTTCGCGATGCGTCCCGCCGAACGATTGTTGCCCAAGGACAAGTCATTGCCGCCCGACAAGCATTCAAAGTTTACTCGTGGCTCCAGCACGGTTTCTACCAAGTCGGCGAAGAAATAATCGCCAGTTTCGAAGCCCGTGCGCTGACCGGAACAAAAACCCAAGGGACCGGCAAGCTACAGTTGCTTCGGATTACCTACGATAAACAGCGCAAGCCAATTGAAACTCCCGTGGAGCAATGGGATGTAAAGACCGATGCCGAGGGACAAATCCGTCAACAGATGAAGGCTGGGAAAGTCGGTCAGTATCGCTTGAAATTGGTGCTCGATGATGGCCAAGGTCATTCGGTCGAGGGCGGCTATATCTTTACCGTCCGTGGTGGTCCTGCCGATGGAAAAGATTTTCGATATTCCGACGTCGAACTAATTCCGGATAAAGCAGAGTACGCAGTCGGCGATACCGTGCATCTCCAAATAAATGCCGAACGCGACGATGCACTTGTCATGCTGTTCATTCGTCCAGCAAACGGAATCGGTACCACGCCACAATACGTGCAACTGGTGGCCAAGTCAAAGACTATCGATATTGAAGTGACAGCCAATGATCAGCCGAATTTTTTTGTAGAAGCTCTAACGGTTTACGGTGGCGAAGTCCACCAAGCTGTTCGCGAAATCATCGTTCCGCCTGAAAATCGAGTGCTCAATGTAAAAGTGGACGCGAGCAAATCCGAGTATCTTCCAGGCGAAGAAGCCGAAGTGAACGTGACCGTTACCGATCCTGATGGAAAACCAGTGAAAGGGTCAACGACGATCGCCGTGTACGATCGGTCATTGGAACAGATCGCACCCGAAATGATTCCAGGCGACATTCGCGAATTTTTTTGGAAGTGGCGAAGATCGCATAATGTCGCGCGAGCAACAAATCTCGATTGGGTCAATTATCCTCTTAGTATGATTGGCGTTAATGGCTGGACGCCGCTAGGGATTTTTGGACAAACGCAAGCCGATGATTTATCGGAAGGTAGGAATGGTGAAATGGGCATAGCCTTAGGAGACAGACCTACAAAAGCGTTTCTCGGTCGGGGTATGCGAGGCGGATTTGGTGGTGGCCTAGGTGGCGGTGGCGGTGGAGGGGCCTATGGTTTTGGAGCTCCTGGTGGTGCACCGATGGAAATGGCAATGGACGCGAGCGCACTTTCGAGTGAGGGGGGCGCGATGGCAAAAAATACGGCTGGTGCCCCTCCCGCAGGCGTCGCGAATGTCACGCCGTCTGTACGCAAAGACTTTGCCGACGCGGCCCTATGGCTGGCGAGAATCGATACAGATGCCAAAGGCCAAGCGACTGCGAAATTCAAAATGCCTGAGAATCTTTCGGGGTGGAAATTGCGAAGTTGGGCTGTTGGATCTGGCGTGCGTGTAGGTTCCGGATCAGCAGAAGCAGTTACTCGAAAGAATCTTCTCGTGCGGCTGCAAACGCCTCGATTCCTCGTCGAACGCGACGAAGTTGTTCTCTCTGCAATCGTTCACAACGACTTGCCCGTTGCGAAAGACGTGCGCATTTGGATCGAAATCGATGGCGAAACGCAATTCGAGTTGATGCCCAATAGCCCATCCGAGTCGACGGTACGCATTGAATCTCATGGACAAGTCCGCGTTGATTGGCGATGCCGAGCGACTGCCGAAGGAGTTTTCAAAGTTCGTGCACTGGCAGCAACCGACGTCGAATCCGATGCCATGCAATTAGAAGTTCCTGTGTTGGTCAACGGTATTCTCAAGACCGACAGCTTTGCCGGAACAGTTCGACCCAATCAAGCAAATTCTGAAGTTACCATTACGGTTCCCGAAGATCGTCGAGCGGAGCAATCTCGACTGGTAGTACGCTTATCACCATCGCTGGCAACTTCCATGATTGATGCCCTGCCCTACTTGGCCGAATATCCCTACGGTTGTACCGAGCAAACGCTTAATCGATTTCTGCCAACGGTTATTACGCAACGGATATTGCAGGAGATGAATATCGATCTTGCGCGACTCAAGGATAAACGAAACAATCTGAACGCACAGGAATTGGGCGACGCAGCCACGCGTGCTCAGCAATGGAAACGGTTTGATCGCAACCCAGTCTACGACGTGGCCGAAGTGAACGCCATGGTAGCCGAAGGCGTTCAAAAGCTCACTGATATGCAAATGTCCGATGGCGGTTGGGGTTGGTTCAGCGGTATCGGCGAACACAGTAGTGCCCACACAACGGCAGTCGTGGTTCGTGGACTATTGATCGCTCAACAAAATGACATCGCCATCGTTCCGGACGTTTTAGAACGAGGGTTGGCGTGGCTTGAACAATACCAAATGGGTGAGCTACAAAAACTTAAAAATGCTGCAGTTAATGCTGAACCATCCAAGGCGACTCCTGATAGCCTCGATGCGTTGGTCTTTCAAATTCTCGTTTCTGCGGGGCGTACACAACCTGAGGTGCAGACGATTCTTTTTGAAAAACGTGAGTCGCTCGGTGTCTACGGCAAAGCGCTCTTGGCACTCGCAACGCATGCGATCGGAAACGAAGAACAAACAGCGATGCTGCGAAAGAACATCGAGCAATTCTTGGTCGAAGACGCCGAAAACGAGACGGCCTTTCTACAGGACAATTCTCCTTGGTGGTATTGGTACGGAAGTACAATCGAGAGTGCTGCGATATACCTCAAGCTCCTTGCTGCCATCGATCCGCAAGGCCAAACCGCGCCTCGCTTGGTCAAGTATTTGCTCAATAATCGAAAGCACTCAACTTACTGGAATAGCACTCGCGATACGGCGCTGGTAATCGAAGCGTTTGGCGATTACTTACGCGCGACAGGCGAAGGCAAGAATGCTGTAACGGCCGAAGTGTACTTGGACGACAAACGACTCGGTACCGTGGACTTCACTTCAGAAAATCTTTTCGAAGTTGACAACACCGTTCAGATCTTCGGAAACGCTGTTCCTGCTGGCCAGCACAAGTTGGCGATCCGACGCAAGGGCGAAGGGCCTATGTATTGGAATGCCTACTTGACCAATTTCACACTTGAGGAAGAAATCAAACCTGCCGGACTCGAAGTCAAAATTGAGCGGCGGTTCTATCGCGTCAATCGCGTCAAGAAAGACTTGCAATTGGCCGATGACCAAGGGCAAGTTGTCGATACGCAGCGATCGGCACTCGAACGAATGGACTTGGAAGATCTTCAAGCATTACCTTCGGGGACGATGGTCGAGGTGGAGTTGTTAATCGAGAGCAAAAACGACTATGAGTACTTGATCATCGAAGATCGCAAGCCAGCAGGATTGGAATCCATCGACACGCAGAGCGGTTACGTCTACTCAGGTATGACCAGTGTGTACCGCGAGTTTCGCGATCAAAAGACAGACTTCTTTATACGTTGGCTGCCGCAGGGCAAACATTCGATGAGATATCAGTTGCGTGCCGAAGCGCCGGGAATCTTCACAGCTTTGCCAGCTCAAATCACAGGTATGTACGCTCCTGAGTTGGTCGGTAACTCTGCAGATTTTGATCTCCGCGTTGAAGATCAATCCGACGGACAGTAAACTTCACTCAATAAGGAAACGCCACGCTCATTGAAGGACTGAGTCAGCATGAAATATTTCGCAATCGTCGTAGGTGTAGTTTTTTCCAACAGCCTAATGGCATGTTTATCGGCAGCCGGTGAATTGAACGTGCCTGCGGCGACTGCGTATGTGGAACCTGATGAAACGAATGTGCGAGTTCATGAGCGACGGGGTGTGATTGGATGGAAAGGTGACACGCAGCACATTGTTTGGTTTGGGAAATTCTCGAGTGCTGGGGAAGTTCAAGCATCGGTGAATGTAAAGCTTGGTCAACAAGCGGAAACAAAGCTGCGACTAACGGTTGGAGAAACTTCGCGTGAAGCGTCTGCCAAGGCTTCGGACACCGTGCAAGTCAAATTAAATTTTGGGGCATTTCCGATCAAAGAATCCGGGTATTGTCGCTTCCAGTTGGAGTCGCTGAATGGTGAGGCAGACAACGGGCAAATCGAAAGTCTTCAGCTTGTCGGCGACGTGATTGACACGGCTCATTTCAATTTGGATCCACGCCGCAACGCAGCTTCGGTGCACTTGGCCTACCCGGTGCCTGGCGAAACGAAAGTGATGAGATTCTATACGGAGGTAACTGCGGTAACCGATCCCACGCATTCCTTTTACATGGCGTGCGGATTTCATCGAGGTTACTTCGGTATGCAGGTCAACAGCCCGACCGAACGCCGTATCATTTTTTCCGTCTGGGATGCTGGCAACGGTGCTAATGCCAACGAACGTGACGAAGTTGCCAAATCAAATCGAGTTGAGCTATTGGAAAAAGACCAAGCAGTCCATGCGAATGATTTTGGCGGCGAAGGAACGGGCGGGCACAGCCATTTGACGTTCGATTGGAAAACGGGTGTTCCTCAAAAATTCCTAGTCGAAGCGCAGCCCGAAAACAAAGACACGATTTTTTCAGGCTACTATTTCCATCCTGAAAACCAGCAGTGGATGCTGATCGCTCGTATGCGTGCACCCAAGGATGGAGGCTATCTCAAGGGATTGCATAGCTTTAGCGAGAATTTCTGGGGTAGCAATGGTCAAATTCATAGAAAAGCTCTTTTCGGGAATCAGTGGGTTCAATCGCCCAACGGCCAGTGGACCGAGTTGACCAAGGCCAGCTTTAGCCATGATCCTACGGGAAAAGAAAATCGATTAGACCGGTTTATGGGCGTCGACGAGGGACAGTTTTTTCTGTCTCATGGTGGTTTTGTAGAGGGATTTACCAAGTTCGGTGAATTGTTTGAGAGACCTGCACGCGGTCAGTCGCCGGACATCAAGGGAATCGAGCAGTTAATCGATAAACCAAAACCGTAACGTGGCGATCAAGATTTCGATCGTTACGAATCAGTAGAGTCGTTTGTCGATGTGTGGGTCGGTATCGCGAACTTCGTGATAAGGTATTTGCTCCGCAGTGTCTTTTACACTCTTGGGTGCTAAATCGAAGAGGCCCGGAATCATTCGCTCCAAAGTGACTTGTGCGGAAACCATCGTGCGCGGCGGACTTGGGTCTGGATCGTCGAAACGTGCAACGACTGTCGTAATATTGTCCAAACCGCCGCGGGAGTTTGCGAGTTCGATCAGTTCTCGGCAAGCGATCACCGGATCGTTTTCGACTTCCAGAAGATTTCTTATTTCTTCATCCTTAACATGTTTGTTCAATCCATCCGAGCAAAGCAATAATCGATCGTTTGGCTCCAAATCGTTATCGTACACATCTGCAACAACGGTTCTCGTTCCCCCGCCCAGTGCGTTCCAAAGTACATTGCTCCAGGGAGACGTTTCGATGTCGGCCTTGTCCAGCGTGCCGCGATCGACGAGCTGACTGGCCATCGTATGGTCTCGCGTGATCTGTTTAAGTTCGCCTTTGCGAAAAAGATAGCAACGCGAATCGCCGACGTGAACGACATGTAATTTTGGCCAAACGACGTAAGCCATAGTTAACGTCGTTCCCATCCCATGAAACGCTACGTTTTGCCTTGAATCGAACTGAATAGCTGCATTCGCATCGCGAACCAATCCTTTCATCGATTCGACAAACTCAAGTTGGTTGTCTCGGTCGGTTAAGAAGTACCAATGCATTTGATTGAGCAAGTGGTTAACGACAAAATCGATAGCCATACTACTTGCTCGACTGCCCGCCTGATGGCCTCCCATACCGTCGGCGACGGCAAAAATCCGGCTTTGAGGAGTTCCGTACAGTCGTGATCGAGGTTCGATATTCAGGCTTGAACCTTGGATCTGCATACTCCGGCTTAAGTCAGCAATCAGAAACTGATCTTGATTCGATTCCCGCCTTCTTCCGACGTCGGTTCGCCCAGCAGCTTGTATTCGTGCGAACATTATTGCCGCCAATTCTAGTCAACAGTTTTTCAAAGAAGCATCAAGTTAATGTCAGTTGTCGTACAGTTCGAGGAAATCATTCTCGAAATTGAAAACTTGCACTTAATATATCGTACCACCAATGGGTGAATGCGTGCCCGGAAATGCCACCCCGAAAACGTCGAATCAGAGACAAAGTGTTTCAGGCTGACTTGATGAAAATCTCCCGTATGCTCTCGTAACCCGCTCGAGTTCCTCTTTCGAAATCCTTAGCGACCGAGGGGTGTTTTTCCGACGTGCAAAAGTTCTCAACACGCAGGCTTTAATCGTAGTTTTTGAATGCTGCCCTTTTCTAGCAAAGTTGTTGGAAGGAATCAAATCGGGGATGTCGTTTAGAGTTAAGAATGCGGGGATGATTCGGCGTGCCAAAAGCGTTATTTAGCGTTTTTTTGCTGATAACCGATCTGCTACTCCCGAAAGAAATCGTAATTTTTGCTTTGTCTATCCCACACCCAGCCGGACTGCCCGACGTGGTAATTGTGACATTGCGTACAAGAATCGCCAGCAGCATCGGATCGATGACACTGCGAACAATTTGCAAGTTTTATTGGTTCAAATTCGCTGTTTCCACGATTCTGTGTGGGGTGTCCTGCAACGCCATTCGGGACAGACTTGTTTCCAACTTCCGAAAATTTTGCTGTCGCGTTGTGCTGCGCTTTCGGATTCGACAAATGATGGCATGCAGTGCAATCAGCCAGTTTACCCAATATTAAGTGAGGTTGGTGATCAAAGCGTGTGATCTGCCGGATTGTGTCAGGTCGCCGAGATGCTCGCCAAAGATCTTGTGTTTCGTCGGGGGGGATTGTCCGAGGCGATGTCATATCAACTCGGTGACACTCCGCGCAACGACCATGTTGCAACGGATGCATGAAACTTTCGGGTGGGATTGCTGGGTGGGTGGGAAGAGTACGGACTTCATTTTTCAACGAATCTGTAACTGCTAGCGTGGCGGCAAACGGTAGTCCAGGGGTTGTTCCGGTGCTTGATCGATTGGTGTGAGCTGCCACGTAGGGTAACCATTGCGTCAGCCAAGGATCGCGATGACCGACGCCGATATACGTTATAGCTTTTCGGTTTTCATCAATCATCCAACCTCCAGCCAAGAGTTGGCTTCGCTGCAAATTTTTCGGTGGCCACGTATTCCCGTCGGAAGCAACGGAATTGGCATCCTCTGGAATTAGCGGATCGACGTCCTGTTGCTGATCATTCGAAACGGCCAGTAAATCCTCCTCGTCGTTTACTTCAGGCATTTCGCGTTCTCGAGAATTCGCGGACCTTTCTTGATTGAGAAGATCAGGCGAGTTCAACGATTGTCGCGAGTCCGGAGTCCGAGGCGCATTCAATTGCACAGGTGCCAAAATATTATCCTCTGGAATCGCGACCGTTTTTTTGTCATTAACAAACCACAACTCGTAGGCCCGTCGAAATACGTCGGGTGGAATGCCGAGCGCCAACAGGGAGCCGGGATCGGTCGAAGAACTCAAACCTTGGTTGATTTTTAAACGGGAGTAAATCGCTTGTTGGCCATCAATGGCGATTTCCTTAAGTAGTTCACGTACGCCTTCAGCGATCTTGACGACTGCCTCGGCCGTTTCCGCACGTGTCGAATCTAACTTTGCGAAGTCACCGTCCGGTGGTAAGAGTTCGAGTGCTTCTCGCAACGAGCTGTCGGATTCCAAAAGCAACCGCATCAAGGGTGGTATTTTTCCGTCAAAACCTTGGGAAGAGTCGTCGGGCCAATTGCCTAATTCAACTCCAGCATCCGCAAGTTTTCTTCTGTCGATACTTGGGATTTGAAAAAAAACAATTCCGTCGGACAATGCGTTCTGCAAAGGTTGTTGGTGACAAGATGCACAAGCTCGCTCAAATGACAAACTGCGCATGATATTACCAACGGCTCCCGTTTCCATTTGATCGACATGACAATTCCGGCATTCAAATGCACTGTTCTTTTTTGGGAAATGATCCGCTTGATGGCTTGCGTGACTAAACACGATTCGCTGCTCTCGGCCGTACGGATAATTTTGAAACTCCGGATGACCGTTTGTAAAACTCGCGAATCGCGATTGATGGCAGCTTTGGCAACGCTGGCTCGTAATCGCTTGCAGCTCCGCAGCAGAGCCACGATGCTCTTGATGGCAATCGCTACAGGCAAGATCATGTTTTGTAAGATCGACACGCGGAGTACCGATCAATTTTTTCGCTGAAGAATTTCGCCTAGCGAAATTCTGGGACTCATTTCGAATTTCATCGATCGCCAAATCGTGCGGATTATTCAAACTCAATTCAGGCATGTCACGAATGTGGCATTCCACACAAAGTTGACTTTGTGATTTCCCCGAATCCGTCATGGGGTGTGGCGACGCAAACCAAGCCAGCGAATTCAGTTGACCTGCAGAATGGCATGCAGAGCATTTCTCGCTATCTTTTGAATTTTGAAGAATCTGTGCATGGGCAAGCGAAAGAGGTCCGGGAGCAAATGCGTCTTGGCGATAGTTGCTTACCAGGAGTGCAACGTAAATAAAAATTCCGGCAGCGACAATTGCGAACTGAATGTGTCGTCTCACACTAAACAGTCGACGAATCGGCTTGCATTCGCGATGAATGCATTCGCCCCGCCCAGTTGGCCCGGATGGACATGGCTGGCCGTCAGCAATGCGACCACACTTCCACGGTTGATTCGTCCGTTGGTAAGTGAGTTTGGCTGGTCGAATTTCGTTATTGTCGGCCATCGATCTTTCCTTCGTTTCTTTCAACTGCCATGAAATCGATGTGCCAACCAAACGTGGGCAGAAGCCAGGAAAATGAAAAGCCATAAACAGCTTACGTGCACGACAACCCAGTAACGCAATCGTTGTTGCATGGCTTTGGCAAAGTCCAGATCATCTTTGGACTGAACTAGATCGCACATGCGGGCTCTTGCGCTTCGGCCTTCGGCATCCAGATAGCGATCCAGTTGGACTAGTTGATCGATGTGATTTCGTCGCACTCTTCCCGAAGGAGCGATCGCATATGCCAATGATCGCTGCTTCTGAAAATAGACGGCCAGTTTGGCCGAGTAGTATTCCGCCAAAGTAGCACTTTCCAGTTTGCCAGCAACTTCGATTGCCAATGCATAGGCACGCTCCGATACGAGTTGTTGTTCTCTCGGAATATCGTCATACAAGATATCTTTCCCCGTAACCAATAATTTCTTCGGAGTCACTCGGTTCAAATACCAGCCCAGCATGCCACTACCCGAAATGACAAGAAAGATCGCTGCTAAAGCCTGTTCCATGAAACCCAGAATCGGCCAACGTATGTGAAAACAAAAAACGGCCAATCCAAAGACCCCGATGTAATTGTGAGCCCGAGCCCAAAACGAAACCCGGCCCAGAGGCAAGGTGATGATACGCTTTCTGATCCCCAATAAAAGTAAAAGCAAACAAGCTGCCGCCAATGTGTAGCCCGTTAGAAAGTCGGGCCGACCCAAGGATTGTTCACTGGCTCGAGCCGCCGACCCAACCACGATGATGGCTGCAAACGTGACCAGCCAAGCAAGCAAGCTGCTTCTACGCTTAATCGTTTGCTTTACAGTGCTTTGCATTGGATATGGCTAATAGGGACTTAGGGAATTAAGCAGACTTGCGCTGGAAAAAATCGCGAAGGGCCGACATATCGCTCATGTCGATTCGAATCAAGGCGTCGTGCGGACACGAAGCCACACAAGCTGGACCATTTACTTGCGTCTGACAAAAGTCGCATTTCGTGGCTTGTAAAATCGGAAGTTGATTGGACTGATCCACCAGTTTTCGACCTTTTTCGTCGTGTATTTGAACCATGACGATGTTTTCATAGGGACAGCTATTGGCACAAGTCGAGCAGCCAATGCAAGTCTCCGGATTGATCGCGATAATACCAGTGTCCGGGTCCCGAGCAATCGCACCTGTCGGACACCCAATCATGCAGACTGGGTCCGTGCAATGCATGCAGGCGTGAGGGAAAAGCCAATTTTCGTGTTGCAAACCGCTGCGGATAAAGCGAGGGTTTCCTTGGTGAGTCTTGGCACAAGCTGTCACGCAATCATCACATCGCGTGCAGCGTTCTGTATCGATAATCATCGTATTGCGACCGTTAATTAGTCGCTCGTCTACCAAAAACTCCAGCAAAGATGGTTTGAGCGATTCCTCGTCCAGGGGAGCTTGGTCGAGAATCAATGTTCTACCATCGGTCGTTATTCGCGGTGTCTCGATAGGTGGCGGGAGGTCTTGTTCTCGAACATAAGGCAATACATGTTGATACACGATCAGCTTGGGTATCTTGAGCACGTCGATAAATCCCATCGCACGCAATGAGTGCTGATGGGGGAGTGGATCAATGCTGGGCGAACTGCGAAAATTATGCGCAAGCTCCGTCAGCCCGAAAACTTGGCCTTTTCCTAAATACGCTATGGTACGATTGCCTCCACCCAATCGATGGCTTTGCCGCGCAAAACCTGCGCGGACCAAGTAGAGGTGATTGACGGTTGATCCTTCCTCGACGATCAATGGCTCGTTGTGGAGTTGTTTTTGGACATCCAGTTTTCGCGAGCTTTCAAAACTCGCGAACCATTCCATTTCCCCATAGCTCGCCAGTTCCGTCGATGCGACCAATTGCGACAAAGCCTGATCCGGCAAATGTTTAAAAAGCCAGCTTTCGCGAAGATGCGTTCTCAAGCTCGTCGCACGGTAGCGGGCATCCAAATATTCGCGAAATTGGGGATCGCGACGCAGCAATCGAAGTCCTTGCCAGCGTATCTCCAAGACAATGGAATCTTCCGTAGCGACAACCGAGTAGTTACTGGCTGATCGCGTCATCGCGGCAAGCTCGCCGAAAATCTCGCCATGGCCAAGCGGTTCGGATTCATGACCGACTAGCACAGCATTCACATCTTGAATGTAAACACGAGGTCGATCGTCAATTTGACGCATACGAGTTGGTGAATCTTGGCTGCTCGCAACGACGCGCTTTTCGGGAATGGGCCAAGTGCGCAACGAGTCCTTAAGCGCCGCCCACATCGAAATTTTTTTCGACGTTTGTTGCGGACTAATCGGACTGGACGCCAGTCTCGATAAAATGACTCGGACAGCGCCACTCAAAATCAAATAAGCGCAGCTACCATAGTCGCCCTCACGCACAATAATATCGCTAGGTTGATACCGCACGATACGCGTATCATTGCGCAGAATGTCCTTGACTTTGCAAGTCGAAGGAAACGACTGATCGTCGATCTGCGCAAAAGGTGGTTGAAGCAATAACCACTGCACATCACGATTTGTGATGGTCGGATCCAGCGGGTGATCCCAACGCTGGGGGCGACGAATTAAGAGGATGTCCGACGAATCCATGCCGATTCCCTTTACGGTGATGCATCATGCAACCGCAGAACTTATCTGTAAATCTACCCGAATTGGGCGGTCCGCATTTTCGGTATTCGAGCACTGGACCTCAAGAGCAATATAAGAACCTCAAGTGCCGTGCATAAAGCGATTGCTAGCGATCAAGTCGACGGTTTATTCCTTGCGTGAACCTGAAGGAGAGTCAATCTTAGAACCCAGATCGATCAGAGAAAACCTTCCTTTTTGATCGGATCGAAATCACCCGTTCTTCTTTTGAACGATTAAGGCATCAAGTTCTTGTTTGAGTTTCGGGAGTATCTCGTCATATAGAAATGCGCCCAAGGGCTCGCCTCCGCGTTTGAGATTGACTCGATTCGGACCGCACCACAATCCCAAGTCCGCGTCATCGGTTTCCCCGGGGCCATTCACTCGGCAGCCCATAACAGCAATCGTGATTGCATAGTCCTTCGCATACATCGTCATTTCCTTGACTTGTTGGGCTAATTCAACAAAGGCCTCGTTTTCGACTCTTGAGCAACTGGGGCAGGAAATGATGTTGAGTGCCGTTGGGTCCAACGCCACGACGCTACGCAATCGGCCAGCGTAGATATCGTTAATGATCTGTCGACCCGCAATAATCTCCTCGCTTTTCTTGGAATTTGGCACAGTCAAAGACACTCGAATGGTGTCGCCAATCCCTCGGCCAATCAATTGTTCAAAGGCAATTCGCGTCTTGATGATTCCATCGGGTGGTAGCCCTGCTTCGGTTACACCCAAATGCAAAGGCACATCGGGCCGGACCTCGGCAAATCGCTTGTTAATCTCTACGACTTTCGAAGGATCGCTGTCCTTTAAAGAAACAACAAATCGATGGAAGTCGATGGAATCCAGGAAATCACAATGCTCGCAGGCCGATTCGATCATCGGCGATATCGAGTCTTTGGGATCAAACTTGGATTTCTTGTCAGGGTCCACGCTGCCGCAGTTGACGCCCACACGCACAGCACAATCATTGTCTTTAGCCACCTGCGCGAGATATCGGACCTTCTCTTGCCAAGGCTTGTTTCGTTCGTGGTGGTAGAGATGGCCTGGGTTGTAGCGAATCTTGTTAACACTGCCGGCGACTTTTTCAGCAAGTCGATAATTCTCTTGCAAATCGACTGATAAATTCGCGGTAGTTTGCTTGCGGATTTCTCGAAGAGCCTCGGCATCTGCGTCGCTATCGACGGCGATTCGAACGACGTCCGCCCCTGCCCTCTCGAGATCATGAATCAACGCAACTGTCGCATCAATGTTTTGCGTATGCGTTGCCGTCATACTTTGCACTGCGATAGGGTGTCCCGCGCCGATGCTGATGTTTCCGATCTTTACTTCTCGAGTGGGGTTTCGTTGTATTTGTGTCATTTTGCAACCGGAAAAAATATTTTGAATACAGAAAAAGTCGACAGTGCGAAACTTAACTTGGTCGCGATGCAATTGGCTGCCAGGAATATCGGCGATGAAAAACTTTTCTAAGGTCAGGACAAGCGACGGAGGTTGCTTTCTAGACCAACGCCACTAGTTTAGCTAACCTACCATAACCGTCGACCCACTACGCTTGTTCACAACTGTTTTGCCAGCAAACTTAGCCGGTATAACGTTCATTGCGTTGGCAAAGGTTCGCCGATAGAATCCGCGAACTGTTTCCCCACAAAATATTGGCCGAGCATACGGACGCGGTAAAACTCCAAAAGTTAGCTTTGGAAAAATCCATTGCTTCAATCTAAAACGATCGACGAAACACGAGAAATTATTGGCGGAGTGCCAAGCTTACATCGTTACGTCATACAGAATCAACTTACTTAATACGCCGATCTCAAGGACGGGACTTACGCGTGCAGAAAACTTTTCAAGTTAGATCGCAGCTCAACCGCCACGTGGCGTGCGCGGTCGTTCTGATCGCGTTCGTTCTAGCTCGACCTTTAAATGCACAGATCAAGATTACGGCTTCTCCTACTAACAACCCGCGAATTTCGGAATCGGTTAACCAGCCCCCCAACAACCAACCAAGCCCTAATCAATCTCTCGCGACAACCCAACAACCGCCGTTGGCAGCGCCCCTCGTTTCACAGCCCAACGCGCCAACCTCCGATGCCGTCCAATCGCGAATCCAGTCGCTGCAGTCCAATACGGATATGGATCCGGCTCTCAAGGCATCATTGACTGCGATCTACGAAGCGGTCTTGGTTGAATTGCGAGCCAAGGCGGAGTCGGAGCGCGTTGCGAATGAACTTGCCGCCAGTGCCGAGGCAGCGCCCACTGCTACGCAAGAAGCCAAGCGTCGTAAAGAAAGCCCACCGTCGAATAAAGATATCCCGAGCAAAGAAGAGTTGGTCGGCTATTCCATCGAAGATCTGCAGACACTGTTACAAAGCGTCCAATCTAGTCTTCAGACGATTTCCGACAATCGCGCGCGCGTTGAGACAGCAATCACGACACGCGAAAATCGAAGAAAAGAAATTCCAAGACTGTCCGCAGAAGACAAAGAACTGCTGCGCAAGTTGACAGATGAGCTCGCCGCGCCACCGACCACAGAGATCGAGCCACTGATGCGAGAAGCGCAAGGATTGTTGCTTCAAGCTCGAAGAGATGCAGTCCAGGAACGAGTTCGGAAAATGGAAGCCGAACAGCGAGCGTATGACGCCGAAGCCGAACTGCTGCCGGTGCGCAAAGAATTGTTTCAAGCCGAAGAAAAGTTTCTTCAGGGACAACTCAAGGATATCAATGACGAGCTCAAGAAACGCCGGGAAATTCTCATCACGAATGAAAAACTCAAAGTAGAAAAGATCGCGGCCACGACCCCATCGGAATTGCAACCATCTGCACAACGCATCGTCAAACGCGCGAACGATTGGCTTGAATTAGCCAAGTCCAACTCAGCAATACAAATAGAAATCGAATCGACCAAAGCTCGCTTGGCGTTGTGGAATGAGCGATTCAAGATCATGAGCGAACGGATTAAACCACAAAACGGAGACGAGGTTGGTGGTTTTAACAGTTTGGTTGGCTTGATGTTGCGACGTCAGCGAAGCGAGTTGCCGGATATTGCTAAATTGACAAACCAATTGCATGACTATCAAGAGCGCATGCAGCAAACAGAAACGCTGATTCTCGAACTCGACGATTGGAAAGCACAACTCGCTGCGCAGCGACAAGACGTTACGCTGTCCGACGGTATCGGCGGCGAAGAAAAAATGACTTTGCCTCAAAGCGGCAACTTGCGAGAAAACTATGAAAAGCTGATCGATACGGAAACGGAACTCATCTCGAATTTCCGCGTTGATGCTACGAACTTCTTTGAAAACCTGTTCAAAGTTGCCGAAGCCAAGCAACAGACGATCAACCTCGTCAAGAATTATCGAGCGTTCGTCGATCAACATGTCCTTTGGATACGTTCGTCCGAACGACTAGATAAAGGCGAGTTAAAACAAGCTTGGCCTGCACTCCAATGGTTATGCCAATTTTCGAATTGGAAAAAAATCTACGACGCTCTAATTATCGATTCACTCCAGCATCTTTGGTGGCCTTCGATTGCTGCCATCTTGTGGATAGCACTCGTCCTCAATCTAAAAAAACTTCGGCGGACAGTTCTCACTTGCAGCGAACAAGTTAGTCGGTCGAGCATGATGAGTTTCTTGCCGACGTTTGAAACGACGTTGATCAGTTTTGTGTTGGCGTTGCCAGTTCCTGTATTGCTCCTCTACATCGGCTGGCGTCTCGAGTTGACAGCCCAGCAAACATCGTTTGAGCATGCTGTGAGTGTCGGACTACTGACTGCGGCTCGTTACTTTTATTCGCTCGAAGTACTGCGGCAGATTTGTCGGCGAAATGGGCTGGCCGAGGCTCATTTTGGATGGTCCGAAAAAGTGACCCGACTTTTGCGGCAGGACTTGCGTTGGCTGATCGATGTCGGTTCGACCCTGGTTGGAATCGTCGCAGCGATGGCGCATGCACCGGATGAAAAATGGGACAGTTCCCTCGGCCGGGTTTGCTTTGCCGCGCTGATGCTTGTTTGCAGTATCTTCTTGTTTCGTGTTTTTCGTCCGAAAACCGGCGTGTTTAGCAGTCATCTGAACGAAAACCAAGGAGGATGGGCAGATCGTTTGCGATTCATTTGGTATTTCGGTCTCGCGTTGGCGCCACTTTCCTTATTGGTTCTTGCGCTGCTGGGTTATTACTACACATCGCAAAAACTCGCCATGCATTTTCACACAAGCGTCATGACGCTTGTGGGACTGCTTTTGTTGCATCACTTCTTGATGCGTTGGTTTACCTTGAGTCGTCGCAAACTGATCGTCGCGCAAGCCAAGCAGCGTTTAGCTGAAGCGCAAAAACGCGATCCCTCCATTACCAGTACGACAATATTTGAACCTCAAGTTGACTTGGCAGAAAGCAACGCCCAAACCAAGCGGCTGATCACGAGTGCCATCGTCTTGATCGGACTCGTCGCCGTTTTGTTTATTTGGTCCGGGGTGATGCCAGCCATCGGCGTCTTGAATACGATCAAGCTTTGGTCGGTCGCAGGCGAAACTCCTGATAAACCGATTCCCATCACGCTGGCCAATGTTCTCTTGGCCATTCCAATTCTTACGATGATGGTCGTTGCAGCCCGTAACCTGCCAGGGCTGTTGGAGATCGCCCTACTGCAACATTTGCCGCTTGAAAATGCTGTGCGCTATGCCATAGCGACCCTATCACGCTATGCGATTCTACTGCTAGGTATTGCGATGACCTTTAACAGTCTTGGCGTGCGCTGGAGCAGCATTCAGTGGTTGGTTGCAGCTCTAGGCGTCGGTTTGGGATTTGGCTTGCAAGAGATTTTCGCCAATTTCGTTTCGGGTTTGATCCTGTTATTTGAACAACCCATTCGCGTCGGCGACATTATCACGCTCGGCGATATCACGGGGTCTGTTTCACGAATACGGATGCGAGCAACTACTATCACGAATTGGGATCGTCAAGAATTAATTATTCCCAACAAAGACCTTGTGACCGGTCGCTTATTAAACTGGACGTTGACCGACACGACCAATCGCGTCAAGTTAACGATTGGGGTCGCTTACGGATCAAACACGGACCGCGCCTGCAGTTTGTTGACCGAAATTTGCACGCAGCACCCTAACGTACTCAGTGATCCACCGCCGTCAGCCTTCTTCGAAGACTTCGCCGAAAGTACTCTGCAACTGACGGTCCGCTTGTTTCTCGGAAACTTAGAGCAAAGACTACAAACAAGGCACGAAATCGTTACGGAAATCGATCGACGTTTTCGCGACGAGGGAATCGAGATTGCGTTCCCACAAAGGGATCTCCGGATTCGTTCTTGGCCTCCATCAATGGCTGGGCCAGGCCTCACTCCCACGCAATCGGCATCAAAAAGCTCTGTGCCTCCAGTTAGCTCGGAAGTTAGGACTTCGCTTGATTTGGGTTCATAACCGGGCTCAAAGATTTAGTTTTTAAGCAATAATTTGTAGGTCTCGTCGGCGATCGGGGTTGGCTATCTTCGCGTCAACAAGCAAGCCGCTATACTAGTTTGCAAGTATCCATTCGCACGATCGACATAACGCAGGAACCATAGCTTAGACAGTTGCGATTCTAGTAAAAGTTCAGAGCGGACCGCTGAATTCAGCCTTTTCACGCGACTGCTTTTTGACCGCGAATCTGCAAAAAACCTCGGACTTAAATCAATTACTAAATTTATTCGCAGTGTAGCAATACTTCATGAGTGACTCGCTTTTTTCATTGCATGACCAAGTAGCTGTTGTATTGGGCGGAACTGGAGGGCTTGGCGGTGCAATGGCACAGTCCCTTGCTCAAGCCGGTGCCAAGATTGCAGTGGTCGGTCGCGACGCGGCGCGAGGTCAAAAGCGTGTCGATGCTATTCGCGCACAAGGTGGGATTGCCATTTTCCAATCGGCGAATGTGTTGGAGTTGGCGTCGCTCGTCGAAGCACAACAGAGTATCGAGTCGCAGCTTGGCTTTGCCAACATTCTCGTGAACGCGGCCGGTGGCAATCGCCCCGAAGCAACTTTGCCGCCTGGAGCAGAGTTTTGCAAACTACCCTTAAATGCTTGGCAGCAAGTTTTTGACCTGAATTTGGTCGGCGGTGTTTTGCTTCCAAGTCAAGCGTTTGGCCAACGAATGCTGGAGGAAGGTCGAGGCAGTATCATCAACATTGCTTCGATGTCGGGTATGATCCCGCTTTCGCGCGTCGTCGCTTATTCTGCCGCCAAAGCCGCCGTAATTAATCTCACGCAGTTCCTTGCTCGCGAATGGGCAACGAATGGCCTTCGTGTCAACGCGATTAGTCCAGGGTTCTTCCCCGCAGAACAGAATCGTGCGCTGCTTTATAATCCAGACGGAACGCTCTCAGCTCGCGGCCAGCAAATCATCAATCACACTCCCATGGGTCGGTTTGGAAGCGCAGAAGAACTGGGTGGGGTTGCCGTCTGGTTGGCATCGGATGCGGCTTCCTCATTTGTCACTGGTCAGAACATCGTTGTCGACGGTGGGTTTTCATCCACCACGATTTAGTCTTTTTGGTTTTTATCAACTTGGAATTATTCATGGCTCAACTCAATATTCGAAAAGATAACTGCGAACTCGATTTCCTTTCGCTTGGTGCATTAGTGCATCGCTTGGATCCGGGAATCATTCCGTTTCGCAAAGCTCGTCAATTTGAAATTCATGTCTCTGGAGGCGAGTACAACGTCGCTGCAAACTTGTCCGATTGCTTCGGGCTCAAGACTGGCGTTGCGACTGCGATGGTCAATTACCCACTGGGTGAGTTGGTCCAGGGTCGCGTTCGCGAAATGGGCGTCAAACCTTTCTACAAAATGTATGACCACGACGGCGTGCGCGGTCCCAATATCGCCACGGTTTATAGTGATCGAGGTCAAGGCGTTCGACCTCCCGTAGTTTTCTACAATCGAGCGAACGAAGCGGGGGCGATGCTCAAACCAGGCGATTTTGATTGGAAATCCATCTTTGCAAGCGGCGTGCGTTGGTTTCATTCTGGAGGAATTTTCGCGGCCTTGTCACCAACGACATCGGAATTGATTGTCGAAGGAATGCAAGCCGCCAAAGCTGCCGGTGCTGTCACCTCGTTTGACTTGAACTATCGAGCCAAGCTTTGGAAAACCATTGGCAGCGAGGCCAAGGGGCAAGAAATGTGCAGCCGCATTGCGAGCCATTGCGATGTGCTCATTGGCAACGAAGAAGACTTGCAAAAGGGGTTGGGCGTCGCTGGGCAAGACGTTGAGCACAAATCGGATCTTGACCCCGAATCGTTCTTTGGAATGATCGAACGCGTCGTTCAGAAATTTCCAAACGTGAAATTGGTTGCCACCACGCTTCGCGAAGTGCAATCGACGAATCGTCATTCATGGGCGGCAGTCTTGTGGTACAACGGGCAACGCTTTGTAAGCCCGACTTGCCAGTTGGATGTCGTTTGCCGAATCGGAGGCGGAGATGGATTCGCTTCCGGTATGATCTATGGAATGTTGGCCGGAAGACCAGCCGACGAATGTTTGCGACTGGGCTGGGCTCATGGCGCGCTGATTACCACTTTCCCGGGCGATACCACCATGGCCAAGCTACCAGAAGTCGAAGCTTTGGCTGCGGGCGGTTCGGCTCGTGTACAGCGCTGATCGGCGTACAACTTGGACGAGTTGCTGCATTCCTGACTCACTCAAATTATCACTGTCCGACGAAATTGCTTTGTGGAGAAGCTTCCTACCATGCGATTTTTAACAACAACTACATTGTGCTTCGTGTGGTTTGCCATTTCTGTTTCGTCGTCTGCTCAAGACAAACGTGCCTTGACAGATTCGCTGCTATTCCACGCTTCATTTGATGGAACCACCGACGCCAATTTTTCTGGTGCCGATGGCAGTATCTACACGGGTGACACGGTCGCGCGGAAACAAGTGCAAAAAGGCAACCATTGCCCCGAAGCGACGATCGCTAAAGCTGCCGGACGTTACGGCGATTGCCTTCGCTTTAAGTCCAAGTCAGAGCAGGTTCTTTTTTATAAGGCGGCCCCGAACAAATTCCATCCCAAGCCTGATTGGTCGGGAACGGTTTCGTTTTGGATGAAGCTTGATCCCGATAAAGACTTGGCGCCTGGCTATTGCGACCCAATTCAGATCACCGACAAAGCATGGAACAACGCCGCGTTCTTTGTTGATTTTGACCAAGTGCTCCCTAGAGATTTTCGATTGGGTGTATTTTCGGATTACAAGAAATGGAATCCGACAGACATCAAGTGGGAGGAATTTCCGATCGACCAGCGACCCATGGTCACAGTCAAAAAACCACCTTTTTCGCGAGATCGATGGACGCATGTAGTTTTCACGTTCGATAATATCAACGCTGCGGGAGCGAAAACTTCAACGGCGCGGCTCTATTTGGATGGCAAATTGCAAGGGTTCATTAAACAGCCCCTGCATTTCGATTGGTCATCGCAGACGCCCGAGAATGACTCGCCAGCCGTCATCATGTTGGGCATCTACTACACGGGCGACTTCGACGACTTAGCCATCTTCAATCGCGCGCTGAATGCAGACGAAGTTAGCCAGCTTAACGAGCTTCCCAACGGATTGTAACGGTCGCACTTACATGGAATGGGACGGTTGAGAATTGCAATCCAAGTTAACTCTTCCGGCGTTCCCCTGGGTGATCGAGCCCATACCCACAGCAAATTACTTCAATCCTGCAATTGAAACAATCGCTTCAGTGCATCTAGCAGCGACGCTTGGCTTTCGGAGTGCTGTTCGTTTCTCAACGATTCCAGTGGTGGGTGCAGTAGTTTGTTAACCAGCCGGCTAAACGACTGCTCGATTTCTTTCATGGATTCGTCAGCGACATTGTGTGTACTGAGTTTGGCTCGCAAGCGGCCTAATTCGCTTTCCTTGATTTCGTCTGCTTGAGCTCTGAGCAACTGAATGGTTGAACCGTTGGCTCGAAAATTTTGGTTCGACATGAACCGATCGACTTCCTCTTGCACGATACGCTGAGCCTTTGGCCATTGTTGCTCACGAAGACGAGAGTTGCGATCACACACTTGTTTCAAATCGTCGACGGAGTAGAGATAGATGTCAGGCAAATCACCGATTGCAGGTTCGAAATCTCTAGGTACGGCTAGGTCCAAAATCAAACAAGTTCCGCGATTGCTGTGCTCGCGAATTCGGCGAAATGAATCCAAGGTCATGATCGGCAGTGTCGCTCCGGTCACGCTGATAACGAGGTCCGCTTGCTGAAGTTGAGGCTCGAGTTCAGTCCAAGGCAACGCCATCGCGCCAAACTGTTTGGCCATCGCTTCGGCCTTATCTAGCGAGCGGTTGACAATTCGAATGTGTCGGGCGCGTGCGTCGATCAAGTACTTGATCGCTTCCTCGCTCATTTCACCCGAACCAATCACAAGAACGCGTTTATCGTCTAGTCGCTCGTAAAATTCCTTTGCTATTTCGCTAATGGCAACGCTTGGCACGCTGATTCGACGACGATGAATTTCGGTTTCGTTTGCGACTCGCTTGGCTACTAAGTTCGCGTGCTGGAACAACGCGTGAACAATCGGTCCCGCCAACTTGAGTTGGCAAGCCGTTTCGTATGCTTGTTTCACTTGGTTGAGGATTTGCGTTTCGCCAACAATCAAACTGTCCAAGCTTGCCGTGACGGAAAATAGATGGCTCAACAAGTCACGATCGGCAAATGAAAATAAATGGTCCCGGATGTCAGCGGAATCTAAACCATGGAAGTCGGCGACAAAGTCAATCAAGTTGTCTGCCGTTGGAACGGACGCTGCTTCGTCGCTTGCTGCGTAAACTTCGACGCGATTGCAAGTG
This sequence comes from Pirellulaceae bacterium, assembly GCA_031374825.1. Lineage (GTDB taxonomy): Bacteria > Planctomycetota > Planctomycetia > Pirellulales > Pirellulaceae > JANMGV01. Next base: position 66,412 of record JANMGV010000090.1, read on the forward strand.
CTGAGCAATACGAATTCTGCTTGGGGGTATCGTTCGCCAAGTCGCGTTATGGCTTGTTCCACTTGATGCGGACTGAACGATAGCCTTTCACGAATTTGCAGCGGTGTCCGATGGTGGCTACATCCAACGAGAACGAGTTTCATGATGCAACTCCATTCCCGTTTTCAATTGGCCCATCGATTGTTTGTGATGACGTTTGGTTTGGCTGTGTTTCTTGACGACCGTGGGGCGAGAAAACGACCAACGCAAGCGCCGTGGCCATACAGAGGAAACTGCAGATATTGATGTAGGCAGTCCACTTCCATTGGCCGTGTCGCGCAAATCGATACTGGAGAATGCTTGCGACGAGAAGCCAAATGAAGATAACACCGGAAAACAGGATTCCTCCCTCCGTCCAGGCAACTCGCCCGGTGCGTTGCAAGTTCATCACGACGCCCGAGACCAATCCCAAACCAATAAAAACGACCGATGCGTAGACGCACATGCTGCCGATCGCTTGCAGGTATTCAAGCGAAGGCAATCGCGGTTTGGACGACTGGAGTAATTTCCATTTCAACCGCCGCGACTGTAGGAAGAACATCAAAGAGACTGCAAAACCGAGAGTGACGAGCATGGTTCCGGCGAGCAAACTCAAACCGTGCATCCATCGCCAAAGTCCCAACGCCGTATCGCGTTCAAACGGTCGAGCAGAACGGAGTAGTACCCCAACAGCAATCAATGTGAGCACGAGCGGAATTAGAAAAGTCCCCACCGGCGACTCGGGGCGACGCCAAACAAGCAGCAAATAGATTACCGCCATTCCAAAGGACGCAATCATCGCCCAATCGTGCCACGATGCTAATAAGTACTGTGGGCCCAAATCGGTCAGTTGCCGTGTGACCAAATCCAGTAAATACAAAAAGTGCGTCAACAACCCTAGAAGGGCCAACGTAACAACTAAGCCCATACGAAAGGGCATCTTGAAAACCCAACGCGATAACTCAAGTCCAAGTACGAGCAAATAGGAAAGCGTAAAGCAGGAAACGGTAACACCCGTTAACATTGAGTCGTAACCCCCGAAACCCCAGAACTTGGCCGAATAGCGTAAATACTGTTGCGTATACTCTTATCTTAGCTACTCCGATCAACTCACAAAACGCGAAATGAAGCCTTCGTCGGCAATCCAAGTGCTCCGGAGTTCAGATCGCATTGACGATCAGTAGCTTTTTATTCAAGAAGTCTTGTTACCGAACCCTATTTGCGCTTGCAAATATCGCGACAAGACTCTTGGGTGGGCAAGAACGAATTCGCGGTAGTAGTTAACAATTGTTGATTCGATTGATACAGGTGGTCTAACTTTCGCAAAGTCAACTCGAAGGCAATTGGTGCTTTTTTGCAGCATAGAACCACTGTTATCGAAATATGCCTGGATGCGCTCGCGACCGGTTTTTGTTCAGCCAACTGGATGCTGGAGTTGGTTTGCCATTGCACAGGAGGCGGAACGGGTTGTACCTTTCCAATTCGAAGCAGTGAGACTCGTCTATCCAACGAAACTCGTTGACTATTGCAATCCAATGGACGGAGAGGAATGGGAATTTATGCCAGATTCAATTGAGTTGAGCGAAGCGTATCGTTTTTGCCCGAGATGTGGTACTTCACGGCAACCGGCGGAGGCTGCAAGGCCATTTCGATGTCATGGATGCGGTTATACGATGTTCTTTGGTCCCGTGACTGCCGTGGGTGGGTTGATCTTTAACGACGTTGGCCATGTTCTGTTGATCGAGCGCGCTCGCGATCCTGGCAAAGGGATGTTGGGGATGCCCGGCGGCTTCGTCGATCCGAATGAATCAGCCGAAGAAAGTTTGCTCCGCGAAGTCTACGAAGAAGTGGGGCTGAAAATCGCCGACGTAAGGTATTTGACGAGCGGTCCGAATCAATACACATTCCAAGGAGTGACGAGTCCCGTTCTCGACATCTTCTATCAAGCTCGAGTTGACGGAGTTCAAGAAATTAACGCTTCGGCCGGCGAAGTTTCCCATTGGTTTTGGTCCCCGATCAACAATACGGTCCTAACCCGCATGGCATTCGCCTCGAACCGTCGAGCACTAGAGTTTTACTTGCATCAAGTCAATCGTAATGATTAACCCTGCAAGTGTTCTTTACTCTCTCTCTCTTCGCAATTCTTCCAGCAACATGCTATGAAGATCGAAAGCAGCCGGCCGATCGCGATTGTTCGTAAGAACTGAGCAGTGACTTCAGAAACAACACTTGTCCGTTGTGTCTGCCTACGGTCGGGTCTTCGTGTATTGATAGGACTTGAGAATGAGTACAGAGTGCATTTCCCGACGTTCGACCATGGACACTTGTTGATTCAAATGTGTTAGGCTGTTCCTTTTCCCAATTCGAAAGAACCAACTGCAAAGGGCAACGGCATGAGTAAATGGAAACAGCGGTTCATTGGGTTGTCGAGTCGTTCTCGGATTCATCGCTTAACGCGAATTGTCGCGTTTGTTGTTATTTGCTTGATACGCTTGGACTGTGCGATGGCTCAGAAATCGAGCAAGGCACCTGATTCAAGTAAGCAATGGCCGCAGTTTCTTGGACCGGATCGGACGGGCAAGTCGACCGAAACAGGTTTGGTTGATAGCTTTGGAGAAAACGGTCCGACGGAGCTTTGGCGGCAGCCGATGGTGGGTGGGTTGTCGGGAATTGCAATTGCCTATGGCCAACTGTTGACGCTGGCTCAGAGTGAAGGCAAACAGTGGCTGGTCGCTCTCAATGCCGAAACGGGCGAATTGCAATGGCGAACGCCAATCGCGCCGGCTTATGAAAACGCGATGGGTGACGGACCTCGGGCAACACCGACGATTGAATCGGGAGTGGCTTTTGTCTATACCGGCGAAGGAATCTTGACGGCGGTGGATGTCGCAAATGGAAAGGTCGCTTGGAGCGTAAATCTGCCAAGTGAACTGAAATGCAAACCGTCGGAATATGGTATGTCGTGTTCACCGCTGGTTCATGAATCTGCCGTAATAGCTCATGTCGGGAGTGACGCCGGCGCGGTAGTTGGCGTGGACAAGATAACCGGAAAAGTCCTATGGAAAACAGGAAACGGAGCCGCCGGTTATTCTTCGCCCGTCATGATGACGCTGGCGGGAGTCAAACAAGTCGTTGCGTTCGTAGGCAATCAAGTCATGGGGTTGGAGCCGGAGAACGGTAGCGTGCTTTGGAGTTTTGCGTTTGAGACAGAATACAATTGCAATACAGCTTGTCCCGTGTCGGTGAACGATGGCGTGTTGATTTCTTCTGGTGAGAATCACGGGAGTGTGCTAGTGAAAGTCACTGCAACGAACAATCGCTGGCAGGTCGCGCCTGTTTGGGAGTCATTCGGCTCGGCAAGCTCCCTTCGTAGCGAATGGCAGACACCCGTTTTGCTTGACGGCTGTTTGTACGGTTTCGACAATGTGGGCAGCGCCGGCCCCGTCGCGCATTTGGCTTGTGTCGATGCTGCCACAGGCAAGACTCTTTGGAAGAAACTGCGATTTGGCAAAGGTAACTTGATTGCGGCCGATGGCAAACTGATCGTATCGACGATTGATGGCGAAGTGGTATTGGTCAAAGCCAGCAAGGAGAGTTACCAGGAGCTGGGCCGTAAGACAGTTGTTGGATTTACGCGCCAAGCTCCCGTGTTGTGCAACGGGAAATTGTACATGCGAGACGAGGCCGAGATAGTTTGCCTCGATTTTTCCAAACAATGACGTTAACGCTTGAAACGCAAATCGATAGGCCGATTTCTTTGTGTGGACAACTGGATACTAAAAAATGGGATTGCGGTACAATGATCCGCAAAGAGGGTTTCTATTCTTCGGTACTTTTTAGGAGATCGTTCGATGGCCTGTGTTCACCTCAATCAACTGTACCAACTCTGTCGCGATTCCAACGTGAAGCTATCGAGTACGGATTTAATTCATATCGTCTGCAAGCAATGTGAAAGAGAAGAAGTTTGCCCGTCGGTGCTCTACGAGGAGTACGAAGAGAATCCAGCTCATGCCCAAGAACCCGACAAAGCAAAACCCGATGTAGCCGCTGAGTTGTGATTGATAGAAATTGACAAGAAATGCAACGACGCATGGGAAAATCGCCAAGAGCTCCAGCCATTTTCCACGAGTCAGCCATTTTCCATGAGTCAGCCATTTTCCATGGGATATCCATTTTCCGCGGGCCGGGCATGCACCGCGCTAAATGCATGTTGGCCAATCCGAGAGTCGCGGAGCGACGACATGTTACAGCCTGGGACGTGAGTCCCAGGTCCCGTATCGCCGCGTATCGGAGAGTCGCGGAGCGACGGCAGGTGTGTGGCCAGAACGGCGGAAGCATAAAAAATATTGCCAGCACAGACATAGTCGAATTTCGAGCATGCGCGTTTGATGCGATTGCAAAATATCATCCATCCTGTGTGTCACGCTCGCGGAATCGGACATTTGCAAGCTCGCAATATTGGGGCACATGAAAATGTTTTTCCGAATTGACGCTGTTTCGCACAAGAAAAGCCGACCACACCTGCCGTCGCTCCGCGACTTGGGTTTCTGATCAATTAGTTACCTTGGACTCACGTCCAAGGCTGTAGTATGCCGTTGCTCCGCAACCGACCCGACAGCTAATCGGTTTTTCAACGGGCCGGAGAATTGTACGGTGCGGTCATGTGAAAGGAACTACAAGGACAACGTTGATCGCGAGAGTTGGGCATTCCATACCAGCCACATGAGCCTCACAATCGCTGTCGGGTATCTTCGAAGATTCATGAAAACCGTGCAACGAGTTCGACCAAGCTGGCAAGTGTGCCAACATCTGTAGGTATCGAAGCAGGGAAGCCCTTGCCAATGAATATCGCCGAGCTTCAAGTCAACGGCTCCGCACACGTCACCGCCCTCAACGCCTGCCCTGAATGGCCGATTGCGAAGGCAGCATCGTAACTGCCCAGCTTATTACCCGCGAAGTCCACTTCGCCGCTCGAGTCGAGTCACTAGGCACCGACGGCAAGATCGAAACGCTCGAAGCCACGACGATTCACCGGTTCTGGTCCGAAGAACGGAATGATTTGAAAGGATTCTGCCTTCTGCATGCCGGTGAACAACTCGATGGCTGGGCGGAACGATTTGCCGTTTACGGTCGAACCACGCATAATAGGACAGGGACAACTAAATTGTGAATTGGGTCCAAATACATTTTGAAGATCGATGGCAGCGAAGTCCATTTAGGCGAATACAACCCATCGCAATGCCATGGTGTTAGCCGAGTGTTTGTCAGTCTTTGGCTAGAGAATAAACACATGGTGGAGACTTATTATCGTTGCACGGGGTTGACTCATTTGGTCAAGACCCAATGTTCTAACAAACCTGAATTAGGTGATGATGTTCACTTGCTTTGAAACTAAATTGCTCGTTCCACCATCGCCGTCGCTGAGCTCGTAGTTTATCGAACGGGTTTCTGTCGAACTACTGCCGACTGTGCGGAAAAATACGGAACGAACGAGTTGCCGGACGACAGTCAAAGTTGCATTTGCATTAAAACGGATCCGCAGGTCTGTTGCGCCTATCCCACCGCCAGTATTGGTCACACCAATCACGACCCCATTAATCTTGACAAGGTTGTTCACGACTGTGAATGCACCGCGAATCTCAAGCCGATTTGCAGCGTCGATACCCTGGGCAATATGTAGTGAGAGCCGACCTCCATTGAAATCCGCGCTGTCTGAGTCGCTCACCGTGGAACCATGGCTGATATAAACACCCGAGCTATTGAGCGTGTAGTCCACAGGTCCGCCAACAGTTACAACAGGCTTGTCATTCACAGCAATCACAGTCAAACTGGTAGTTGTCGTTGCACTCACTCCACCACCCCCATCATTCGCCTGAAATGAAATGTTACGAACATTGGCTATCGGATTGTCGCCGCCCGCATAGAAACTGATACTCCGCACGAGCTCTTGCACCGCAGCGGGTGTTGCAGCGTTCGTCAATGTTACGCTTAGAGAAACGGTATTTAATCCAGAAGGACGGCCAATCCGCACGCCACCAAAAGTAACCCAACCAAGCGCATCGACACCTATCTTTCCGGCTCCTATGCCTGAATTACTGATACTGAGATGGTCACCGGACTGTGCGTTCGCAGTGATGACGGCCTTAAGCAATCCTCCGCGGAAATTGAGGCTATCGACATCGGTTACTACTGCATTCGGAGCGATACGGATGGGAAGGGCGTTTTCAGTGTAACTCGCGGAGCTGTCGACAGTCAGAACCGGCACGTCGTTGACCGGAGTGATCGTTATTGACTTTTGAACCGGTGTACTCGAGCCACCGTCGCCATCGCTAATGGTAAATCGTGCGATCCTGGTGCTTGCGCTGGGATTGTCTCCGTCATGCCAAAAGGTAATATTTCTTAGCAGCTTTTGCACATTTGCGGGGGTTGCATTTGCGTTCAACGAAACTCGCAATGGCGTACCGCCTACTCCAAGGGTAAAGCTGCCGATGATTTGGCCTTCATAAGTTACTTTGCCGTTAGCCGCGCCGATCTGACCCGTACCCGTTCCCTGATTTCGGATGCGAAGGCGGTCAGCAGCTTGCGTTCCGGTAACGATCTGAACAGTTAGCTTTCCGCCACTGAAGTTGGCACTGTCCACGTCCGTCAGCACTGCCTCGGGAGCGATCAATCTTGGATTTTCATTTTCTGTATAGCCAACCGGCGTGTTAGCAACGCCAATTACCGGTGGAGCTGCGCCTAGTGATCTGTAAAAGGTTAGCGGCTCGGACACTGCTTCGGTGCCGTTTTGCAGTTCGTACATCTTGGTAACAAGTTCATGTCCGCCCGAGCCGAGTGCAGTGGCATTGAGATCGAATGTGAAAGGTGCAATGGCGTCTGTCGCGTAAAACTGACCATCCACATATAGGTCGACGCGGCCCAATGCACCGTCGACAAATGTTTCGGCGCGGACCGGAATAATCCCGATTCCGCTAGGAGGCGCGATCGTTTTCACTTGCCCTCGGCCAGTGGTTAGATATAAGCTTGCGTTGCCATATTTATATTGGTTGATATCGAAGAGATACCGCCACCAATTGTTAAGATAATAATCGTCACCACGCCCCTCGAAGTGCGGCAGATGGCTGTACCACCAGTCCATGTAACCGCGGTGCCAATCTCCATCAGCCCGCTGCCAGTCGCGACGATCCACCAAGCGGGCCGCGCCAGACTCGATATTCGGGTAGTTCGCCCAGTTGTCGGCTAGGCTTAGGACTGAGTTCAGATCGCCGTTGATATTGTGTCCGTAGTCGTAATCGCTGGTACCATTTACAGGAAAGTGAATGTTTCCGATTCCGCCCAAGCCAGCGCCAGGGTTGTATTTGTCAAGGTAAACGTACTTTGCCCAGTTATGTTCGCGATGAGGAACCCAAGTGGTTCCGTTCCAATTGGTGGTTCCGCCGTAGATGTGATCCATGTGCCCTTCGCTACGATGCCCGAAGGAATGAAGGGCATTAGCGAATCCCGCTTCATAGTTTAGACCCATGATGGGAAAAGCCCGTTCCGATCCAACGAAATCAGTGCCCCCATTGATCCAGTAGCTACCCTTTCCCGCCATCGCGGATTCGAAGGTTCCGTTAAATGGAAAAGCATAGATCCAAACTTCGTCAACCTCTCCGCTGTCCACACGAGTTGCCAAATTGTGTTCATTGATGAACCGCACGTAATCGAACTGGCCATCGTGACGTTTTGCTGGATCGAACACTGCCTCCGTGAAACTGACATCATCGTAAATGAACCCATCCTTGAAATAGCCATAACCATCTTCGATGATCGTATCGACAATTTGGAAGTTCACGAGCCCATGGCTGTTCGTATCAAACTCTTGAACAATACGGCTGGCAAGGTCGGCAGGATCCTCCCAGTGAAAGGAAGCGTGTGCCCGTTGTCCGTCACGGTTCTCCATAATCGGATCGTAGAAATAGAGGAGCACACGAGGACTCAGTCCATCGGGATTCACGCCTGCAGGCGCATCCGGACCTGGCGGTGGCAAATCGCTCGCGCTCCGGTCATCGAAGTGAACTCCGTCATAGTAGACCGTAAAGCCGAAGTCCCAAGTGTCCTGGTGAAATTCCATTCCCGTTACGTTCGTAACGTCGAAACTGCCTGTCTCCGTCCGCTGCCACACAGCGTCGCCCGCTATCGGTACGTGAATCGAAGCCCAAGCGTGATTGGGCATCACCTGACGGTTCGGGGCAAGTTGCAGACTACCTGCGGGACTCGTGAGTTTTACGATTGGCTGATTTCCCTGCCAGCCAATCGGTGTATTGTTGTCTCCATAGACCCACAGATCGATCACCGTATAACCATTCAGATTCCAGTTTTCCGCTCCCGAGGGCAGCCGAACCCCGGTATCGAATCCGCTCGCTGTATCGAACTTTAAAGAAGCCGTACCATCGCGAACTTTGGTGGTATCGTCGCTCACCGACGCGGCAGCATTATCCGACGCAAACGTTTGCCATTCGGCGGCGTTCCCCTCAGTCAAGTCGACAGACGGAGGCGAGACCGACATCATATTGCGTTGTTCAAGCGTTTCAAAACTAAACGCCGGACGGCCAGCGTAACGATGACGTAACTTGCGTGGCATGATAAAAATCCTAACTGAGGCGCGCTTTGGGGATTCGTCGACGTGGCAGAGAGGGTATAGGGATGATAACTCTCTAACGTATCCGCTACAACAAGCGATTGGCAAGAAGTGTATTCCCCGATTTAGAGTGCGCATGGCTGAAATCAGATGGCCAGCTTGGGAAAGTTGGTTATTTATATCGTTGAGTGCGTACAAGTCGCCTCAGCCTAATAGTTCTGAACCAAGCGAAGTCCTTGCGGTATTGAAGTGAACTTTTTCTCGGGATTTTTACGCACGAAGTCGCGGTTCGGGTGGCACGGGGAAGTGTTTGCAAAATCGCATAGGGCGTCATTGCTAGTCGGTTTGTGCTTCGCCAAGTCAGCGTGATCGCCCGGATTGAGATTCTTGGTGCCGCTGGTTCCATCAACGTGCGAGAGGGAGCTCCGATTCACTCGATCTAGTCGGTCGTTCGTAAAAACTGAGTTCCGCTTGTCGGTTCTCTTCTCCCGAATCATTGGTTACTAATGAACTAGGCTGAGCTAGGGTGATTGTTTGTGACTTGATATCAAATGACTAGGTCGGCGTAGACACCGTAATGATCGGAAAGGGAATTGTTGAGTTCACCAGGGGGTGGCCAGATGGAACTGGGTTGTTGCTCTTTCGTAGCAATGCCCTGGATGCAAATGTGATCGATACTGGCACGGCCACCTATTGCCAATGGGTCGTCATCGCCTGCGGTGATGCATTTCAGATTGCATTGACCCAGCGCAGTCCGCAAAGCAGCACGGCCCATTTTGGAGCCGTAGTAGTGGCCTTGATTCAAGAGGTCTTGGTTGAAGTCTCCGGCAACACAGAGACCCGATGATTCCTCGTTCAGCCGAATCCAGTCGGCTTTCTGCAGTTCTAGTTGTTCGCAAAAGGCCTTACTGCCAGAAACACCGGTTCGGCGATCGCCTAGCCAAGGAAGCACAGTGCCAACGATCGATACATCATCAACTCGGATCGCTGCGGTGCGTTCTAGGTCTGCAGTCAATAAGATTTGGTTCGCCGCTAGTCGTGACCAGATTGCGACCCAGCACTCGCCAAGATGCGCATGGCGATCAAGAGCAGCGTTTGAGTAAGATATCAATTGAAATTCGTCGCCGGGACAAAAAGACTGATAAGCTTCGGTTAAAATCCAAACATCGGCATCGATCCTGCGAATGAATTCGAGAAGGCGTCGGCTGCGAGTTTTGTTTTCCGGACTGCATCTTGCTAAGTTCCATGTTGCAACTCTCATTTAACACCAATGTGTGCCGGGACGGAAAGTACGACAATACTTTTGTTGGAGTATAACAACAGAGTGAACGAGGGAATTGGACAAGAATCCTGCGAACGTTTCAGTGTAAACCGTACGATCGGGTGCTGGTTGTGCGGTGCTGGCAGTTTGGCATCCTTAAGTCACGTTCCCAAAAATCTCGATGTTGTTTGCTCAGCGGCTTTCGCCCAATGGCACTGACTTTAGAGTCTG
>JANMGV010000131.1:0-2041 GCA_031374825.1 Pirellulaceae bacterium
GAATATCGGGGGCTCACCTTCGGGCTTGACCTATCGCCTTACGGCATGGCCGATGTCTACCTGACCGGTGCCATACGCCGCAGCACGCCGCTGTCACGAGAAAGCCAGGGACCACGGGCATTCCTCAATGCCATGAAGAAGATCATCGAATCCTACGATGAGCAGTGCAAAGAAACCGAGCAATATCTGAAACTGTCCCGACAACAACTCGATGATTTTACAGCTCGCATGGGACTTGAGTATCCGCATAAGGATCATCTGCAACAACTCATACGGCTTCGAGACCAGCTCAAGCTTGTCCTTTCCGACGAACAACCTGTCGAAGGCCAGCCACCCCTGCCTCCAATCAGTGAACTATCGAGTGAGATCCATCGCTTGCTAAATGCGAATGTAGTCGAGGAGACCGAAAACCGTCCATCAGACCAACCACAGCACACGACCGAAGTTCCGATCACTCAACAAGTGAGGCAGCGTATTGAACAGACAAGTCACGCTCAAGCTGAGCCATCCCCTGAAGCTGATAGACCAATCAAGTCCGAAGCGTCACACTTCCGTAGCCAAATGACGCAACGCTCTAATGCACAGGCCCTAACGGTGGCATGAGGCGCTACTGTGTGATTAATGCAACATGCTAACGATCGAGGATCCCTATGAATATTCAGCAAGCTAAACAAATTCCCTTGGAGGAGTTTTTGCAAAGGCTCGGCTACGAACCAAGTCGCCGAACCGGTGATCAGGTATGGTATCTAAGTCCACTTCGCCAAGAGTCGACGCCTTCGTTCAAAATCAATCAAGGACTTAATGCCTGGTATGATTTTGGCGAAGGACATGGTGGTGATATTATCGATCTCGTCAAATCGGTCGAAGGCATCTCGAACATTCCCGAGGCACTCCGTCGCATCGATCAAGTGATGGATGGACTGCCAGTTACCTCGCGAACGCACAAGCCTACCGCGACCAAGGAATCAACGCCTACGCTGGAAGTAATCAGCATTGGCCCGATCCTATCGAGGTCGCTACGAGCGTATTTGCGGGATCGCGGCATCATGCCAGAGCGCGTTGCGGACTTGGTTCAGGAGATACACTACAAACGGGGTGCGGACGCGTATTTTGGTTTGGCATTCGCCAACAACAGTGGCGGCTATGAAATCCGTAATCCATACTTCAAAGGAACGCTTGGTGCCAAGGACATTACTCGCATCGACGGTAATCCATCGCATGCGATGGTCTTCGAAGGATTCTTCGATCTGTTAACGGCGGTCGAACTTAATGGCAAGCTGCCGCATACCACTATCATCGTCCTGAATTCCAATTCTTTGCGGGAGAAAGCCGCCGACACCCTTTGCAGCCTTCGACCCGATACAGTTGAACTCTTTCGCGATCGAGATGCATCCGGCGAACAATTACTTGACTACTTTAGAAACTCGTTGCCTGAATCCGAAATTGTTGACAAGTCTGCAGCTTATTTCGAGCACAAAGATCTAAATGAATGGTTCAGTGCGAGTCGAGAATCTGTGGCCTGCATCGCATGATGGATATTTGCCGTATTCGTGGCGGTAATCGAAATTTCGGACAGCTCACGCTTCCCGTTCGTCGTCATTCGAAATTGTAAAGCCTGTGCACCAGCGGTCCAGCTTATTGCCCCGTTCGTTGTAACAGAATCAAAAAGACTCTAAGCACACAAACATTCAATCAACAAGGGTTACAAATGAATTCCTTGAATTCGTAGGTGGACGACAGGTAGTTGGCTGATTTTTATTGGAAAACAGCAAAATGACTTCCCCAGGGCCGACGCAAACTTTGGGATATCTGGGCTGACTTGGATGACGCGATTTGGGACACTGCTTTGCAGATATTAATCGTTGTCATCATTTCAGGAGCTTTGCTATGGCCAAGGATACGGCCGATATTGTTACCGTTGAGTCGATTCTATCAGAATTTAGCGAATTAGAGGATGCTCGCTCGTCCACCAATCGCGTTCATCGGTTGGGTGACATCATCGTCATTTCGATCATGGCAGTCATCGCTGGCGCAGACGGTC
>JANMGV010000132.1:0-5219 GCA_031374825.1 Pirellulaceae bacterium
CCCGGCGTCGGGTTACGCAAGCTGCCAAAGCCGCTTTCCTAAAGGAAGCCTTCGGCTTTTCGCTTGCGTAAACGCGATGCTCCCGCCTATGCCAGGTTTTATTCGTTCGCCATCCGGCAGTGGCATTTCGCAGCCGGACAAAGTAAACAAAATGGAAAGGAACTACATCATGACTACTACCAACACCAACAAACCTGCAACGAGCAAACCCGTTTTCAGAAAGCAAATGCCGAATGGTATCGGCGTTGCGGTCTTCCAAAACACACATGAAGGACGGACTTATCGCAGCGTAAACCTTCAGCGATCCTATCGCAAGAATGGCGAATGGAAACGCATGAGTCTTTATCTCGATCATGAACACATTCCGTTTGTCATCGAGGCCCTCGATACGACTTGGAAATATCTGAACGATGCACTCATCCCAACTTCGCACTCGGAGGCAATCGATGATTCACACGTCGAATCGCCAGACGACGCTCAAGGTGAGGATGCTATCGTCGAAAGCTGTGCCGACGAGATCGCTTGATCGTTTCCACTCACTGCCGGTCCCAGCACGGTTCTGGGATCGGCAGCATCCATAAAGGGAATATTCTATGAGCACCATTATTGAACTGGACGAAGATCAATTCGCTTCGCAATACAATCCGATGGCTAACCATTTGAATCCAAACGCATCATTCGATTGGGGCGACGGATTCGGAACGCTGTTTGAAACCTATGGCAAGGAACTCGAATTCGTGTTACAGCAGGACAGACTCAACGTTTGGACGATTGTTGACGGCGACGACGGCGACCTGTATGTGATCAGCGGCTTGCACTTTGTAAATCGGATTGGCTATTTGATTAGCCGAGTTCCATTCGACGAGCATCTTGCCATTCAAGTACGCCTGCCCTCCTCAGATGATGAAGAGGATGGGAACGAAAGGATTGATGAATGACTGTCACACTCGATGCCGAGATTTTCGACGACTTGTTCCATGGCTGCGCGTTCGCCGCATATATCGAAGTTGCCCAGACAACTGGCGGCCCACCAGATTCAGAAGCCACTCGCCGCCTTGCCTTTCAGATGTTCGAAGAGGCATTGGCCGAGAAGCAGGGACGAAAAATTGCTTGCACGAAAGTGTGAGATGTGGCAGTCTGAGTGAGGTCAGGGAGGACTCACCATGCAGGAAGCCAGGGATTTTGTCGCGAACATTCAAGAACTCACGTTTTCTGAACAAGTTCAGCTCCGGGACCAATTGGAACAAAGCATCAATAACTTGATCGAACTTTCATCGGCACAATCGGATCGCGAGCAAATTGAAGAAATGGAACGACGACTTGAAGGCTACCTAGCCGGAACTATCCCCGCACAAGCCGCCGATGTTGCAATGGCTCAGATTCGCAGTGAGCTTGGTCTGTGAAGCTCGATATGTTAGTGGCAACGCGCCGCGAGATTGCGACGGTTGCGAGGCAATACGAATCTCTTCGCGTTGGGCTTGCAGAGCGAATTGTTACCGAAGTCGAAGCCAAACTCGCCCATATCAGGCAATATCCCGCTGGTTATCAGTTTGTTGGCTTTCAGCTTCGACGCGTCGAACTATCAACGGTCCCTCACCAACTTTTCTATGCCGTCGTCAATGACGTCATCCCAATCCTCGGCTTTGTCCCGTCAAAAATGAACCCCAGCACCGTCCATCGGTTAATGAAAGTTCGACTCGGCGATTGGCATTTGCACGACCTTCGCCCCGTCCAAAACTGAATACGCCTTCGCTCGGACCTTTCGCCGATGCGGATACGACTGGTCGCATGACGATTGAGCGTCCCCCTCTCTGAATTTGCCCGATCCATTTGGTTGCATTGTGGGACGACCATGCTCGCCACGAGCGAAAAACGCCCATCCATGGAGCCCGATAAGTCCCGTAAATATGCCCGTTTGAAAATTCTGTTGTTCTGTCAGACATCTTCCCTTAGCTTCGCTAACGAAAAGTTTTACGGTAAAACTCGTTGCAGGCCGGTCAGGCTTCAAACGGGTTTGTCATATGGTTGGTTGTCTTGTTTACTTGCTGACATGCCAACATGAAAACATGCTTACAGTCTTGATTTCATTACGAATTGTTTTCTTGCTGGCTTGTCATATGACCTGTTTGTAGCAGTGCTTACCTACCTACCTTTTTGCATACATGTGTGCTTACCAAATAGCTTGTTTGCCGTTTTTCTTGCTGACCTGCTTACCGCCCAACCCGTTGACCGACCTATCACACAGCTTGCATAAAATACTGCTTGTCATGCAGCAGTACTTGCGCTATGCAGTAATGCATGAAAATCATCGCAGTTGTAAACAGCAAGGGTGGAGTGGGCAAATCGACGACGTCGGTTCACCTAGCCGTCTGGCTTCATGAACAGGGGCACAAGGTTCTGCTTGCTGATTGCGACTCACAGCAAAGTTCGTCGACTTGGATGAAAGAAGCATGTCCCGAGTTGCAAACCGTTCGGCTTGATAATCCAGATGACATATTGAATGAGCTGCCCACGTTTGCAAACAACATCGACTATATCGTAGCGGATGGCCCTGGAAGCCAAACTGAAACGAGTCGTGCATTGTTACTGCGAGCCGATCTAGCGATTGTGCCTTGCAAAGCATCCATGCTTGAAGTGCGAGCACTGGCAAAGGCAACTGATGTGTTGCGACAAGCTCAAGACATTCGCAAAGGCCAGCCTCGTGCCGTCATAGTGTTATCGATGGTCGGTCGAAACTATCGCCTGACCGAAGACATGAAAGAAGCCGCCGCGACATTGAAATTACCCATGGCCAAAACGCCGCTGATCCTTCGTCAAATCTATGCCGATGCTCCAGGTCAAGGTGAAGTCGTATGGAATATGGGGGCGAGGGGCAAAGATGCCGCGATGGAAGTAAGACGCGTCTTCTCCGAATTATTACCGGAAGCCAAATCCCAATCATTCAAACCCAAGAAACGAGCGAGGAAGAAATGAAGGACCGACGTTCACTTGCAGAAGGGCTGAAATCCGATCCGGAATTGCAGCAAATGGAAGAAGCGTTTGTATTCGGAAGCAAACGCCCAGCCGCAGCCGTTGAGATTGTAGAATCGGCGCCAATCGCGGACGTCGCAATTGATGATCCACCGGAAATTAAGATGCCACCAAAAGCAGAACAGAAGATCCTTCCGCAATTCATGGGGCGCGTACCGGTGACGACGCGTTGCCGTCCGGAAGTTGCATCGGCCCTCAAGCGTGCCTCTTTACAACGTCAGCTTGACGGTGTGGAACCATACTATGTGCAGGACATCATGGAAATCGCCCTTGAGGACTGGTTGAAGGCGAAAGGCTATATTTCCTAGACCCGCTCGGATTCTCCGTCCGCTGTACTGATCAAGCAACTTATAACTATGAGGCAACTCTTCGAAAATTTCTAAGAGTTCAAACAGTGGGAAATTGCCGGTTCATCGCGAAATTGACTTTCATTCCTGCTTTGCTATTTCGGATACCCTCTTCGTTCGAACCATTTCCGGCAAAACCCAAGGAAGGCTGCATCAGGGTCACGAGGATGTTCGGTCATCCAGTCACGCCATTCGCGTTCGAGGTAGTACACATCCCAACCTGGTGCGGCAACCCGTGCTTCTTCGAATGCGTCACCACTAATTAGGCCGGTGAATTCGACTTTTTCAGCGACCGCGATCTTGACGACGGTTCCGCGGCTGCGGAAAACGATCATGTCGTTGCCTTCAAACCTCACGGAATAGTCGGGAATATGGTTGTGGGCGATATCCTCCTCGACAATGTTATTTACTAATCTCCGGAACTCCCGTTGAGATGACACAGCGCCGCATTTTTTCTGAAGCAAATCAAGCGAAATTCGCCATTCACTTTGCCTGCCGCAATGTTTGCGGGCGATTTCGTAAAGACGCCTTTCAATGGGCTTGCGAAGTCGAAAGTAATCGCGACTAAGCGTCAAGACTTCATTGTGCATCAGGGAATTGTAAACCCAATCGGAAAGACGAACCTCAACTTCCTGCATTCGCCCGTCCCGAGTCTCACGCACGATTTTTGCACGATCGACAAGGCCAAAAGTTTCGAAGACTTCCTCGCCTCCCGTGACGATGTTGGTGCTGATTCGGGTTCCGCTTAGACGTTCAAAGGCATCCTTGAGTCCTTGATATCCCCGGCCATTGGTCATGCGGTTCGTAGCTGTAAGCAGATCGAAGGCGCGGAAACGCACGACCTGCGAAACCTCTTTGCCAGTATTGATAGCCGCCATGACTTGGCTCATGCAATAGATCAGCACATCTCGATCATGAACAGTCGCCAACCCATCTGACGAAGGTTTGATTTCGACAAAGGAACTTCCATGCTCGTATCGGCGCACATGATGGTCCGGCTTGGTGGAAAGAGAGAAAATCGGATGTTCCATCGATGCCATGTCTCCCTTGGGAGCAGCATCGAAACTGTCGCAGACAAAGAAGTCCAATGTCGGATGTCTATCCGGCAGGAGTGGAGTGCGTTCTTTTGTGATCGACTTCATGCGGATCAGTCTTTCGACATTTCACACACAATGTCAAGTCATTTCGACATTTCACACACGCGAGCAATTCTTTCGACATTTCACCCACGAAACCTAGCCTTTCGACACTTCACACACGAGGTCAAAGTTTCGACATTTCACACACGGATTGTCGACACATCACCCACGTAGTTTCGACATTTCACACACAGGGCGATTCCAAAACGCCAAATCAATCAACGACTTATCGAGCACTATCCACAGCGTAACTCCTTTATTAACACAAGTATTTAACACTCAGACGTCGGCATGTGTATAAGTCGATTTCGCAACACCGAGATACTCGACTATTGGTGAGATCAATAATTACAACTCAGCAAGACGAACGAAAGTAAATTGCTTGGCAAGGTAGAAATGCCTTAGCAAATCGAGTTTTCAAAAACCGTAATCAACAGCCTTAACTCAGGGCCAACGCAAACTTTGGGAAGTCTGGGCTGACTTGGATGACGCGATTTGGGACACTGCTTTGCAGATATTAATCGTTGTCATCATTTCAGGAGCTTTGCTATGGCCAAGGATGCGGCCGATATTGTTACCGTTGAGTCGATTCTATCAGAATTTAGCGAATTAGAGGATGCTCGCTCGTCCACCAATCGCGTTCATCGGTTGGGTGACATCATCGTCATTTCGATCATGGCAGTCATCGCTGGCGCAGACGGTC
>JANMGV010000149.1:0-43301 GCA_031374825.1 Pirellulaceae bacterium
CCGGTTTACGCATCGATAGACGATTTTCGGAACAACAAGACACGCAAGGTGTTCATAAGCGAAAACGGTCGGATCGAGGGTGGGCAAAAAGGGGAACGGCCGCGGCACCGAGATTCGCTCCGCTTCGTCCTGAATGTCATAAACGATAAGACCATCAGCGTGCAGGGCCTCAAGCCGCGCCAAATGTTGGGCAACAATTGCATTCAGCTGTTCCGGCGGCGTTGCCAGTTTGGGCGGAGCAAAGCCATAAAGGCAGATCCCGGGTATGAGCGAGGACAATTTCTGTGCAAGGGAACTATTCATGGAGTTTCGTATTGCTGGTCCCGCAGTCATGACGCCTAACGTATTGCAATCGATGCGGCGGGGGAGTTGGGTTGTTGGCCCGGGGCATGTTGTTGATCCCCGACGAATTGATTGGGCGTTGAACTGAGCCGCCGGAGCGATACGATTAATCGGTGCAAGTGGCTTGCGAACGCCAATTGTGCTACGACGGCTTAACGGAGAGTCAATGTAACAATCCGAATGCGAGTTGGCAAGTTTTTGCGAATTCAAGTCTGTGGGCGGGTGCGGGTTTTGACTCTGGAAACGCAAGTGCGGGCTGACTTTCCGGCGTGGTGCAGGGTTGAAACTCGCGGCTTTCGAAGCGTTTTCTGGTAGCCGTACGGACGGATGAAGTTGTCCATGCCTGAGAGCAGGTTCGATTGAATCGCGGCATGAACCTCGAGCCTCCGGCGTACTGGCGTGTCTCTTCGAGTCCCAGCTCTTCGGGCATCTTGCCGAAATGTGAACAGAATTTATCGACGTGCCAAGTGTACGAGTCGATAGTGCTGGCGGCCAAGTTGCGAATCTGCATGTCCTGGGCCATGCGGTTGATGTACGGATTAAGGCGGCGATCATAGGGGGTCATGGAAAAGTCTCCTCGAACAGGTTGTGTAATTGAAGCCGACCCAACATCAGGTCGAACGACACAACCGTGGCTCACGAGCGGACTTGGCGCAAGAAGAATGACAGTGAGGCTCAAAAGATTTTCCAAAGGCCGCATCTAAAATCGGCTCACCGCGCACATCGCCAACAATCAACACAACGCATCGCCGCGAGGTTCAAACATGTCGTCGCTAGCGAGCGCCCACATTCCAAAGCCCCTCCAGATACCAAGCGCAGTCGGCTTAGTTCAACGGATACGATCAACGGGACGTATTCTGGCGGCAATCAGGCATCGGTAGGCAAGTGATAGCGGGGAACCGGAGACGTTAGCATCGCATGTCCGGTTCTGAGAGGATGCGAACACTCAATTGAACAAGGATGATATAATGCGGTGTCGCCAGGAAAATAAGCAGAAATACAGCGGACACACGCCTCACGTTTAAACTCAAGAGAATCCAAACTACTCCCCTTAAGAGCTTGGCGATGTTGCGGATAGTATTTGGGAATATTGTTCGGACCGCTAATGACGCCTCGATGACGCCTCGATGACGCCGACAGGAGCCCTCAATCACCGATCGAACTTGGTGCAGGCGGACATTCGCTTGCCGAGATTCGATAGGTATGAAGTGGCGGAAGCGGATGAGCGAGCAACCAGATCGGGAGAACGTCATATTGGTACTCTAGACGGATTATTGCCGGGAGTCATACTGTGAGCGCGCTCAGCAAGCAGAGTTCGATTATCACTGGGATGAGCTTGTTCGTTTCGACGAACTGCAAAAAATCTTGGCAAGTGTCGCGGCAAAGATGACATTATCCCGACGTAGCGGCCTTCGCTATTCGCGGTTTCAAAAGGCTAAGTATGAAAGGGCAGCAAGATGACCCACAGCGATCTGGATAAACTGGCAGCACTCATCAAGCGGGAACGTCAGGCCTTACTTTCCACATGGCGGCAACAAACACGCGAACTCCCTTCAGCGAAGCATCTGGACATCCCGACGCTCAATGATCACATTCCCAGTCTGCTTGATGAATTGACTACGGCACTCCAGTCCAAGTCAGACCAAACGATTCCAGAAGCGCTCTGCGAAGGCAGTCCACCGGCGCATGGACTACAGCGTCTTCAGAACACCTTCGAAATTGAGGAAGTCGTTGCGGAGTATAACATCCTTCGCGGCTGCATACACGATCTCGCCGACGCCGACGGGATAACTCTGCAAGGGAAACCATTCCACATTATTAACCGTGTTCTTGACCAAGCAATAGGCCTGGCATTAAAAACCTATTCTACTCAACTTGCGTTAGAAGTGCGGCAGCGGCGAGAAGAGTATCTCTCCTTCGTAGCACACGATCTTCGAACTCCACTGAATGCTATTTCCTTGGCTGGGAGGGTTTTGGAGATGACACTCCCTGCGCAAGGCGCCAGAATTGAAGCCGCCCAGATGCTCAACGCTTTGCGTCGCAACGTTCAACAACTCGAAGGGCTGGTCGACAAGGTGCTCGAGGAAAACCTAAGTCTCCAAACGGAATTCGGAGTCAATCTCGAGCGGCGCGAGTTTGACCTATGGCCCCTCGTCGAAGCTCTCATTTACGATCTCCATCCTGTAGCGGGGATTACGAGCACTCAGCTAATCAACAAGGTGCCCCACGACCTGGTGGTCTACGCCGACGCGAGTTTGTTAAATCGCGTTTTTCAAAACCTGATCGCCAATGCAATCAGGTACACGCCACTCGGAGAAGTTACCATTGCGGCGAGGGAAATTGACACGGATCGGACCGTTGAGTGCTCGGTCAGCGATAACGGCGAGGGAATTCCCGAGGAGCTTCTTGGAAAAGTCTTCGACAAAGGAGAAACTGATCCCACGAACGCAGGTGGGATGGGACTTGGTCTCGCTATTGTAAAGACGTTTACGGAAGCTCATGGTGGGACAGTTGCAGTCGAATGCAAGGAAGGGGTTGGCTCGACGTTCCGCTTTTCGCTGCCAGCGAAGGGCAATGGCAGAGAACCACTAGGACCACGTGAGTAGACTGCCCCGTGGGGAAGATACAATTCCGGCAACGCCGAAGGTGGGCGAGTAGCCAAAGATCAGCAGAATATGGCGCAGTCCGATCCAACTCACCGAGTTTCCGTATTAAAGGAGTCCGAGGACCGTGCGAAAGCCTAGCGCATGTTGTTTGCAGAAACCGGCAATCAAGTGCATCTGAACTTTATTGGAAAATGGATTTAGAAGTTGCATCGGCTTTTCCTCACGATCTAACACAGATGGAGTTGGTAACGTCGGAAACGCAGGTGGGCTCGATTTACACCACGACCGTCGGACCAAATACCGTCGAAAAAATCTGGATCCTTGCATTTACCGGAATACCTCGCGTCAGATGGCTAGAATAGACGGTGAGGATGATGGGTTCCGTGAACAAGTGGAAATTGGAACGCAGGCTTACGCCAGCCCCGCTGCCAGCCGTCCCATGGGTAACTGTCTCGAAGCATGTAGAAGGATGATATGGCAAAACGAATTCCAATGGTCGAGGATATACAAAACTACGCTCAAAACATTGTGGATACGGTGCGCGAGCCTTTGCTAATCCTCGATGCCACTCTGCGCGTCCGTTCCGCCAACCGAGCTTTCTACCAGACGTTCCACGTGTCGCCTGCGGAGACCGAAGGCCGTCTTATCTATGAGTTAGGCAACGGCCAATGGGATATCCCAGACTTACGGACTTTGCTTGAAGACATCGTCCCGAAAAGTTCGGTCTTCGACGATTTCGAGTTGGCCCACACTTTTCCGGTGATTGGCCGTAGGGTAATGCTCCTGAATGCTCGCAAGCTCGAGGCGGGCCACCATGGCGAACTATTGGTCCTGGCAATGGAGGACGTAACCGCGCGCAAGCGTGCGGAAGAAGCGCTGCTAAAAGCCGGAGCTTTGCAGTGCGCGATTTTCAATAGCGCTAACTTCTCAAGCATTGCCACCGACGAAAAGGGAGTCATTCAAATCTTCAACGTCGGTGCCGAACGCATGCTGGGCTATACGGCCGCCGAAGTGATGAACAAGAATACGCCCGCTGACATTTCCGATCCGCAGGAAGTGATTACGCGTGCTAAAGCCTTAAGCGCCGAGCTTGGGACAACAATCACGCCGGGTTTTGAGGCGCTGGTCTTTAAGGCAGCTCGTGGGATCGAAGACATCTATGAGCTGACTTACATCCGAAAAGACGGCAGCCGCTTTCCGGCAGTAGTTTCAGTTACGGCACTGCGTGACGATCAAAGTGCAATCATCGGCTATCTATTGATCGGTACTGATAATACCGCGCGCAAGCATGCGGAAGAAGCACTGCTAAAAGCCGGAGCTTTGCAGAGCGCGATTTTCAATAGCGCTAACTTCTCAAGCATTGCGACTGACGAAAAGGGAGTCATTCAAATCTTTAACGTCGGTGCCGAGCGCATGTTGGGCTATACGGCCGCCGAAGTGATGAACAAGAATACGCCCGCTGACATTTCCGATCCGCAGGAAGTGATTACGCGTGCTAAAGCCTTGAGCGCCGAGCTTGGGACGATAATTACGCCGGGTTTTGAAGCATTGGTCTTCAAAGCTTCGCGCGGGATCGAGGACATCTACGAATTGACTTACATCCGGAAAGATGGAAGTCGTTTTCCAGCCATTGTTTCGGTCACGGCGCTGCGCGACGCGCAAGGTGGAATCATCGGCTATCTGTTAATCGGCACCGATAATACCGCGCGAAAACAGGTGGAAGCCGAACGAATGTTGCTGGATCAGCGCGTTCGCGATCAACAGTTCTACACTCGCTCGCTCATCGAATCCAACATCGACGCACTGATCACTACTGATCCACGGGGGATCATCACCGACGTGAACAAGCAAATGGAGGCGCTGACCGGCTGCACGCGGGACGAGCTGATTGGGGCTCCGTTCAAAGCGTACTTCACCGACCCGGACCGAGCCGAAGCGGGCATCAAACGGGTTCTGGGCGAAAGCAAACTCACCGACTACGAGCTTACCGCGCGGGCCCGGGACGGCAAGGAAACCGTGGTTTCTTACAACGCGACTACTTTCCATGATCGTGATCGGAAGCTTCAGGGCGTGTTTGCCTCCGCACGCGATGTTACAGAGCGCAAACGCTACGAACAATCGTTGCAGCAAGCCAACCGGGCAAAGAGCGTGTTTCTGGCCAACATGTCGCACGAAATCCGCACCCCTATGAACGCTATCCTCGGGTTTTCACAATTGATGCTCCGCGACCAGGACCTCACTCCCCAACAATGCTCGTACCTGGGAACAATTAACCGTAGCGGCGAACACCTCCTTGCCCTCATCAATGATATCTTGGAGATGTCAAAGATCGAAGCAGGCCGCACGACCTTGAATCCCTCGACGTTCGACCTGCTTGCACTACTCAAAGACCTGGAGATGATGTTCCGCGTACGCACAAACGAGAAGAAATTGGCATTCTCAGTGGAAGTGATCGGTGATGTCCCCCTCTATATCGTCACCGATATCAACAAGCTGCGTCAGGTATTCATCAATGTGCTTGGCAACGCTGTCAAGTTTACTGAGCAGGGCGGAATCGGCGTGCGAGTGCGCGCAGACCGGGAAGCGGAGGAGGGGCCTTTTCTCCAAATCGAAATCGAGGATACAGGACCGGGCATTTCGACCGAAGACCAGGACAAGTTATTCAGGCATTTCGAGCAGACCAAGACCGGCCAACAGGCCGGCACTGGTACTGGCTTGGGATTGGCCATCAGTCGGGAGTTTGTTCGCCTAATGGGTGGAGATATCACTCTAAATAGTCAGGTTGGCAAAGGCAGCATTTTCGTCATTCGATTGCCGTTAAAAGAAGGAGAGGCCCAGGCGGTTGAAACGAAGGAAAAGCCCCGGCAAGTTATCCGACTCCAGTCAGGGCAGGCAGCATGTCGGGTGCTGATTGCCGATGATATAGAGGATAACCGACAACTCCTGGCGCAGCTTCTGGCCCCAGTCGGATTCGAAATTCGGCTAGCGACCAACGGAGCGGAAGCCATCCGGGAATTTGAGCAATGGCGACCCCATCTGATCCTTATGGATTTTCGCATGCCAGTGATGGACGGCCACGAAGCGATTCGTCGCATTCGAGCCAAGCCCAGAGGCGAGGAACCCAAAATTATCGCCGTGACTGCTAGCGCTTTAGATGAGAACCGCCTAGACTTGCTGGCGATAGGCGCTGACGATTTTATCAGCAAGCCCTTCCGCGAAATTGAGCTGTTCCAGAAAATTCACAACCATCTAGGCGTGGAATACCTTTATGTCGAACAGTCATCTGCCGCGCTCCCGGTAGAATCGTTCGAACTCACGCCCGATTCCCTGGCGAGCTGGCCAAAAGTCACCATCGATTCCATGCGTGAGGCTGTCATCACTGCAGATCTAGACCAGTTGCTGGCTATAATCCACGAAGTTGATGAGCGAGAGCCTATCATTGCACAGGAGTTGCGCCGCTTGGCCGAGGGCTTCGAGTATCAGAAACTTCTCGATCTATTACGAACTGGGAACCCCCAATGAAGTCGGAGAGAACAAAAAGTAGGACAGAGCCCGCCAGTATTTTGATAGTAGACGATACCCCCGCCAATCTACAGGTGCTGGCCGGCATGCTCAAAGACCGAGCGTATAAAGTTCGTCCCGTTCCAAGTGGCAAGCTAGCGTTGCTGGCAGCAGGACACGATCCTCCGGACTTGATCCTTCTGGACATCAATATGCCCGAAATGAACGGCTACGAAGTATGTGAACGTCTAAAAGCCGACGACAAGCTTGCTGGAATTCCGGTAATCTTTATCAGCGCCCTCACCGAGCAAATGGACAAGGTGAAGGCGTTTGCTACCGGTGGGGTGGACTACATCACCAAGCCGTTTCAGATGGAAGAATTGCACGCGCGCGTAGAGACTCATCTAAAGCTTCATCGACTGCAAATCGAGTTAGAGGAAACCAATGCGCAGTTGTCGAAGGTCAACGACCGGATGTCGTACGACTTGAAGGCTGCGGCAAAAATCCAAGAAACGTTTTTACCGCCCAAGCTTTTCCGCATGCCAGGTGTTGACTTTGCCTGGATCTACCAGCCCTGCGACGAACTAGCCGGCGACGGTCTGAACATCATCCCTCTCGGCGATGGCAAGGTCGGACTTTACATCTTGGATGTAAGCGGCCACGGCGTCGCCTCAGCCCTCTTGTCCGTGACGCTGTGCCGATTGCTCTCGCCGCCCTCGGAGGCGTCCTCGATTTTGATGAGCGACGGGGACGTTCCAGGACGGTCCGATATCGCGACACCGCCTGAGGTCGCCGCCCGGCTGAACCAGCTTTTTCCATTCAACGAGTCAACTGAGCAGTTAACGACGATGGTTTACGGCATCCTCAATACTGCGACCGGCGATTTCCGATATGTCTCCGCCGGGCACCCCGGACCAGTGCATCTTCCCGCCCGCGCCGATCCCGTGATATTAAAAAGTGAAGGGTTCCCGATCGGTTTGGCCAACGAAGTCTACGAGGAACGGTCCGTCCTTCTCAACGCGGGAGACCGTCTATACATCTATTCCGATGGCGTGCCCGAGGCGATGAATCCTACCGGCGAGCTATTTGGATACACCCGGCTGCTGGAGGCAATCGCCCAAGGGCGGTCCAAACCATTGCAAGAGAACGTTGCGATCCTCTTGGATACAATCACGAAGTGGCATGGCACCGCAAAACCTCAGGACGATATCTCCATCCTAGCCGTCGAAGTATCCGTCGCATTTGAACCGGGGGAAACCAAAGCTCCGATCGGGGAGCAATCATGAGTAACACGAGTCCGCGCGGTACAAATACTGCGCCACACGCTTTGATCGTACGATAAGTTGGTTTTATTGTTCCAGTTGAAACCAGAAAGTGCGGATTTTGGGGCCAACCAAAAGGCGGTACCGTCAACATGTGTTCGGATGTTGGCCGAAATCGAAATTTGCGCAGCACCGAACGATAAAATTGCAAAACAAGAATTAGAAAGCGGAACATTAGGCGACTCTTCGATACGACTTCAGATGACCGTCGAGTTCAGTGTCGCAAATGATTTTGGAAACGCAGCATTCTGGAATTATCTGCGGACCGTTGTCGCGCACCGGCGGAAGATGGTCGCGCTCTGAATGACACCCGAAGACGACCGCGCCGAGTGTTAAATGTGAATCGTAGAATGGCCGAATATGGGGTGGCTACGTCTTCGCGGAACAACTTCAAAGGCGTCGGACTGTTAACCCCGCTGTCGTTTTTCCGAAATGCGTTGCCTTCGGGGTCTAATTCATTTTCTACAACTAAATCGCATTTCTTCAAAAACCCAGGTTTTTTCACAAATCGCACGAGAAAAATGCGATTTTTAGTTCAAAACGTGTTGTGTTCGGGGAGCTGATATTTTTTCTACGAACCTAGCCCTACACACTGGTTAACGCCTGAGTCAGAGAAATCTGCCCCAGGCGTTTTTCTTTTCCGCCAATGTTTCGTAGGATTTGCACGATAGTTCGTCCCCGCCAATCGTCTCTGTTTTTATTTCCGATTTCTAGGCCGCGAGCGCAACCGGTCGAATGGGGTAAAAATCTTGTAGTCACGACGAATAACTCTCTGAGTCTCTGCCTCAGAATCCGAAACGAGTTAACAGATGGGTTGCGCTCGCAACCTAGAGGCGTTCTACGAAAAGGAGATGAGTGGGATAACAGCGGCACGCGGCGGTGGTGGCCCAAACTCCCACCATGGACGAAGCCCGTTGCACCAAAGCAGCGTCCAATAGCAAGGATCACGATAAGAAAAGAATCCCCGAAAAAAATCCTGCCAACTTCTGCCCCATCTAACCCTACGTACTATTGACGCAAAGGGCCATAAAGATGTTCGGCGATTCCAACCTCATCACTTTCGTTTCACCTGAACCTCGCGGCTGCAAATTGACCCGTGCCAGATCCCTTTGACACCCTCGTCCGCAACCTTCTTTTCCCCTTCTCCCGAGTATGAATAGTCGTATCGCACCGCGTAGTCTCCTGCCTTACCCGTCTCCGCGAAATCCCTAACAGTAAGTTCCAGGGTTTCGGTGACGATCTCCTTTGCAGCCAGCGTAATGAACGACCCCTTGCCCAGTTCGTAATCTGCGATTGGCCCAATGTACTGAATTTGGCCATGCTCGCCCCAGACCTTGACTTGAGACGCAAACGCAACGAGTTGGAGCTCAAAGGGTCGCAGAATCGTCAGCGGTGCAGCCCGATTATTGCGAATTTCGGCAATGACGACGATGCTGTCCTGAGTTGCTAGAACTGCTGATTTGACACGCAGCCGCAGAGATAGATCGCCGTTGTTTGAATCCACCCAATCTGTGGACGAATCGGGAGCTTGCGGCGTCGGTTTAGATTGGCCCGATGCGAGATTCTCGCTCCAATCCCGAAACATTTCTAACGCCTTGTGGGCTCCGACCAGCACCGTCGAAAGTTTCGAGTAATCATCTTGCGATTTGATGCGAAGCAGGATGAGGCCCGGATCGTCCTTGAGAGCGACGAGAGTCGTTTTGGTTTCAGGGCAGATTGGAAGCGTGATCATACAGAAGGCATTGGGATCACCGCACAAGGCACCGAACTCGTTTGGGACGCGTAGTGAGACGGCTGAGAGCACATCAGGGTACTGCTTTGCAAAGGCGCGCGCCCGTTTGAGGATTGCCTCGCGGCCCACGACGATCTCAAGCTCATTCGTGAACATCCGACAGGAATCGTACATCCGGTTGATCTGAGCGGCTATTGAATCTTTGCCCCCAGACTCGGGAACCTTGACGTTGTCCAGCAACCGGAACTGATACCGTTCATCGTTCAACTGCTTCCCCTGTTCTTCGATCCCGATTTCCGCATCGCGATAGCTGTCGCCACGGGTGGGCCCGCCCACGAGCATGATCTCGATGGAGTGGTCGCGCATGTACTCAAGGAAGTGCGCGCTTTGCAGCGAAAGCACGAGTTCAAGACTCTTGACCTCCTCGCCTCGAATCGTCTCGCTCACGGCGAAAACGAGCCTGTAGGGCTTGCCCAATTTCTGAATGTCCGTCAGTGGCTTCCCGTATTCAATCTGCGTGATTTCAAGAATCTTGCCGACATGGACGACGCGGGCTCTTCCCACGTAGGCCTCGACGGCGACGAACTCCCTCCCGACTTGGGCCGAAGCCACGACCGGCACCAACGCGAAGAGTAAAGCCCAAAAGCCTTGCCGCACTCGCAAGCTGAACAGCGGCGCTCTGCAACAAATGTGCGCGGAGAGAGCCAGCAGGCTTTGTAGGGCGATGTTAGTACTCATGAGAGCATTCCTACTTTCTTGTACGTATTGCAATCTATGCGTCGGGGAGTTGGGGCGTTGGTGGGGAGGTTGTTTATTCCTAACGTATAGATTGAGCGTTGAACTGAGCCGACAGAGTGGGACGATCAATCGTCTCAAGTGGCTTGCGAATGCCAATTGTGCTGCGACGGTTCAACGGAGAGTCAGTGTAGCAATCCGAATGCGAGTTGGCAAGTTTTTGCGAATCCGAGTCTGTGGGCAAACGCTGGTTTTGATTTTGTAAACGCGAGTGGGACTTCAACCCCGGGTCTCCCAGCATCACTCGCCAAGAAGCGATGTTGGGCATTGCCTTGCAGTATGCAGACACCTTGGGCAGATTCCAACAGTTACAACAATTTCGGTGCTCAATACCGTTCATGTTCGGTCAGCGAAAAAGTATCTTTCTCCCTCGCTTCCTTTCTGTGAACGGTTCAACCTGTCGTTACCAGACATGCTGCAACACTCGATATCAGGCCCATGGCGAGCGGTTAGGCGACTGATTGACCAGCTTATGAATCGTTGCATTCGGAAGGATCGAAATAACCCATCTAACAGGAATGATTGCCAGTAACTGAGGCGAACGACGCAAGAACGCCAAAAAACCCAGAACAAATTAAGGGTTGTGAGTTCCTTTTTTGTTGCGCAGAGGCCATTCAGAATTGTAATGTTGCATTTTGGCTTAAAGAAGAGTTAGCTGCAACCTAGTTTTCAAAAGCTGCTGTGTGCAACGTTGCACCATCGCGGTCAGAAACTTGATGGCCCCCGAAATCCACTACTCCTAGTCGAATAATTGCAAATTTGCATTTTCATTATCCCCGGAATTGTCGCCGAATTATTTTTTAGGAACGCCCGAGGCGAATTTACATCACCAAGCAATGTAGGAGAAACCCATGTTAGTTCAGTTGCACGCACAAGACCCTGTGAATCCGGCGGAAACCGAGTTTCTTATGCAGGGAGAAGTCTGCGCAGAAGATGACGCAGAAGTGTGGTTTGCGATGTGTGCAACCAAGTGGGAAGCGATGACAGGTTTACGACCAGCGGGCTGGACGCCAATGATTTGTACCGAAGCCTACAAAGGGTTCCTGAAGGCTGTAAGGCAGATTCCAGAAAATGTCGCACAGTAGCGTTTTCAAAGTGATGGCTGGACCACAAAATGCAGCGTTGCTTTTTGGGTGTTTAGGGAATGGAGCATTGGGC
Source organism: Pirellulaceae bacterium (assembly GCA_031374825.1). Taxonomy (GTDB): domain Bacteria; phylum Planctomycetota; class Planctomycetia; order Pirellulales; family Pirellulaceae; genus JANMGV01. Next base: position 11,457 of record JANMGV010000149.1, read on the forward strand.
GAGGAAACGAGCACTATTTGGCGTTCTGACTTTCGTGGCTTTGGTCGGCTGTACGCCCGACAAGCGGCCGATCGAAGGGCTGGACCAACTGCGGACCGACAAAGCTGCGCTGATGGAAATGAAAAATATGCCAGTCGGGCAGATTGTTGTAGGAATACTGCAACACTCGATACTGAGCCTCCGGCAAAGAGCTTCTCAGGCGGGAGTTCCACCCGCTTGTCTTCAAACCATTTCCAGTACGCACGTCCAACATTTTGTTAGGCCTCGGAAGCGGGTCGGGGCAGCCCGATCAGGTACGGCGTGGGGAGTGGCGCCCCGGCCAGGCGCTCGAAACCGACCTCCCAGGAGTACTCGTCGCCACCCATCTCTCGCCCCATCGCCAGCAACTCATCCGGGGTGTACATCCTCAAACAAGACACCACCCCGTCGAAAAGGATCGCCATCGGTAGCACCGGCACTAGGTACGTCCAGAACAACCGCGACCACCGGAATGGCCGGATCATCGGGGTGAGGAGCAGAACCCCCAGCGGGACGATCGCTTGCGTCGCCAGCGCCGCCGCACTCCGCGGGCCGGGCTCGGCGATGAAGATCCCCTCCCGGTCCCGAACCGCTGCCGCCAGGATGGATCGGGCGTCGTCGGGACGGAAGTGGTGAAAGGCGGTGAACACGGTGCGGAACCCGGGCAACCGGTCTGGCACCTCGGTGGCGCTGACCGACTGCTCCACGAACGCGACCCCCGTCGTCGTCCGCGCGACCTGGTGGAGGGCCGCGGTGTTCGGGTACTTGTCGGTCAAGTAGACCTGCACGTCTACCCCGCTCGCCCGCAGGGCCGGAAGGAGGTCGGGCCACGGGCCGCCGCCGCCCGAGCACAGGTCCACGATCTGGGTCGCGCCGCTCTCTCTGACGGCCGCGGCCAAGCGGGGCACCAACCCGTTGTACACCTTGCCGAGGCGGATCGCCGCGACCAGGTAGTCCGTGGCGGCGTCACGAAACGTTCGCGGCCACCACGACAGGTCTTCGAGTTCCAGCAAGTGGCGCCGCTTCATCCGCTCTCCCGTCTGTAGCCTAACGTATAGATTGGGCGTTGAACTGAGCCGTACGATCAATCGTTTCAAGTGGCTTGTGAACGCCAATTGTGCTGCGGCGGCTCAACGGAGAGTCAGTGTATCAATCCGAGTGCGAGTTGGCAAGTTTTTTCGAATTCGAGTCTGTGGCAGGGCACTGGTTTTGATTCTTGAAGCGCGAATGGGCGTTCGACCAACGCTCGCCATGACGCGATGTTGGGTATTGCCTTCCAGTATGCAGACACCTTGGGCAGATTCCGACAGAAACCAAAATTTCAGGGCTCGATACCGTTCAGGGTGGTTAGCTAGACCCTACCTTTCATCCTCGCGTCCATTCTGCCAGTGAAGTCTTATTGAGCATTAGCGTGCCTGTTACCAGACAAGCTGCAACACTCGATACTGAGCCTCCGGCTAAGAGCTACTCAGGTGGAAGTCTCACCCACTTGTCTTCAAACCATTTCCAGAACGCACCTGCATTTTCTTGTTATCCGCCCCCAGCGTGACGTGCCACAACTGCATCGTACACTGAACCAGGCGTCGGCGCAGTGCCTCTTGACCACGGTATGACGTAGGCTTCGGCTTTTTCCTTCGGAATGTTTTGAGTGGACGTCCCAAGATGAAGGTTTCCGTACAGAGATATAATTAACTTGCCATCAGCAAAGCGAACGGCTGAAATTCGAGTGCCCATTGGGCCATCCCAAACCGCAGTTGTAGCATGAGCAAAGTCCTTCAAGACAACTCCATCAGAGTATTCAGTCTCTGGCAGATCAAATCCAGTCCATTCCTTCGTTTTGTGCACAATTTTTACCAGACGAGATACGCCGTCAAATGCAATCGTATCCGTTGTGTTCGCCTTTGCCTGAACGATTTCCGCTGCTAGGGTCGGTCCATATGCGGCAACCAAATCCTCAATGCCGGTGGAGTACTTAGTGTTGATCTCATTGTCGATCGACTTATGAAAAATGTTCGCTGCATGACTGCGCATTGATGCAACATGAGCCGTGTAAAGGGTGCAAAGAATTGCTACAACGACAGGCAAGCCGATAGTGAGTGAAAAAAGTGAGAATTTCCGCATTGGCAAGTCGCCTCCTCAAAAATGTCCAATCAAGCTAGATTCGATCGAGACACAGGTATGCTGATGAAGATAGCAAAACTATATTTCTTCGAATAACGAATTGCGTTCAACGACACAACTCACCGGCCCGGCGGGCGCGGGGAGCTGCGAACTCCAGAAAGCCTCCATGCCTGCAGGGTCAGGAGCAGCGTCTGGTTCGGCGGCGGGGCTATTGCCGGCTGACTGACGCCATCCTATTTAGTCATTCCCGACCACGAACCGACCGACCCGCTCCGCCAAGAGGCCGGAGAACAATCCGGTCGCCGTCCCGCCGACCAACCACCCGGCCAAGAAAACGACCGCGCTGCCGTCCAGCGGCCAAAACCCCGGCCCGTAGGCGGCTGCGTACGCGACGTACCCGCCACTCGTCAGCAGGCCGAGACACGCACCGCCCAACGTCCCGCCGCCGCGGTAGCGAGCTTGCCCATCGGCCGCCGCGAGGACCCCGGCCACGGACCCCGCCGCCCCGCCGACAGCCAGACCGAGCCAGAGCGACAACCCCCAGGTGAACAGCGCGAATGTCATCCCGCCTGTGCAACCGACAGCAAGCCCCGTCCCGATAGCCGAGACGACGCCAGCCGCTGTTTTCGCCACCCACCGCACGCAGAATCTCCCCCGCAGAACGACTCGATTTAACCAGCCCGAGCAGTAGACTCCACACAAGTCAAAACGCCTGATCGAAGGCTTGTTTGCAATCGTCTATTCGTCGATTATAACCGTTGTCAGGTGTTTGTCGCGACGTGGGCGCGAAGATTGCGAAAAGCACTTCAATGCCAGTCCGCCCCGCAAGGAAAACTTTGTAGCGACTTCTGTGTCGGTAGTAATTGTCCATATCTTGGGCAGGGTGGACCATCTGAGGGAAACTGCCGAATTGTGTGGACAGGGCTTGCCTTCGTAGTTTCAGCTGTCTCAATTTCCGAATCTGATCCCCAAGCGACCTTCCAGCAATCGAAACAGTCAGCCGGTATTTCTGAACCGACATCGATCCCGGGCCAGCAGAGATGATACCATTCAGCGAGATTCGTGCCTCCTAAATTGAGGTGTGTCAATCGATCGCACTTGGGACATCGAGCGTAAGGGATAGAACCGCCACAACTGGATTTGTTTGGAGCGCACTTCAATCGACGAAAGAATTCATTTAAGTCCTGCGATTGAGCTGGGAGCTATTTGAATTCAAACTGGCGACCAAGCCCTTTTTATGGGGACAATGGGTTACACGTGTGAACTTGGGTTTTCTCGATCGCTTTGTTTGAAGACGACTTTGTTTTCTAATAGTCTTTCTAGAGCCTCAATCTGCTCGTGCAACCAACGGTCCATTGCTCCACTGGCTGCCGAAGTGAATGCAACCACTCGCATTGTGAAGCCCAAACTAAATAAGAGAACCCCAAACAGTGAAGCCATGACCGCTCCTCGCTCCAGACCATCAGAGAAAACAATTGGAAGTTGCAGAAGCACGCCGAGGAATCCCCATGTGCCACTCATCCACCAAGCTGCCTTTGGATACCCGAAGGGGCGTTTGCCTACGCGAGGGTAATTCTTTAGTTGCTTGACAAACTCTTGGGCTTGCTTTTGAAACTCGGTCTCTGTCACAGTCACCTCCTAAAATGTTACTACGAAATAAAACGATTAACAAACGATCACGACTTTTACAGAAGGCCAGTTTTGTGTGTGGACTGAGACGCGCCGCCGGACGAGCGCTAAGCGGAACCTGGAGATCGAGCGTCTGTCAGACGGTAATCTAAGCGGTTGCTTGAATTCGAGTCAAGCTTTTGGGACCGGCGGGGCGAGAATTTTGCTGATGGCTCATGCGGAGTGCCTTTACTTGGGCAGAATGCGCCAGAAACAATAATTCAGGATTCACAACCATAATTGTCTGCTTGTTTCAGCGTCGATTGCATCAACGCGTCAAGCCTTTAATCGTCGCTTGCTTTCTGCCAGTGAAGTTTTACTGAGCTTCAACGTTGCATTTCGGCGCATGCCTCATTACAACGCTGCAACTCTCGATACTGAGCTACTGGCTAAGTGCTACGAAGGTTAGAGTCTCACTATCTTGTCATCAAACCATTTCCAGTAAGCCCTTGCACCGCCTTGTACGCCGCTGGCTACTCATTCGGTAGATTCAACTGCCAAGAAACACCGAAACGATCCTGAATCCATGCAAATCTTCTGCTGAAGCCATATTCCCCAAGTGGCATCATGGTTGAACCGTCATTTGAAAGGGCGATGTACAGGTCTTCGATCTGGGATTCGGAATCACAGTCAACGAACAACGAAAACGAAGGTGTAAAGCTAAACCCATGTTTCGTTGGGCTGTCAATGCACATTATTCTTTGCCCAGAAATCTCGAATACTGCGTGGAGGACCGAGCCTTCTTTTCCTGGGCCTTCCTTTCCGTAGCGGCTGATGTTCACGACTTTCCCATCGGGGAGCAACCCGACATAGAAATTCAGGGCTTCTTCAGCGTGTCCGTCGAACATCAGAAACGGCGTTATAGCAGTCTGCACTTTCGGGGTCTCCTTCTTGCGATAAATTCTGGTTCATGAGGAACGAAGAACAACGGCTGTTCTCGCAGTCGCTGCAGTTCTTGCTGAGCCTGGTCGCGTTGCTGCTCGGCGAGTTGCCGTTGTAGTTCGAGCTCGGACACCTGCCGTTCGAGTTGTTCATTAGCTTGCGTTTGTTGATCGAGCTGCTGCTGAAGTTTTTGGCCGCGTTCACTTTGCGTATCGCGGCTCCTGTGTAAATTACGCGCGACTTCGTAACTTGAGGCACTATACTGACCGACTGATTTGAGGAATAATCACATTGCTGCTGCGCTCCTTCGCTTGGCTTTGTTTTGCAACTCACCAAGTACAAAGTTGCCTAGCAGCTTTCAAATCCAATTCTTGCCCGAACTACCTAAGTTCCAGCATTTTCATCAAGCCAGCCCACGAGGGCGTTGGATTGCAACCTGGACGCAATGTCCGGGTTCGCTGCAGCGCATGATTAGGCGGCCTGGGATTAACGGCTCCTGTCATATCCGCTCATCATTTGGGCGTGTCGGATGGAACGCCTGAAGCCTTTTCTTTGTTCTCCAGCCTAAGTGAAATACCAAGCAAAAGGGCACCCATGGTAATCGGCGTCGCACCCCCGGCAATGGATCCAATGACGGACTTCCCACCTTCCATAATCTGAAGGATGATGATTGCCGCGCCAAGAACTAGCAAGACCACGCCGATGATTCTGATGACTTTGTATCTCTTCATGTGTTTGGTTTTCGTTTGATAGTTGACCGTGAAAATGGTGACGCCGCCCAACGTATTGCAATCTATGCGTCGGGGAGGGGAGTTGTTGGCCCCTTCGGTACGGTTTTGATCCCCGACGTATAGATTCGGCGTTGAACTGCGCCAACAGAGCGGTCAGGTCGATCGTTACAAGTGGCTTGCGAACGCCGATTGTGCTGCGATGGCTCAACTGAGAGTCAATGTATCAATCCGAATGTGAGTTGGCAAGTTTTTGCGAATTCGAGACTTTGAGCAGGCGCGGGATTTGACTTTGGGAACGCTTGTGCGGGCTGAGTTTTTGGAATTGCGCAGCGTTGATATTCGCACCCTTCGAAGCTTTGTCTGGTGTCCGTTCGGACGGGTGTTCAAATCACTCTGACCAACGAATATCTTTCCACATCCGGCTTGGTAAGTCTATTAGAAGTCTGGAGCAAGCCTGCTCCTATGAGATGAAACTCTTAGTGCGGACCCGCATGCTAGGTGTTGTGGCAGGGTACCCGGAGCAATCCGGGACCCTATGCCGATTTTAGTTCGGCCCTCTTCCTGGAAGCGCCTCGGTCTCCCGAGGCTGCGGCTACGGGCGGCTGCGTGTCCATTTGAACCGGAGACTCTGCGCCAAGAACACGAACTGGTCCGTAACTTCCTCGATCCGCTTCGTGGTGGGTTTATCGCCCCCGTGCCCGCCGCGCTCCTCGACACGCAAGAGTACCGGTGCCGGGCTCGCCTGGGCGTGCTGGAGGGCGGCAACGAACTTGAAACTGTGCAGTGGGGCCACGCGGTCGTCGGTGTCCCCGGTGGTCACCAGCGTCGGGGGATAGTCGGTTCCCTTCTTGGCGTTATGGTAGGGCGAATACGCCAAGAGCGCCCGGAACTCCTGCGGATCAGCGGGCGAACCGAACTCCGTGATGGCGTCTTGTCCCTCCGTGAACTTGGGGAACCGGAGCATGTCGGTGAGCGGCACCTCAGGCAGGCACGCGCCGAACAAGTCCGGCCGCTGGGTCAGCACGGCCGCGACGAGCAGCCCGCCGTTGCTGCCCCCTTCGGCGGCGAGCTTCTCGGCCCGGGTGTACTTGTTGTCGATCAGCCATTCCGCGGCAGCGATGAAGTCGTCGAAGACATTCTGCCGCTTCAGTTTGGTGCCCGCCTCGTGCCAAGCCACCCCGTACTCGCCCCCGCCGCGGAGGTTGGGCACGGCGTACACGCCGCCCCCCTCCATCCAGGCCAACGCGCTCACCGAGAACCACGGCTTCAGCGCGAAGCCGAAGCCCCCGTACCCGTACAGCAGTGTCGGGTTCGATCCGTCGAGCTTGACGCCCCGCTTGTGCGACACGAACATCGGCACCCGCGTCCCGTCCTTGCTGCAGTAGAAGACCTGCGTAACCTCATAGTCGTCCGGGTCGAAGGCGACGTTCGACTTCCGAAGCGGTGTACTCGTGCCAGTCGCCACGTCGTAGCGGTAGACGGTCGGGGGCGTGGCGAAGCTGGAAAACGAGTAGTAGGTCTCGGCGTCCTCCCGCCGGCCGTCGAACCCGGAGGCCGTGCCGATCGCCGGCAACTCCACGTCCCGCACGTACTCTCCGCCTCGCGTGTACACCCGGACGCGCGTGCTTGCGTCCTTGAGGGAGATCGCCAGAAAGCGGTCACCGACAAATCCGACATCGATCAGCGTTTCCTTCCCTTCGGGAATGATTTCCTTCCAGTCCTTCGGGCCGGGCTTGTGCGTGTCGATGGCAATCAGCCGCCGCCGGGGGGCCGCGTTGTTCGTCATGAAGTAGAAAACGGGGCCGTCGTTGCCGATAAAGTGGAACTGGTGTTCGAAGCGATCGATCAGCGCCACGAACGGCCCGTCCGGGTTCGTGAGATCCTTGTAGAAGATGCGGTGGCGATCGTCATCCGCCTCGCGCACCACCACGATCACGTAGCGGCCGTCCGGGGTCACCGGAGTGGCGAACTTCCACTCGGGATGATCGGGACTTTGGTACACCATCGCGTCCTGGTCTTGCCCGGTCCCGACGTGATGGTAGTAGGCCTTCTGATTCCGGTTGACGGCTTGAAACTGGGTTCCCGGCTTCGGTTCGTCGAAGCGATTGTAATAGAACCCCTTGCCGTCTTCGGTCCACGCCACGTACCCGAACTTCATCCACTTCAACTCGTCGTCGAGCCGTCGGGCGGAAGCGACCTCCAGGACGCGCCAGGTCTGCCAGTCGGAGCCCGCTTCGGAGACGGCGTAGGCGAGATACAGGCCGTCCCGGCTGAACGCGGTCCCGGTAAGGGAAACGGTCCCATCCTTCGACCACCGGTTGGGGTCGAGCAGCAGCCGCGGCTCGGCGCCTGGTGCGTCCATGATGTGGAGGGCGGCGTGGTTCTGGAGGCCGTCGTTGCGAAAGAAGGCGGAGCCCTTGCCCGCCCGCATCGGTGACGAGTAGCGATCGTAGCTCCAGAGTTCCTTCAACCGGCTGCGGATCGCCTCCCGGTCGGGGTGACTGCCGAGGTACTTCGCTGTCACCTCGTTCTGAGCGCGCACCCACGCGGACACGTCCTCGGACCCGCGGACATCGGCCTCGAGCCAGCGGTACGGGTCCGCGACTTCTGTGCCGTGGTATCGATCGACCTGATCGACGCGGCGGGTGGCCGGATACACGGGCGCGCCGTCATCGCCGCACACCAGCACCGTGCTAGCCCAAGACCCGACGACAACAATGCCTACCAGAAGGGTAAGTCGCACTAGAGAATCCCTCCGGGTAAAACCGCAAGCGGCTGCGGGCAGTAAGAATCCATGTAAGTCCTGGGTTTGGGTGGGAGCCATTCGATTAGTATCTGGCGAGTCGGACCCGTGAACAAGACAGCGATATCTGTCAGTCACAAAATCTCCAACACCAAACCCAAAGGACATGTACTATGAGAATTCTCGCACTCGACCTTGGTAAATTCAATACGATGTGTTGCTTTTTTGATTCGGAAACGCGGAAAAGGACCTTTCTGAACGCTGCAATCGAACGAAATTACCTGGAGACTGTGTTCAAAAAACACAAGATCGATCCGGTCGTCATGGAAGCCTGCGGCACTTCGAACTGGAACAACGGCATAGACTTCAGGTCAGGCATTAAAAAGATCATCCAGGACAGTGTTTGCGCCATCAACATGTCATACCTTCCATCCATTCTGCCAGTGAAGCTTTAATAGGCGTCAACACGGCTGTTGCAAGTCAAGCAGCAAACTCAATACTGAGCTTCTGGCTGAGAGTTGTCCAGGTGCGAATCTCACCTACTTGTCGTCAAACCATTTCCAGTACGCATGAGGTTGGAATTGATATTTGGCCGACCTGTCGACCGCGCGTCAATCGGCCGTTATTCATTGTGAGTGACGAGTGGAAGTAAGGACAGCAGCGATTGCTGCTCCAACGAACATCGAACCTGTGATCAAGAAGGAGATGAAGATTACGATAATGCCGCCCATTTGCAGATGGTAAATGTTCGCGATGCAGTACCAGATCAAGTATCCCGTTGGCCAAATCAGTGTGCCGAATAATCCAGACAGCGCTCCTGTAAACACGGCTTGTTTGATCGAGTGTGTTTTTCCTCTCAACAAACAAAACCACGAAACAGCCGGACAAGCTACGACGAGAGCGCAGGCAAAATGAAATTTGCTAGCGTTTTCGACCAGACGTGTCACCGATGCTCAATATGCTGGTGAAAAGTATTTGTTGTAACATTCATTCCCATGGTCTCGGGGCAGGAAGCGAATGCCGAGAAGATCGAAGTGATTTCTATTACCGGTTTCAAAGTTGGTGATAAGGTATGGTGGCACCAAGAGAATTCTTTTAGGTTCGGATTCGACACGAACGTAGCTGGCAAAGTGCTTGGCAAAACCGAGAAGCGAATCAAAATCCTCGTTTTTCGAAAGCAGTATCGCTATGAAAACATTACGGCTGTCGAGTTGATACCTGAAGTCAAATACGTTCATCGCAGAAGTCTGCGTGTGAGAAAATCTTTGATTGAGTTTGTAGATCAAGCGTAATCCGCTTGTTTACAAAGGTGGATATCTGACTCGCTGCTCGCCAATTGTATTCCGAAATCGCGAGAAATCCTTTTAAGATTTTTCCATTTTCTTTTCCCGAGTGACCTAACGTTTCACGGCACTTATTGAAAATGCTAGCAATCAACAACTTTTTCGTTTGTATCGATTGCAGGGGAAACCATGAATCACAACTATGCCTCGCACCGAATCCGATGCATCTCGATCATCGGGGGATTCCTAGATGGAACCAAATTTGAACTCGCCGATGGACTCAATTGTTTCATCGGCGCCCGCGGTGCGGGAAAAACCACGATGCTCGAGTTCGTTCGCTACGCGCTCGATGCCCTTCCAGAACGTGAGGATCATCATCCGCAGCGGCGGACCTGGCTATCGGTTCAACGAACGGATTGTGATGGCAGACGCACGTTCAGCCGAGCCTGGGTCCGTCGAATCCGACGATTCCCCATCGAGTCGTCGGGAACGCATTTTGACGATCCTTCGGGATGGCCGGAAGCTGCGATCGACCAGCATCGCAACGGAACTCGGCTGCAGTCTCAAAACCGTCAAGCGGGAACTAGACCTACTCCGATCCGACGGCCTCATCGAATTCATCGGCCCCAGCAAAACCGGCACCTATCAGCTAGTTGAGGCGTGAACCTCTAATAAGTAAGTGTTCGACGTATGGTTCCAAGCTTGCCCGGAGCAATCCGGCCCCTATCCCAATCGGTTTGTTAGACCGCCGAAACGGTTGTCTCGCATGAGTTCATTCCAGCCATCAATTAACTAGAGCCTCGAGCGTCTCTCCAGTACCAACATCAATGTCCTCGATAAGCAAGTCTGTTTGAAGTTGCAGTGCGGACCGAAGTACGGTCCCGTTTTGATCGACAATCCCCGACGAACCATACGACACGAGTGCCGGAGTCCATCCCGCGACGTCGGCCCGAATCACTGAAACATTGTTTTCAGTGGCTCGAGCAATGTCGCACCTCCTCGCCTCGGCGACCAATTCGGCACGCCCTTTCGACGAAGGCATTCCATTGTTTGTCGGCACAAACAGCGCTGTCGCGCCTGGGGACGCCATCGCACCGGCCAGACTAGGGAACGCTGAGTCCCGACATATAAGGATGCCAAACGTCAGCACACCAACCGTAAACACCGGGATCTCGTCGCCTGCGTCGTAGACCGATTTGTTGATTGCTGGACGGAGCTTGCGGTACAGTCCGACTACGTCGCCTCGATGATAAACTGCCGCAGCGTTGAAGAGGCGTCCACGCCCATCGATTTCGGTGAAACCCAGAATCGTCGTAACGGTATTGCTCGCAAGCGGCTCAAGCACCTCACATAGTTGACCAAGTGCGACATTCAAGGCGATGCTACTGGGCTTTTCCGAATAGTCGGCCAAACCTCCGAGCACGCCTTCTGGACAACAAAGGACCTCAACCCCGATGGACTCGCATTGATCGATTTGCTCGCGAATCAAGGCAACCATTCCCTGTATGTCGCAAACTCCGAGTGGAGATTGGTACGCGGCAACCTTCATTCGCTACACTCCCATACCGTGTGCCGGTCTAACAACACCATTCAGCTAGCGGCGGCAAATAAGGTCTCTTAAAGTCTGGGCGGACGATCCGCCGCTTAGCTGCAATGAATTGTTCGTCCCTATCTATGGTCTATTGTATACGTCTCGTCGGTCTGGGACATGTTGGGCGGCCGAGAGCCACCATTGGCCATCGCGCAGAACAAGAACAAACAAAGCAAGTTCATCGAACGCCCCAGGTCGCTCCAGTGTCGGCGTTTCGGAGCGATACTTGGACGAACGACGCACGAAAGCGATCGCAACATCATCTGCGGGGAATCGCACATACTCAACAGAATATTGCACAGCCCCATTCACTGGAACGACAGAACTAAACATTTTCGAGTGGATAGCGTGAATCTGATCGTACCCAACTGCTATGGCACCGAACGGACTGCCCCAAAGCACGTCGTCTGCGAAGTTTAGATTGAAAAGATCTGCATCCCCAGTATCGATTGCTCTCTGCAGTTCTTGGACGAATTCATCAATAGGTTCGCGGTTTCGATTTTGACCGATAGTCGGGCGTTCTACTTTTGGCATGGATTGGGCTCCTTGAGATACAACGGCGAATGGCATTTGCGGGGTCGCAACATCGTCGGGAATTGTTCGCTTGGAAGTAACGCTGGTCCTATCACAACCAATAAAAAGCGATGCAGATATGGCTACCACAAGAGAAATTACGGAACGGTTCAACTATCGGAGCTCCTGCTGAATGGCGACGTCGGTGAGACCAAGGGACGAAATAATCCATGAAAGTCCTGGGTTTGGGGTGGGAGCCATTTGAATAGAATCTGGCGACTCGGACCCGTGATCAAGACAGTGTGACCTGTCAGTCACAATATTTCCAACCCCAAACCCAAAGTACATAAACTATGAAGATTCTCCCACTCGATCTGGGCAAATTCAATACGATGTGCTTCTTTTTGATTCGAAAACTCGCAAACATACCTTTCTCACCGCTGCAACACTAGATATTGGGGTTGTGGCTAGCAGCCACGCATGTAGGAGTTTCCCCACTTGTCTTCAGACAATTTCCAGTACGCACGTGCAACGGTTTGTTCGGCGGCGTGAGGTTGCTTCACGAGGAGAGAACTGGTATGAAGTAGAGAGTTCCCAGTTTGATCAAACCGCATGGGACCGAACTGGATTTTCCAGCCACAGCGTCAGGCCCAGCCCAATCAGACCGAGAGCAAACAGCGTGCGGAAGAAGAGGAATACGGCATTGATCTCTTCGCCGCTGAACAGGACAAAGCCGACAAAGCCCATCAAGCCAGTGGCCAACGGAAGCCATTGCCAACGACCTAACATCGGCTGGCGCAAATTGAGAATGCCAAACCAAATCAGGCCGATGAGCAAGAGCAGCAACCCAATGATCACCAGTAAGAACAGGTTATCGGCGTAGGGCAGAACAGAACCCGGCAAATAGTCCTCCAGCTCGGTCATGAAGCTGACGTGCCCAACCGCCAATACGATGCCACCTCCACTGAACAATCGGAGCGCATACTTGCCCGGCCGCCCGGCACGTTGAAAGTAGAACTGGCAGTAAGCGACATATCCAATGATGAGTGCCACTTGCCCCAAGAGAATGAGCCCGAGGTTCTGCCCGGAAATCATATCTGGCATCGAACGCCTAAGAAAAAGGCGGCTCATTTCATCGAGCTTATTGACCACAAAAAGTACGTTACCAAACACAAAGGCAAGACCACCCCATCGACCGATACCGTTTCTCGATACCATCTAGGCATTCCTCCCAGTTCGCGGATTGATTGTGACGAATTGTACCAGCGTGATCAGAGTAGGAACGGAGACGCGGAATGGCTCGCCAAACGTATTGCAATCTATGCGTCGGGGGAATTGGGTTGTTGCTCCTAAGTACTTTGTTGATCCCCGACGTATCGATTGGGCGTTGAACTGAGCCGACGGAGCGGTACGATCAATCGTTGCAAGTGGCTTGCGAACGGCACTTGTGCTGCGGCGGCTTAACTGGGAGTCAGTGTATCAATCCGAATGCGAGTTGGCAAGTTTTTGCAAATCCGAGTCTGTGGGCGGGCGATGGTTTTGACTCTGGAGACGCTTGTACGAGCTGACTTTCCGGCGTGGCGCACGCCCTCGTCAGTCTCTTTGAAGTGTCCGTCAATCATGACACCGGCTTTCAAAAATCGCTCAATCAGTCTTAACGACTTAGCTCAGAGCCCCGGACTCAAATCACTGGTCTGCTCCATCAATGAAGACGCTTGAACGTCCGAAACATGTAACGCTACGGATCAGCAGCCGGCCCGGCAGGATTGACTACATACCTCGAAACAACGTGACGCCGGCTCGGTCTGTTGCATCCGTGGGTTCGGCGATGGTCCCGTTCCCCTTTCTCTCCTCATCAGTCGCCCAGGTCCAACGGCTTGCCGAGCATTTTCTTCCACTGCGTTTTTTGGGCGTCACTCAGGAGGGCCTCGATTCGGTCCTCTTGTTCCTTGCGGATCTTCATGATCTTCGGCCCGATCTCCTGCGTGTTGCCGCCGGATTGTGCCTCTTTCATCAGCGGCTCGATCTTTTTCTGCATCTCCTGCATGACTTCGGCAAACTGTTGTCTTTGCATGTCGGTGATTTCCAACTCCTTCGCGACCTCCGCGTTGCCGTGGAGGGCGAACAAACGGTCCCGCTGGAACATCACTTGTCGCAGCCGTTTGAACTGTTCTTCCTGAAGGACACCCTGAAGGAACGCCGACAGGTTCGCTTGAGCTTTCTCCACGTAGGCGTGGTGTTCTTTCACCCGGTCCTCCTGTTTCTTGTCGGCGTCGCCGAGCGTCTGGAAGAATTGCATGGCGTCTTGGACCGTATCTTGAAGCCGTTTCTCCAGCGTCTTTTTCTGCTCGTCCGTGAGTCTTAGTTCTTCCTGGACCTTATCGCGGAACACCAGGAAAGGCGGTCCGAGCGTCTCGGTGAGCTGGCGACCCGCCTCGCCCGGATTCGGCTGACCGCCGCCGGGAGGGCCGAAGCCAACGGGTGTGAACCCCTTGCTCTTGCCCGCCAGTTGCGCCGCGATCGACTCCGACCGCTTCTCCACGAACGTCTTCAGGTCCGCAGCCGGATGCCCGAACCGACCCATGTCGCCCGGAGGACCGCCGAAGCTGCCCGCGTTCTCCTTCCGAGCCGCGACCGCCGTAATCTCCCTCTCGATCAGCGGCTTCACCACCTTCTCGATTGCCGCGATTTCGATCAGCAAATTCTCCTTCGCGAAGCAGAGCGGCACCACCTCCTTGAGAATCTGCTGATACCGCTCCTCGTACTCCTTGTTCGACATCAGCCGGTCGGCGAGTTTGCTCTGCCCGGCGTAGGGCTTGGTGAGGCTGAGGTCAATCTGTTCCGGCGCGCCGAGCATCGGGAAGCCGCCCAGCTTGAGGTCGAGGTCCCACGGGATGAATAGGAACTTGTTCGTCTCCGGGTGGAGGTAAAGGTAGTAGTTGTGCCCACCGTGGAAGCTGTCGAAGTTTGCGATGATCGCGGTCACGGCCATGAACTTAAGGAATGCGTCCACATCGAGGTAGGAAGCGATCTCTTCGTTGAACTGCGCTTCCGGTGTCGCGCTGACGAGCTTGGTGAAGTCGATGACGCGCTGAATCTCGTCTTTGGTCGCTTCGCGCTTGGGTAAGTAAGTGTCCTTGTAGCGCGCCCAATCTTCGCCGAGGAAGACGAGGCCGGGGATTCGCTCCGGCTTCATCAGCAAGCCCGCATTGTTCTTGAAGTTCAGCTGGAGGAAGTTCTTGTCCACGCCCTCGATCAGCGTGTACAGGCCGACGTGCTCCTTGTCGTACTTGCCGGCCACGGTGAGCGTCACTTCGGCGAACGCGGTGCGCGGCGCGGGCACGCCGGCGGCGCGGTAGATGGAGTACGCCAGCGCCTCGCGGCCCTGGCTCGGGTCCATCACACCGTTGCTGAGTGTGAGCGACTTCAGCCCGTGAAACCGGGCCGCGTCGTCGTATCGGTCGAAGTCCACTTTCAGCGAGCGCTTCAGATTGCGGCTCGCCCTCACGTAGGTGGAGTTGCCCTTGTAGCGGAGGCCGACCTTTTCGAACTTCTTGCCGTCAGCGATGAGCGACGCGACGGCCCACGGGAACTCGATGCCGAACGCGCTCCGATGCGCGTCGCGCTTCGACTCGCCGGGCTTTGGTTCCACCTTCGCCGGCGGCATCGGCCCACCGGGTAAGCCACCGGGTCCACCTGGGAAACTGCCCGGCGCCGGCTGCATCGCCGCGTACTCGGCGGCGGTGAGCGTTAGGTGGAACAGCCAAACCTTGTCGTGCCCGAATACGTCCGCGCCCACTGCGGTTTTCTCCGGGTGCTGTCCCACCACGGGCAAAGCCCCGACGCCCGCCATTCCCAAACAGAGCAGCAACCACTTCACGTTGACGAACATGAAACGTCTCCATGTGCAAACACTCTTCGACGCGACCCCGAGATCCGGTTACCGCCAAACGAATAACAAACTATCCTGACTTTTTACGGAAGGAGAGGTTGCACGTTGTACTGAGACGCTTCGCTGGACGCGCACTATGCGGAATCCGGGGAGCGGGCGTCTTTAGTGGGTTAGTCTAAGGGGATACGAGAAGCCAAGTCAAGCATTGCGTAATGGTTGCGCCGCTTGCTGCACGACATTCGCTTCTGCCGCTTTTACAAATTCATCCTCGGTCACCAGTAGATAGCTTTGTTGAGCAATTCTCGATGAGTGGCAAGCCAACTGCAAACGACGTGGATTGGGAATTCTCTTTGCAATTCCAGATGCCGACTCGCACGCATCGAGTGGAACAATCGTGGCCAAGGCGAAACGGCGTCAGTTGCAAAAACCGCACCTACTTGGTTCGTCTTTGCCTTCGACGTCTACAAAAAAAACCTCAAGTCATCAGAAATCCAGGCTTTTTGAAAATCGCACGAGAAAAGGAGAATGGTATGTGATGAATTCTCCGAGTTTCACCCACCACAGTTCAATGAACGGATAAGAATTTCGTTAGACTTATTGGCAACTTTCTTACTCCGAATCGTCTGGAAAACTTTGACTGACAAAAGGTTTCTAATTCTATGAATTACAAATTGGCACCCATCGGGGTTGTTCTTTCGATGTGTCTGCTAGCAAGCTGTTCCAAGACGCTGTCTCCAGAGCCGAAGAACCCAACGATCGTGCAGCCTAAAAACCGCGTGTCTTTGTCAGTTGAGGCTAGTGCGACACGCTGCGTCTACTCGCGTTTCGGCATAGACGCCCCAGAAAACAACACGCAAGAGTATGTCATCGCCATCCGTGTTAAGAATACAGGCGGCACGGCCGTTGAGTGGACGGAGACCGTGACGGCGTTTGTCCCGATGAATGGCCCGCCGCTTGTGAATAGGATTGTTCGGAACGGTAACGATCAACCAGGAATTAAATCAACCAAACAAGCCGTCCTCAAATATAGATTGGAGCCAGGACAAGAGATTGTCCGCGAGGCCCGTTCCAACGGGTACACAGACTCACTACTAAAAGACAGCGGCGGCGCCCCATTGCAACTCCACCTCGATTTCGTAAGCGATGGCATGTCCGTAACGCCACGGTTTATCACAGACCTGCCTGAACTGCAAACTCTGCCTGTCCAGCCGGATACTCCGGGAGTTCCAACGCAAGGCAAAGAGCTCGAGTTTAGGAGGGGACCAGCAAAAACTGGACAACCCGAGATTGGATACTTGGAAGCGTAACGTTACTGTCGTCCGCTGCAGTTTCCATCTGCAACCATGACCCTGTAAATCGATTTCGTGACCCTGTAATTATCCAGGGATTTTCGATGTGACCCTGTAAATGACCGCTAGGTACAAATAACACGTTATCGCATTGGGTTGGACGATTGATTAAGATATCAGCGACCCAATTAACTTAGTAAGTCTTTAAATTCATCGGCCCCAATGTCTCCAAGCAAATCAACTAGGGAGGCAAAAAACCAATCTCGTTCGGTACTGCCGACCATGGAGTCAATTGCGGCACCGTCGTTGAAAACCGTGGCGGATGGTAGAGCAGCTTGCAGCTTGACAGCCCCCACTCCGGTCCGCAATTTATCAACGCGAGTCGTGTAGCTATCGGTAGAAGATGACCATGTAGTGCGAATTATCAACAGAGAAGACACGTTCGTATCATAGCTGGTAGTTCCACCGATCAGCAAGTCATCGCCGGCTCCGCCGTTCATGATATCGGCTTCGGTACCCCCGATCAAAACATCATTGCTGCCTCTCCCGTTGATAATATCGTTGCCAGGACCACCGACGATTACATTCGCAAAATCATTGCCCTGCAGCGTATCCGCCTGGCTCCCACCAATCGCGATTTCGAAGCGACTTGTTCCGCCTAATATCAACGATAATCCATCGTTTACTTTCTGAAAATTCAAAACAGCCATATCCAACTCTACGCTGCGGGTCGTTGTCATACTAAAATCCAACGTGTCAATTCCCCCAGCGGATTCGTCAAGACTATCAGTGCCCAGGCTCAGATCGGTATCAAACAAGTACACGTCATTTCCCAAGCCTCCTGTTAGCTTGTCATTGCCTGGGCCACCGGTGAAGGTATTGTTAAGCGTGTTGCCGGTAATAATGTCATTCCTGCTGCCACCGATGACATTCTCGATTGTGTTTGTCGCCCCGATTGCCAGAGACAGACCAGCATTGATGACTTGTGTCGTTGATACGCCCAAATTGACTGTGACAGCGCGTGTGGTTGTTTGACCAAAATCGAGAGTATCGGATCCTCCTCCCGATTCGTCGACGGAATCGCTTCCGAGAGCAAGATCGGTATCGAATATATAAGTGTCTGCGTTTCCTCGCCCTATCATCGTATCGTTACCTAGTCCGCCTACAATCGCATTGGACAGGCTATTGCCTTTCAAGATATCATCCAAGCTTCCTCCGGTAATATTCTCCATGGTTGTTCCCGATCCAAGTGTCAGGGTAAGGCCCGCATTGACGACTTGTGCGACTGGTAAACTGAGATCAACCGACACGGATCGTGTGGTCGTTTTGCCAAAGTCCAATGTATCGATCCCTCCAGCCGACTCGACAATTACGTCACTTCCTAAAGCCAAATCTGAGTCGAACGAGTAAGTGTCATTCCCGCCTTGCCCGTTTAGAGTGTCGTCACCATGTCCACCGGTCAACGTGTTGGCAAGTGCATTACCTTTGAGCTGATCTCCGAGATATCCACCTACGACATTCTCAATGCTGCTGTTGGAATTAAGTTTGAGCGAAAGTCCCATGTTGACTACTTGAGTCGCTGAACTACTGAGATCGACAGCAATTGCTCGCGTGGTCGTCGAGCTGAAGTCCAGTGTGTCGATTCCACCTTCAGTTTCTTCGATGGTGTCGGAACCCAACGCCAAGTCGGTATCGAACAAATAGAGATCATTACCTGCTCCACCGATCAGAGTATCCTTTCCCGTATCCCCTTTAATGGTGTCGTTCGCCGAACCGCCAATCAAGACATCATCGCCAGTGCCGCCATTGAGGACCGAAATCATCGGCAAACCTTGGGTTGATAAGGAGTCGTTGCCGTCTCCACCATTGATGAAGACTTTCAAGGTATCCGACAGCAGAAATATCTGCTCATCAGGACGTTGCGAATCCATATCCCATTGGCTGACAAGATTACCCCCGAGTTGCAGGTTATGTTGTAGTTTCCCATTCGCAGAATTGATCGTGATCATATCTGATTGAGGCGACCCATTGATGGTGAGAATGCCGGATTTGAACGACAAGGCCGGTTGTATGTTGACGTCGAATTGCCCGATTGAAATAGATGCAGCAAATTGAATCTGCGAATCCTTTATCTGCCAATCCACAAGCTGCAATCGATAAGTTCCGTCATCACCTTGGTCCCAATTGCCTCCAGGTGGCGTCAAACGATAAGTAGCCTTGCAAACGGAACTGTTCGCATTACACAGAGTACTAACGAATTGGGCGAATCGACCATAGCCATTCGGTCCTTGTACGAGAACGTCACTGTTATTGAACGCGTTTGGGTTTAGCGATGTGTTATCGGAGTAAGTTATATCGAAGGAGTGCGACGTCCCCCCGTCCACGCCTACATTGCCTGCGATGAAAGATGACACTGTTGGACGATTATTATCCGTTACGGTAACGGGAATCGAAATAGATAAAGCGCCGAGTTTGACTTCGACGGTCGTGGATCCCGAAGCTAGCCCTCGAAAAGAACCGTCGCTATCGATAGCGAGAATCGTCGAATTATTGGTAGTGACTAGAACTTGTCGGCTAACATCCCGCTGAATTCCCAAAGAACTCTCCGCGAAGAAATCGAGTCGCTTCCTGTCTCCAACTGCGATCGCTACAGTTGGTTCGAGAGATGAAAGCTGAATGAACTCCAACCCTTGGCTGTAATCCGACGCAATTTCTGGCGCCGATCGAGCCAATGTTGAAATGCGAACTTCATCGAATCCATTACCACCAGTTTGGCCATTTTCACCACCAAACTTAAAGGATGTCGTCGAGAAAGCTGAAAGGGTCGCAGCATCTGTACGATAACCGATGCGTCGACCATCAACAGAGATGGCCATTTCATGTAACGAAGAATCCCAAGTTGCTCCGACGTGATGCCACTCGTTAGCCCTCCAAGTGACGGTGCCCGAGCTTACCATGGTTCCATAGTCGGTCTCAACAGTCGAGGTGTTAGGATTGTCACCAAATAAACCTAGACGAACGGAGTCGTCCCACGAGTCATAATAAACGTTTAAGAAATTGTTCGGAAAATTTCCTGCTGTCAAGAACCAACGATGGTCATTTGGCCCAGTGTCCGAGGCATTCCAGTCGGGCCGAATCCAAAACTCAACCGTTCCCGACGTAGAGGAAAGATTGTCTTGTACCGGAAAGGTTGCACTTCCTCCCGGTGCGAAAATTGCTCGTTGATTGATGACCCCATCCGAATAGGAAACGCCGTTGCTGGACAAAGGTGCTTCGCCGTTTACCCCGACGAGCGAGCTATCTAATCGAAGCAACAGGGAGGTTTTGGCGTCGTTATCGAGCGGCGATTTCTTTTCGTCGCGCACGAGAAAACTAGCAAGTTGTTGGGACGATATTGTTTCCCCCAAAGTGTTTTTGATCTGGTTTGATTGCAATGCTATAGCATATCTTCCCATATCCGAACTGTCCCATGCCCCGCCGGGGGCCTGGAATTGATAAGTTGCTACGCGATACGTGCCGTTTGTTGGATCGCTGATTGCGGTCAACTTTGCAGGAAGAACTTGACCGAGCGGTCCCGTTACTTTCACATCAAAATCGTCAATTGTGCCAATATCGATTGGGGTGGCGCCGGCATAAGCGACTGTGAATGTGTAGGTCGTTCCAGACAAGTTGAGTAAGTCGTAAGCCTTGGTTTCGTGAACACGTAACGGTAATGCTTTGCCGTCTACCGTATAGTTATT
The DNA here is from genome assembly GCA_031374825.1 of Pirellulaceae bacterium. Taxonomy (GTDB): domain Bacteria; phylum Planctomycetota; class Planctomycetia; order Pirellulales; family Pirellulaceae; genus JANMGV01. The sequence goes on from JANMGV010000149.1 coordinate 31,928, forward strand.
GAAATCGTAAACATATTTCCACCAATTATTGGCTCGCCCATCTGCATTGAAGCCCGCCCCGCGAGGGAATCGCGTGTAGAACCATTGGAAATAGTCTTGCTGATAATCGCTGCCGTCATAAAACTCCGTTCCACCTAACATGCCCCATGATTCGCGATTCACGGGCCGTGTGATGTTGTCGAGGTTGGGGTAGTCGAGAAAATCATCCGCGTTACTTTGCACGATTCGCGCGTTAGCGTAGTCATAATCGCTCTGTCCATTGGCTGGATAGTGGGCCGTTCCGATACCAGCCAAACCGTTGGATTGTTGAGCATTGGCAGAAAATTTGTCCCAGTTTGTGACTGGATTGGCGAGATTCCATCCACCGTAAAAATGTTGCATGGTTGCTTCAGTGCGATGACCTGTTCCATGCATAAGTACATCGACAAAACGCTCATAGTTACCGCCGTGAACGACAAAGGCTCGTGATGAAGGAACTTCAGGATAGGTTCCGCCATTAACGAAGTAAGCTCCTGGCCCCGCCATGGCCGATTCCCAGTAGCCAAAATGAGGCGCTCCAAACAACCAGACTTCATCTACAACCCCAGCATCCACTAGCTCTGGAACACGATTTTCCGCGAGCAATTTGGGGTAATCAACTCCGTCCGGCGTATGCCAGGGCCCGGCAGATTTCCAAAGGTTATAGTACTCGTCCGCACCGTAGGCGAAACCATCGGTCTTCTTTGGTATTGCATTTAGGTTTCGCCATTGCGAAATCTCCAAGTCGATGAACCCACCACTTGTCCGTTCGAATGCTTCTTCGTACGCGGCCATGATGACAGCCGGATCAGTCCAATTGAATACCTCGTGAAGCGGTCTATTGCCCTGGGCTGGAATCAAAGGATCATAGTTTAGGACCATGACCTTTACCTTTTGCTTGGCATTATCAGCAGCTGGTGTGAAAGGATTCCAGACTTCGCAATTCACTGGCCCGCTATCGACTGATTCGAACGACGCTGAATCATTTCCCAGGCCGCCGTCCAACGTATCTTTCTCCCAGTCGATCGCTAACAGTTGATCATCGCCCTTGCCACCGAACAATGAGTCCTGTCCGGTTCCGCCATTCAGCGTATCATTCAAATCCGACCCTATGAGCGTATCATTTCCGCTACCACCGTTGATGATGATGCCTTGTGCAAAGTGCTTGAGTGGTTCGATGGATGCATACAATTGACTGGCGTCGAACGTATCCGCTCCGGCTCCGCCCTGGACTACGAAGCTGGTGATCGTGTTAGTTCTCGCAACCGCAAGGGGTACGAATCCTAAACCATTGGAGTTGTATTCGATTCGATCCCCAGCGACTCGGAGGATTAATGAATTACTCAAATTATCCGCATTAAACGCGACGGTCGACGGAGTGTCGTTAATGGAAAACGCCAACAAAGTGCGAGCTTCGAGCAACTCACATGACAAGCGTCGGTCTCTCAAGATAGCGGGGCAGCATTTACTTAGCGACCTTCTCGTTCGAAGTGATGGCAACCGACGCTTTTTCATTACATATCTTCTAACCAGAGATTGTCGTCTAACCAAAGATTGACAGATTGCATTCGGTTGAGTCGCCAAACGATCTAGAACGCTGCATTGCCATAATATCAAGATGATTATTGAAAAACAAGCTTCTAGCCGTCAATCGCTCGTGTCAGCCCGTAGGTCAAAAAACTCGAACGAGGTGGAGTGGAATGTATTACTCGTGCCTCAGCTTTGCGGAAGTAAATTCGAGTTGCAGCAATATTCATCAATAAGACCGAAATGCCGGCACGTCGCGAAAGCCGAACATACTTGGTTCGTCTTTGCAATCATCGAATCTCAGCCCAGGTCCGTCAGCCGCATGACCCTGTAAATCGATTTCGTGACCCTGTAATTTTCCAGGGATTTTCGATGTGACCCTGTAAATGACCCTGTAAATCGGTGATCGGAAATTTTTTTCTTGGTTCAAATCCAATCGTGTCAACCGACAATAGTTTGTATTAGCCTGCGACGCGTAGACAGGCAGCGAATTGTTTGACCCGAGCTTCGGGACGAAGCATCGAGTCGACATACACCGTGATCGCCGGTTCAAACGAGTTGCAGTCACCCCGACTTTAAGGATTAACGGCTCTTCGCTGATCTTCAGAGAAGAGCCGTTTCTCGTTTTGCGCTTATGGTTCGCGCTCGATTGGTCAGTCGAAAATCTGGTTCACAAAATCTGGCTCCCTTCGAAAGCGAATGTAATCATTCGCCGTAAGCCGATTGCCGCAAAGTGGTTACGGAGTTCAAATCCAGTTAGCACTAATACGTATGCAGGCCATCAAAAGCGAAAGCCGATTAGGTTCCAGTAGAACATGTACGGGATAAAAAGGACCAAGCAAAGAACATCGAGTGAGAAGCGGATTTTTCTCGCTACTGTCCAGCCGTGGTCACGCGGAGTCCTGGCAAGCACGATCAGTAGGGCGATGGTCGCGAGCGTAGACGCGGTCCCCAATAGCGGAAGGAACAATAGGACGGTCGGGCAACTCGGGTGTATTTGATCGAGCACCAAAAATGCGGTGATCGAGAACGCGACAAGAATCAGAAAGTTCAGGGCGCAGATTGCGCGTTTCAAGTTCACAACCCGATCGGATGATGGCAAAGCCGCACTCTGCCGAAGACGGAATAAGCGGGTCAAACCGCGCCGGCCACCCGCGATCGTGTTGGCAAGAAAGCTGATGAGAAAGAGAACCCAGAGCGCTGCCTGGACAGTTCCGTTGCCATACCATCGCAGTTTTTCGAAGTGTGCCAACTTGGCAAGAACCGCTGCTTCTGGGGCGACGCCCTCCTGTTTCATTTTGTCGATGTGTGCTGGCTCATCGATGACTCGGTGTGTCCAGTCGGTCATCGTCTTCAAAGCGCCCGGCGCGTAGCCACGCCACTTTTCCTGAATCGCGCCGGTTTCGGAGATTCCCAGACTGTGTTTTGCCCCTGGAAGAATGATGATCGTCCATTTTTCATTGGTCGCACGATCCAGCGAATTTTTCAAACCCACCACGCTCTCGCCGACCGGAACATGTTGGTCCAGTTGTCCCCACATCGCCAAGACCGGCTGGTTCACCTTGCGCCATGCGGGATGCACATATTGGTCCGGCGGGGGATACGACCAGGGAGCAAATGAAGTGAGACCGAAACCGTCGGGTAAATTGTGGGGCAAAGTATCTTGGAGAAACTGCGCCTTCTCGGCCACGTCACGCAATGTGTCCGAAAGCCCATACTTCCGGAACAGGTTATCGCGATAGTAGGTCATCATGCCGTCGGCGACGTCTGCCCCCACGACAATGATGAACTTAATGTCCTCGGATCGGGATCCCGCAGCGGCGCTGATGTAGGCACCTTGGCTAAGTCCCCAGATGCCAATCTGTGATGGTTCGATCTCGCGGCGCTGCTTCAGGAAGGCGACGCCAGCAAGAGCATCATTGACCAGATTCTCGTAAGGCTCACGACTCTCGTAGATGCCGCCGGACTGGCCCACCCCGCGCTTGTCGTAGATCAATGCGGCAATACCCTGGCTGGCGAAATATTCACCCGCCTCAAGGTACGCCTCCCGAGTTTGTTGGCCCGCGCCATGGACAAAGACAACGGCCGGAACAGGTACTTCGCTTTTCGGCAAAAGCAGACTGCCTGCAAGGTTGACGTCCTGATCGTGAAACTCGACGGGGTTCTCCTCGAACCTGGATTCCGCCCCGGTTTCATCAGCACTGGCCGCTGGTGCTGTCATCCCTATCACAACCGCGACGACAGGTATCGCAAGGAGTCGAAATAGTGAACGCATCGTGTCCATCTCCGTAGACGTAAAGGAGGACCAGTTCGGCCTGAAGATTCACGTTCGCTTGTCGTCGCACGGAGCTGCAGGCTCATCGCCGGAATGCGAGTGTCATTTTATCTCGAACGAGTAAGATCAACAAGGATTCCGTCGTTCAAGCATTGCCGCAGTCCCGCTTCCCAGCCCCAGACTCCAGCCCGAAAAAGTTCAATAGCGGTCTTGTCTCCCCGACTATATTTAAAAATGAGCCATTCGGCGAGAACGTCGAAGGGCTTTCTCATTTGAGGGACGAGAGTTGCGCCGTCGAGCGTGCAGTTCAAACACACGATTTCGAGGATTCGACGCTTTGCATCGTAGTCGGCGGTACTTCGCAAATCTGAAGGAAAGATGCGTGAAGATGCACTCACGCAGAAACCACCCGTTGAGACCTGCTGTGTTCTAACCAATAGGTCAGAAGTAGACAGGCAGGTTTGAAGGCAGGGTTCAAAACAGGTGGGCAGGGTTGGGCAGGCTTCTCGGTGCGAACTGTGGAATTTCGGCGCTCAATCGGCTACAATGGGTGTGGGTGGTGCGAATCGTGTGATTCGTACAGGCCGGAATCGCTTGGAAATTTGATTTGTTGATCGTTTGGAGTTCGCGGAAGAGCTTAATGGCATGCAAGAGGTCATCGGTTCAAGTCCGTTATCCTCCATTCCTCAAAACGAGCCCATGTCCACTCGGACCAAGGGCTCGTTTTTTGATGGTGTCTTGGGCTTTTGCGTCATCAGCGTGGAACCCAAGTAGCGCGCTGGGATTTCTTTCAATTGCTCTAATCCGTACACAATTGCAGTGATTACGAAGTTCAATCATTCCATTGCCTTCGATGGAAACGAGCAACAAACACTACTGGTTCTGACTTCGTCGATTTCCGCAATCGACGCGGTTTGGTGGAACCGCGATTTTGCTGGGATTTGTCCAAACTACCGGCGTCGCATGGAAACCTAGCTGCACCGGTTTGGGTGACCGGTGCGACTTGGAGAACTCGATTTTCGCATGGCTCAGATACCGATGTCGACGGAGCCTGCCGGCTCGAACGGACTTGCCCAGTTCCCTTGGTATTTCTCGCTGGGGGTTTGAAACGTTAGTCCCTTAGGCGTTCGGCAAACGGCTTACGTAAGCGATTCGCTAGATTGAGGGAGGTTGCGGGCCATTCTTGGAACGTCTTTCGAATGACTCTCAACGATTGAATTTACCATCGGTCCACAGACTGCTGCAACTTAATTAGACAAAGCAACTATCGGATGCGTAAGGTCAGCGATGATACCTTTGGGTTCCGCCTGTTGCGAGTTCACGTCTTTCATAGTTCTCTTTCTGGGCGTAGGTCTAATTTATTGATTGCAGCTCTTGAAAATGGATGGAAAAAACATCTCGGTTCTTGCTTTATAAGTCAGACAGCCAATTCGGAATCTTTCAACCAATTTCTGTTCTTCATTCGGCGTTCGCAATGCGAGACACGTGAGCACAAGAACGCAGCCTAATCCGACAAGCCAGTTGGCCAGGGGGTGTAAGAGTATCAAGTTCGACCAATCCTAGCAGCTTGGCGGTGGAAACGTGACTCGATCGAACGTTCCTGGATCGGTGTTGTTTTTTTCTTAGGGCCGAGTCGGGATTTACGATATTCACCAAGGTTGATGTTGCGAGCGATCTTTGCGAGCAGCGAAACCAGCCCTTCAAACGCCCTTGTTGAAGAATCGCAAAGTATCCATTGGCCCCGGCGATCTTGCTGAAGACGGGTACGATGCAGTGGTGCGGATCAGCGATCACGACGTCGTTCGCTTTGAGATCATCGACGATCCGATCACAACAAGTTGACTCCTGCGAGTGGCCGTCAAGGAGTACGTAGCTGCGATCGAAGATTTGTCGTTGCGAGTCAAACCTTGCGACGATCTTGCCCGGCAGTGGTGCGCCTTTGCTCTCATGAGGGACCTTCCGTCTTTTATCGGACTTCTCCAACGCATTGCCATCCATGCTCAAGCAGCGATAGCCAGGGAGCAGTTCCCAGGGAACGAACCCCAACGCCTCTTGCATTTCGATTGTTCGTCACCCGAGTGCGAGACCAGCGACTCACTGACCGCTGGCTCTACACTCCTTGTCTTTGTGTAGAAGGACTGGCGCGTAACGCCGAGTTCCGCTGTGTGTTCTTTGTACGCTTGACTCAAGTTATCGCCAAAATTGAGTGCCACGTCGGCAACGGTGGCTGCTACAGCCTGAAACGAGGAAATGTAGTCATACTGCAACTCTCGGTTGTCATTGAATATACGCTTCATATCGTTGCCGATAAGATCCTGCGCAAGTACTCTAGTCATCACAGCAAATGGTGCCTTTTCTACAAACCGATCAAGAACTTTAAGCGACATCGCGAACCTCCGTGTTGCGAAAAACACGGTATTACACGAAAATCAACACCCAGCGATACCCTTACAGCCCTGGGCTTGAAGACCATCCTACAACCACTCCTTTTACGAACATTGCAACCGTGGAACATATCAAAAACGTCGAACTGCGTAGCGAAATCCGTCATTTGGGAACTTTCCTCGGCGAAACGATTCGTGAACTTGAAGGCGAGGAGGCGTTTCAAGTTGTTGAGGAACTACGAAAGTTAGCTTGGGATCGCAGAACCGGTGTCGAGAATTCGGAACAACGGATGGTTGATCGGATATCGAGCTTGAGCGTTGAGCAATTGTTTATCACCACACGCGTCTTCACGGTTTTCTTGGACTTGCTGAATATGGTCGAGGACCGTAGACGAGTCCGGGTGCTCGGTGATCGAGCTCGCGGCGTCTATCCACAGCCTCGCAACGAATCCATTCGTGATGCAATTTTGCAGCTGCATAACTCTGGGAAGACGGCCGAGGAAATCCAAAAACTGATCGACGAACTCCATATTGAACTTGTCTTCACCGCCCATCCGACAGACGCCAAACGCCGATCGGTGCGAAGCAAACTGACCGCAATACGCGGCCTGCTAACCGTACTGGATCACGATCCGTACCCTGAGGCACGCGACCGGGCGGAGCAGGAGATTCGCGTCGAAATTGCAAAACTTTGGCAAACGGACTTCATACGCCCTTGGCGTCCCACAGTGATGCAAGAAGTATCGCGTGGTCTCTCGATCAAACCGGTACTTTGGGATGAAATCCCGCTAATTACTGACGAATTTCGACGCGGGATTATCGAAAATTATGGCGATGCGGTGAAGTTAAAACGACCATACTTGACCTTTGGTTCATGGATTGGCGGTGATCGTGACGGACATCCCGGAGTAACCGCTGATGTGACTCGCGAGACCGTGACTTGGTTGCGACGCGAAGCTCTCGCGTTTCATCTGAAGACTTGCGATACTTGGTTCAATACACTGAGCCTGTCCGAGCGGCAGGTTAAGCTGACTGGCAAGCTGGGCACTGCAATCTCTAGTGCCGAGTCGAAGTATCCAGAGCTGAAGGCCCGACTATCGGCATTACCGCCAGGCGAGTTGTGTCGTCGATGGCTGGCGACGGTTCGATGGCGATTGGAACAGACTCAGCAAGTGCAACTTGGTAGCCAACCAACCGAAATTATCAGATGCTCATCGGTTGCTGGCGCCTACCAATCAGCGGATGAGTTGTCGACGGATGTCGGGATCCTGGCCAATGCTCTCGATGCAACTCCGGCAGGAAAAAGTGGAATCAGTGGAGTTCGCGATTGGCTGGTGCAGATCGCAACGTTTGGGTTTCACTTAGCAAGATTGGATGTTCGACAAAACGCCAAGGTCGACAGCGATGTGATGGACACGATCCTGAAGCGAAATGGCCACTGCGAAAGTTGGAAGACGCAAGACGATGCTGCAAGAATTCTGTTTTTGGAGAAGTCACTCGATGTCAAACTACCGCTCGCTGTGGGTGATAGCGAAGCGGATGCCATGGCGCGCGAGACGCTAGCCATGTTCCGAATGCTGCACGATGTGACAGCAACGTGTACCAAAGCGGCCTTTGGTGCGCACGTGATCAGCATGGCTGCGGCACCGAGCGATGTGCTAACCGTGCTGTGGCTGTGGAAGCAAACTTCAACTGCCTCCAATGAAATGTTGACGGGCGCTCACGGCATGCCGATCGCTCCCTTGCTCGAAACGATCGACGACTTGCAACGTGGGCCCGAAATTTTGGGTGGGATGCTGAGTATTCCGGCTTATCGAGAATACTTACGGAAGCAAGATGATCATCAAATGATCATGCTCGGGTACTCCGACAGCACTAAGGACGGCGGTTATTTGACGGCATGTTGGTCTTTGTATATGGCGCAGAAGAGTCTCGTAAAGGTCGCTGAACAATACGGCGTCAAGCTGACGTTCTTTCATGGTCGCGGCGGTTCGCTGGGACGTGGTGGTGGACCGACCGCACGTAGCATCATGTCGTTGCCAACGGGTTCGTTTAGCGGTTCGATGCGCTTGACCGAGCAAGGCGAAGTGATGGCGGACCGATACGACGATCCCGCCATCGCGCATCGTCACTTGGAGCAAGTCATCTGGTCGTCATTGCTTGCGGCTGGCAATCCAGCGCCGCCGCCGTCGGATGAGTGGCTGGCGACGATGGATCGAGTTTCCGCGAGTTCATTCGTCGCATATCGCAAGCTTTTGGAACAGCCGCGGTTTGTGGAGTTCTTCCGATGCGTTACACCTCTTACGGACATCGAGCAACTGCCGATCGGTTCGCGACCGTCGCGCCGCGTTCCCGGTGGAGGACTTAGCGACTTGCGAGCAATTCCTTGGGTTTTCTCGTGGACGCAATCGCGTTGTTTGCTGCCCGCGTGGTACGGCCTGGGAGCTGCGTTGAAGCCGCTGGTAGACGACCTTCAGCAGCATTCACTATTGAGAACCATGTACAGCGAATGGATCTTCTTCCGCGCCTTGATAGACAATGCCGAACTGGCGCTCGCCAAATCGGACATGCAAATTGCCTCCCATTATGCAGGACTAGCGGCGGATGAGCCCGATCTGAAGCCGATCGCAAAGATGGTTGCTGAAGAGTTTGAGATGGCCAGTGATGTGGTGTTGCAATTAACTGGTCGCAGTGAACTGCTTGATGGAACGCCTTGGTTAAAGGAGTCGATTCGAGTTCGCAATCGTTTCATTGATCCTTTGAACTTGACTCAAGTTGAACTGCTACGCCGCAGTCGCCAGCAAAAACTGACTGAGCAAGAAAGCGAAGAGCTACGACACCTAACTCGATTAACCATCAACGGCGTTGCTGCCGGCATGCGTACGAGTGGGTGAATTCAGTTCAAGGAAAATAGGGCGTGTGCCGTTAACTCCTTCGCACCGATCGACGCCCTGAGATTCGCAGACGTACGAGCCGTTTGTGTTCGTTACTCGCAACGCATCTCTTGTACGTCGGCTTCACTCTGAATTGCACTTCCGTTTACCAATTGAAAATCCACCTGACCTCCGGCGCGGAAGGGGACGATTGTGTCTTTGCCGAATGAAAACGATTCTGGAACATTCCAGGGAGTGCGTTCCAAAGTGATCTTCGTTTTGTTTCTCGGCAAGCCGTAAAAGTCAGCACCGTGGAAGCTCGAAAACGCCTCGAGTTTGTCTAAGGCTCCAACGCGGTCGAACACTTCGGCGTAGAGTTCGATCGCGGCATGCGCGGTGTAGATGCCTGCGCAACCACATGCGGCTTCCTTGGCCATTCGGGAATGCGGTGCGCTATCGCTGCCAAGAAAGAACCGTGGATGTCCGCTAGTTGCCGCTTCAACTAGTGCGGCGCGGTGTTCTTCTCGCTTCAGAATCGGCAAACAGTAATGATGCGGTCGCAGTCCACCTTCAAACAACGCGACTCGATTGAGCAAACAGTGATGAGCCGTGATGGTCGCCGCCACCCGCGACGATGCATCCTGAACAAATTGCACCCCTTGATGCGTAGTCACGTGCTCTAACACCACTCGCAAATTCGGAAAACGCTGGATGACAGGCGCCAAAACACGATCAATGAAGACGGCTTCGCGATCAAACGTGTCGACGGCCGGGTCAGTCGTTTCGGGATGTACGAGCAGCGGCAAGTCGTGTTGTTGCATCGCCTCGAGTACCTCAAAGCACCTGTCGATGTTTTGCACACCATGGTGCGAATTGGTGGTTGCACCCGCAGGATACCACTTCACGGCGTGTACATAATCGCTTGCTTTGGCAACTGCGATTTCCGCTGCCGGTGTTTGTTCTGTGAGATACAACGTCATCAAAGGCTCGAAGCTGGCGCCACTGGGAACCGCTGCGAGAATGCGCTCTCGATATTGCCTTGCAAGCTCCGTAGAAACGCTCGGTGGTACTAAGTTCGGCATGATGATCGCACGATCAAATCGTCGAGCGGTGTGCGGTACGACTAGTCGCATCAGCTCGCCATCGCGAACATGCAAGTGAAAGTCATCTGGCGTCGTGATCGTTATCGATTGCATTCGGACCGTCATCGTTTACTTCGAAGTGAAGGGAATGTGCTGGCCCTCGACCAAACGATCGCAGGCGATTCGAAAGTTGAACGCGTCTGCTTTTGCGGGGATTGTAAACTGATGATCGTTGGCGAAACGTTTCGCAAGCTCGCTGTAAAACTGGATCACGAATGTTTGCAGCTCCGGATGCGACCAATCGGAAAACCCAGTCTGTTTGCCTTCACTCTTCGCGGTGACTTCGAAGTAGTCGCTCAGTTGTTTGATGTAAGCCGGCACCGTCGTGGGCTTGCCGACATAGTCAAAATAGAACCGCAGCACCGCTTGATGCTCGCGTGCGGAAATCGCCGTCAGCTTGGCGTCCACAGTTTGCCAGTCGTAAACTCCCTTTTTCGAGACGACTTGATCGTAGCCGAAGTAGGAATACTCGAGCTGGATCGCATCGGTTGGGTTTTTCTCGTTGTCATCGCGGAGCAATATGCCTGTCATCGGAGCGACAGCTTGGGCTGTGCTTTGCAGAACAACGGAATGCCATGAATCGTCGGCTTGACCGATGATAGACCATTGAAGGGCACAAATGGCGAACAGGTTGATGCGAAAGGAAAACATGATAAGGCCACAAAAGACGGTGTTCTGTCCAAGTCGTATTGATAACTAACGGCTCACGTACAACTCGGAAATTCTCAGGTTACGCTTATTAGGCGAGTTGCAAGAATGGCCTAACCCAACGTAGGACGGGTCTCCAGGCCCGTCTCAGTCAGTTCGGACGGGCCTGGAGACCCAGGGCTTTAAGGGTGTCAATGAACGGTAACTTCATGTATTCTTCTTGTTTAACGCAACAAGGAGGTTCGCGATGTCAAACGTTTTGGATCGATTTTGTATTACGGCACCATTTGCTGTCATGACGAGGATTCTCATCCAGGACTTCATGGGGACGCACATGAATAGCCTTTTCGAGGAGAATAGGCAAAGCCAGTACGAGTATATTGCTAGCTTCCAATCAGTTGCAGTGGCTGTGGCGGATGTTGCGTTGAGGTTTTGCGAGAATTTCAATCAAGCCTACAAGAAGCATTCCGCCGCTCTGAAAGTTAGTGTGCAGTCGTTTTATGCAAA
>JANMGV010000174.1:0-91920 GCA_031374825.1 Pirellulaceae bacterium
AAAGAAGCCGCGTGAATACCCTCGACAAGCTCACCCGAGACGACCTAAAACTACCAAGTTTCAGAAATCACTGCGAAAAAAAACAACCCCGGACAGCCCAACGCCCCCCCCCATAGAATGAAAGTAAGTGGCATTGGGCTAGCGCCACGCCGCTCAGTTGGCTGGCGTATGGGCGTTTAGGTTTTTCGGTCTTGGCCGTCGATTACGTAGCCAAGTATTTGCTCCAGATCTTGCTCAGTTCGAATCAATTCACAATCGCCACCTCGTGTCCAAATCTTCTCTTGCGAGATCGTTTCTGGTGGTTGTCGCAAAACGCGTGTGGCATTCGCTTTTAACTGGTCTCGAACTATTTGCGGTTTGTGGTTCGGCGCGAATACGACGACATGAATATGGTGGGATCTGGCGTTGATCGCCAGTAAATTCCAAGAACGAATTTGTGCGTGCTCGCGACAAACGGATTCGATTTTAGATCGCTGAAGAACGGAAAGTTCGATCGGCGGATAAAGCATCTGTTCTCTGCACCAGTCTACTAGCAAAGGCTGCGGATCCATTGCGCCGCAGCCCGTTTTTCGCCATCCACGAGAATCGCCAGGGAGCCAATTCCCATACGTTGTCCACGTAATAAAGTAGCCAAAGTTTTCAATATTCATAACGGGTCTCGTTACAAACTGAGCGATTGGGCGCTAGCCCTCGGTCTCGCTCGATACCATCGTTGCCAGCTCGTCATAAACTGAGCGATTGGGCGCTAGCCCTCGGTTGTGCTCGGTACCATCGTTGCCAGCTCGTCATAAACTGAGCGATTGGGCGCTAGCCCTCGGTCTCGCTCGGTACCATCGTTGTTAGCTGAAAACGGGATTGTAGATGTCGGATCGCGTTGTGTCGAGTAAATATTGCATAACCGGTGGCTAGCGCCACGCCGCTCATGGGCGATTGTTGCAGGACTTCTCTAATGACGTTTAGTGTGTGACTTTCTATCGGCGGCAGTCCGACGCTTACATCCCGTGAACGTATTTGCACACTAACAAACGCGCGCGGCATGCCGCCAATTTACGGGCGGTTCGAAATAGCTGCGTGATGAGAACACCTATCGCGGGCGCAGGCTTTGAATATCTGCTACTTGTTGCAATAGATCTGCCAGCGATTCGACTTCCAGTTTTTCGAGAACCGCCTGCCGCCGCCTTTCTGCGGTACGTAGGCCGATATCCAATTGGATAGCAATTGTCTTGTTGGATTTGCCGCATAGAATCAACTCGTAGACTTGACGCTCCTCGGCGTTCAATCGGACAAGCCTCGTCTCAAACCGATTTCTCCGCGTCGTTTGGATCTCAACAACCTTCTGTTCCGAAATGTCAATACAAAGGCTGTGAATGCCAATCACATCGCTACTTGAAATCGATGTCTCCGGCACAAGGATCAATCGAACGAGCCTTGTTCCCAACCGCTGGTGATTCAACTGGATTTCGAATTCGATTCGATGTCCTGTCAATACACGTAGCAACGAAGGAGTGATGGGGTCACCTTGACCGGGAAACAGAACGTTCTGAATGTCTTGGCCAAGCAACTGTTCGCTTGAATGGCCCACCCATTCCTGGAATTCGGAATTCACAAACTGCAAGCGAAAACTGCAATTCAGATACGCGATAAGGATCGGAGCGGAGTTCGCCATGCAACGTAGGTGACGGTCTCTTTCTAAGACGACTTGTTGCGCAGTTCTTGCTTGTGTGACATCAAGCAAAATAATATTGCAATGCCACTCGTCGGGTTTTCCAGTAGGAACACGATTGCTAGTCAACCGAAGTATAGCGGCATCGTCGCTTCCTGTTGCGAATGGAAATTCTTCGGTGAGAGACTCGTCGTCGGATCGAACATTATCAAGGTATTGCTGGAATGCAGTGCGTGCGGACGGCTTGCAGAAGAAACCAAATCGAGCACCAATGAGTTTTCCTCGTTCGCGTCCAAGCATCGTAGCTGCGGTCAAGTTGGCTCGCACGATGGAATCGGTTTGATCGATGGTGATGTAGCCGACCGGAGCAAACTCATATAGGTCTGAGTACATGCTGCGCGATTCCTCCAGTAGAACCTGCGTTTGCCGGAGTTCTTCATTCTGAATATGGAGTTCTTCTTGGTGGATTTCCAACTCGTAAACCAAACGCTCCACCTCCTCGGCTGTCAACTTGGACAAATTCGATTGCGTACCTTTGATATTGGCCACTGCTTTGCTTCGAAGATCGGATTGAGGTGTATTTTTGTGCGATTGCTTTGAAGTCATTTGCCTACCTCTTCAATGGCAAGAAGTATTAAGCGCCGGTCTTTCTCTGTCGCAGAGATGCATCGACCATTGAGCAACATTCTCATGGCACCCGTTTTGGGAAAGGAAGGTTCAACGAGGAAGTCGTCAAAAGTACTATTGTTGAGCAAGATTGAATTTAGCGATTCACGTAATTGCGGAATGTCCAATTGTCCGTTCGCTAAATCGTATAACAATTGATTGATTGTCTTTTCTTGGGTTGTCTGGAATTTCTTATAGAACGCGCGGTTGGCTGACTGGACTCGAAGCTGATCATCGAGAATCAAAAGTGGTTCACGAATTGTTTCCACGATATTCTCGGCGTATGTTTTAGCATGTTGAATTGCCGACTGAGTTCGTTTGAGTTCATTTATGTCGATAAACGTCATTACTAATCCGTCGATTTTTTCGTTCGATGTCCTGTACGGTAGTATGCGCAGGAGCAACCATCGCCCATCGTCGGTCTGAACCTCGCATTCTTTAAAAGCCAAAGTACGAAGAACTTCTTCGGCGAGTGATACAACGTGTTGGCCTTCCAGGTGCGATGTTAAATCCTGTAGCGGACGTCCGACATCCGACGGGATGAGACGGATAATGCGTTTGGCTTGTTCTGTATAGCTCTTGATGCAAAGTCGATTGTCCAAGAAGATCGTTGCGATCTCCGTGCTGTTCAGCAAGTTCCGCATATCATCGTTGGCTTGAGAAAGTTCTCGAATCTTATTTTGAAACTCCGAGTTTATCGTCTCCAATTCTTCGTTGAGCGATTGCAATTCCTCTTTGGAGGTCTCTAGTTCTTCGTTTGTGCTCTGGAGCTCTTCATTCGTCGATTGTAGTTCTTCGTTTGACGAAGTCATTTCTTCGTTGGACGCATCGAGTTCTTCGATCATGCGTTGGAGCGATTGACGGGTATTTTGAATCTCTTTTTCAAGCTCAACATCTCGGCGACTTTTCTTCGCTGGACTCTTTTCGGATGTCGTATTGGTATTTGAAAGGACCGTATTTGCGGTCGTTTGAAAGGAAACGCGAAGGAGACCGGCAATTGATTCTGGTTCGGATATTCGCTGCACGGTCAGCAAAGTCAGGATGGTCGCATCATTGACTTTAATCGGCACATTCTCAAATACGACCGGATCATCTTGGGCCGCCGCAGAGCGTAATGCGGCTGCCAAGTCGAGTTCTAATCCTTCACGAGCCATCGACAAAATATTCTTCGGAGGACCTCCAGAAGTTAACTCCAGGAATTGTCCGGTGCGACCATGGACATGCACAATGTCGCCTGCAGAATTCACAATGACTGTAGGCGGGGCAAAGTTGTTCGCCAATAATTCGGCAACTGACTGGCGGACCGTTACAGTTGGTGGATTTTTTTTCATAGACTTAGCTGGACGCTCGGCGTGTTCGACAATCGAGGCGTGGCGAAATGGTTGTTCACCGACTCGGGCTATTTTGTTAGACGTCAATTTTCGCTGGAATAACTTTGCTTTACTGTCAAGCGAGTCGAACTCCGCACTCATTTCGCCCAACGATTCAGAAGTACCCAGAAAAAGGTATCCAGTCGGTTTTAGAGAGTAGTGAAAAATGTTGAGCAGTTTTAGCTGCAGCTCGGGCTGCATGTAGATTAGCAGGTTTCGGCAAGACAATAGATCGAGTTTCGTGAAGGGCGGATCGTGAATAACATTTTGCTCTGCAAAGACAATCCAATCCCGAAGTTCTTTTCGGATGCGATAACAATCGTTTTCTTTGACAAAGAATCGATTCAAACGTGCTGCGGAAACATCACTCGCAATGCCGCTTGAGAAAAGCCCCATCCTGGCGTGTTGGATAGAACGACTGTCCAAATCGGTCGCGAAAATTTGAACTCTCCAACTGACATTCAACTGATCCATACATTCTCGGAAGAGAATTGCAATGGTATAAGCTTCTTCGCCCGTTGCACATCCCGGCACCCAAATTCGTATCGAGGATTCTCCCAGGCGATCTCGCAAAATTGGAAGGACGGCTTGGTTTGCTAAAGCTTCAAAGGCCCAAGGATCACGAAAAAACGAGGTCACTCCAATCAGCAGTTCCTTAAAAAGTGTCTCAGGTTCTGACGCTGATTCTTCGAGATATTTCAGGTACTGTTTCGGCGAGGTAATTTGATGAATGTTCATGCGTCGCTCAATGCGGCGACAAATGGTCGTAGGTTTGTATTTTGAAAAATCGTGTCTGCATCGTCGACGGAGCAACAGCAAGATCTCCGGCAGCACCGGCAAGATATCCGGATTTGGCACATCGCGGATCTTTAGCGGTTTTAGGAATTCACTACTCGTATAAGCCATTAGTCGCCGAGGCATCTCGGACGGTGCGAGAACATAATCGGCAACATTCGAAGCGATTGCGTTTTGGGGCATTCCCGTAAACTTGGCGGATTCGACCGTTTGAACGATAGCCAATCCAAATTCGCCTTTGATAGCAGCCAATCCGGTTGAGCCATCCGTGCCTGTTCCCGACAAGATGATTCCGACCGCTTGCTCGCGTTCCGCTTGAGCGAGAGATCGAAAGAAATAATCGATCGGCAATGGAGCGACGTGGCGAGGTCCAATATCAACCAGATGGAACCTCCGATCGAGAACATCAACATTTTTCCCAGGAGGGGCGATATAAACGCGATTGGGCTCGATCCCCATTCCCTCTACAATTGTAGCGACATCCATGGTCGTGCATCGATCGAGCAGCTCGGGCATCAAGCTTACGTGGTTTGCCGCTTGATGAACGACGACTACAAATGCCAAACCACTGTCTGCGGGCATCGCCCGGAAGAATTCTTCCAACGCTTCGAGACCACCGGCAGATGCTCCAAGTCCAACGACAAGCAGCGGACTGGGATTGACGATGTCTTGCGTTCCCGGGGGGGGATTGATGGGGTTCGAAGCAATAGACGAATTACCTGTCGACGATTTCCGGCCTTTCGATTTCGGTGATTGAGCGTGATCGCTCAAATCGTTCGTCGATCTCTTGCTATCGGACTGCTTTTTCTTGCCTGTCAAGGATAAATCCTTTGTTGGTGAGACTGGCTACAGGTTGAAATGAGTCTCGTCTTTGCTCTGCCCTGCTCAATCCGCGAACCAACAACAAGTTGACGCTGCCGTCACGATTAGAACCTAGCCGAGAATAGAATTCCGACTAGGTACAATACCGTACCAATTCCGGAAACGACCAAATTGGCTATCGCTAGATAGTAACCAACTTGGGTCATCGTTTTCGAATTGGGATTCATCGTAGCAGTATTGTTACTGTGAAGGTCTTGATATCCCAATACGATCGCAATTATTGCACAAATTGGCCCGAAACAACAAACGACCCAACTGAGAATTCCTAGAGTCAATACGACGGCAGAGCGATCGGATTGAACTGGGGCGGATGAGGCAGTCCATGCCGGAGCGCCGGAGGAGTACTGGACCGCATAAGGATTTGCGGACGCTTGAGACATGATGCTCCCGAGCGGAACCCAATTTGCTGCGTCGGCTTCGCGAACCAAGCATTGCATGTTGAGTCGGCCTTCGGTGGACCATTTTTCAAGCGTTCCAAAATCCGATGGACCATAAACTTTGCCATCAGGAGTTTGCGCAAAGAACGTTTTTGACCTTAACGCATCATTGGCCCCGATTGGAGTAATCGGTGCCGCAACTGCTTCGAACTCCGTGGTCGGAGCGTCATAAGTTGTTGCAGCATAAGGATCGTTGCTCGGCGATGCAGGACTTTGAGTCGACGACGGTTGGGCTTCTCCGCCAGCAGCCTCTCCAACGCGATAAACGGTGCCGCAAGACGGGCATTTTGCAAGCTTGCCCAGGTGTTCATCGGCGACACGTAGCCTTTGACCGCAGCCTGAGCATATTGATTGGATCGGCATCGTTGTTTTCCTGTCCGTTCCTTGGAGCGATTAAGTTCGAAAGTCGATGGTTGGTATTCGGAGTCAGACTGCGAAATGTTGGATATAAAGTTATCTACACTTTACAAAATTATTCCACCGTGATCTCAGGATGTAGTTCAGGACGCAGGTAAATAAAGGATTTCCCCAGTCTACCTCCATAATTCCCGGCGGTAATCCGCATCAATCCGGGAGTTCCGACGCTTGCCTGAATCGCGGCCTGTGTCGCTTTAGTGATCGCTGCCAGCGACGATCCATTTATGATTATTTCCATGATCGATTTGCAGTTTGCGGGCACTTTGGACTTTTCACCTAGCTTATCGCGAAGCGTGGGGCAAAACTCCGCAAAAGTACTCGCGATCATAAACTTGTATTTGCTACCCGCTTTGGAACCGCTCGCGGCGATACCGCCGGGAAAAGTCGTAATGACGCCCGGAGAATCGCCCACTGCTTCTGCTCCGCGTTCGGCGGCATCGATGGCTGCATCTTCCGTAGTCCCAAGGAACCACAAGTTGCCGCCCATAATGCCATCGGCAAATCCAAACCGTCTGGATAAAAAGAAGTCGCCGCCGAGGGTGGGGATCACCCAGCCTTTTTCGCCAAACCTGATTGCCCGATGTTGATATCCATCGCCAAAGAACGCGATCTTGCGACCAAGTTTGAAATAGGGGTCCGAGTCAACTGCGTTGAAACAAGCTGTGGTTGGGCAAGTCAAAATATTTTGACTGATGCGAGCCAGCATCACTCGCTCCAAATGCTCGACCCGATCTTTGCGGAAACGCGGCACATGAAATTGAAGGTAAGCTCCGAGGCGACCGTCGGGAGTAATTTGACCAGGTGAATGACCGTCCACGACAGATTCAACTCCCGCTTCGCAATCGCACAAGATCGTGCTGCTTGCATGCCCCGTTGCAGCGAGGCAAGCTGCTTCCAGCCACTTCTGATCGCGAGCAGTCACCAGAATGCGACCGTAGATGCTCCGAAATGCTTCGGCGTAAGTGTCTTCTACAATTGTCGTCACGTTTGTTTCGGATTCCGTCATTATAGATTTGTTCTTGAAAGATTGAACTTAGGGCAAGTAGCGAGCAAGCTAGCTGCTGATTTACGCGTATGAGTACTCCGACATTTCGATCTGTCGTCAAGCGAGGCTTTCGATCAGTTTGATTTTCTACCACGACCAACATACACCGCCGACTCGGTGATCACTTTGTCCATAAATATGTCATGTTCTTCCGTCGGAATTTCGTCGAACAGTTGGCACTCGAACGCAAGTGCCAGCAACGGAGTATCGAGCCGAGCATGCTCGAGCAATTTGTCGTAGTACCCTTTACCATGCCCAGTACGACCACCGTTTCGGTCGAATGCGACACCTGGCACCATGACAACGTCGAGATCCTCTGGTTGCAATTTTTTGCTTTCGATGGACCGCAACGATTCTTTGGGTTCCAAGATGCGGTACATACCCAATTCAAGCTCGTCCATGTCCTCCAACCAGAACAATTCAAGCTCGCCTTCAACGCAGTAAGGCACAACGATTCTCTTGCCCGATGCTAAAGCTTGCGGTAACGCTTGACGCGTTCTAACTTCATCGCGAACATCCACATAAAACATCACGGTCTTGGCGCTACCGTACTCTGGTTGATCCATGAAACGCTCGACGATTGTTTGGCTAACGGTGTCTTTGTCCACTTGTTGTCGTCGGTTGTCGTGTGCTTGTTTTCGGATCGCATTTTTGCGTTCCAGCGAAGACGTTTGTTCCATAGTCTTTATCTCTCAAAATTTCACAAACTGTTTATTGATGTAGTAGCTAGAAACGCCGCTTCGAGTCAGCAATCTCTGGTTAAACCGACGTCAGATTTTTGCCGCAGTTGGACCGTGAAGTGTACGTTCGTCTCACGGAACAGAATGGTAACATCCAATTCCGGTCGTTCCAATCGGCCCATTTAAGACAATTTCTAGAGGATTGTGTTGAATAGTCGCAATATTCTACGGGAAATCTTGCCCTCCCGACGCGGGCTAGTTAGCCTAGAAAAGAAGCTGTTTCATGACAGCTTTTTTGATTCAGATAACGGCACTTGGTGAGTTCTCAGAGATTTAATCATGGAAATGATCGTAAGCAATATGTGGCCAATCATTTGGCTGCTGTTCATGTTGGCTTCGGTGGTTGCGTTTATTGTCGCCGCTATGGGAGAAAGATCAGCCAAGAGAACTTCTGCCTACTCCACGCAGTCGGCTGCGATGCCCGATGTATCAGGAATGGAGTCGATGGACATGAACTCGCAAGAACCAATGGATCTTGGCGACGACACATTTCGCTAATTCCGACATGGTCTTACGATAAAAGCAAATCGCGATTCGTCTTGCTCCATTGTCCATGGAAATTTTCTAGTTGGCAAAACGAAAAGACCGCTGTCATTTCTAACAGCGGTCTTGATGGAGTTTGGATTTCCAAACGATTAGCTAACTTACAAAGTCGATTTTATTCGCGTCCGTAAGCGTTCGGATCTGGTTCACCACCGTTACGCGTACCGAGAGCGCCCCAAGCACCGAATGGACTCTTGCCGAATACCTGGTTTTGTGATTCGAAGTTCGGAGCCGTCGTGTTGAGATTGCCAGTATCGATCGTGTCCGTGATGAACTTGGTTGCAACGTCACCTAACACAACGTGAGCACCACCTGGGTGATAACTCGCAACGGTGTAGATGCCCCAGTCCCATTCGTTTGGATATCCGAATGGATTGCAAGAAGCGGCGTTGGGTGGCAAAACCGTATTAAAGCCTGTGTAGCAAGTGCCACCGTCGACCCAACGACCACCGCGCCAAGGTCCCATTTGTCCCCAGTATTGACTTGGTATCTTATTGAACCGAGCAATGTTTTTGCAAAGCTGTGGTTGGTTTTGGACGTTTGCAATACCGTTGACGATCCAACCTTGCGTTCGCTTTTCACCGTCGCTTGTTCCGATTTCACCAAGCAAAATTGTACTAGACAATCCGTCAGTTGCATCACCGAGTCGGCGATTGTAGCGAGCTTGGAACATACCGCGTGTCGCGTTCGTGCTCCAATCCCAGTGGCAACCTTCGACGGTATCACCGTACGAGAAAGCATAATTGTTCAACGCGACAGCCCAGTCAGCTTGTGCAGCAACGCGCCCCGGGTCGGATGGGCAACGAAGTGAAGCAATCTGGGTACGCCAAGGAATAAAACCACCGTTGATGGTATCCCAAGGGCACGGCCCACCTGCAGGTGAAGATAAACCATTGTGACGGCAGGAACCGTAGTTGTACACAAACGTCTGCATGATTTGATTGTACAACGGGCCTTCTTCCATGAACGGAAGCAACGAGATGAACGCACTACCGCGTCCCATGTTTGACCAGTCTGGTCCTCGTCCACCGATGTCCGCTGTTCCCGTGATCGCAGCAGGCAACATTTTGTAAGTGGATTCGTAGTTGAGCACCGCCAAGCCGAATTGTCGAATGTTGTTCGAACAACTCATGCGACGCGCCGCTTCGCGAGCGGCTTGAACAGCAGGTAGGAGCAATCCTACCAAGACGCCGATGATCGCGATGACCACCAGCAGCTCCACAAGTGTGAAGCCTTTCATACGTTTCTTCATAAAAGCTCCTTCGACAAAAAAGATTCTCAAAACGACATTCGGAAAGTTCCGCTTCACAGACGGGGTATGGGTTTTTCGTCGTGAACAGCCTTCTCTAGGAAATAATCTAAACTGTAAGCAAACGAGCAGTCAACCATTTTGGCGAATATTTTACCGATACACGCTGATGGTGTTGGTTAAATGCCCATAGACTCCCGGAGAGCGAAAATCTCGATATGCGACGTTTAAAATTGAAGCGGCTGAAATTACCGAATTCGAATGATGCGAGAGCTGACTACCGCAAATGAAATAACTGCGGTGTTACGGGTCTCCGGATCTGCAACATAGAGCGGATGTTTTCATGTCTTAAAGTTTCAACGTCAAATCCGAAGTTGAAACCGAAAACGAAAAAACCGCTGCCAGAAAACTCTGACAGCGGTTCAGTTCTCTTTGGAAACTAACTTAGGCGAAGATTATTCGCGGCCGTAAGCATTTGGATCTGGCTCGCCACCGTTACGAGTACCGAGAGCACCCCAAGCACCGAATGGACTCCTGCCGAATACTTGATTTTGAGATTCGAAGTTTGGAGCTGGTGTGTTTAGGTTGCCGGTATCGATCGTGTCGGTGATGAACTTGGTTGCGACGTCACCCAAGACAACGTGAGCACCACCTGGGTGATAGCTCGATGCCGAGTAGATACCCCAATCCCAGTCGTTCGCCCAACCGTGAGGACTGCAAGATGCAGCGTTGGGAGGTAGAACCGTGTTCACGGCGGTAAAGGCAGATGCACCGTCAACCCAACGATTGCCACGCCAAGCGCCCATTTGACCCCAAAATGTATTTGGAATCTTGTTGAAGCGTGCGATGTTCTTGCAAAGCTGTGGCTGTAGGTGCGAATTGGTTATACCGTTAACAACCCAACCTTGCGTTCGCTTTTCGCCATCGCTGGTACCCAATTCAGCGACGAGGATCGTGCTGGAAAGTCCGTCCGTTGCATCGCCAAGACGACGATTGTAACGAGCTTGGAACATACCACGGTTTGCGTTGGTCGACCAATCCCAGTGCATGCCTTCGACGGTGTCACCATAGCAGAAACCATAGTTGGTCAATGCAACGGCCCAGTCAGCTTGTGCAGCAACACGGCCTGGGTCAGACGGGCATCGCAGTGAAGCGATCTGCGTACGCCAAGGAATAAAACCACCGTTGATTGTATCCCAAGGGCATGGTCCGCCAGCAGGTGAGTTCAATCCGTTGTGACGGCAAGAACCGTAGTTGTACGTGAACGTTTGCATGATTTGATTGTACAACGGGCCTTCTTCCATGAATGGAAGCAAGGAAATAAGTGCACTGGCACGACCCATGTTCGACCAGTCTGGACCGCGGCCACCAATGTCGGCTGTACCCGTGGCGTTGGACGGCAGCATTTTGTAGGTGGATTCGTAGTTGAGCAGTGCCAATCCGACCTGACGGATATTGTTCGAGCAGCTCATACGACGGGCTGCTTCACGAGCAGCTTGAACTGCTGGCAAAAGCAAACCAACCAAAACACCGATGATCGCGATGACCACCAGCAGCTCCACCAATGTGAAACCTCGAGAATGTTTCTTCATAAAGACCCCAGTCCTGGATATTGTTATTTGTGCCTTCCAAAAAAGTTCTCGACAATCCAGCATCGAGTGGAAGGCGGAGTTTTTCGATGCAAAACTCCAGAGCAGTACGTATATAAGACACACTGGCGTAAAATTCGTCAACACAAAAGCGCAAAAATTATCCAGATAGTCGGATCTCATGAAAGGAATTTGTCCACGCCTATTTATCGACGGGTTCGATAAGCCACATGATGAATAGAGAAAAGGACAGCTCGAATGCGGATAATCCTTAGACTTTCAAGGATATTCACGGGTCTTACGCTAAACCAAGTTCTTGTTGTCGGATGGGAAATTCGAAAATTAGAAGAGACGGGACAAATTTCTGTCAAGAAGCATTTTTCGAGTCTGTCGGAAGAACTTTCTCGCTACGAGTCAGGGTTTGCATGGTTACAACCATCGCACTGACAATGTGTTTTCAATTTCGATCTTTAAAATCCCTGATCGCGTCGTACCTACACAGCAAACCGCAAACTGCATTCGCAATATGAGACAAATCTGCTAGACGCCGTGCGGTCAGAAGTGAGGGACGTGTTGTTGAGTGAGCAGCAAGGCGCTAGCTGCGGGTTGTGCATTCGGTAAGCACCGGCGGCTTGCCGCTCACAAAACCTCAAATCTGACCGCGCGGAGTATAGGCTATTTGCAGGATGGCAGCGTAACTCGCTTTCCTGTCTTCGCTGATCGGTAGATTGCAGCGATTAGCTCGACTGCCTTGCGTCCTTCGATTCCCCCGCTCAAAGGTTGACGTCCGGCCCGGATCGACGACACGAACTCCTTGAATAGTTCGCGATGACCATGGTGACCAATTGCTGCCGGGTCTGCTGCGCCGCCGCCGGTTTTCGTCATGGCACCCATCTCGGATCGAATCTTCTCGTCTTGCTTGTTTGCATGTGCAAAATCCCATTTGACAATATTCTCCTCTTCCATGATCGCTTGGCCCGCAGAGCCGGCGATTTCTATGCGTTTCAGGGAACCAGGAAAGGCTGCTGTAGTGGCTTCAATGACTCCCAGAGCCCCGTTTGCGAAACGCAAATTAGCACAAGCAACGTCTTCGACCTCGATTCGCTCGTGGGCTAAAGTCGACGTAAACGCGCTGACTTCGACGACCGGCCCCATCAGCCAAAGCAGTAAATCCACGCTATGGATTGCTTGGTTCATGAGAGCACCACCGCCATCGAGTTTCCATGTTCCCCGCCAAGCGCCGCTGTCGTAATACTGTTGGGTTCGAAACCATTTGACGTACGCATCCGCCATGGTCAGAACGCCAAAACGGTTGGATTCGACGGCCTTTTTCATGATCTGCGACGACTGGTGGAAGCGGCTTGGGAAGATCGTAGCAAGCTGAACACCAGCGTCCGAACAAGCCTTGATCAGCTTGTCACACCGTGCCGTGGTGACCTCAAGCGGTTTCTCGACAAGCACATGCTTGCCTGCTCGTGCCGCAGCCAATCCGGGCTCCAAATGCGCGCCGCTGGGCGTGCATATCGTAATGACATCGACATCGTTCCTCGCCAGCAATTCGGACAGTTCCCGATGCGGATCACAATCAAACTCATTCGCAAAAACCTCGGCTTTCTCAAAGGTATGGTTGAAACAACCAACCAGCTTTGCACCTTTAATTTCACGAATCGCGCGAGCATGAAATTTCGCGATCATTCCACATCCGACAATTCCAAATCCCATTGCCGCCATACTATTCCTCGCCATCGAAGATACATCAAACCCAGTGTAGATCGATTGTCCTCAATCGATCAGTATTCGGTATTGTAGATCGATTGTCCTCAATCGATCAGTTTACAGCCAAAATACCACGCCGAACTTCATCGCCCAGCAAACGAGTTAAACCTAAAACCCATCAACCATTTTTCAACGATTGGGACAATCGTTTTACACTGAAGACAATTGTCCTCAATCGATCAGTTTACAGCCAAAATACCACGCCGACCTTCATCCCCCAACAAACGATCTAAACCTCGAACCCAAAACGCTTTTTTTAACGATTGGGACAATCGTTTTACACTGAAGACACCAGCCAACCCAGTCTAAGCCGATCGTAATTACCCAATTTTCCTAGGCGATTGACCATTTGTTAAGCTGCGTGGCCTAGATCAATCAACTCGAAACGCTGCAATTCTCGAAACCCAGCGGAGTACACAGGACCTAGACCAATTTCACGATGGGATTTACGATGTTCGGTAATGCGTTTTGCGGAAAATCCCGCAAAACTGCTTGAGCGAGTCGCAGCCTTGCGAATCGCGGATCGACGAACGGTCGACTTAACATTTCCAGAAGTAACGCAGGGTGCTAATCGGTATGTAGATTTTGCTCACAGTGCGTTTGATCGCTGGAGCATGGGTCGCCGAGATGGATTGACGAATTCTGCCGATTAGGTTCCCCGGAGAAGGTTGTGGCTTCACAAGACCGTTTAGGAGGACGCGATGAGGATTTAGTCCACGTATTGGGCTATCTCAATTTTTCCTCAGGCAAAACCGATCCCAAAGCTTTGCAAGCTCTCAACCGCTTGTACGGATGGGCCATCGCCGGCAGTCCAATTCCTGGCAGCCCATTCGCCGGAATGCCCGCTTGGCTAACCATTCAGCAGTGGCTGCAGGATCGACTCGTAAAACTTGCTGACGAGAAGCCCGCTTTTCGAGAAAATGACCAAGCAAGCCGAGTGCTGCAACTCGTTTGGCTCGATTTATTGCCGGAATACATCGATTTCCACCGAGACTTGCTATTCCACCAAGAACCCGAAGGAATATTCAATGGATTCTTCCTCGGTCGAGCGATTGCCGCTGTGCTTTCTCAAGGTGCTCCCTGGGACGAAACCGAGCGCATCGTCCAAGGCGCGATTCGGGAATTGAATGATTACGTTGGATATCGCCCGGTCGCCGTTCTCGAAGGTCGCCGCTTGGAGCCGTATCCTCATGAATGGTTGCGCCCGATTCCGCTGTACGTTGCGGACGTTGGAGTGGCTTATGGATCCTATTACGATCTCATTTCTCAGACGTTAGAAATCCTAAAGTCCACCGCTGCCGACCTTCGGCACGATTGCTATTTCGATTTGGAAAACCTCGAAGAACTTGCGTTCGATCCGCGAGCTTATGATTTCGATCATCCCGTAAACAAACGTCCCAACTACCACTTTGGACAATGGGACCCTCACAAAATCGATAACAGCGGAAACTACACGCGATTCGTCGTCCAACAAGTGACCATCGATGCGTTACTAGCTCGAGTTCAGGAAGAAAAAGAACTTCCCAAGGCCGAACTGGTTCAAGAAGCGGCAGCAGTTCTGGCGGGCACGATTCTCATGGCGTCAGGCGTCTCCGGTTCTGGCCCCGCGACTTTCGATTCCACGGTGACGCTGGGCAGTCTGATGGCTCCCATCGCCCGCAATCGCGATCGATTCTACGACGAACTGTTATCCAAAATGCAAGGCGAGCATGCAACGCGATTGCAAACGGAACAAACGATACGCCGACAAGCTTTTGGTGGCGCGCGTCAACACCTCAATACGTTTCTTGCTCGCCAGCGAGCAAGTCAACTTGCACACGTTTTGTTGGCCCGACTCTTTGCTCGCATGGGCAGTGCGACGGCTGCAAAGGAAGAATCGGATCATGTGCAAGTTCCGTCGGCTCGCATTTTGTGCCGCATCGATTGCTTCCTGACGACAGGCAATCAATTCTTGCAGCGCGGCGAGTTGCAACAAGCAAGCCAAATAACAGGGCAAGTACGCGACCTACTGCTGAGAGGCATCGAATGCGGATCGCTGGTTGATCCGTGGAACATTCTGGGCTTTGCCGGAAACTTCCCGAGATTCACCGGCCCCGATTCGGCCGTCCACGATCATCGCGTCGAAGACCTCATCCAATTGATGGAGCAAGTCTTTTCCTTCCAGTCGAAAATCTGGCGTGTGGCCGCATCGCGCGATGACGGTCGAGTTTGCGAAACGGTCGAAACGGAGATGCGATCACTGACCGAATGGTGGCGCAAATACGCAGCCCACGAAGTCAAAGACCTGCAAGCTTCTGATGCGGCGGACACGTTCGAGTCTGCTTCGCTCGTGGCTCGCGCGCTGCGTTTATGGCACCAAGGTGGCGCGGCAGCGGGGGACATTCGATTCTGGGCTCCTCACGCCGAAATTTTTGATTCCCCTAAAGCCTACGCTTTGGTGATCGACACGTTGCTCGAACGAAAAGACTTTGTCGGCAGCATGGCGCTGCTGGTGCATTGGCTTAGCCAAGCTGGTCGCGTCGGTCTGCAAAGCGGACAAGTTTCTTTTTCCGATTTGGCTCGCCTGTGGTTGGAGACGCTGAACCAAAGTCAAACCCAAGGCGACGGACAACCGCTGACAGTCGTACAAAAGTGGACGCATATCGAAAAGTTTTTTGACTATATCGAAGCCAACGGCGAACACTTTTGGGTCCCCCCCACTTTCCAACTTGGCGAGGAACAACGCAATCGCCGCGAAGGTCAGGCGCGCGTCGCAGGGGCCGACGATTCGGAAATCGATTCCGAAGATTCCGATGTCTTCAAAGCAGCTTATGAGAATTTTGTCTTCAAAGACAGTACCGACGATGGGAACGAAGGACCGATCTACGAAGAAGGCGAAGACAACCAAGATGAACTTGCCGCCGAATCCAAACGATTGACCGAGCACCTCACTTTTCTAAACGCACTTGCCAGCATGTGGAAATCGGTCGCGCTCAGTCCGAATATCTATTGCGACGATCCAAACTCTGACTTGACGCGTCGGCAGATCGAAGCCCTCCAGCGATGGTGCGATCAATCGTCCAGTCAGCGTCTAGGACTCGTCTCGCTAACTCGACAACTTCACGAATATCGGATTTCTCGAAGCAGTGCGGATCAGGAGTCGATGTCGCGGTATGACCGCAAACGGATGCTGAAAGAATCCCTGCTTGAACGTGTAATTGGCAATACGATCGAAACGTCCGATGGTCTGCGAATGCTGTTAGCAGTCGTCATCAGTCGCCAAAGCGAGGGCAGCCCACCGCCATCACAACTGAGCCAATTGCCGGAAGAAGATCAGTTGGCGGTTTGCCTTTTTGCAGACCTTATGGCCGGTCGACGGTCGTCGGTCGAAGAGCACATCGATCAATTCCTGGTCACCATCCGATCCCAGCGATTGCTCTATTTGCCATTAGCTCGCGGCGGAGTCCCCGACCAAATCCTAGCAGTTCGATTGCGGCGTCGCGTTCTCGGGCACTTGCTGAGTTGGCTGCCACGTCAAGGATTATTTTTCTACGCCATTCAATTGCTCGATACGGCTCGATTCATGGAACATCAAAATCCAGTCGGACCCGGCGCTGTGACCGAGTTCGACGAGTTGTTCCAAATGGGTTTCAAATCGATGGTGCGATGCATCGTTCGAAACGGATTCAATTGGCACGCCACCGACGGTGGGTCGGCTGCCAAGAATTCGCCCTTGGCACGCGATCCCAAAATGGAAGTCGACGATTTAATGGAGTTAACCGGCATCGAGCCGCCGCCCACCGAACTGATTCCGTTGCTGGAAAACTTAACCGAAGTCATGCTGAGTTGCTGGCTCCAGCATTCCCGAACGCTTCGCCTAAGTATCTTGGAAACCGTCGATAATTCAGCGCAATGGAAGCAGCTCGTTGAGTTTATCGAAAAGTATGGTGCGAACCTTTTCACGCAGACGTTTCTAAAACTTGGCAATGTCCGCGCGATTTTGCACCAAGGAATTCCCGTTTGGCTCGAACGCGCCAAACAAGACGGTGACCACGAAGAGTTGCAACCGATTCTCGACGCGATCGAACGCGGCGAATTGAACCCACAACATGCCCATCGGTGGTTGAACGTTGTTCTCGAAGCCATCATCGATCACTATAGCGAGTACCGTGACTACAACAGCACGACGACGCAATCCGACCGCGGCGAGATGCTTTATATGTTCCTCGATTTCTTGCGACTACGAGTTCGTTACGATCGCGTGAACTGGAATCTGCGCCCCGTCTCCTGGGCACATGAAGTACTCGTTCGCAGCGGCTGCCCTTTGACAGGTCAAGCTTGGCGGAGAGCACTTGCCGATCGCATTGGACGCGAAGCCGATCAATACCAGAAGATGCTGAACAAGCTGCAAGATCAATATGCCATGCGCATGCCGACCGTGGCGGATCGCTTGGGAGAGAGATTCATCAAGCCGATGACGATCGATCGTATGCGTGCGTTAGTCCGCCCTGCGATGAAACAGCTTGGCCTTTCGTTCGACGGCCGAAATACGCCTGCGTTCGACTTGCTGGTTCAAGAAGCCCGCTTGATGACACGCGAACCAACTGGCATCGGTTTCGAAGCCCCACCATGGCTGTCGGCTCTCGAAGAAGAAGTGGAACGCGTCCACGAAGCCCAACGCGGCATCACTGCACGAAACCGCTACGATCAGACCGTGCCGATGCTGTTTTGCTCCGTCAAAGAGATTGAAAGCCAGTTGCGGGGAGCATCCCAAGACCCCAAAAATCTCAATCCGCCGGAATCCTGAGCCAGTGTGGTTTGCTCGTTCATTGCCACTAAATGACCGACAAATTTCAACGTGCGAACACTTGGAAAACAAACGATCTCAACGGAATTGTTTCATTTGACCGGAAACTCAGATTTTCCCTTTGACCAAACCCGTTAACGTTCGTCTTAATATTTGGACGTTGATCTGCGTGAGTTGAGAAACTGGGTCACAACCGAATGTTCACCCAACCCAACATGCTTTCGCAAGCTGTGAGGGAGGCCAAGTGCGCGAAAAGCTTGTCGAACTATTGCCAAGCGTTTACCGCTTTGCGTTTCGGTTGTGTGGCCACCAACATACGGCGGAAGATCTCGCTCAAGATGCCATATTGCAAGCTTGTCGTCGCACCGAAACATCGCCCAACGAACGAGCCTTGCGAATTTGGTTATTCCGTGTGGTGACGAATCGATGGATTGATATCTGCCGCAAGAATCAGAATGCGAAGTTCGACGCGTCCCATTCGGTCGAGAACGTTCATACTTCCGAAATAACGGCCCCCGAATCGGTCGAACTCAATGAAACGATTTTCCTGGCAATGCAGATCATGAATCGACTACCTGAGCGACAAAGAACAGTGCTTCATTTGTCTGCTTGCGAACAAATGTCGAATTCCGAAATTGCCGGGATATTGAATATCACGACCGACGCCGTCAAATCGAGTTTGTCAATTGCACGCGCCGAAATGCGGAACATGCTTAGTAAAGCAGAAAAATAACATGGAATGCCAATTCAAAAACCAAATCGAACCGTTCTTGGACGACGAATTGTCCCCAAGTGAACGACGCTCCGTAGAACTTCATCTCGCATCTTGCCCGAGCTGCAAATCGATGGCAGACGAAATTCAAGCGGTCGCTTCCTTGGTGCAACAGACGAGCGAGACAATTCCCGTTCGCGAAGAGTGGCTCCACTCCGTTACTTCGCAAATCTCCGATCAAGTAGTCCAACGTCCGCGCGTTAACGCAGCTAGGTACGGAAAACTTGTTGCGTGCTTGGCGGGAATTGCGGCCATGATTGTCTTTGTTCTCAGCGTTGATTTTTTTCAACCGAGCGATGAAAACACGTCAACTGTTACACACGCCACTTCGCCAAACGACAATGTCACGTCCCGACCAAAAGCAATGGACGGACCAACTGTAATTGCGGGCGATGGGTTCTTGGCTGCCAGGGATCAGCAAAGCGATGATTCGTTCGAGTTTTACTGGGTGTTACCGAAGCAAACTAATTTCTAGCTGGAGCAAAAACATGCGACTTCAATTCAGATCACTTTGCAGTTACTTCTTTGCGATAACGCTTTTCATGACCAGCTTGTCTATGCCGGTCACCGTGCTTTCCCAAGAGGCTCCTCATGCGAAGGACAAGGCTGTTCAAAAAATCATCAAGATGTTCCATATTGAACATGCATCGACGGATCAGATGATGTCGGTTATTCAAACGATTCTTGAAGACAAAGTTGATTTGCGATTATCCGCCGACATTCGCCTCAATTCTATCATCGCACAAGGGACTCCGGAAACACTCAAGGAAGTGGAAGAAGTAATTCGGGCTCTAGACCAACCCCCACCTTCCAAGATCGGGCCTCACGTTCGTGTTATTGATACGAACAGTTTTCCTGCTGTGTGGAACGAGGAGGGCAAACTCATACATTCGTTAGCGAATATGTTTGGCCTGAGCACAGCGGGGCAAAAAGACCTCGGCAAGATTATGGTCATGGGCGAAGATGAGCAAATCGAGAGCTTCGAGAAGATTCTGAGTTCATTACAAAGTTCAGAAAAAGAACGCACCGCGACAACGTCAGAGAAGATGATCCAAGTGTTATGGCTTGCAACAAAAGGGCCATCAGACAATTGGAGCGAGCCCGAAGCTAACTTGCGCCCTGTGATCGAAAAGCTTGCTGCGATGGGGTTTGACAATATTGGGGTTGCTGGTCAAGTCCTGACGCGGTTCACATTCGGTTCCGATTCAAGCCCATTTCGAGCTGACGGAACCAATGCCAAAGGCCAGCGTTTCCGGATTCAGGGCAAGCTTGAACCGGGGTCAGGCACAACTACGAACCATCGTGCGAATATCGATTTCCAAATCGATGGACTTGGCCAAGACAAAAAAGGAGCAGCGTTGAGCGTCGTCGTCCAGCTTGTCGAAGGAAAACCAATCATCCTAGGCTCCGCACCACTAGATGGCCTGCAATCGTTCTTCGTAATCCAGTTGCTCAACGACTGAGATTTCTTAGAAACCCGTAAGGCGCGTACAACTTATTTCTCCTCGAGTACAAGCCTAATCGACCACCCTCAATTCTTTCTCCCCTTCTCCTTCCGGTACTCCGGAGGAGCAAGGGGCCGGGGATGAGCAAGAACTTTGGAGAGAGATTCACTATGGTGAATACGTTGCCAAGTGCGGGTGCTGCAAGACGCTTCGCACACATCCAAAGGACATCGAGTCCAAGGCAAAGTACGACAACCAAGTGTGTCAGGCTACGGTGGCCCCCATTTCTTGGGCGCTTAGATAGGGTTTTTAAGATAGTCTCATGCGATGCTGATTAATGTGATTTGCGGGGTAGTCGTAACGGAAGACTCAACGTACCCATAAAATCCTCATACCCCGCAAGAAGCAGGAACGCACGGTCGACGGAGCACGATTTGCCAGATACATCGAATCCGTTGCGACAAGACTTGGGGAGCGACGACAGTTCTTCGGTAGTATCACGCGTCGCTGATTCAATTTCTCGCAGGTAGAAAAACGTGTGTTATAATCAGTTGCGGTTTCAAAGCCATTCTTGGAACGGTTGATTATCCAAGGCAATTCTATATTCAGAGGCCCAGTACCGATGCAATATGTCCGCAGAACTTTGTCGATTGTTTGCTCATTCTTGTCGATCACAATGTGGGCCCAGGGAGCTGAATTGCTGAAGCTGGATCTACCGCTTCCCCATCAAGTCGTTCAGAGGACGGGCGTTGCTCCGTGTTCAGGATTCGCCGAAGTCGCCATTCGTGGAATGATGCCTCCGGGCGCAAATGATGGCCAGTGGCAATATCGAGTAGTTACACTCTTGGAGCAGGCTGAAGGCAACGGTGAATGGAAGCCTTTGAATGTCGCCCTCGACGGAACCCAGTTTGTTACGTTTGCACGCATTGCCGCCGGTGGCTGGTATCGGCTCGAGATACGGATGCAAAAGGAAGACAAGATCGTCGCACAGGGCTCGGTCGAACCGATCGGCGTCGGCGAAGTTTTTGTCGTCGCGGGACAGTCGTATGCGACCAACTGCAATGACGAACAATTCAAAGTCACCGACTCGCAGTCACGCGTCGCTGCGTTCGACTCTGCTTCTTGCACTTGGCGGGTTGCACACGATCCGCAACCCGCTCCGGACGGAAGTGACGGCGGTTCGATCTGGCCACCGCTTGGAGATGCCTTGGCCAAGGAGCTTAATGTTCCGATCGGCTTTGCCAACGTCGCGTACGGAGGGACTTCGTCAGCACAATGGATGCCCGGCGGCAATTTACATCAAGGGCTAATCGAAGTCGGCAAAAAGCTTAACCGCTTTCGCGCCGTGCTTTGGCAGCAAGGCGAATCAGACGTCATCGCCCATACATCGCTCGATCAGTACGTCGCCAACTTGCAGACGATTCACGATACGGCAGCTCAAGCTTGGCGTTTCGAACCGCCTTGGCTACTAGCAAAATCGACACTTCATCCGACGGTTTACAACGACCCTGCGGGCGAAAATCGGATTCGCAATTCGATCGACAAGTTGACCAGACGGCCTGGTTTCCGTATCGGCCCCGATACCGACTCGCTCGCTGGCGAGAATCGAGGTGACGACAAATCACGCCGACACTTCTCTGGCATTGGCCAGCGCCACGCAGCAGAAATGTGGTATGCAGCAATTCGCCGTGAAGTCATTCCAGATCTACCACCCACCGGTTCGTTGCGAGTGGGCGTGGCCGAATCCGACATCACGCCGCCGGTAGGCTTCCCCATGGCTGGCTACTATCACGAGCGACTCGCCGAAGGCACAATTGATCCGCTTAAGGCGAAGGCAATCGTCTTTCGTAGCGGTGAAGGTGATAATGAAACCGCATCCGCGCTGGTTGTTTGTGATCTGATAGGTATCGCAACCGACCTTTCCCGCGAAGTCCGCAAACGGGCGTCGGAGCAAACGGGCATTCCTGCTTCGCATATTGTCATGTCGGCCACGCATTCGCACACTGCACCTGACTACATGAAGGAGCTGTGGCTGAACCTTGGCGGCGTCCGACAAGAACCATTGCGTTCAGCGTACATTGAAAAGCTAATCGCAGAGCCAGTTGCCGCGATCGTTGCAGCGTACGCCGCCGCGCGTCCATCCGTTATTGCTTGCGGTTCTGCGACGCAACGTACACCCGTTGCATTCAATCGCCGCTTTGTCATGCGGGACGGCAGCGTTCAGACTTGGCAAAGTCTGTCCAATCCCAATGTCGTTCGAGCAGCCGGACCGATCGACTCCGAGATCGGCCTACTGGCGATTCGCGATCCGGAAACCAACCAAACGCGGGGCGTGCTCAGCAACTTTGCACTCCACCTCGATACAGTTGGCGGGATGAAGTGGAGCGCCGATTATCCCATGTTCATCGAACAATCACTGCGATCCGCCCATGGAGCAGAGTTGATCTCGATCTTCGGCACGGGCTGTTGCGGTGATATCAACCATTCCGATCCCACAGCCTCAACGCGCAACAAAGTGGATTTTATCGGTGGCTCTATCGGCAACTCGATCGTGGAGCAACTCGACCAACTGGCATACCTCAAGGACCCGAAACTATTCGTCAAGTCACAAGAGGTGCGGTTGCCTTTGCAAGACGCGACGAAGGAAGAAGTTGCTCGCTCGATTGAAGTCGTCGCTGCGGCCGGTCGAAAAGAGCAAGTTGACTTTCTCGATCACGTCACGGCTTACAAAAAACTTATCCTCGACCAGTTCCGCCATCGAGATCCCTTTACCAATACTGCCGAGCATATTACGTGGGGCCTGAGTCGATCCTTGGCCGGCACGGGCGAGACAATACCGGTCGATGTGACGGTCATGACGCTCGGTAACGATATTGCAATCGTGTGCTTGCCCGGAGAAGTATTCGTCGAACTAGGCTTGGCGATCAAGCAAGGTTCGCCGTTTCGCACGACCCTCGTCATCGAACTTTCCAATGCCGTTGAAACAATCTACATTCCAACCCGCGCCGCCCACGCTGGCGGCAGCTACGAAGTCACCAACTCCGCGCTGCAACCCGGCAGTGGCGAAATTCTCGTCGAAACCGCGCTTCGCCTACTCCGCGAAGCCGCAAAACCGTGATGAAAAAAACCGTAGGACGGGTCTCCAGGCCCGTCAAAAAAAATGTAGACATCAAGTGAAAAGAAGGCACCGAGTGCGTCCCCCGAAGCAAAACATCTTGCAAGTCGAACATCAAGTCAACGACATATATTTTGGCACACTAGATAGAATTTAGCTTCCGCTGTTAAATTATTTGTTTCTGTAGTTAAGCAGGTTGTAGACAGTTTGTCGGGCCTGGAGACCCGACCTACGTACCTGCGTTTAACATCTTTTAAATGGAGGCTTGTCGGATGTGGAATCTTGCGCCACCGCACGGGTTCCAAGGTCTCCGAGACGAAATTCCGATGCGTGTTTACACGCGGCATATTTCTCACTGGCGGCAGGCAGGTGCAACTTATTTTGTCACGTTTCGCTTGGCCGATTCGATCCCAGAGAATCGACTTCGTGAGCTGGAGAGTCTTAAAAAGGATTGGGAACGTCGCAACCCACCTCCTCGCTCCAACAACGTCCTGCAACAGTTGGCTCGCATGATATTCGAGAAGATCGAATATTGGCTTGATCAAGGCTCGGGAAGCTGCCTATTGAAAGATGACCGCTGCGCCACCATTGTTCACGAATCTTTACAACATTTTCACGGCGGTCGATATGAATTAGGTGCGAGCGTCATAATGCCCAACCACGTGCATTGTATCGTCCGGCCGATCATTCCCAGCGACACTGATTTGGAGGATATAGTCGGGAGCTGGAAATCGTTTTCTGCACGACGAATCAACACGACGTTAGGCTTATCTGGACCTCTATGGCAAGACGAAAGCTACGACCGCATCATCCGAGACGAAGACCATCTATGGCGGTCACTTCAGTACATCGGCCGGAATCCAAAGAAGGCTAATTTGCAAGCGAACGAATATCTACTATGGATCAATCCCGTATGGCAACAACTCGGCTGGATTTTCGATGCAAGCTAACCCGTAGGACGGGTCTCCAGGCCCGTCAAAATCTTTTAAAGTTCATATTCCATGCATAAGCGAAACGCTGCTGAACAAACTTCAAACTGCAAATTTTCAATCTTGCTATTCAACTATACACTTCGCTCCGCTACTTTTCGCGATCAAATTTTCCGATTGATCAACTTAGCGCAAGGGACATTCAAAGTGATCTTGTCGTGATCATTTTGGCGGGCCTGGAGACCCGCCCTACGAGTTGTAAGTCAATTAGTTCGGGGTAAACGAAAACGCCAAATCATACATACGCAGATGCCTAAGACAAACAACATGAACAAGACGAGCATTGAGATAAAGGAAAATTCGTCGAGGGGGCTTTTGTTGATGTTGGCTCGGTAACTCAAGTAATTGACGGCAATCAAGAAAATACTGGTCACGGCCGAGATCCACACCAACATTACTTCCATGTAACGCAGCGTAAACTCGCGATAAGGTGGACTCAGCCAGAATTGGCGATTCGGAACATTGATCAAATCGTTGGGCATAAATCGAATGCCCTTGGCAATAGCCACCATGAACAGGGGCAATCCAATCTGCAAAACTGCCATCAGCATTAAAAACGAATCGCGAGCCATGAACCCATCCGGCTTACCTCCAGAACCAAAATGGGAAGCAACCGTCTCTGGCAATTGTTGCCGAATATAGAACAACTGCCCGAGTCCGAGAGCAACAGCGACAACGAGAACTACATAGCCAGCAATTCGCATGTTTCATCAAGTCCATTTATCAAGCAACGCAAAAAGCATGTTTCCATGCGGATACAATTCGTTTTCACGACGTTCAAGCCATGGTAGAATCCGCGAGATACGAACGAAGTTCGTGAAACCCGCAATTACTGTCAATTCTCCGCCAACACTGCGATCATTTTAAATTAGGCCCAAAGCGCATGCACCGCATAACTGCAATTTGTTCTCTTTTATTATTTGCTGCTTGTCATAGATTTTGTCCGGTTGTGCAGGCAAGCGATTTCGCTGACAATTCGGTGCCCATCGGCACGGTTATCGACGAGTTGCGGTTTAAGGACATTCGCGCGGTTTCGAGAAATTTGGCGGATTTCGGCAAGCACAAAGCTTATGTGTTCATGTTTTCCACGACGCAATGCCCGATCGTCAAGCGGAGTTTGCCCAAGGTAATTGAGTTATATCAAAAGCTGAAAGACCAAGATGTCCTCTTTGTTTCCGTAAATGTTGGTGCGGACGATACTATTCGCGATGCGGCTGCCCAGGCGATCAATTTTGGAGCACCGTTTTACTTCGTCAAAGACCATGATCTTTCGTGCGCCCACGCTTTAGGCGTAACAAAGACACCGGAATTTGTTGTCTTGGATGCTGAGCATCGATTGCTTTATCGAGGGCGATTCGACGATCAGATTCGGCTGGGCGGTACACGGCCGGAACCAACTCGTGCTGATTTGGAAAAAGCGCTCGAAGAGTTGCTTGGCGGCAAGCCGGTGAGTATCCCAGAGACCACGGTCGATGGCTGTTTGATAACTGCTCCGCCTGCTGCGGCAACAGACTCCTCATTGACGTTTCATCGCGACATCGCTTCCTTACTCCATCGTCGCTGCGTTCATTGCCATCGCCCAGGCACAGCGGCGCCGTTTGCGTTGCTTAGTTATGACGATGTCGCTGCGAATGCGGAGATGATTCGCGAAGTCATTCGTGACGAGACGATGCCGCCGTGGTACGCCCATCCTGACTCAGGCCAATTTCAGAACGATTGCTCTTTGAGCTCTTTGGAAAAACGATCAATCATGGACTGGATCGCGTCAGGCTGTGTAGCAGGAGACGAGAAAGAATCGTCACCCGCCCCCGATATTCCGTCGACAACTTGGCGAATCGGAACGCCGGACCTCGTCATCACCATGCTTGAGCAGCATACGGTTCCTGCAACGGGTTTTGTTCCGTATCGTTACGCAGTCCTTCCCCATCTGTTTTTTGGCGAAACTTGGGTCGAAGCTTTCGAGATTCGCCCCGAAAACCCGTCGGTGGTTCATCACTGTAACATGGCATATGTAACCGGCGACGGAGCCAGTGAAGAGACTTTTATAACGGGTTACGTCCCTGGTGGGCAACCGATGGACCTCGCTCGATTTCACTCCGGGATCGGCTATCGCATTCCCGGTGGAGCAGGGCTTGGATTGCAAATTCACTACACGACAACCGGCAAGGAAGAAAAGAGTCGTATCCAAGTGGGCATCAGGTTTCCTCGGGACAAGATCACCAAGCAGCTACGATATTTCGTGCTCGATCCACGTGGATGGCAAATACCTCCTCATGACCCAGCGTTTGAAATTCGAGCCAGCCGGAAATTGCAGCACGAAGCAGACTTGCTAGGGTTATTTACCCACATGCACGTACGTGGTCGAGACATGTCATTTTTTGCCAAATATCCGCACGAACACCAAGAAACGCTTCTTCAGATTCCTAACTACAATTTCGAATGGCAGCTTGGATATGAAATCGAGTCCGGGAACAAGATATTGCCCAAAGGAACCATCATCGAAGCTGTCGCCCACTTTGATAATTCAGATTTTAATCCGTACAATCCGGACTCATCCAAAACAGTTGAATACGGTCCTCAGACGGTGGATGAGATGTTCAACGGCTATGTTTTTTATGTTGACAACAACGAACAATTGAGCGTTACCGTCGATCCAAAATCTGGACGATTAAAGTAGTGCCGTCTCTATTCAAAACGGTACTGGTTGATTAATTCTGTACATGATTGGTTTTCATGCCCCACGCCAAACTTGATTTGCCGACGAAAATTTGCCCGGTGTGTCTGTTGCCGTTTACTTGGCGAAAGAAGTGGGCGAAAGACTGGGCTGAGGTTAAATATTGTTCCGTAAAATGCAGGAAAACCAAACAAGTCGCGGACCGTGACCCAACTCGATTGCATTCAAAAAAAGAGTAAGTTAGCGACCCTTCGTTTCAACAGCTTTTAATGTCGAATTCAATGGCAGTGTAGAAGTCGGCCCTGGTTTCCCTAGCTTGGCCGCTTGTGCGATATTTCTCAACATTCCCGCAAACACAAACTGATGAAGCGGATAAATTCCGTACCAGTACATGAGACCGACAAGTCCCAGTGGGTCAAAAATTGCCGTTTGACGAATCGTACTACCGGTTTCAGAAGGCGTCACTTCGAATTCAAGCCACGCGCGTCCCGGGAGTTTCATTTCCGCGTGAAGTCGAAGTCGGCGATTGGGTTCGTAAATTTCTACCCTCCAAAAATCGAGAGCATCTCCCACTCGAATTTGATCGGGATGACGGCGACCGCGCCGTACTCCCACGCCACCGATTAGCAGGTCCATAAATCCTCGAATCGACCATAGCCAATTACCATAATACCAACCCGTTTGACCTCCGATTCGACGAATCGGCGCGAAAGCTAAATCGGGGGAGACAGTGACTTCTAGAGTCCGGGAATCGACCAATCGAGAACCAAAACGTTCGCCACCCCACGTTTTCGGCTTGCTGCCAGCAGACAACGAATCTGACCATCGCGTCAAAGCGAAATCGCAGTCCTCATGAACCAGCGCTCGTGCAATGGCCGCCTTGACGGAACGCGGATTGACTGCAAACGTCGTTCGCGCCAAATTGTTTGAAACCAATGTGGGGTTACGAAGGCTTTCAACGAGTTTCCTTCCAACTCGTGCGTACAGGGGTGTCACCAGCCCAAGCCAGAGACTTGACAAATAAGGTGTTAGCAAAGGAATGGGAATCATCCACCGTGTTAACCCGCGTTGACTCGCATACTCTTGCATGATCTCGCCATAGGAGACTTGGTCCGGCCCGCCAATTTCGTAGACAAGAGAAGGGCCATCTGGCGAATCCAGTGCTGCGACCAAATAAGCAAGTAGATCTTCTATGGCGATCGGTTGCGCCCGAACCTGCACCCACTTCGGGCATATCATCACCGGCAAACGTTCGACCAAAGCGCGGATCATCTCAAAGGACAGGCTACCCGAACCAATGACGATGGATGCTCGAAACTCAATGACATTCGAATGGTGCGCTCGAAGGATATCGCCAGTCTCTTGTCGGCTTCGTAGATGTTTCGACAAAACGTCATCACGAAGCCCCAGCCCACCGAGGTAAATGATCCGACGCACACCCGCAGCGGTTGCCGATTGAGCAAAGTTCGTCGCCGCAGTTCGGTCCTCGGATTCAAAGTCGCCTTCAGCCCCCATGGAATGAACGAAGTAATAGGCTGTATCGACTTCATCAAACGCATTCACCAGAGTGGCAGGATCGAGTACATCGCCTGCAACAACTTCCGTATTCTGGTCGACAATTTCCCTTAGAGCCTCGGGGCGGCGAGTGAGACATCGCAGCAACTCACCCCGAGCTTCAAGCAACTTGAGCAAACGCCCTCCTACGTACCCCGTTGCTCCCGTGAGGAGTATTCGCTTTTTTGGTTTACCTTCTGAAACGATCGTCACGACTTCTCCTTGAAAAGCGGATGAATGTTGAAGAGATCATTTCTTGATTTCTGCTGGAATACCAGTTGGCGTCGGATTGTCGATCG
The DNA here is from genome assembly GCA_031374825.1 of Pirellulaceae bacterium. Taxonomy (GTDB): domain Bacteria; phylum Planctomycetota; class Planctomycetia; order Pirellulales; family Pirellulaceae; genus JANMGV01. The sequence continues at coordinate 28,807 of JANMGV010000174.1, forward strand.
AACATGTCCCCGCGCTGCACCGTCCAGTCAACCGCAGGCGATTCTTTGCGAACAGAACATAACCCCAATCGAGCATATGGGACAAGATGGGGAGTCGGGTCAACATAACGATCCATCCCAATCCGACTGCTGAATAGAGTTGGCGAAACACTTCCACTCCGCTAATCCAAGTTCCATCTGCCAATCGACCTTGAATGTGAGCCATCAAGTCCTCTTGGGTCTTTCCCAATTCCGCCGCCCGAAAGCTTGGCGCGTCGATATCTGTAAAGCGGATGCGATGGTGTCTATCCCAACGTCGCAGCATGTTAATCTCGCGTCGACACAAAGGGCAACCACCATCGAAGAAAACTTCGACCCGAAAATCGTTAGGTTGATTGCTCATTGAGACGTGACTCCGTTTGTCTTTGCGGTTTCAAAGCAAATCTGCCTAAGCCGGGACGACTCGGGTACGGCAGATTATTGTAGGTTGGTTTTAGAATAACCGTACGAATGGTGGTTTCGATAACAGAAGTGGGACACTGTAGCCAGCAGTCAAACTTCTTGGATAAAGCATGCGTTATAAGGAGACTTCTCGCTGATCGCCGGTAACGATCGTATCAAAATCGTACTCGTACTCAGTGAAACGGTACTCGTACTCGATCAGTAGCGATATTCGACTACGTAATTGAACCCAATTCTCGCATTTTGTCATTGGAAGCACGGACTATCTGCAAAAAACCGTGAGCAATCAGAGTATTAATTTGCCATCATCACATCGGCTACTTTGAAAACGGTTTCTACGCGTCGAAACCCTAATCGCTCATACAACCGTACCGCCGCCGTATTCTGAACGGTCACTTCGAGATGCACGGTATGACAACCAACCGAGTAGAAACCTTCAAGAGCTCTAAAGAGCAAAACCGATCCGATGCCCATCCCTCGGAAACTCGGAACCACACCAAGATTCTGAATGCCGCCTTCATACGCCTCCGTCCGAAGACCTTGAACCGTACCGACGGCAAGCGGACGTGGCATGTTTTCATCTTGGAAAGTCGCCAGCCACGTTGCTTCAGGAACAAAGTTGGAGCGATAAGCGATATCGCGCATCAATTGAGTACATCCAGCGCTGTTTCCCAGGCACGGGAATACATTCGCATCGATCTCGTTTTGAAAACTTTCCCATTTCACTTGCGCATGTTCGCGAATCAACTCGTCCGACCACTTCAGTAGTCGAAAACCGGCTGGCACGGATCTGCCGACGAATAGGCTGTCATGAAGGACAATTTCCATTCGATATCGTTTGAAGTATGTCAGTGCCACAATGACGCCTCAAAATCTATGGCTGCATGCCTTGAAACTAAACGGTAATAACGACATGCGCTAGATTGTCCAGCCTCAATCGTACAACTTGATTGGCGTCCAAGTCAATTATTTAGCGCGATTCAAACCAAATTCACAACCAACGGGCGATAGATTCCCGTTCTCAGGGAAACTCAGCCAACCCGACCATCAAGTGCAGTTCCCAAAAAATAAGTGCTGATATCAAAAGATGTTTCGCTGGAGTCTTCCGATCGTAGTGACTTTATTGAGAACTTCGACAAGGTCGCGGACCAAGGAGTTTTGGTTCGCTCATTTTTTCCCAGTAAAATTGAAACTGTTGGGGTCCATGCTTGGAAAAAATTCACACTTCTGCGATTTGGCCTAGGCGCTAATCGATTGGTATGTACTATTTATCTCGCGGGATGGAGCAGCCCGGTAGCTCGCGAGGCTCATAACCTCGAGGTCGTCAGTTCAAATCTGGCTCCCGCAACTTCTCTGTTTGCCAGTTTCCCAAGGACAACTCAGCGAAACTGACCGCAGTAGGTTATTCGAAGAAGCCGGTGTCTTGCAGCAACGCAAAACACCGGCTTTTTTCGTATTTTCCAGCAATCTTCCGGGTCTCGAACACTCTCCAGAGACTCGATTCCCGGTCGCGACTCTCGCCAAATCAGCCCCTCTCTGTGGGACAATCAGAGACAAATACTCTCAGAGTCTCTGGGTTATGAAAACCGCCGGGTTAACGACTCTGGGTTATGAACCTTCTGTCTCACTCGGGATTCTTTTTTTCGTTTTGTATGCCCTGCTAGGTGGATCAAAGTTGCGAACTTTGCCGGCGGGTAATGCCCCGCGCGATTGGCAGGGGGCAGAACGACTGAGAAACTAGAGACTCGTTGGAGAAATTCTGATTTCGCGTCCCTGCTCAAATAGGGCGAGCAAAGCGGCAAGGTAGTAGACTGGGCACGCTAAAAAGGAAGAATGTCAGCGCTAGCCGATGTGTCAACAGTAAAGCACAAAGACCAACACGCGCGTAATCACTGCTGCTGATGCCGTTTGGCGGCATGCGATTTTATGCGTTGAGCTCCAGGGAGGCGGTGATGACGGACTGCGGATGTGAACTAGAAGGCGAAAACGATGCCCAGAGGAAGACGCTTCGTGTAGTGCTGGCGATCAATTCGGCGATGTTTTGCATCGAACTCGCAGTGGGTTTGCTAGCAAGTTCCACAGGATTGATTGCTGATTCATTGGACATGCTTGCGGACGCCAGCGTCTATGCAATCAGTCTCTACGCTGTTGGTCGCGCTGAGATCATCCGCGTACGCGCAGCAACTATTAGCGGCACGCTGCAGATCGTTCTTGGTGTTGGTGTCTTCCTAGAAGCAGTACGCCGATTTCTTGGCGACAGTGAGCTGCTCGGAACCGCGATGATATCCACAGGCTTCCTTGCCTTTATCGCTAACGCGATTTGCTTAAAATTGATCAGCCGACATAAAGGCGGCGACATCAATTTTCGGGCATCTTATATCTTCTCAGCGAACGACGTCATCGCGAACATCGGCGTCATCGTTTCAGGCATTTTGGTTCTATTACTTGGGTCCCAGCTTCCCGATTTGATGATTGCCGTGTTGATCGCCGGGATTGTTGTGCGGGGTGGCGTCAATATTCTGAGGGATGTCCACCGCCACAATAATTGAACCGCTTTAATGCTTTTCATGCAGTTGGAATCGCGCCTGTACTTCCTTGCTCTCAATAGCGCGGTCTTTTCTCGCCATTGTAAACGGCGGCATTTCAAATCAACGACTAGCGCAGCTTTAACGAACCCCCTCCCAAAGGAGATGTGCGTTTTTTGGCGGCCGGCCACCTGCGAATATCTGATACAGCTCGATCGTGGGGCGTCGAAAGGCCTAAAAACCGTGCGATTCGGTGGTTGACATTGCCTCGAGGGCGTCCAAGAGCTATCCTTAATGGGATGAGATCCCCTCTAGTAGCACTACTCCTAATCGTCAACTTGTTGACCTGTCCGCTCAGTTGTTTGGGTTGCCAACCGCTCCCAGCTTCCAGCGGCGAAAGTGCTTGCGCGACGTGCGAATGTTGCTCTGACTGCGTGGAAACAGAGATTCCTGCTGCCCCCGAGCCACATGATAGCGATTGCGAGTGCAAGAATTGCATTTGCGAGGGGGCGATTGTGGCTAGTCCGGTTGAGCTGCCACAATCTTCCGATGGGATCTGCTGGTTTCATCGGATTGAAATCGATTTACGAAGCCCCGTCAGTTCGTTTTTCGCTGGCGGGCATCCGAGAATCGTCGTAAAGCACGCATTCACGGGTAGCGATGCGCGTATAGCGCTTCAATCTTGGCAGATCTGAGCCAGCCAACGCCTTTGCGTTTCTTCTAAGCGTTGTTCGGTAGGACAACGATTCTGATTCACTTGTTGAGATTCGGTGCTGCGCAAACTCTTCGCAGCGTGATGATCCAGCCTAAGTAAGACCTCCTTCATGCTGCTTCCCTGGGAATACGGCGTTCGCAATCTGGCCAGGCGACCGGTGCGCACGGCATTAACGATGATGGCACTGGCCACTGTCGTGATGTTGGTGTTCGTGGTGGTCGGGTTCATTCGTGGACTTGAGCAGTCGTTGACCGCAAGCGGCGACGAAAACGTCGTATTGGTTTACTCGGTGAACTCGGAAGAGAACATTGAGAACTCATCCATCCCTGCCCGGACGCCAGCCTTATTGACTGCCAGTGTAGATGGAACGGTCAAGCGATTTGGGCTCAACCATGCGTCGCCGGAGTTATACGCAGGCACACGAGTTAAGAGCGAAAACAATGAAGGCGGATTGGGATTGGTGCGCGGTGTAACTCTCACCGCGCCACTAGTCCGACGTTCAGTTCAGTTGATCGATGGTGCTTGGCCAAGTGACGGCGAGGTGATGGTAGGGCGATTAGCGGCCGCAAAGCTAGGAAGCAGCGAAGATGAACTCGCTATTGGAAAGAGTATTGAGTTCGAGGGACGTTCGTGGAACATCAGTGGAAGATTCGCGGCCGGGGGTGCTGCTTATGAGTCTGAGATTTGGTGCAGGTTGTCCGATTTTCAAACTGCATCAAAGCGGCAAGACATTAGTTTAGTGGCGTTGCTCCTATCGCCGGGCAGTTCACCCGCTGAAGTTGAACTGTTTTGCAAGGAACGCACAGACCTCGAGCTTCGGGCGATAGCGGAAACGGAGTATTACGCAGCGCTACAACTACATTATAAGCCCGTTCGATTGTTGGCTTGGCTGGTCGTAGTGCTGGTGTCCAGTGCGGGAATTTTTGCCGGACTGAACATGATGTACGGAGCGGTTGCAGGCCGCGTTCGTGAGATAGCGACGTTGCAAGCGATCGGTTATCGCCGTCGCGCTATCTTGATCAGTCTGATCCAAGAAGGTGTGCTTCTATCTGCAGCCGGATCACTCGCTTCTGGAGTGATCGCGCTGACCTTGCTGAATGGAATGGCCGTTCGGTTCACGATGGGTGCGTTTACGTTACGCATCGACGGCGTTGCAATCTTAATCGGTTGCAGCGTCGGACTGTTATTGGGTGTCGTTGGTGCGTTACCACCGGCACTGAAAGCGCTGCGAGCAGAAGTCGCAGCGAGCCTTAAAGCTGTTTAGTTTTGAAAACCCCTGTTTCGTTTTGGAGCGTTTAGATGAAAGTTCGTTCAAGTATTGCGTTGGTCGTTTTAACTCTTGGATCTGTCGGCTGCCAGTCGAATGACAGTAGCTCACCGACTGCGAATTCCAGCCAATCCACTTCGACTTTTCTTGTTGAAAGCGAGCCCACGGGAGCCATGCCCGTAGGTGAAGCTCGAGCAAAGAGCGAAGACGGACAAGAAGTTACCCTTGTTGGTCTGATCGGTGGATCAAGCAAGCCGTTTGTAGAAGGACTGGCAGCATTCACGATTGTCGATCCGAAAGTGCCATACTGCGCGGACGATGAAGGTTGTCCAACTCCCTGGGACTATTGCTGTCAGACGGAAGCAGTTAAGGAAAATATCGCAACGATCAAGCTCGTTGACGAGGCAGGCAAGCCAGTTGCGTCTAGTGCTCGTGACCTACTGAAGGTCAAAGAACTATCGACAGTGGTTGTCAAAGGTAAAGCCAAACGTGATGAACAAGGAAACCTTACCGTTGCCGCCAACCAAGTGTTTGTCCGGCCAGGTAAATGATCATGGCAAAAGAACAACTAGATCTTAGCAGCCTGGCGCTAGATCGCGCGCCGACAACCAGTACAACCAAAACGCCATCACTTCAATACAAGAAGCGATGGTTGTCGCGGTATGCATTACCTTTCGGCGTTTTGTTGGGCTTTGCGATGCTACTTTTCGCTGCAGCGGGCACTCGCTTTATTCCGGCTCGCTCAGTGACGGTCGTTCCGGTGATTGTAAAACGAGCTGAGCTTCAGCAAGCAGGTACAACGCTATTCCAATCGCCAGGCTGGATCGAGCCTCGTCCAACCGCCATTAGCGTAGCCGCGATGACTCCCGGTGTTATCGAGGAGCTAATGGTCGTGGGCGGGCAAACAGTACAGAAAGGGGAGCCAATCGCACGATTGGTTTCCATCGATGCGGAATTGGTACTTGAGCAAGCGAAGAATGCTTTAGCAATCCGCGATGGTGAACTTAATCGCGCGAAGGCGGAATTGTCCGCTGCGCGTATCCGCTTTGAAAACCCAGTGCACCTGCGAATCCAGCTTGCCGATGCAAAGAGCAATTTAACGAAATCAAAGACCGAGTTAGCCAAACTGCCTTTCCTTATCGAGGCTGCGGAATCTAGCGTTAAGTACACGCTTGCGAGCATGTCAGGAAAGCAATCGGCCAGGGGAGCGATTTCAGATAACACGATCGCCAAAGCTGAAAATGATCATGCAATGGCAACAGCGAATTTGCAGGAGTTGCAACAGCGCAAACCCAATCTGGAACGCGAGGTCAGTGCGCTCGAGGAAGTCGTTCACGCCCGTGAACGGCAATTGGAGTTGCTGGTAGAGGAGACTCGGCAACTGCAAGAAGCAGAAGCGAAGGTTCAATCGGCAGTGGCTTATCGAAACGAAGCCAAGCTGCAAGTACGCCAAGCGGAACTTGCACTCGAGCGGAACACCGTACGCGCTCCGATGCAGGGTCGCATTCTAAAAGTGGTCGCATCTCCTGGATCGCGAGTCATGGGTCTTGAAACAACGGCTGGACAAAGCTCGAGTACGGTCGTCGAAATGTATGATCCACAAAAACTTCAGGTGCGAGTTGATGTGCGACTTGAGGACGTCCCAATGGTCACACCGGGCCAGCAGGTCAACATTGAGACCGCATCTTCTGCCGATGTAATCCACGGTCAAGTGCTGCAGATCACCAGCTCGGCGAACATTCAGAAAAATACATTGGAGGTCAAGGTTGAGTTGCTTGACCCGCCTCTAGCCGTGAGTCCCGAGATGCTCGTCACAGCCGCTTTTTTGGCTCCGAAAAGCGACATATCGTCCGATTCAATGAGAGAGGCGGAGCGCATATTCGTTCCAGAGTCTTTCGTGCAGGCCAGCGATTCACAATCGTTTCTATGGATAGTCGATGAGAATTCAACTGCGAGAAAACGCACGGTGGAGCTGGGTGGTAAGGCAGCCGATGACCTCATCGCAATCAAATCAGGTCTCCGAGTTACAGATAAGTTGATTGCTTCAGGAAGAGATGGCCTGAGCGAGGGTGCGAGGGTGCATGTGACAAGCGACGATCCAATTATAGGAATGAAATAGATGGCACTCGTAGAACTTCGTGGTGTAAGCAAGAGCTTTAGTAAGGGCGAAGAGACCATCACGCCACTCGACAACATCAGCATGCACATTGAGGAAGGCGAGTTCATCTCCTTAATGGGTCCCAGTGGTACCGGCAAAAGCACGCTGCTTAACTTGGTGAGCGGAATTGACCGGCCCGACGCGGGAACAATCACTGTCGATGGGACAGATGTGACCAAGTTGTCTCGCACGCAGCTTGCTGATTGGAGAGCTGCCAACCTTGGGTACATATTTCAGACACACAATCTCATTCCCGTGTTGACCGCTTATGAGAATGTTGAACTACCAACGCTGCTGTTGAAGTTGTCCTCCGCACAACGAAGGCAACGTGTTGAACTGGCCCTAGAAGCGGTCGGCTTGAGCGATCGAGCAAACCACTATTCTCGCCAGCTTTCCGGTGGACAAGAACAACGCGTTGGCATCGCTCGTGCAATCGTGGCTCATCCGAAAGTTGTTGTGGCGGATGAACCGACTGGAAGTCTCGATGCAGAAACCAGCGACCAAGTTCAAATACTACTGCAGAGACTCAATCGTGAACTCAACATCACCATGTTGATGGTTACGCACGATAGCAACGTCGCAGGCATCGCAACCAAGCAATTAATCCTTGATCGGGGTAAGTTCCTGGCTCGCGCCGAAGGAGTAGTTCGATGATAGGTTATGTCTTAAAAACAATGTGGCGACACTGCACTCGAACTCTGCTGACCGTATCAGGTGCAGCAGTAGCGATGTTTGTTTTTTGTTTCGTTGGCTCTGTTCAAGAAGGGCTACATCGGCTGACGACGGGTTCGGATGCGGATCGCAGCTTGATTGTGTTCCAGGAAAATCGCTTTTGCCCGACCACCAGTCGCTTGCCAGAGGACTACGCTAAGAAGATTCGCGAGGTTAACGGCGTGCGCGATGTCATGCCCATCCAAGTGTGGACGAATAACTGCCGAGCAAGCTTGGACATCGTGGTGTTCAACGGTGCCGACCCCATGCAGATCCAAAAGACTCGACCTCTCACGCTCGTGAGCGGTAGCTGGCAACAGTTTCAATCGCAGCGCGATGCGGCGATCGTCGGAAGAAATGTTGCGAACCGTCGAGGCTTAAAAGTCGGCGACCAGTTTTCAATTGGTGACATTTCGGTGCGGATAGCAGGACTTTTTTCGTCGACGGTCCCTTCCGAAGAAAACCTTATTTATACGAGTCTCGCTTTTCTGCAGTATACCCGCGGGCTCGACGCAGCCGGACTCGTTACTCAGCACGAGGTCCTATTGACCGAAGATGCCGATCCAGATCGCGTGGCGAGTGAGATCGACTCGAAGTTGCGAGCCGGTGCCGTTGCGACCAAAACGCGTCGCAAAGGAGCGTTTCAAGCGAGCACACTTTCGGATCTGGTCGACCTCATCGGGTTTGCCCACTGGCTCGGCTACGCGTGTGTCGGTCTTGTGTTGTCGCTTGTGGCTACTACCACGGTTATGAGTGTCCAGGATCGCATCAAGGAATACGCGGTGTTGCAAACCATCGGCGTGCGTCCACTGACCACCATGCGTCTGGTTCTCACCGAAAGCACGGTCCTTTGCGTGGTGGGTGGAGTAGCCGGGACATTGCTTGCGATGCTCGCGCTGAGTCTCGGTGGTTTTGCGATCGGTGCTGAGGGCGCAACCATCGCATTTCGCCCAACGCTGGGCCTAGCCACGTCGGGCACCATTGTGTCTGTATTCGTCGGAATTTTAGCAGGCGTGGCTCCGGCAATTCAGGTTTCTACCGTGCCAATTGTCAATGCGCTTCGGCAGCCTTGACGGACTCATCGAAAAATCTGACCACAATTTCGATTTCGAATTTTTCCCACTGTTTGCCCTGCTAAGTAGCTCTAAGTTACGAACTCGCGTTGTGGGTAATGGGACGCGCGTCGGCCGTTTTGCATAGATAGATCTGGGAGGGACGCCACTTCGGTTCCCTCGAAGGCCTAGCTATGGAGGCGGAATCATCGACGCTTTTTCTTTTGACAATCTTCTTGATGACGGCGAGCTGCCACGCGATCCGGCGGCGGCTGGTTGACAGCCATGGAAATACGCACGGGACAAAAATGGCAGGTAGACCAAAATGGAATCGAACGCGCGATCGGCAAATAACAATGTCGTGAACGTGCGTACTAGATATGGTCTTAAGGCAAGTGTGTGAGACTCCCACCTGAGTAGCTCTTAGCGGGAGGCTCAGTATCGAGTGTTGCAGCGTGTTTGGTAACAGGCACGTTGAAGCCCAGTAGGGCTTCACTGGCAGAAAGGAAGCGAGGATGAAAGGCATGCCGTGCTGCTGCTGCTAACGCTGAGCTATCCAGCCCTGAATGGTATTGAGCTCCGAAATTCTTGTAACTGTTGGATCCTGCCCAAGGTGTGTGCATACTGGAATGAAATACTCTTCGTCGCGTTATGGCGAGCGGCGTGGAGAGACCCGGAGTCGAACGCCCATTCGCGCTTTACATTATGTCATCAAGGCAACCCGAGAGAGCCCAATTGTTCTTGTCCGGCATGGAGTCCAACCATGTCGATGCGAGTATGCATCCCCAATCCGAAGAAGAGAGGCTTGCAAATGGCGATGGGCAGTATTTTACTTGTGCGGCGCGATAGTCGAATAGTACCGCAGAAACGTACTGACCAAGTACGTGAAACGAAGCTGGGTAATGCCCGTGAAGGGAAGGGCGGCTTAGCATCGTGCGGTTTTTATATGTCTTCTTTCGCTCCGCAAAAGAACAAAATGACGCATGTTTTTCGGATCGAAAAGCGACACGAATTTATCGCTCGATTGTTAATAACCAAAGAATGCAAGCTTGAAAGACCTGGCATGCGTTGGATAGTGGTGCTGTTCGGGGTGGTGTTGGAGTAATTGACGAAGGTTTGGATGGGAAATGAACGATTGAGGACAATCGTTCTACACTGGGCGAACGGTTCTTTATGTTTAGCCGCTGGTGGGCGAGTGGAACGTATTCTCGGTCGAGAAAGATTTGTGGTAGGGCACAACATTTCCGGCGAAACACGTTGCGGGCTAAACGAAAGATCGTGGAAACGAAGGCTTGAAAAATCAATACAACCCACGGCTGAATTAAAACGTTTCGCTTTCAATGGCTGACGCGTGTTCTTTGACGGCGGGGATAACTTGCGTAACGTTTACTTTGGTTCGCTTGAGCTCTTCGATTTGGGCTGCCATGCGCTGGAGCAAATTGGCGATCTCGGCACCGGCTGCTTCGCCGACATGTACCGAAAGTGCTTTGCGAGCGTTGTAGCTCAGGCCTTGTGTATTCTTCATAATTCAAACTCCAACTAGACTTCGGCAGAAAAGAAACTGCAGTTTCATCTTACTCAACGGTAACGCTTTTTGCCAAATTTCTTGGCTTGTCTACGTCGCATCCGCGCAAAACCGCAATGTGGTAAGCCAGCAATTGCAGCGGTATGGAGGAGACAATGGGTTGTAAGAAATCCTCGACCACAGGGATACGAATTATATCGTCCGCTAATTTGAGGACTTGTTGGTCTGGTTCGTCAACAATGGCGATAACGGGCCCGCCCCGTGCTTTTACTTCCTGCAAATTGCTCATTACTTTGTCGTAAATCGCACTTTTCGGAACAATGAATACCGAAGGTGTATTTTCGTCGACGAGCGCGATAGGGCCGTGCTTCATCTCAGCCGACGGATAACCTTCGGCATGAATATAGCTAATTTCCTTCAGTTTTAGCGCCCCTTCGAGTGCCGTGGGGAAATTAAAATTGCGTCCCAGATACAAGACGTTGGACACATGTTGATACTTTTTAGCAATTTCGAATACCGCGTCGTTGCACGCCAAAGTTTGGTCGACCAGATCTGGCAAATTCTCTAAGCACGCGATCAAGCGTTGCCCAGCTTCAAAACTCATGTTGCGCATGCGACCGAAATACAAAGCTAACATCGACAGCACAGCAATCTGCGATGTAAAAGCTTTCGTCGATGCGACGCCGATCTCCGGTCCTGCATGGAGATAAATCCCGCCGTCAGCTTCTTGTGCGATGCTGCTGCCGATAACGTTGCAGATAGCCAACGTATGATGGCCTTTGCGTTTCATTTCTCGCAACGCCGCCAGCGTGTCTGCTGTTTCGCCGCTTTGCGTTATCCCAAAGATCAATGTATTTTGTCCTACTGGCGGATTTCGATAACGCAATTCACTGGCATATTCCACTTCGACGGGAATGCGCGCGAGAGCTTCGATCAAATACTCGCCAACCAACGCGGCGTGCCAGCTGGTTCCGCATCCGGTCAAGATGATCCGGTCGATACCGCGCAATTGCTGTAACGTTAAATTCAATCCACCAAATTTGGCTGTTGCGTTTTCGTGATCTAATCTTCCTCGCATTGCGTTGCGAAGCGACGTGGGTTGTTCAAAAATCTCTTTCATCATGAAATGCTGAAAACCTTCGCAGCTAACATCGTTCGTCTGTTCATCCAACACGCGAACATCGGGCCGCACTCGTCCGGAATCGCGATGGATTACTTGAATGGCGTTTGGCGTTACAACTGCCATTTGATGATCTGCCAAGTAGATTATACGGTCGGTGTAACCAACCAACGGCGACGTATCGCTTGCGATGAATTGTTCGCCTTTACCAACACCGAGCACCAACGGGCTTCCACAGCGCGCTGCTATCATTAAATCGGGTTGGTCGCGAAACATCACAACTAATCCGTAGGTTCCGCGCAGTTGCACAAGCGTCGCCCGGACCGCTTCGATGTACTTAGCATTCTTGTCATCTGCACGACTGCCTTCTTTCGGTTCGCTTTCGCTCTTCAAATGATCGGCGATCAAGTGCGCGATGACTTCGGAATCCGTCGCGGATGAAAATACGTATCCTCGCTCGATCAACGACTGTTTGAGGGATTCGTAGTTTTCGATAACGCCGTTATGAACGATGACAACTTGTCCTCGACCGCCCAAATGTGGGTGTGCATTCTCGGTCGTTGCCGCGCCGTGAGTTGCCCAGCGCGTGTGGCCGATTCCCGCGACACCCTTGACCGGGCTAGCTTCAATAACGGATTCCAATCGAGCGATCCGACCAACTGCACGACGAACTTCGAAAGGATGACTTGCGCGAATCGTCGCAATTCCAGCGCTGTCGTATCCCCGATACTCAAGGCGGCGTAAACCACTCAACAGAAAATCGCACGCTTCTCGATTTCCGACATATCCAACGATTCCGCACATCGCGTCTAGCTCCCGCTTCTTCACATTCGAACGCTGCCCTTAGGGCAACATTCGTTTCGACGTCAAAAGGTATCGTTGCAAGCCTACCTTGTTCGTTCGTTCGCAAAACTGTTTGGTGCCTCAAAAGTGAACATCGTTCCCAACTTTGCTACATACCAAAACTTAATAACTCTCCCTGATCGGCATAGCCGTCACAATCGTCAGATACGACATCAAGAGACCGAGGGGGGCAATTGATGATTGCAAAAAACTGTGATAATTCGCACTTTCTTAACCGTTTGGAAAGGCAATCCATTTGTTAAGGGGCAATGTTCAATCGCGGCTTACGGGACCGAATCATTTCGCTTTCATAAGCTTCGCGAACGACGGTATCCTCAGCAGGTGATCCGGCTTGAAAAATGTGCAACTCCAATTGCAGTTCGCTATTGCTATGCTGCGCGAGATAGTCTGTTAACGCTTTACGATCCGAGTCCATCAAGTGTTTTGTCATCCGCTCGCGCAAGTTGTTCGTTTGGCCAATGTACAAGTACCCGGTGTTATCGCGAAATATGTAAACGGCTGGGCGAGTGGACAATTCCGATAATCGCTTCCGAGCGTCGGCAACGGACATTTCCAATATGTCTTTTTTCCAATCGGTAACGCGCGATACCAATTCCGGTTTTAGTTTCCGCGATTTACGCAATCGAAAAGCTGCCTTGCGCAGTGCGTAGGCAGTCGCGCTGGGCATTATCGACTTGGCTGATTCATCGAATTCTGCCCGAAGGACCGGATCGAGTAAGATCTGGTCCGTATACACACCATGGCGATCATACAAGCCACGTGCCGCGATTTCTGCCGCAGCCAACTCTTCGCCAAACTCTAATCGATTCGACCTAGTAGCTTTCGCTCGCAGTTTGCCACTCTTGCGTACGTGAATGAGAGCCTCAAGTAGTGTCTTCTCATCTCCTTCGATTCCCGCCTTGCGGCAAGCTTCTATGAATCGATTGCGACGATCGTCATCCAGCAATACTTCATCAACACTCCATCCATCGTGACTATCTGCAAAGACACGAACGATGTCGGCTTCGGAGATTTTATCCGCAACGACAGCGAAACTCGTGGGACGCATCAATATTATCGCCAATAAGCAAGCTACTAAGACTTTTGGACTCATAGGCACCTCCGCTTGTCTTTATTTTACGATGGAACGAGGACTTCAATCATATTGTAATTCACACAGGAAAACAGTCGTTTTTTGCAACTCTCGAGATCGTTCTTTTCGTTTACTCGCGATGTTAAAAGTGCTTCCGATCGCTTGCGATACTGGCAATTGTTCGACCGCTAGGCTAAAGTCAAAAAGTCGATTGCAAATGATGACCGTGCGACTTCGGGGCGATTCCGACTTTGATAGCCACTCGCATTCACAACTGCCAAGAGTTACCCATGTCAATGAAAACGCTATTTTCGAATTTCAGAAAAGGTTCTGCGTTTCGTAAATCATTGCAGACTGCTGTGTTTTTGATACTCGGACTCACGCCTGAACTCGTTCCAGCGACCGATCCAGTTAGTTTTCGAAATGCAGTTGCTCCTCTGTTAATCGATAACTGTGTGGCTTGTCATGGTACGAAAAAGTCAGAAGGCGGCTACCGCGCCAACACTTATGAATTGTTAAAAACTGCGGGGGACTCTGGGATTGCTCCGATTGATTTTTCCAATTTATCACAAAGCGAACTGCTGCGGCGTATCACGTCGACCGATCCCGATGAACAAATGCCAGCGGGTGCCGATCCGATGAGTGCTGCTGAAGTTGAGGTGATAAAAAACTGGTTAGAGCAGGGCGGGACATGCGATGCCACGCCATCATCCGGTTCGCTATTTGATATCGTCCCAGATCCGGTCTACCCCGCTCCTCCCTTAACGTATTCAGCATCGATACCGATCACCGCTATTCAGTTTTCTGAGAATGCTGAAGAGCTCTTGGTATCGGGCTATCACGAGTTGACCATATGGCGTGTCTCTGACGGCAGCCTGCTTCGTCGCATCGGAAACTTGGGCGAACGAATTCATCGGATTGCGAAACTGCCAAGTCCGAATCTGGTCGCGGTCGCTTGCGGCGAGCCTGGACGACTCGGTGAAGTGCGAGTTGTGAATCTAGAAACTGGTTCCGTCGAACAAGTGATTCATCGAGCTACGGACCTGGTACTCGATCTTGCTGTCAGCCCCGATTCCAAGCGTTTGGCGACAAGCTCCGCTGATGGATTAGTTCGTGTGTACAACCTCAATCCGCTTGCGCTCCACAAGACGATTTCCAGTCACTCGGACTATGTAACATCGGTCGCTTGGAGTCCAGACGGTGCGAAGCTTGCAACTGCAAGCCGCGACAAGACGGCGAAAGTGTTCGAGGTCGAGAGCGGCGAGCTGCTTGCGACCTGCTCACTTCACCAACAAGCTGTTCGAAGCATCCTGTTTTCTGCAGACGGCAAGCAGTTGATCAGTAGCGGCAGCGACAATATGCTCTACCGTTGGGACGCCGAATCGGGCGTTAAAGTCTCCGAAATCGGCTTGAACAGTGAAGCGTATCAACCGGTGACGTTCGAGGCCACCGTGTTCTTCGCTTGCAGCGATCAACTTGTCAAGCAATTTGACGTTGCCCAAAACAAAATCTTACGCAGTTTCTCAGGTCATAAAACAAGTGTTCTATCTCAAGCACTCTCGCCAACAACAAAACTTCTCGCGACCGGCAGCCTCGACGGCGAAGTCCGCATTTGGAACATCTCCGATGGCACTCTTGTCGTATCCTTCCTCGCGATGCCAAAACAGTAGACCTCCGATTTCAACTGCGTTTCGCGGAAAACTGAAGCGTGATCGGTTCAGTTCTCTATTCATCTTGCAGTGAAAATGGACTTTGTTCCAATATTTTCAATTCTCGAGCGAATTTCAGGTAAGCGTAGAACGGTGGGCGTTTTGATCTGAGAAGCGTAACTTGGTATTAGGTATTTCAGAACGCGCTTGCTTCTTGCGGCTAAATCGGGAACAATCGCTGGGAGTTTGGATTGCATTTAGGATTTTAGGAGCGTGGGCAGTTAATATGGTTAAGATTACATCGATCCTTTTTGTGTGTTTGCTGTGTGTGGGTTGCGGGTATCCGGGGTTCAAGGCGACGAAGAATTACAAATGGAGTTTCGACGGATCTGATCCCATTCCAGTCGATGTAGATAGCTACAACGGAGCTATTGCCGTCACTCCTTCGGCCAACGATGAGATCGAGATCGATGCCACGGTGACGACGCGAGGTTTCACGCAAGATCTGGCGGATGCCGCGCTCGAAAAATTGGTCCCGAACGCTGTTGTTGAAAACGGGAAACTTTTTGTTAGTGCAAATTCCGTTGGCGGGTTTAGCAATTCATCCGTCGAATTTGTCCTTCGTGTGCCACGAAAGACTTTCGCAAAGCTACATACGTCCAATGGTTCTATCCGCGTCGAAGGACTTGCCGGTGAAGTTGAATGTACGACATCGAATGGATCGGTGCAGGTCTCAGGCTTAACAGGCAAGCTTAAGATCAAGACGAGCAATGGCTCCATCAAGATCTTCGATACGGTCGCTGAAATTGGCGCTAAGACAAGCAATGGGTCAATCACGGCCAATTTTGTACCTGTCGGAAATACCAATGAACTACGGACTTCGAATGGACGAGTATCAATTGGATTGCCAAAAAATATGTCTGTAGCATTGGACGCTTCGACGAGCAATGGAACAGTTACTTGCGAGTTGCCGCTGGGTGATGACGCTCGTAAAAAGAAAACAAGCTTGGTTGGGAAAACAAAGGTCGAAAACGCCGAATTGCCGGAAGCTAAGTTGTTGGTTCGCACTTCGAATGGTTCGGTTCAGTTCCGCGAAATGGATGAGGCGAACGCGAAAGAAGAAAACGCGAAAACGGACAAGCCGACGAATCAAGCTGAGGTTGACAAGCCGAGCCAAATTGAGCTTTGAGCCATCACGGCACCACCTTATAACTCATTCTCTTGGAAACCGGGCGTATATTGCGTCCGGTTTTTTCGTTTGTGCTGGTTGTTCCATTCGTGCGCTCTCGCCGAACAACCTGAAATGTGTGGACAAGTTACGAACGCCTTGTTGCCGTCCTATTGTTTCAATATCGCTTTTATTCACAGGCTCAACCGGCGGCCGAGCGATTTTGTCCTAAGCAGTTTCGGCTCAACTTCGGGATGCGAAGATTGAGAGATGTCAGAGTCATTGCGCGGCGTTTATGGATATTCTCGTATTGTTCATTGCTTTACTAGCTTCTGTTTGGGCGTTGAATTTTGTCAAATTCAGCGGTCTTGCCGGGGGGTTCGTAGCCGTACTTTTTATCGGAAGCTGCTTTAGCTATCCGTTCTTCAAAGTCGGACCATTGACGCTTGACCGCATCATGTTGATCGCGCTATTTGGATTTTACGCAATCGTACATGCTCAAGGCTCGGCGCGAGCGATTCGATTTTCGAAGTCCGATATCTTGCTCATCGTTTTCATGTTGGTGATGGCTTTCAGCACCTTCTCCCATAATTGGCGTGCTCACGATGGAAAAACGGCGATCAACTTAGTGGTTTTCTACTTGATGCCAGCAGCAATGTACTGGATGGCAAAGAACAGTCATTTCGATGAGCAGCAAGTTGCGTTCTTGCTTTCGTTTTTTGCGTTGTTCGCAGTCTATTTGGGGTTAGTAGGAATTGCCGAGCGGTTCGAACTGAACTACTTGGTCTTCCCGCAGTATATTGTTTCGCAAAAATATCCTGAGTTTTTGGGAAGAGCACGGGGGCCCTTTCTCAATCCATGCGCTAACGGCTTGTTTCTCACGGCGGGAGTTGCTGCTGCCATTCTTAGTTGGTCCAAGCTGATGTTGCTTGGCCGTGTATTGATGACCGGTGCTGCAACAATTAGCGTTATCGGCATCGTTTGCACCATGACTCGGAGCGTGTGGATCGGAGCGGCGATGGCGATCGCTGTGCTCGTCACGGCGACAATCCCACGGCAGTTGCGATTTGGATTTGTGATCGCAATTCTTATCGTTGGCAGCGTCGGATTGACCGTTAGCTGGCCAAGCCTACAGTCGTTCAAACGTGACAAAAATGTGACAGTCGAGGATATGGAAAAGTCAGCTGAATTGCGTCCCATGTTAGCGATCGTCGCAATAGAAATGTTTCGCGACCGTCCGCTCCTCGGTTTCGGATTCGGTCAGTATCTTGAAGAAAGTTTACCCTACTTTTCCGCGCGGGTTTCTAATCGACCCATTGAACTTGCCAAGCATTACGTGCAACACAACGTCGTTCTATCGCTCTTGACGGAATGCGGTCTAATCGGTGCTTCGTTATATGTCTCGCTTTTAGGGACATGGCTTGTTTCCGCGTGCGTGTTGATGAATAAACGCGCCGTTAGTCTGGCAAAGCGACAGCAGGGACTGCTATTCGTATGCGTGTTCTGCTCATTTGCGGTTAGTGGTTTCTTTCAAGATATGACGATCGTGAGCATGTCGCACATGTTGCTTTTCTTCTTGGGCGGACTGGTGATGAGTTTATCAACCAATCCGGAGCAGCGATTCGCCAAAAGTCAAGTTAAAGAATCTGCGGTCGAGCGGATGGCCGATGAAATACACTCACCGATTTGTTAGTCGCCATGCTTAAGTCATCTCATCAAACGAATCAACAGATTAAATCGGTGTGCGGTCACGAACAGACCTCACGTATGGCCCGCATGGATTGCTTTCGTTTGATTGCTGCCTTGGCGGTTATCTGGATTCATGTTCCGCATAATGTCGAACTGAGATGGACCACGATATTATGCCGATTTGCCGTGCCTTTTTTCGCAGCAGGGTTGACGTATTTCGCAATTTTAAGCGGGATGAAACCGTCCACGTCGTTCCGTAATTACTTGGTTTCGCGAACCACCAAGCTTTATATACCATTCCTGTTTTGGACGGCAGTATATCTTTGCTTTAAAATTGTCAAACGGTTCGTCGTACCCGAACAAGAGAATGATCTGCCCGGAATTGAGGTTCTGTGGACGGGTGGCGTGTATCACCTGTGGTTCATCCCTTTCGCGATGTTGAGCAGTGTTCCCGCATTCGCGGTTGGTAGATTTCTTACAAGATGTTCAGATACGCAACGGCTGGTAACGGCTTGCTGTCTTATCGTCTTGTCGGGACTTATTGCGAATCTCGTATGGCCCATTTGCGCGAATATGGCGGAACCCTGGCGGTACATGATCGATGCAACTCCAGCAGCGATCGCGGGATCGGCAGCAGCGATACTTGTCCAAATTCGCAAGAAGGCGTGGCTGTTCGAACAGGGTCGCCTTTCCAATTCCTTTGCTGGCATCGCATTTTTCGTAAGCATTGCACTCTTGGTATTGGACGGTCGCAACATCGTATTAGAGACAGTCGTCGGCTGTTCCTGCTTTGCATTCGCGCTAAGCACAACCTTCACGCGACTAGAAACTCGTTTTGCGCCGTTCGGGCAATATGCGATGGGACTTTATTTCGTTCACTTACTATTCGTCAAGGTTTTCGAATCTGCAGGAAGCAAATTTCATTGGAATATGGGTTGGTCGGTGGATTTGTTGGTTTTCGCTTTGACGGTCGTCTTGAGCGGTTTTACAGTCTGGTTGCTCAGCAAACATCGACTAACTAACTGGACGGTCGTATGAACGATTGTCGAAGCGAACATTTTCGAACGGCTTCTTTCGATTTTTATAGCTAAAAAAGAATTCACTTTGAGCAATTCTCTATAGAGACATCTACGGCAAGAAATTTCATGAACACACTTTTTGTAATTACCAGCATGCCGATTGGCGGAGCAGAAGTGCTACTGCTCAATTTGATTCGACGATTGGATCGTTCGAAAGTGTCACCAATTCTGGTGTGCTTGAAAGAGCTTGGTCCCCTTGGTGAAGAGCTTGCCAGGGAAATCCCGACCTATCAGAACCTGCTAAGGTCGCGATATGATCTTGGCGTACTTTTCCGGTTAAAGAAAATCATTCGCCAAAACAAAGTCCAAGCCGTAATAACGGTCGGTGCTGGCGACAAAATGTTCTGGGGACGACTGGCTGCGAAATTGGCTGGAACGCCGGTCATTTGTTCCGCACTGCATTCTACCGGTTGGCCGGATGGCGTCGGGAAACTGAATCGGGCGTTGACGGGGATTACCGACGGTTTCATCGCAGTCGCTCGAGCCCATGGGCAGCATCTTATCGAACGCGAGAAGTTTCCAGCAAGCAAAGTGACCGTTATTCCGAACGGCATTGACCTTCAAAAATTTTCAAAGACCGAAGGTGCGCGTGAGAGACTGCGAGTCGAACTTGGCGTGTCACTCGATTCCAAAATTGTTGGAATCGTTGCCGCACTCCGCAAGGAAAAGAACCATTTGCGATTTGTAGAGATCGCGAAAAAAGTCTGCGAGAAAATTGGTAATGTCCATTTTGTCATCGTCGGTGAGGGACCAGAGCGGGCCGCAATCGAGGCTCAAATCGCGCGATACCAAATCAATGATCGTATTCATCTGCTGGGCACACGGACGGATACCCATCATCTGTTGTCTGGATTCGATGTATTCACATTGACCAGTGATAACGAAGCCAATCCTGTTTCCATTTTAGAATCATTGGCTTGCAGCATCCCCGTGGTTGCTACCGATGTCGGGTCCGTCAGTGAAATGGTCATCCAAGGGAGAACAGGTTTCGTTGTGCCTGTTGATGACGTTGCGGTATTCGCGGACCACGTCATGAATCTGGTAATGAACGAGCAACTCGCAAAGCAGCTTGGGGCAAATGGACGCCAACATGTCTTGGAAAATGGCTCACTCGATGTGATGGTCACCGGCTATGAGCGACTGCTCTCTCGATTACTCCGCGAAAAGACGGCGAACCGATTTGTCAGCGAGAGATCTTCGGCGGCAAACGTCGACAAGAATTTACTTCTCCGATCGAAAACGGACGGACAAGTAATCCCAAAGTAGCCATTCGAGGAAGAGCAGCAGCATCGGTCCGACGAACAAAACGAGCTGCCCAAGCTGCACCATGGAAAACCATATAGGCAAGAACTGTAGGCTTCCTTGGTATAACGCAAAGACGAGCGCTGCGTTGAACACGAGAGCAATGCCGCTAAACAGCACAGTAAAGAAAGAGAAAGCAGCCAAGCCAGCGTACTGGCGAAATGACGATTGACTGCGTGGTCCGTTTTCTCTGCGTCTCAGCGAAAATCCAACCATCGAACGCTCGCATCAAATTGGCTAAGAATTGAAGTACCCAAGAAAGGCGGGATGAAGCCAAAACTTCGCCCCGCCTAAGAGTGTACTTTAAGCCAATTTCGCTAGTTCAGCAAGTCATCAAGATCGCTGGCAAAAACGTCTTCCAATTTGCTATGGTTGGTCACGCGTTCGTCTCCACGGGCGATTAGCGATAGATGATCATCCCAAGCCGACGAATCCACAGGACCTTCGCCTTCGCCAACAATCGCCGAACACGATCGACCGATGACGCTCTGCAGTTGCAATTGTGCATCTTCGCGAACTTGCTGAGCTACTGTCGCTAACATTTGCTCTGGCGAAACCATGGTGACGATGTAGGATGCGATACCTGCTTGCTGATCGAAATCGATCAAGCTTCCTTCGCCTTCTCCTTCGCCGCCGCCCGGTCCTTTTTGATTGAGATAGTTAATGACCTCCAACACGTCCTTGGGTTCGACGCGTTTGTTACCGTCTACGTCGATGAACGGCGGTGGAACAAATTCGCCCGGTGGAATCGTTCGAATGCCATTCTTATTCAGATCGTTGACGATCAACAGTGCATCGATAGGCGATACAAAACCATCGTCGTTGACGTCCAAATTCCAACGTGGATTTTGATAAAGACTGCTGCCAACCCGTATGGACACCAAAGCGCTGTTACTGGTTGTGCCTTCGTTATCGCGCACAGTGTACGACAGAGTTGCGGTTCCAACAAACGATGCAGTCGGCGTGTACTCGATGCGACCATCGGCCAAAACGCGAGCCGAGCCACTTGTAGCTGGCGAGACGATTTGAACCGAAGTTCGGTCGATCGAACCATCGGAATCGGTATCGTTGGTCGTGACATCAAAGACGATCTTCGTTCCTGATGCTGTTGAGAATGTATCAGGAACTGCCAGAGGCGCCGAATTGGTGTTCACGGTCACCACGGCTTCGTTCGATGCCAAGCCTAGACTATCGCGGACGCGATAGGTAAAGGTGTCTTGACCTCGGAAGCCGGTATTGGGTCGATACTCGATGAAACCTGTCTGAAGTACTTGAATGGTACCGTTGATCGGCAATTGACCGATCGAGATAGTTCGTTCATCGATCGGGGTGTTCGAATCGACATCGGTGTCATTTGAAAGAACTGCCAAAACTGCGAGCCGTTCTGGGATGACTGCAAAGGTATCATTGTTTGCAACTGGAGCATCGTTGCGTCCCGAGACAAGGATGTTTACCGTCACCAAGCTGCTGTTAACACCGCTGGCATCTTGGACTTTATAGGTGAAGAAGTCGTTGGTCGTTTCCCCATCGCCGAGACGCTGGATAGCAACCGCTGCGGTAGGTGTGTAAGTGAACGATCCATC
The DNA here is from genome assembly GCA_031374825.1 of Pirellulaceae bacterium. GTDB lineage: Bacteria > Planctomycetota > Planctomycetia > Pirellulales > Pirellulaceae > JANMGV01. Next base: position 50,727 of record JANMGV010000174.1, read on the forward strand.
GGCTCGCAGAAGGACTGTAGCTCCCAAATTACTTTGCGTGCTTCCTTCGACTGTCTTGAGCAGATCGTTCGGCATGTCTGCGTCGAGGTCGTTTGCCAAGACACCTCTTGCCGGAATCGTCAAAACGGAATCTTCGTTTGTCGAATACGAGTCATTAACGCCAACAGGAGCGTCGTTGACTTGGTTGATCGTCAGCTTGAGGATGCGAGTAGCCGATTTGTTGACGTTCGGACTGTTGCTTGGTCCATTGTCTCTAGCGACGATCGACAACGTTGCCACGCCGAATGCGTTTTGAGCTGGAGTAAAGCTCAATTTGCCTTGGGCATTGATCGTTGGTTGGACCGAGAACAATTGAGGCTTGTCGACAGTGATTTCGAAAACGATTTGCTGCGAAGCTTCGTCGTTCGCGGTTGCTGGTGTACCGGCCAAACCACCTGCAGGGAATATTCCCGTCGCCCAATTCAGAACCGTTGCGCCCGCGTCTTCGTCGATCGTGATGTCGCCGCCGGGAGTGAACACAGGTGCATCGTTGACGGATGTTACGTTGATTGTGAACGTAGCTGGTGCGGAACGGTTAATATTTGGCGCAACGCCACTACCCGAATCGACAGCGACAACTGTAATTACAGCGGACCCGTTTGCGTCGGGAGCGGATTTGAACGACAGTTTGCCGTCGCTAGCTACTGTTGGCTGAACAGCGAACAAACCGGGACGATTTGTTGTGACGTTAAAGCTGACAGTTTGCTTGCTCGGGCCTGTGTTTTCATCCAGAGCACCTGCTGGGCCGGCGGCTACGTTGGTTGCCCAAGGTACCGTTACAACACCAGCATCTTCCAGAACCGTTTGATCGGAACCGGCCGTAAATTGTGGCGGATCGTTGATTCCCAAAATAGTAATGGTGATCGTTCCGGTCGCACTGCGAGGTGCAGCGACGTTGTTATCGCGACCATCGTCGGTAACGACATAACGGAAGAAATCGGTGCCGACGACGTTGATCGGCGGCGTGTACTTGAAGGAAACGACTCGACCACTGCTGAAGACTGGCTCGACGATGCCGCCCAGATCCGTGGAACGTTCGACTTGGGTCATGAATAGATTTTGACCCGCTTCGTCCGCTGGACCTGGAAGATCACCAACCAAAACGCTGGCTGCCTGGATTGTCACCGTGCCATCTTCGTTGGCATTGGCGCTAAAGGCGTTAGGAATTGGTGGGTCATTGATCGGGTTGATCAACACTGTAAAGGTCTTTTCAGGGGAGCGATTATTGTTTGGCAACGGCGAATTGGCTCCGTCGTCGACCAAATAAATCTTAACCCGCAAATCCTTGCCAACGGTATTGCGATTCACGTCGACGGCAGTCTTGTAAGTCAAGCGTCCGTCAGGGCTCATCGTAGGTTGCTGACTAAAGGCAGTCGGATCCATTGCACGCACGACGAAGTGCACTTCTTGGTTGCTTTCATCGGTAGCGCTCAATGGGCCACGTTGAATCTTGGTCGCAACGCCCGTTCGAGAAACTACGCCTTCGTCCTCGTTGGACGTTACTGTCGCGGGGATGGTGAATTCTGGTGGATCATTGATTGCAGTAATTGTAACCGTAATCGTTTGGTCCACAGCAACGTTGGTGTTCGGCGTTGGGCCGGACACGCCACTGTCCGTCATGTGTATAACGAAAGTTGCTCGTCCGCTCTTGTTGGTCGAAGTCTTGAATACCAAAGTACCGTTAGCTCGTACTGTTGGTTGGATCGAGAACAGTTCAGGCGAAGTATTCGACACCGTGAAGGTCGGAACCTGGACGGTTTCATCAGTTGCTGTAGCAGGACCCATGGCAATATTGGTGATGTAGCCAGGGAATTCGGAAATTGGAATGCCGAGGTAGGTCTCGCGGTCTTCGTCAACAACCAACGTGTTGGATTGAACACCAAACGATGGAGCATCATTGATTGCAGCCGCATTGATCGTAAAGGTTCTTGTTGCGGAACGATTCACATTTGGAGCGGACCCTAGACCATCGTCTTTCAAGAAAATTGTGACCGCAAGATTTGCGTTGACAATATTGACGTCTGGCCGAGTTTGGAATTGCAAAGTGCCATCTGCAGCAATCGTCGGCTGTATCAAGAATCGAGTCGGGTCGACGGCAGCGACGTTCACCGTGAACTGTTGACCTGACTCGTCGGGAGCCGTTATCGGGCCTGGGCGAAGTCCGGTCGCAAAATTATTGATGCGAACAAGCCCTTGGTCCTCGATTACATTAACAACCGATGGGATTGTAAATTCCGGTGCATCGTTCACAGCACGAAGGTTGATTGTAAACGTTCTGTTATCCGAATCGTTGTCATTTGGCGGCGGTGCGGATCGTCCAGAGTCGACCAATTTGACGACGATCACGGCAGTACCATTCTGATCTTTTGCGGTCGTAAACGTTAGCTTACCGGCTGGATCGATGGCAGGCTGCACGCTGAACAAACTTGCATTATTGTTTGAGACGACCTGGAATTGGACAGTCTGATCGCGTTCTTCATCCAATGCCGTCGCAGGACCTTTGACGATGTTCGTAAAGAATGCTGGGAAACTTGTCGGCGAGGTACCGGTTTCGGCTTCGTTGTCTTCGAGCACATTGACTTGCGTTCGAGTCATCGTAAAACTCGGAGCGTCATTGATATCGTCTGCGACGATCGTAAATGTCTTCGTTGGAGAAATATTTACGTTCGCTCCACCTGTTGGACCGTTATCCTTCAAGTAAACGGATACTCTCAAGTCCTTGAACAGGCGATTGACGTCCTTCGCTAATTCAAAGGTCAATGTCCCATCCGCTGCAATTTTTGGTTGCGTCTTGAATGCCGTTGGATCGGCGGCGGTCGCAAAGAATGTAACCGTTTGGCCGGATTCATCATTAGCCGTTGCGGGACCAGGACGTATTCCAGTTACGAACGAAGTAACGACTTGTGGACCTGCATCTTCAACCGCAGCAACGGTCGCAGGCGTAGGCAGCGTGAATTCGGGAGCATCGTTCACCGGTGGAACAGTGATCGTAAATGTCCTCGGATCCGCTTCGTTATCGTTTGGCAACGGTGACGAAGGACCATCGTCGACAGCGATAACTTCGACTCGCAAATTCGCTGGGTTCGGACGATTGAGATTGTTTACATCTGGAGCCAGTTTGTATCGCAATGTTCCGCTCGGGAATATCACGGGTTGAACTGCGAACAAGGTTGGGTCCAAGGCGCGAACTCGGAATGTAACCTTTTGATTATCCACGTTCACTTCGTCGGAGGCCAACACTGGACCAGGTAGAATGTTCTTCGCGAAATTCGCAACAGTTACCAAGCCAGCGTCTTCAGTTGTCGATGTTATTGCAGGCATCGTGTAAACCGGAGCGTCGTTGATAAAGCTCAGGTTGATCGTCAGGATACTCTTATCTTCAAGTGGATTCGCATCTCCACCCGCGACGCCACTATCACGAATCGTCAATTCGACCAATACGGGACCGTTGATTCGATTGTTGTAGTGCAATGGTGGAGTGTACACCAATTGATCGTTGACGACGGTGACGTCTTCGCCATTGCCACGAGGGCTAATAAGTCGAGCGTTGATCAAAGTGAGGATTTGACCATTTTCATTAGTCGGTCCCTTGATATCGTTTGCCCAGAAAGCGGAACCTGGGGCGGTCAATACGACGTCTTCGAGAATTGTGACTGCGTCATCGATGGCGGTTGGGCGATCATTGACTGGTGTGACATTGATGGTGACCGTAGCGGGCTGATTACTTCGCATCCTTCCATCAAACGAATAGTACACGAAGTTGTCGGTACCAAAGAAATCGAGATCGGGCGTGTAAGTAAAGCTGCCGTCAGACTGAATGGTCAGCGATCCAAATTGTGGATTGGAAACTATTTGGACGCCGCTTGTTGCTGGCTCCATATCCAACACCGAGATTAGATTCCCATCGACATCGAGATCGTTTCGCAGGACACCAGAAGCTGCGTCTCTGACCAGAACGCTATCTTCGCGCACCGAGTAGATATCGTTTCGTTGCGTCGGGGGTGAACCACCGAGCACCTCGATCAAATGATCTTCGACTTCGCCACCCAAGCCAATGCCAGATGTGAGAAGCGCACCGGAAGTACTTAGACGGAATCGGCTGTTCAAGAATCCGACACTTGCGCCAACTGGCGTTTGGATATAGAAGAGGTTTTCACCGGCTAACACAGGCTGGCTTGCCAACATGTTCTCGCCAGCGTCTGTGAAATCTCCGTCCGCGTTCCAGTCAAACCACGCATCGAGCATGCCAGGATTGGAGACCGTGACGTACACGGGAACGGGGATTGCATTTTGGTTAAATAGACCATCGAATCGAACGCCGTCTTCGTCGTCGTTCTCAAACACAATCGTCGTGCCGGAAACGGAAACCAATGGCATAAGCAAAGTTCGATCGTTGACGGCTTGGTTGATTGCCGCTGCCAAAGCTGCCGCGATATCCGATGGCGCTGCAGTTGCAAGAATTATGTCAAAGCCAATGTTGCCAGCCGCGACTGGCGTCATCAATGTCGGATCGTTTAGTTCGAATCGAACCGAACCGCCAGCACCGTCGGAAACAGTAACAAACTGCCCATCGGCGTAAATTGCCATGTTGGGCCGAATCGCCAGCTCAATTCTTCCACCCGTAACTCGGGATACCGATGCAGCATTTGTTAGATCGAAAACGTGTTGAGCGGTACCTGCCAAGGAAACTGTACTGCCAATTGGAACGGGCAAAACATCAGCAACTTTCCCTGCCAGCAATGCTGCCAAGACAGCATTCGAAAAGCGATTGGCAACTTGTGCACTAGTGGTTGCAGTCGCAATGTTCACGGCGAAAGCGCCAGGAATCGTCGGCGCGCCTCCGGAAGTAAACTCGATGACCGCCGTCTTCAGGCCTGCGTCGGTTATTTCGACATATTGACCAACCAATGCTGGACTTGGAGCAGGCATTCGCAACTGGGCTGGTCCATTGTTGAGAATACGAAGAGGTAAACTTCCTAAGGTCACAACGGCGTCCATGTCGTCGCCTTGTGCAGCGGCATTGGGTTGTCCATCAGCATCGCCATCGACAAAGTTACCAAGAACGAGCCTTGGCTCGTCTTCTGGAAGAATGACGTGACGAGCACCATTGTCGACTTGCAAGGTTTGACTGCCCAATCCTGCCGCATCCCCATAATCTAGCAGGGCTTCTGGCATGACAATTGTGAACTGTGTCAGCGAGTTGTCACGGTTAGGCTGCAGCCAATTTCCGGCGATATCGGCAATTGCATTAATCACAATCGACGAAGCGCCTGTAACGGTCGAAACGCCCTGCAAAAGTATCGAGCCATCACCGACGGCAACGGCTTGAACTCCCAGACCAATCGTATTGAGCGATTTGGTGATCTGACCCGCCATCATGATATTCGTGAACCCAACGCCCGGAACATAATCGATCCGGACTGGACCACCAGGCGAACCGGTAACCGTTAATGGAGAATCCAAGAGATCAAGGATTGTTCCAAGCGGTTCATTGAGTTCGATCAACGCTCCGACAGCAGTTGGCAATAGAGCTAGACCGCCGTTGCGAATCGCATTGACGATCTTGCCAGCAATGATTGCATCCGTATCGGTGTTCGTGATCGGAATAGGCTTGTTGCCAGCGCCAAAGGTCAGATCCTTTGTAAATTCAAACGTCGCAAAACGGTTGCCGTTTCGAATCGAGAATTTTTGACCGTCAGTAAAACCAGTTCCACCTGCTGCGGGCACTGTCAATTGAAGCGATTGGCTAAGACCCGGTTGGCCCGCGACGGTCATCGTCGAAGAGCTTACGTCGATCAAGTCACCGACCTCACCGCCGACATGAACGCGACCGCCACCGACATGTTGGACTTCAGCAAAACCTGGGTTCACGACACTGGCTAGCGCTGAAGCCACTTTGACTGCAAGCTCTTCGTGTGTTTCGGTTCGACTGAACGTGATCGGGATATTTCCAAAGCCGATGGTTGGGTCACCGGTACGATTGAACTCGAACCGAACAGCAGAACCGCCGGCTGGAGTATAGCTAAAGGAATCGCCGTCTTTCACTCCGTTTGCCACACCTTGGACGGTCAACAACGTCGCGGAAACATCGATGGAATGATTAGCAAGACTTCCAAGATGAATTCGATCCGCACCTACAGCTTTGGGAGCCAAATTCAAATCGGCATTGGCAGCATTTGTCAATGTTGTGAGAATCGCATCGCGAACTTGAGTGGCGGAACCAATTGGTGGAATCGTCAGTTGACGAGTTCCGCCAGTTACGTTTCCATCAGTATCGAATTCGAATGTGGCGACGAGAGAGCCTCGCGTGATGGTGAATTGTTGACCATCCAAAATTCCCGTGGGGCCTGATCCGTTTTCTGGAACAACCAAAGTCAATGTTTGGGGGACTTGGACAGAATAGCCGCCTTCGAATTCCAAATTGACCGTCGCTCCGCTTGGTAACAACAAGGAGATTTGGTCGCCGTCTGCCACGGTATTGCCGACCGGCGCATCCACGCGGATGCTCGGTGCATTTACAAGCGTAATTTCATAAACGCTGTCCCGTCGCCATAGCCCGGATAATGGTGTCAAACGAACTGTTGTGCTGCTGACGCTGTATCCGAAAACGTAATCCACGTCAGGAATCAACAATCGACCATTTTCGGTCAAGACGATTGAGTCCGCAGTGATCGTTTCTGGATCTGGACCGGAACCTCGTTCGTCTTGGATGAGAATGGAGAAATAGTTCAGGTTTCGATCGAGAAGCCGAACGTTCGTGAAAGTTCGATCGCTATCGACTTGTGCTGAATCGTTATCAAGCGGGTTCAAAAGGATGGCTTTGGGGCCAAAAAAGAAGTCCGTACGATCAACCGCTCCACGGTCAATAAACACGTTTTGGCCTTGTCCAGCAGGTGTGTTCACGGCAGGATCATCGGCACGCAGCAAACCAAAGACGTCGCGCGTCGGGGCAATCATCGGGCTTGGTGGTAATCCAATCGCGGACCGAACCGAGGCAATTCCAAATCGTTCGCCTAGCGATGCCAGCGAGCTATCAATGGCCTGGGAAAGTGGCTTGAGATAAAAACGTCCGTTCGTCGGATCGATAAACAGAGGGTCCGTTAGGTTGACGAGGTCGATCGGGAACGATCCAAGCCCGCTTCCAAGAACATTGGTTGGGTTGGATTGGAACAGGTTTCCACCCTGTACGGTACCTGTGCTAGTTGGCGCAATCGAGATACCGATCAAATTGTTCGCGACAATGTTATTCAATAAAGTCGGGCTTGCCGCTTCATCCACGATGATACCGGTACTCACGTTCGAGATTCCGTAAATCGTGTTGTTAATCACGCGTGCAATCGTGCTTGGCGAAGGCGAATTGACCGTGTTGCCATCACCACTGATTCGGATACCGGCGACTTGGTTGTTTGTAACAAGATTGTTGACCAACACTGTACCCGGCGCGTATCCGAGCGGGTTGAGCGTGACGAGATTTCGAGGCGAGCCCGGATAAGGTCTATCACCCACGTTGACTGCCAAGTCAGCTCGTTGGCGCGGACCGGCGTCGACGAGAATACCAACACCGCTACTCTTCTGAACCGAGTTCGAGGCAATAATAATCTCGCCTTGATCACGGTAGACATTCGTGTCCCCCAGATCTTCACCGAACTCGCTATCGACACCCGATTGGAATGCAATCAATTCCGTTGTGGTCGTAAACGTCATGCTACCCGTTGCAGTGACGGCGGCATCACCGAACAAATTCACGATCGGCGATTGATTCGGCAGGATGTCGGACCCTGCCAAAACCGACATTTGTCCCATGGTGGATGCCGAGATCTTGAAGCGTCCTAAGCCATAGGCATTGTTAATGGCGTCACGAATCGACGTGGCGATTTGCGTGGCAGAAAATCCAGGTTCGATGGCAACTATTGCAAAACCTGAATTTACCCCCGCAGCGCGATCCGCGACGGATTTTACAACGTCAAACTCAAAAGCAACCGTATCGACCCCATCACTCAGCGTGAACTGGGTGCCGTCGGGAATTGCACCCGACGATGCAACAAATATGCTGGCCGATTTTGCAAGCCGTTCATTCGTTGAGAACGTGCGTGCTTCCCGAGGCGGCGTCAGTGGATTGTCAAACAGATTCAACGAAGTGCCACCTGAAGTGCCGTATGTCGCACTGGTACGCACTTCGAGTTGATAAGTTCCAGTCAAGGAAGGAATTGTCCCCGGCATACCACCTGCGCGGAGGAAATTGTTGTCCTCGTAAGGACCAAACTGGCCAACCGTGAAATTGTGAACCATTTCGCCGCGTTCGGCAAAACCGATGATGATGTCGTCAACATGCACGCCACCGAAGAAGTTGTTTTGGGCGCGAGCGGCTGCCGAAGCCATGCTTCCCGCACCAAATGCATCGCCATTTCGCGCAACCGTTGCACCAAGCGGGCCGGCATCATCAATCGTGAATCCATAAAGCCGTACAGTGTTTGCGTAAACTTGCCAAACCGCAACATTGTTTTGTTGGCCAGGTTCATTCAGCGTTGCAGCAAGAGACGTTCGTATCGCATTGCGAACTTGTAATCGCGTCATCGTATGGTTGATATTTACAACCGCATTGCCAGCAGCGACCCCCGGTCGACCGATGATCGTCGCTGGATCGAGTCCTGTTACCGAATGCGTTCCAGCCGGAGTAACTCCTCCCGTCACATTAATGATCGCTGGAGAGTCCGGGTTTTGGAAAACAACGAATCCCGCTGCCGTTAACGCGTTCAGCACTTGAGTCGCGATTTCTTCAGCAGTCATCGTCGCTGCAAACTGAATTTGATTCGCACCGCTCAGCGTATTCACAAACGTAAAGTTCTGACCCTGAACGGTTATTCGATCCCCAACTGCAATGGATGCACCGCTTGGCAGTTCGAGGACCAATCCGAGATCGAACTCAAACGTGGTAGAAACACCATCGAGGTCGGTTACTTGGAACGTGTCGCCATCACTAATTCGAGTTCCAAGAACAGCCGTCAGCTCAACACCACCGCGTTGCGAATCGCCCGTTCGCATCGTGCCTTGTGTGCTAAACTCAAAGCGCAATCGAACGTCTTCTTGTCCAGCAAACGGAGCCAAGGAAATACGAGCTTGACGCCAGTTAAACGGCACTGGCGAAGCACTCTGGTCGAACAATTCTTGAGGACGGTAATTACGACCAAATTTGTCTGTATAGCCAGTTAGAACGCTGTCGTATTCGTCTTGCGGGAAAGGTTGATCATCGACCCCGTTATCAGCAGAGTTGTTCGTTGAAATTAATTGCCAGACGCCATCTGGTCCCGCGCCATAGACTCGTAAAGCGTCGAGCATCGGAGTGGAACTGGCATTGGCGTTTTTACCTTCGGTATCCAACCAATAGTTGAAATACAACATCGGTTGGTCGTCCGAGGTGAAGCCTCGAAGGTCGATTGTGTTGCTCTCGATTGCACCTGCTGAACCACCGGGAAGATCGTAGGAGTTCCTGAATTGTGGAAGATCATAGACCCCGCTCCAATCGCCCGGTTGCTTGAAGGTTCCGTTAGGATCCTCAAATCCAAAATGAAGGCTTCTGCCTCCGTCGCCTTGGTCGCTGCCAATTGCACCGTCAAAAGTAGCTTGCTGACCGTGCCCAGACAGACCAGCCCGTCGGTCGGTATTGTGCCACAAATTGACGTCCATCGATGAGAAATCGATACCTTGAACAACTCCCAAACTTGTCGATGGATCTGCGGTTGGATTTGCATCGATCTTGACTTGTGCTCGTGGAAAGATCGGAGTCAGTGCATTGGTCGCGGTATCAATCGCATAGATCGTGCCTGTTGCGGTTGTACCAAAAAGAATATTTGCAAATCGACCACCTTCGACGTTGCGTGGTCCGGCTGTCAAGCCTGTAAAGGTAATGGGCTGATTGGTATCTGGATCGCGTAAAGTAGTCGTCGGCGTGACGCTACCTGTAATCTGACCGGTTCCGAAGTTAATTCCGGACACTGGATCGGTCCATTGCCCCAAATTCACAGAGAACAACTCACCGTTGCTTGCCACTGCCCAGAACACATTGTTGATTTCTGCAAGACCCGTGATCCTCGCTGTTCCACCCACCGCAAAATGTGCATACGGGAAAATATTGCTTCCCGCTGGATTATTCAACCGATTGTTGGCGGTTGGATTTGGGAATCTGTTGGGAGGGCTGATCCCTTGACCTGCAGGATTGAATCGGAATAGAAAATTGCGAGCATCTCGCGTTACAGAAGGTGCTGGGGGAATGATTTGGCCGTTAAACGGATTGACGGTTGTCGCTGTGTATGTGTTTTGACCTGCGCGACTACCTACGGCGAAGAAGCCTTCTTCGACATTGTTGCGACTGGCAAAAGTCAGTGCCGTGAGAACCAGCCCCTTACCGCTTCGGTTTCCATCCGAACTTCCTTCAAGATCGACGACGTCATTAAAATTACCGTCGGCATCCGTAGGATCATCATTGTACGCCCGCACTGTTTGGATTTGTTGAAGTTGGAACTCTGTCGACGTGCCATTACCTCGCGAGTCCATTCGAACAAAACTTCCCGAGTTTGCATCGAACAAAGCCCCAAAGTTTTCAGCTCCACTTCCGGTATCCGTTGGTATGTAACCCCAAACCGTACCGTCTGTTTGAGCGGCAATATCCGTCACCGTTCGAGTCGCACTCACGTTGGCCTCGGCCGCACCTGTTAGTGCATTCCCAAACCGCAACTGAGTTCCACCGTTCAAGCTTCGAGCGACATATAACGTCACGTCAGCAAGCGTCCAAGGAACTGCGTTGGCTGCGGCGCTCGCAAAGCTTACTTGCATTTGTCCAGAGTTATTTTCAGGACCAGTTGGATCGAAACGATCTTCGGAAACTCTTTGGAAGCCAAGTAATGGCTCAACTCGCAATTCCGGGTTAGTTGCATTCGCTTTGGTAAATTGATCCATTTGTTGATGGGCTCGGCTGCTGTTACCCACAGCAACCAAGTAATCGCCATCTGGTAATTCTTGCGAACCAATAAACGCATCGCGACTGCCTAGGGATCCACGCGACAAATCATCCCAATTCGAACCGTGTCCCGGAGCAGCTTGGTCATCGGCAATGTCCGAGTCGGTGCCAATTAATACCAACCTAGGGTTATTGTTGACAACTTCGAAGACCCACAAGGTTGTATCGCCTCGACCTAACGCATCGGCATAATCGATGTCAAGCGTCGTTGCGATGTGTTTGTTGCCGGGCTGTTGGATCGAATCACGGAAAATTGAGAATCTAAACCAGTCTACGTCCGTGCGATTAGCCAGGCTACCCGCAACGGAAATTCCACTTCGGTCTGAGTTGGCAATGTTGCCGATCGGCAGCGGCGCGAATGCACCTTCGTCCACAGTATCGCCTGGTCGCTCCGCTGTTTCACCAATCAGCGGCGAATGGCCGGGCAAACCGAGTACTTCGATTCCGTTGGTCGCAAACCGAATATCGGCAAAACGAATTGTCGAACCGGCGACTTCATCTTGGTGTTGCATTCGAACTTGCAAACGATAAGGGCCGGTTGTGATACCGCTCTTCGTTAGAGCTAAGTCCTGCAAACGTGTAGCCGATTGCCCAGGTGCAATATTGCTGCTGCGAACGCGGACGAAGTAAGGATTTACGCTGCCTGCGACACCTGGCAACGTCATTCGGAATCCTGCATCCAAAGGATTGACAGTTTGGAAATCGACCGGAGTCGTGATCAACGTGTTGGTTGGAATAAACGCATTTTGATCCATTGGCAAAGCACGACCTGCTGGCACGGACGCATCAGCATAAATGCTTCCTGCCAACGATTCCGCCACTGAATTGTTGCTTTGAGCAAGGATATTCCCGTTGCCGTCGATCAGTTCAACAACGGAATCCAACCCTGCACCGGTCTGATCGATGTCAAACCATACAGGCGTTCCTGCGATACCTGTAAATCGAAATACGTCGAGATCGGAAGGAGCGGCGATGGAGCCATGAATGGTAAAGCCCAATCGCAAGTTTTCGTCGCCAGCGCGAACGCTCGATGCAAGCTGTCCGACATCTTGCGCGACACCAGGAATGTCGTTCACACCTTCATCTTGTATTTTGTCTGCTTCGAATTCGAATGCCGTTTCAACGTTTCGATCGTTGCTGTAAGCATCCAATCGGACGCTTCGCCAATCGCCGTTCGAGCCAGAGGTAGGACCGGATCCATCGGTATCCTTTTGCGGATTACCAAACGAATCGAAACCAGCGCCGATCAAATCGTCACGCAAACTAGTCAACACGACAGGGAAGCCCGGTGCGCCGAGGATCTGCAAACTGCCTCCGATACGACCTGGAATATCAAGCGGACGTCCCGCCGCAGTAAAGCCAGCGGTGCCCTCAAGTTTCACTACTAAACTTTCGTTTGCTTTGGATTGCAAACGTAAACCGCCGTAGGTGTGGAAATCGGGAATGACTACAACGCTTTGTAGAACGTGAACTATGTCCGTATCATCCCAAGTCGTTTCTGTTGTGAGAGTCGCACCGCGGACCCGCATACCGTTGATGCCATTCGATCCAACAAAGTTACCTCGGACGAGTGGGCCCATATTGCCCAAACCAAAATCGACGCGGGCATTATCCCCCGTGGTACGTCCATAATCCACGACCGATTTCGCTTTGAGACTGTTAGCATCGATGCTGATCGCAGCAGCGTTAATTTCGTCAGAGCCGCGAATCGTATTATTTACGATGATTGGTTGACTGCCCGTGACGAAGATCACGGCTCTATCATTGAATCCACGTGCATCGCGATTTCCAACGATTGGCGTGCCTTGACCGTTCGCATTATTCTCGATTACCGAGTTCGCGATACGCGCATTGGCTTGATGAATTTCGATTGCATTGAAACTTGCGAATCCGCCTGGAATGGACGTCGTTCCGCCACCGAATGTCACGAGTGCCGTGTCAATACTCAGAGTAGACAAATGACGGGCGACGATACCGCCCCAATCACCGAGACCGGGAGCTGTCAGTTCGCCGTCGTTGTTTGTGTCGAAGGTACCACCAGCACCATATCGATCGTCAAGCCGGCTTGTGAAAATGACGGGTTTGCCAAGGCCACCTTCGGCAATCATCGTCGCACCGATTCCAACTTCAATGCGCGTTCCGAGAGCCTTGATTACGATGCCCGGATCGATTACTAGGCTTGCATCCGGGCGTGCTCGTTCCTTGGTTGCTGAGCCCGGCGAATTGATTATTCCGCCAATCGATGCACCAGTATCCGTGTAGATCGTCACATCTTGATTAATGTTAGCAACCAACTCGAAAGGACCGGCACCATTGTTGGTGCTTCGCCAAATTCGTCGACCTACATAATCCCCAGTTGCGACCGGCAGTTGTCGCAATTGAAGAGCTCGTCCCGCTCCGGCGACAGCCGTCACCGTGCTTACGCTCGGCAAACTTTCCCCACCAAACTTATCGACGAATGTAACAACGTAACTATACGTCCGTCCTAAGACCAAAGTACCTCCCGAAGCCGGTACAACTTGAGTCACGGACACATCAGGGCGAACGGTTTCGAGATGATTTCCGCCTGGCGTTCCGTTAATGATTAAGTTTTCGCCGAGAATATAAGCAACGTCGGTGTCATCAAGCCGTCCTGCTACACTCAAAGGCTTGAGCAAATCTCCAGCCAACGTATCAACGCGAATCGATAGTCCATTTAACGAGTTGTCAAATATTGCGTTACCGCGAATGACCGGTCCTACGCGGCTGTAATCTGGTGTGAATTGGCTAGCCAACTGATAGCGGCCATGAGTGAACAACGTTTCTTCGAAACTATCAGGATCAGCAGATAGGCCCGCGTCGGCGCTCAACGTGATGCTGTTGTAAAGCAAAGTTGGTCGCGATTCCGTCATATGGACGGGAGCAATCACCTTGGATTGATTTCCAACTCCTACTTGACCGCCACCATAAGTGAAATTGCCATGGGCGATATAGTTTAAGAACACACCCTCTTGTTCGCGGTCACGACGACCTTCTGCCCGATCACTGTCTTGGCGAAGCTCGATTCCACCCCAGTTACCAGTCGCTGGCGAAGTGCTGAGCGGGTTCGTATCAAAACCAATGGCTTCGTTGAAATAACTCGTAAAGTAAACCGGGCGTCCAGGTATACCGAGAACTTGAATCGCGGAACCGCTGCGATCGGTGGACGCATCGGAACTGCCAACCACAATACTGCTGCCGCCGAATTTGAAAATCGCGCCAGCCTCGATCATCAACGTGACGCCCTTTGGAACGTCGAGTGTTTTACCATCCGATAACGTTCCTTTGCCGATGCCGCCATCGCCGATTTCATAAGCGCGGTTATCACCAACCGTCAGCAAGTTTTTGTCGACACCAGTCGTTGCAGCGATGCGAATAATATCTCCGTCGCGTGCAACGGCCGCTGCGGCAGGGATTGAACGGAAAGGCTGATCCAGGGAACCGATCGAAGCGCCCGTATACTGCTTATCGACATAAATAGTTTTAGGGCCACCCGTCACTCCAGTCGTTACTGGCGTTGCGGCACGGAACCAGAAATTGAAATTGCCGCCGGGAGTTCCGTCACCGTCGCCATCTAGTTGCGTACCGGACGAGTCCACAATTTGATCAGAAACCGTTGGCTTGAAACTCAAACGTAATTCGTATCTGCCTTGACTCACTCCGCCACTGCCTGTGCCCGCGTTCAGCGGGTCAAAGGTCTCATTGCCTTTCGCGGTAACCGAGACGAAGTATTCGCCCGGCGTCAGATTCGCACGAATGAGAGAGTCATCGCTAAAGTAATTGTCATTGATTCCGACAACTTCGAGACCAGTCGAGCTTCTGCGAAGCAACGTCAAGTGGGTATCGAGGTTGCTTGCATCGCCCAATCGCTCGGCAAACGTCTCAGCAGTCACTTGACCGGACTGGCCGGCAGGAATCACGAAGCGATACAGATCGGTATCGCGATTGTCAGGTCGATGCAAGTGCTGACCATGAACCAAATCGACATCACCGGGAAATACCCATTCCAACGGATTACTGGCCAAAAGAGCTTCGGAACCCATAATGGTTCCAGGCGGTTGCTCGTAAGTGTGTTCAAGTCCAAGCAAGTGACCTATTTCATGCATTGCAACGATGAAAAAGCTAACAGGTCCCTGACCGGTACTAAATTCAGTTGACGAACCTGTCAAACCACCGTAGCCGAAACCATTGTCCCAGTTCTCTGAACCGTCCATGATGGCCGTAGGTTGTAAGAAAGTCGTTAGCGCTGCCCCGGCAACGCCGGCAAATTGCCCGGGACCGCTTTGCCTATTCAACGGAGCCATATCGCCGACGACAATCGTCATGTCCGCGGCGCCTTCGGTTTCGACGAAATCAACTCCAAGATAAGTCGAGTAGAATTCAAATATCTCGCGTACTCGAGCGATTTGCTCAGGGTTGATAGAAGTCGTATACGGTCGTCCCGTGGTTGGATCGATACCGTATGGCTGACCCAACGAGAACGAGTAAGTGATCCTCTTGATATTCACATCATCGTCTGCGCCACCCAGATGGGTTTCGACCGACGCTTGAATGTCGCGATGGCCAGGCTCAATGTTGCCACCAGGGAAGTCGATGTTGAGCTGGTTCGAAACCGATACTTGGACGTTTTGCGAGATAACAGCCGAAAAAGCGGCAGAGAACGTACCCAGATTTTCTGCGGTTGTCAGTGTGTCGCCAGGATCAGCCGCCGGTGTGATTGGCGTGGGCGAGCTTGGGATTGCCAAAGAAGCCAATTGCTCTTTGGATCCAATACGCAAACGGAAAGTCCCAACGCCACCTACGAGGGAATCGATGTTGCTCGCGAACGTCAGGATCGCTTTGTCCGTTGCCGGGTCGTAGCTGATGCTACTTGGATTAAAGACAACGTCATCGTTAGGATTGACGGAATCTTTTGTAGAAACTAATTGATAGTACGCCGGGTCAACAACCGTTGGATTCGGACCGCCAACGACGGTGGTTACCGCAGTGGGGTTCAAATTATCATCGTTAAAGTAGACTTCGATTCGATTCCGCTGCTGAGTCAAGGCTCCGGTCAGAACGTTGCGAACAACGGGTTGCGGCACGACGGCAATGACTTGCGAGCCAAGCTCCAAGTTCATGTAGAACGTATCGCGATCGGTACCCGAACGGCGAGGACGCATTGGTTTGCCATCTTCATTTCGAATGGCCGAACGGCCCTCTGAGGCAAGGTCCACGCCAAGAACTTCGATCTTGTAGACATCGTCGGGCAACGGTGTGCCAAAACGAGCGATGACGATTCGTTTTGTATCGCCAAAACCAATCCAACCCGGAGTGATTACGACATCGTTTGCTTCACCAAACGTATTATCTCCACCCGAACGCGAAATCTTGATACCGCTTAGGGTATTTTCATCGATCTGTTGCGAGCCATCAAACCGGAAAACCAATTCCGATGGAGACTCTTGGAGCAAATTCACGCGATTGAGATTGAAAATCTCGCCGGAATTCGGAGAAACAGAGAGCAAGCGAGGTTGGCGACCGCTGGCATTAACATTTCCAAAACCGCGCGATGTCAGAGTGAGCGAGTAAAGTTGGGCATCGAGTCCAACACCATCAACTTTGAAGAAGTATTCACCTGCAGTGGGTAACTGGAGATCGGTTATGACTTCGGATCCACCTAGACCGGTCAAATTGACGTCGGTTATTAAATTGCCTTGGGCATCTTCCATATGGATGTTGAGATCCATATTTCGCAACGTATCAACGTTGGCGATTCCGCCGCCAGTTGGACCGACTAAATACTGAAAGCCAATCGGGTCAATACTCAAGGAAATGCGACCGGCAGAAGCTGCCTGTATTCGGAACCAATCAGCATCGGGCAAGCTATTTACGCGATTAACTGACATCAAAGGCAAGTTTACCGTCGTATTGAGTAGCGTGCCCAGGTCGGTTGGATTCGTTCTGGCATCGTTTGGTTCGCTGCTATCTCCATATTCGGTTTGTGCGCCAAGAATATCGTCATGCTGTTGCCCGAGGAACTGCAGCGAAAGAAATGGCTCCATCAGCTTTGTTTCGTCAATTGGATCGACGTGACCTAACCCAATGCCGTGGCCAAGTTCATGCGAGAAAATATTTACAATCGCGCGGTTTTCGGCAGAAGGCGCTTCCGCATTTAGTGCATAAAAATTGTCGGCGGTGTCGATAACCATGTCGCCGTCAAAACCATCATTACCACCGTTGTTCGGGTAATAGTTGAACGCGAGGATATTCGAATTTCCATCAATCGTACAACCGCCAACGCGCGCGTCACCACGGACGCCTAAAACTCCCCGACTTGTTGCACTTTGTGTTGCACCGTCATCGTTTGGTTCGTATACGAAATTGATCCCCGAAACTCGCGACCAATTATCATAAGCACGCTCGATTATTTGAAACCAAGGTCGGTTTGCAACCGGACCGGGAGCTGTCCCGTAAATACCGTCCATGAAAGCGACGATGTTACTGGTACGATCATTGAAGTTTTGATCCTTAATGGTCGTGCCGTCGGGAATGATACTCCAGGTTACCGTTGCGGACTCACCTGCCGTCGGACTTGGGCCACCCACGGGGTCGGTCCAGCGGCGACCGGTGACATTGATCGGAGAATTTAATCCGTTGCCTCCACCCGGAGGGCCGCTGAGTTTGCTGATCCATTCATTCTTGTACTCTTCCGAAGTACCAGGCGCGAAAACTGGTCCAGCGAAATCGCTTGCCATCAGCTCGCGTCGCTCCAAATCTTCGTGCAGTAAGCGTCGGAATTTGTTCCGTTTGGCTTTCAAATCGTTTAGGGACGTCATGAAACCAAATTTCGGGTTGCTAACCATGCAAATGACCCTCGAGTTTTCGACTTTCGTACCGCTATGCATAACGCGACACGATTTTGTTTGGTTGAGTATGAATGGAACTCAGAAAAACAGAATAACTAGTAACTAAAGCTATGTGGACTTTCAGACTCACCGATCAATTTAACCGATACGAGCCTCACGAATATACCTGAAAACCGCGTGTTTCGAATCATCGTTGATCTCCCCCAAGCAAGCTTAAAAGGGCAATATCCGCTAGGCCCTGCTCGCTTCCTTCGTCGCCGCTGGCCGAAAGATCATCAATCACCGAATCAAGTTCATCGAGAACGTTGTCAAAAACGCTTCCCCCCGGTTGGGCTGCCAAGATTAGTCTTGGGCCAATCGGGGCCGATTTTGCCGTTGAATAATCGACAACTTCGGACAGCGTGACGGATGCGTTATCACTTGGACGACAAGCGTTAATCTGCCAAACTAAGCCCGCAGCGTTGATATTTCCCGTTTCCGTTCCCTCGCCTTCGCCTTCACCGCCTCCCCCGTTTCCGTTCGTGTTCAAGTAATTGATTACAAGAAGAGCGTCACGTGGAGTGATGAAATAACTGCCGTCTGTGTCAAAGAATGGTGGTGGCGGACCAATGTCCGAAATCGGTGTCGAAGCACCGTTGGCATTCAAGAAATTGATGATCAGCAGTGCATCGATCGGGGAAACAAATCCATCGCCGTTGACATCTTCAGCAAGAATTGGATTCTGGTGAGAGGATGGAATTGGGGCATCAATTTGGAAAGTAACCGTCGTCTCGACGCTGGCTAAATTCTTGTCGTCGACAGCTTCGTAAGTAAACGTATCCGTCGTTCCTTGCAAGCCTCGCGGACGATAGGTAAACGTTCCGTTCCCATTGAACGTCAGCGTACCATTTGCAGGCGGGCGGACTACGCGAGCGGTGAACGAAGGACTATCGACATCGGTATCATTGGCCAACACGCCATTGTCCGCTGTAGTTACCGTTGAATTACCCGTCGCATCACCCGCAGTAATGGTTGCCCCTTGCTTGACGACATACGTTTCTGGTCGTGTTCTCGGTGCATCGTTAACTGCTGCGACATTCACGTCAAAGCTGTCCTGAACCGTCTTGCCAGTGTTATCCGTGGCCCGAATAACCAAAGTCGAGATTCCAAAAGAGTCCGGTGCGAACTCTAGAACCAACGAGCCGTTGTTCAGCGTCGGTGTGACGAGACTAGGATTGCTGTTGGTCACAATCGTAAAGACAACGACATCTCCATTGGTGATCACATCGGGATCGTAGAAATGGGTTGGCGAAAGTTGAATGGTTCGCTTGACAGCATCTTCATTCACATTGACGTCTGCGATCGGAGCAACCAATCGAGGCACATCTGACACTGCCGTCACGCGGAACGTCAGGGTGTCGCGACGAACCAATCCTGCATTGTCCTTCGCGTCAACCGTAATCTTCGCTTCGCCATTTCGATCTGGTCTTAACTGCAAACGCAGCGAAGCTGCATTGATTGTTGCCGAAACTAGATTTGGATTGCTATTGTTTACAAGTACAAAAGTGAGCTTGTCTCCATTCGAAGCAACATCGGGATCAAAGAAGATCGTGTTCAAGTCGATAAACTGATCGACGGCGTCTTCCAGCACAGTTCGTGTTCCAAACGGCGTTCGCAATCTCGGTGCATCGTTGACTGCGGAAACGGTGACGGTAACTGTACCGCGCGCCGATTGCGGATCCGAAGCACCTTGCGACGTTCCGTTATCGCGAACGTTGTAGAAGAACGTGTCCTTGCCGGTGAAGTCCGCTCGGGGCCGATAGGATACAGTGCCGTTGGAGAACGTGACTGTTCCGCCGTTGGTGCTTGCCGGTTCCACACCTGTAAAGGTCAACGTCTGCGTACTTTCGTTCGTGGGCCCTGGCCGGTCGTTCCCAATCAAGCTGGCTGCTGTCACGTTAAGAACATTGTCTTCGACAACACTTCGTTGATCGGCGACCGTGATCGGAGCATCGTTTTTGTCTTGAACCGTGACACTTACCGTGACGGTCGTCTCGAGCGGATCGGCCAGACCGTTTGTCGTCCCGTTATCGGAAATGACATAGGTAAACTGATCGGCACCCGCGAAGTCGGTTGGTGGCGTGTAGCTTACTTTGCCATTTACCAAAGCGACTCGACCACCGCGGGCCGATGGCGTTTGCACCCGTACAATGGATAGCGTTTGAGCGCTTTCATTCGCAGGTCCGGGGCGATCGTTTGCAAGCAATTGGCTTGGTTCGAACACTTTGACTTGATCTTCGTCGATCGTGACGACATCATTTCCAGCGATCGGAGCGTCGTTCTTTTCTCGCACGACAATTGTTGCCGTTCCAATATTATTGGACAGCAAAACTCCATCGGAAACTTGGTACGTGAACGTGTCGGTTCCAAAGAAGTTTGGCAACGGTTTGTAAGTGAATGTGCCGTCGTTCTTGAGCACAAAGTTCGCTGCACTTGTCGGACCCGAAATTAGTGTGACAACAAACGGTCCACCTTGAGGATCTGCATCGTTTGCAGCAACGCCGTCGTCAACCGTAAAGCTTGGGGTTGTATTCCCCGAAGCATCGGTCGTAATCAAACCAGGATTTGCGTCTTCATTGACTTCGTATCGATCGTTGATCGCCATCGGCGGAGTACCTGGAACGATCATCACAGGATAATCTTCCACTTCGCCCCCAACCGCTAGCCCAGCAGGCAACAGTCCGCCGTCGGCACCTATACGGAACCGAGCGAAAGCTTCGGTCGCGATCAGCGGGTTAGGAGTAGAAGCAGGTACCTTGATGGAGAACGTCCTGGTCTTGGCATTTGCAAAGAACTCGACGCTGTCGATGACCTTTTCGCCCGCATCATCCCAGTCGCCGTCTGCGTTGAAGTCAATCCAACCGTCAACGAAACCAGGCGAGCTGACCGTTACCGTGATATCGGTAAATACATTCTTGTTGAACACGCCCGTTGGGTTTCGAGGAGACACAAACTTGACTCCGTCATCGTCTGCTCCGTCACCTTCGGCGTTTGGCGTTGGACGTCCATCGGCATCGGCATCAATCGTGCGACCTAAAATAGGCGAACCAGCAGAGACGACGTGACGAGCGCCGTCATGTTCATGCAGCGTCGGATAGCGACCATTGGTCGTCGTGTATGGATCTGGAGCATCGCCATAATCCAAGCCGACACCTGGCATCAAGATCGTGAACTCGGTCTCGCCATTGATGCGATTGGCTTTCAAATTGTTTCCAGCAAGGTCTTGCACACCACGCAAGAAGAAATTCGGGAAAGCTGGATCGATGAACGCAGCATTTTCGACGAAGACAGTGTTGCCGCCTCGGTAAGAACCCGCCAAGACGGTGTTCGTTGCGGAATTCAATGCCTTGACGATCGACCTAGCAACTTGATCTGCAGTGAAAGTCGAATCCTGAGCGAATCGAATTGCCATCGCCCCGCCCGGTACACCTTCGGAACGAAGGCTTGGCGCGAAAACGATGTCGGAAGTGGAACGAGGCGTATCGAGCAGTCGAACACGACCGTCCGCCTGTACTTCGACTTGATATCCGATAATAGAGGCTTCGATTGCGGCGGCAATTGCGTTTGCAACGTCGGCTCTCGTACTCGCGTTATCAAACAAAATCGGAATATGACCAGCGATAACACCGTTACTTGCGCTGATGTTTTCGAATTCAAAGATAGCCGAGTTCACGCCGTCGTTCAGCGTAAAGAACTCGCCATCCGTTACGTTCCCGCGTTCTATAACCAGTTCAGAATCAAGTAAATCCACTTGGCTTTCGTTGATCAATCCCAAGTCAACTTTTCCCGCGCCGATATTGACAGCGTTGATGCCCAATCCAGCACCCGAAATAACCACGGCCATGGAGGTCGCGATATCATTGGCGTTGGACAAGGACGAATATTGGATGACTTGATTTCCAGGCTGACTTGGTCCGCTCAAATTGCCGTCGAATTCAAAGACAACCGTTTGATTATTTCCGGTGAGCGAGAACGTTGAGTTGTCGGTAATATCCAAACCACCGCGTGTCGGGACTTTCAGAACGATCGAACCCACAATCTCAAACGTGGTGCTTGGACTGACGCCTGGGTCACCGAACAAAGATACATTTGGCGAATTCACTAAGGAAATAACATGGGCATCGGTTCCGCCGATGGTGATATTTCCGTCTTGCAAATGGATCGGATCCAGGTTGAGATTGGTACTTCGAATGGCGTCTGCCAAGCGAACGCCGATCTCATCTTGTGTATCTCGATTTTGGAATGGAACTGGGATGTTACCAACTCCAACAACACCATCGGTCGTGAATTCAAAAGTCTTCTTAATTGCTCCGAACGAGATATCGATAGTCGATCCATTCGTCAGTGTGCGAGAAACGCCCACAACAGCCAGACGAGAGGAAGCGACATCTACCAAGCCTGATGCTGGCAAGCCTAGATAAACGAGATCATTACCAACGAGCGAAGGACTCACGGCCAGACTGGACGCTTGGATGGCGTTCAAGATCAACAGTGCCACTTCCGCAGGTGTGGATGCTTGCGAACTGTCGATAACCGTCGTGCCCGCATTGGTAATTCCGTCGGTGTCAAACTCGAAAACAATCGCTCGGGCACCATCGTTCAAAGTAAAGAACTGGCCATCGGTCACTCCACCGGGCCGTGCTCCTTGCGGAGGAACTTGCAGAGCTAACGTCGAGTTAGGTTGCGACAAGCTTGAGAAGGACGTATTGAGCCGTACTCCTGCTGGAGCTCCCACAAAAACTCGACCGTTCCCCAACAACCTTGGGGAGACGTTAAGCGGCGAGTTGTTGATTGCATTCGCTATTAATTGAGCAATCTCGTCATTGGTCGAATTGACGGTGAAAGCGATCGGGAAATTCCCGGCCAAAACTTTGTTGTTACGATCCAATTCAAAAGTCGCGGTTGTTAATCCGTCGAACACCGAGAACCGTTCGCCATCGCTGACGCCACCGATACCGCCACCAGCGACAGGCACGCGAATCATGAGGCCTTGTGGAAGCTGAAGTCGGTAACCACTGTCGAATTCGAAATGGACGATTCCGCTATCCAAATCGGTAATCGTGAATCCATCGCCGTCAATGATCTGGTCGCCAGCAGGAGCGGAAATCACATAGCGATCGCGATTATTAATTTTGACTTCATAAACGCGATCGTTTTTCCAAACGCCTGCCAAAGGCGTCAGAACGATTTCGTTATTGGTTGCGTTGTAATCAAAGGTGTAATCGAAACCTTCGATCAACATGCGGCCATTTTCGAATACGGTGACGGCAGTTCCTGGCAGTCGGATGCCGGATACATTCGGTCCTACAACCGATGGATCGTCGATTCCAATTCCTGGGAATGGATCAGCTTCTTCGAAACCATCTTGCAATTGGATTCGGAATTCAGGATAGCTGCCCGAAGTCAACTGTATCGTCGAAACCGATGGGTCGCGATCATTGTTTCCGGCATCGTTGTCGATGGGGATGATCGAAACGGCAGACGGCCCAACGAAATCGGATCGATCGAGTGCACCACGATCTTTGAATACGTCTGCACCCAATCCGCTTGGTGGCGCGACAGTCGGATCGTCAACTCGCAATTGGCCGGTAGCATCGAGCGATGGTGCAAGAACTGGCGAAACAGCAATTCCCATCGCTTGTTTGATGGTTTTGAATGCTTCTCGCTCAGCCAAAGAATCGAGGCTGCTATCTATCAGCCGCGAGAAATTCTCTGGGAAGAATTGGCTAGATTGTGCGTCGACAAACAGGTCAACACCAGTGGTGAATTCAAAGTTGAAATCGAGGCCCGAATTTGGAATATTGGTCGGACCCGTTTCGATGCCTTCACCCAAACGGTTTTTCGCTTGCGCTCGTTCGACGTATTGATAAATCGAACCACCAGCGACGACCTGACCGGGTTTTGGATGCACATTAATATTCGTTCCAAATGGGGCAGGCAACCCGTTCGGAAACTGCCTCGTTTCTTCATTAATAATTGGTGATTGCACGTTAACCATGACGTTGTTGAGCAACGTTGGGCTGGCACCGTGCGACGCATAAATGCCGGTTTCAGGCAAGATTTGATCGAGGTTGTAGTTTTCGTTGAAATCGGGGTCAACGATGATGTTACCGGTGCTAAAAATGTATGCGGCATTTTGCACGACAACAAACTTTTCGGTCGTGCCGTCACCTGTAGACGTTGTTGGCGCTCCGTTTAGCAATAAACCTGGCGACAACAATCGATCGTGCCCAATACCCTGCGAAGAGTGCGTTGGCAGAAATCCGTCAAGACGTTGGGGGAACAATCGTAAACCCGGTTCAACACCCGACATACCGCCTAGAGCGCGTGCTGAGACGGGAGCGAGTGGCGAAGCCAATCCACCAACCACTGTGTTACTCAGTTGTTGAGCATTTGGCAGTGGCGTTGGCCAATTTGCACCGTTGCCGTTGATCGCACCGGCAATTGCTCGTGCAACGTCCGACACTCGATATTCTGGGTCCAAGAAAATCGGAACATTCCCTGCAGTGAACCCACCATCAAAGGAAAATTCAAAAGTTCTCGTATTGACTTGAGTGCCAGCGAAGTCTGGAATTTGAGCGATCTGGAATGTATCGCCGTCGGCGTATGAGGTGACTGCTTCTGCCGTAATCGTAAATTGTTGCGGATGCAAAACAGTGACCGAAATCGTGTAATCACCGGTCGTTGCCGCTGGTTTTCGATTTGACAAAGACAGCGGGTCGTAAGTGGTGTTGCCCACTCCGCTCACAGCAACATAGTAGACTCCTGGAGTCGTTGCGGTGAAATCGATATAAGGATCCAAGGCTGCTGCTTCGCCAGGTGCAGGTGCATTGTTGCTAAGGGTTCGAGAAATCCCCTGAGCATCCCTAAACGATTGAACGCGACCTTGGCTATCGAAAATCTGGATTGCCGAATCGAGCGTATCGGGCAACGAATCGATATCTAGTTGGACTCGGTCTCCGATGTTCATCTTGAACTTATAGATATCGACATCTTCACTAGCAGACGCGCGGAACTGAGCGCTATCGCCGATCGTCCCGTCCACGACATAACTTGCCGGGCTATGTCCCGTACCTTGCCATGTTTCGATAGCAGTGTCGATCGTGTCGTTTGTTTCGGCTGCTACGGTGTCGCCATCAAAGCTGGCTCGACCATCATTGCCATATATCGTATTGTTGACGACGCGAGCAAATGGTTGAGTTGTATCCGAAATCACTTGACGGATATCCCATGGATTGGTGCCTGCAACAGGGAGCCACCACAGCATCGTCGCACCTTCCAGGTAAAGGGCAGGGCGGTCGAAGATATTCGGATAGCCAATTGATGATGGTAGACCCTGAGATGGCGGCAAAAGCGATGCAGCAACAGTCGCGGTCAGCGATTGAGTGGTACCATTGGTAACGTGCGTACTTCCAAGGATCGAATCCCGAAGTGTATGGATTGCTTCGATTGCTGTACTACCAAATGGCGTTGGTGGATCGCCAGTGATACGTAGGTAGAAATCGCCTGTGTCTTTTCGATAGTAAACGGGGATGTTGTTCGCGTTGTGACCGTTGCCCTGAACAACACCACTGCCCCCAACAAGAGGTTGACCGCCAGCGATATCTTCAAATTCATATCGAACGCGATTTCGACCCGAATCGATGACCATCACATCGCGATCGTCGATAAACGATCCAAAGTGCGTCCCAAACAAATTAGTCGAAAAGGATGGATCCGTCTGCGGAATGAACCTTGGCGAAATCATCCAAATTGGCATTTCACCCTGAATATGAACTCCTCCCAAACCGCCGCTTTCCAAGACGTTGTTCGCAACGATAATCCCCGCAGCGAAACCGCCACGCAAATCGTTATTCAATTCGCGCAAGTTGCGAACGACACCACCGGTCGTCACCGTGTTCGGGCGAGCCTGCATGATCGTACCGAGTGGCGAACCTGCCAAGGAATCGCGTGGATCAGCTATACGTTTGCGAGGCTCACTCCAGACACCATAATCGCGAGAATATCGAATCGTATTGTTCTGAATCAAGACCATCGACTGATCACGGTTCGAATTAAGATCTGCACTTCCCGATTGATAGATGGCTTCCATGCCACCCCAAGTTCGTGTCGCAGGAACTGTACCTACCGAACGCGATCGGATAAAGACCGCACTGTCCGTGGCCGTTGAACCAACGTCAGCAATCACAATCTTAAGCGTGTGCTCGCCCGTGCCAATGCCAGCAGCCTTTAGTGACAAGGTCTTCGTGAATCCGTCGAATCCGAAAAGATTGAGGAAACGACCAGCGTCGTTCGGATCGTTATTCACATAGCGAGTCGCGTTCTTGGTGCGATTGATGTTTGAGCTGTTGATTGCATCGGTGCTACCGGGTACCAAAGCATAATTGACGCCGTCGATGAGAACAGCCAAAACGTCTTGGCCAATCGCTTCGTTGTATTCTTCGGAAGCGAATATCAAATCAAGATACAGATCGCCACCAATTGTGCCGTTGCCGAATTGGAATTTCATTTCCAAACTCGTTGCATCTTGTGTGACCACTCCTAGAGCCGCGTCCGTACTTGCATCGCCCGTACCAGTTGACAAACCGGA
This sequence comes from Pirellulaceae bacterium, assembly GCA_031374825.1. Taxonomy (GTDB): domain Bacteria; phylum Planctomycetota; class Planctomycetia; order Pirellulales; family Pirellulaceae; genus JANMGV01. The sequence continues at coordinate 77,275 of JANMGV010000174.1, forward strand.
TGAGTTATCGCTGAGGTTTGGACCAACGCCCGAATTGACATCGCCGTTGGACAAGAGAATGCCTTGATCATCTCCCCAAGAAACCAGTGCGGCCGACGAAGCACCGCCGCTGTAGACTGCTGGGAACGTTGGGTTAATACCGGTTCCGAAAATCGTGTCTCGCAAAAGATTCGCGTCCGACGAGACTCGATCGATGACAAGTCCCTTTGGCGAGTAAACTTTGAAATCGCCTGACGCATTTCCAATCAATTGAACGCGATTGCCCAGAATCGCGGCACCAGAAGTTACGCCGCCACTCGACGCAGCTTGAACTTTCAGTCGTGACTGGATGCTCGGATTGTTAATCGCATCGCGCATCTTGCGAGCAATCAGCCCGTCAGAATCATTCTTGGTGAACACGATCGGTGCGTTACCTAACCCGACGGAACCGTCCAAGGTGAATTCGAAGTTGATGGTAGTCGCACCGTCAGAAATCTTGAAAGTATCGCCGTCCTCAAGGTCGCTTCCAAAAGGTGCAATCAACGTATACGACTGCGAAGCGCGATCATTCGTGTCGAACGATTTTGTCAAATTGACATTGCCGGTAGCATCCGAGACGAAGAAATCCTCGCCTTTGCGAATTTCTAATTGATACTCGCCCGATAAAATTGTATTCGCTGGGACGTTTGCACCGACATCGCTAGCGCCCGATGGTGCGTTGATAATCGTTTCACCACGTTCTGCGAAACCGATAATCAGATCGTCGACATGTACGCCCGCACCTGCGTTCGCTGTCGTTCCATTGGTGTTGTACCGGAAGACCAATCGAAGCCCGTTTTGGCCACCGAATCCTGCCAAGTTACCTACCGCTTGTTGCCAACCCCCGGCTTGCAAGTTCGTGGGAGCGCCAGGACGATTGCTAGCGAGCAGAGTTTCTACGCCACTGGAGTTGCGAACCAATACGTCAAAACTGTCACTGCCAGTCGACTCTAAGTTGTAGTTGAAATAGAAGTTTGGTAAATCTTCGGCAGAGTAGTTGCCCAAGTCAAACGCGTTCGAGACGAGATCGCCACGAGCGCCGCCGGTTTGCGTGATCGATCCACCAGCGAACGATTCAAAGCTAAACGTCGCAGCGCCTTTGTGACCCGCAACACCAGCTTGGCTGTTGGAAACGTGCCACAGGTTGCGTGGGCTGACCGAGGTACCTACAAACGTTCGATCGAGCAACTGAGGGATGATCGGTGCTGCAGCTGTCGAACCGCCAAAACCATCAATGAAGTCGTCAGCAATTCGAATGACCGAATTCACTGGTTCGCGACGGACTGCAGGACCGGACATTTCGCCCGGTCTGCGATTCGCTGGCATGACAGCAACTAGATACGTACCGGTCTTGAGGAGCACATTGCCGATGTACGGATCGTTCGGGCCAATGCTTCCTCGGGTCAAATCGGTCAAATCGCTTGGAGTTAGCGGAGCCGATCGGTCGTCGACCAAGTTGCTGTTGGTACCAACGTATACCAATTGGAAGCTCTCAGCAAAGCCGCCGCCACTGACTTCGTAAATCGCCAAGGTCGTATCCGGTCGGTTCATGCCGTCGGCATAGTCCATGTCGAAAATCACTGACTGGAATTGCTGGCCGCCTTGATTGAGCAGTCCGTTGTTCGTGAGATCCAAACGGTAGTAATCAATATCGCCGTTTGACAGCCGTCCACCAATGCTGATTCGGCCTTGCTCGCTCTGTAACAGATTGCCAACATACTGCGGTCGAACACCGGTAATGCCGCTAATCGGAGTTGAGTTCGAAGTAATCGCTCCTGCGTTTTCGTCTTCTTGAATTTCACCGGTCAAAGGTGAATCGCCCGGCAAACCAATCGTATGAACTCCGTTGGTTGCATATCGAATGTCAGCAAACTGAACAGTCGATCCAGCGAACTCTTGAGCTTCGCGCATCCGCAATTGAGCTTCGTAGGAACCGCGAGTTAGCCCGGCGTTGAAGTTCTCGATATTGATGCTCGATGATCGAACTCGGAAATAGAAAGTGCTTCGAGAACCAGTATTGCCTGGCAAGACAACTCGCAGACCAGGATCTTTTGGATTTGTCGTACCATCTTCTTTAACCAATCCCGCTGACGATGTTCGCACGCCTACCGTTCGTGTGGGCAATGGATTTACCAACAACGGATTGATTAATGGTGATCTAAAAATAGAATTTGGCGAAAAGATTTCGCTGGTGCTGTTATCGCTACGGGCAAGCAAGTTGCCTTCAGCGTCAAGCAATTCGACGACCATGTCCGATGTCATCGCCGTCAAATCGACGTCGATCCAAACTTCGGTTCCTGCAGCCGCCGTGAAGCTGTACGTGTCGACATCTTCCGCTTGACTCAATACGCCACGGGCAATGAATCCCATGCGGAGATTCTCGTCGCTGTTCGAAGCGTTTTGTGCCAAGTTCCCGAGGAATTGCGCATTGGAAGTTGTTGAGTTGCGTCCCGGAGCAATCGCATCCGGCGCTTCTAATTCGAGCACTGTACCAACGTTTCGGTCGTGGGTATTTTGATCAATCAAGATTCCACGCCAGTCGGCTGGTCGAGGAATTGATCCAATGCCATTTCCGTTGGTATCGGTTTGGGGATTACCGTCCGGTTGTAGGCCAGCACCCACGGTGTCATCATGGAAACTGGTCAAGACAACGGGGAATCCAGGCTGCCCGAGGACTTCTATCCTGCCGCCAACACGATCATCATCACCATTACGAACCCCAGTCGCAGTCAATCCCGTTCCGGCGTAGGTATCAAAGTTTGAACCATATCCTTGAAACTTAGCGACCAATGATTCGTTGGTAGAACTTCGAAGCAGCAAGCCGCCTTGATGGTGTAGGTTTTCAACTGTCACGTTGTCGAACAGGACGTGAACGATATCCGTGTCGTCCCAAATGCTTCGGGTCGTAAGAATGTCGCCCCGCAACTCCAAACCGTTCATGCCATTGAGGGCCATGCGGTTGCCGCGAATGAGTGGCCCATAGTTTGTATCTAAGCTGTCGGTGCGATCGGCGGCACCTGTCATGCGTCCTGTATCGCCGACAAATCGATCGGTCATAGAATTGACGTCCAGGTCAATTGCACTGCCAGCATTCGAAACAAAAATGTTATTGAGAAGAATTGGTTGCAAACCGCGTAGGAACAACGTGGCCGGCGCGTTGGTCAGACGACCTAATCGTTCCACAGGACCTTGGCCGCCTTGGCCATCGGCATTGAATTCGAACGTGCTATTTGCAATTCGCAAATTGGCCTGGTTGGCTTCGACAGGATTGAACGCTTTAAATGTTCCTTCCAATCGTGTCACTCCACCCGCGTGGGCAACAACGCCATGATCCAAGCTAAACGTTGCAGTCGGCGACGTGTATACTCCGCCCCAATCTCGTGGCGCAGGAGTTGTCCTTGAACCATCGTTATTTGTATCAAACGATCCACCTGCACCGTAACGATCATCCAATTTGCTCGTAAATATTACCGGTAGGCCATCGGTGCCTTCGGCAAGCAATTGGGCGCCGAATCCAATTTCAATTCGGGCACCTTCCATCTTCACAACGGTACCTGGATCGACGGTCAGCGATGCATCAAGTTGCGGACGAAGCGTTCCTAATGAGAAAATGGAAAGCGTTTTTCCAAGTGTAGTGCCCGTATCGATGAAGGTCGTCGTTGTCGAGTTGTTGGTGTCCATCAACTCGGCTACCAAAGTGTAACCTCCTCCTGCGACACTTCGATAAATTCGTCGACCAAAATAACCTCGCGCGGTAAGCGGCAGATTATTGATCTCGATGCTGCCAGCAGTGTTAAGGTTGAACGCCGCGCTTCGATCCGAAGCAAAACCTTCGCGACCGGCTGTGTCGATCATAACCACGCGGTAATCGTAAGTTCCCGCTGCAAGCGTTCCTCCGTTACGACGAGCAAAACTGAGTCCTGAGACATCTGGACGATCGTTCTTGAGGAAACCGCCGAGATCACTGCCGTCATCAAAGAACTTTGTCGTATCTGAATTCAATTGTGCGACTAATTTGTAGACGCCAGCGCCAAGGAAGTCACTGCGATAGATGCGTTTGTAAACATTCGCACCTGACAAACGCGGAAGTCCATCGATCGAAATAGCTGTTCTGCCAGCAATAAGAACGACTGGATTGGAAGCATCCGAAGGAGCCGTTTCGTATCCAAACTTGTCGACGAAACTAATTTTGTAGTTATACGAACCCGGCGTTAAAGTTCCACCCGTTGCTGGCGCTGTAGCGATACTATTGCTTAACGGAATTGTGTTATCCAAAACTACACCGCCCGGTGTACCTTGAATCAAGATGTTCTCGGTTACAACGTGGGTGATATCGATATCATCAAAACGAGCCGCAACACTCAGAGGCTTGACATCCGTGCCCGCCAGCGTTTCGACGCGGACAAACAATCCGTTAATCGAGTTATTGACCAAACTATTGTGGTGAATTTCAGGTCCGACGCGGTCATAATCGCTGGTAAAGATACCGTTGAGTTGGAACCGCGGCTCATGAAAATTGGTTTCTTCGAAACTATCTGGCGCTGCACTCATCGCAGCATCTGCACTCGAAAAAATCCGATTGTGTGTCACGGTCGGACGGTAATCGACGATATGAATAGGATCAACGACTTGTTGAATCGAATCAACGAGAACATTACCACCACCGCCGTATCGCATGTCCGCATGATTGACGTATTGCAAGAAGATGCCTTGATCTTCCAAGTCCAACTTGCCCGAAGCGCGATCATTATCTCGGCGGAATTGAATTCCACCCCAATCGCCTGCGGCTGGAACAGTGCGAGGCGCGTAATTATCGAAGCCAACCGACTCGTCTAGCCAAGAAGTAAAGTAAACGCTTCCCGGAGCAGCACCCGCAGCCGTACGCAAAAGCTTTCCGTTTTGATCGGTCAACACCGGAGCGCCAAGCACTTGCATCGCGCCGCCGCTGCGATCGGTATTGAGGTTAGTACTGCCGACTCCGATTTTCGAGCGGCGCATCTTGAATATTGCACCGGCGTCAACCATAACAGTCACGCCTCGGGGTACATCCATCGACGTACCATCACTCAAGGCTCCGCCACCGATAAGACCATAACCAACTTCGTAGCTAAAATTATCGTTCAGCGTTTCCAGTCGATTGTCCGCACCACCGTTGCCGACGATTCGAACAATGTCGCCGGGTTGAGCAACGGAGAACGCATTGGTTACACCGCTTCCGGCGATGTTATTGAAAGGTTTTGCAAGCGATCCATCAGCTTGTGGGCCTGCCGCTTTATCAACGAAAATGGTTCGGCCATGGACTTCGAGAAGCTCTAATCCCGAAGCAAGCTGAACAAGTCGCTCACCACTTAAGGCCACGCGTGCACCGTTGGCGATTGCGTTAACACCAAGTTCTGTTCGCAAGTTAATCGCCGAAGCCAGCGAATTTGCCAAGTCACCGCGAGTCCCATTGGACTTGAACGGAATAATCGTGTTCCCTAAGCCAACGACGGGATCCGAACTGAATTCGAAACGTCGTACGACTCCCGTCGCACCAGTAATCGTGATAATCTTGCCTTCGAGCGAGGTCGATGCACCAGCGTTGAATTCTAAGACGCGATCGAGCGGTCGGGTTTGGAACCAGAAATTGTACGTGCCACCTGGCTTGCCATCGCCGTCGCCGTCAATCGTTTCGCTTCGATCACCCAGCAATCCGCCCGCGACATCTTGAATCGCGTCGGACGTATCCACTTGTGCTCGATAATTGACTCGCAGGTCATAACGACCTTGGGTTCGGCCACCAAAGCCCGTATTTGCAATGGTTGAGTCGTAGCTATTGTTGCCGCTCGCGCTCACACCCAAGTAGTAAGTACCAGACGACAGCAACTGACGAAGATACGAATCTTCGCTGTAGTAATCGTCGTTCTGCGCTACCAATTCGACCTTGCCACCCGTCAAAGTAATTGGGCTGTACGTGATGTTCTTGTCACCGACCAACGTTGCCGCGCTGCCCGTCACTACGGTAACCTTTACCAACTGACGCGCCGCTGAGTTATTGTTGATCGCATCGACAAAATGCTTGACGGTCGACTGCGCGCCTATTCGGCTATTCAAATCGACTGTGATCAAGTTTGGAAATACTTGGACAATCGGTCCGGATGAATTTCCATGGTCGGACTTGGTTACAAATATCTGAAGTTGATTACCAAGCTTGCCGGGCTTCATCGCATCAAAACGCAACGAAAGGCCTTCGCCCGCATTCAAGTTGCTGTTCGCGACCGCTTGCGTTTGGCGATAAAGTTCCAAATGTGTGTTGAGAGGACTGCTCGTTGCCAATCGTTCTGCAAACGTCTCGGCTGTGAACAAACCAACGCGGTCGGCACCGCCGAAATCGACGTCAAATTTATACAGGTCCACGTCGGTTCCATCGGGACGGAAGAGATACTGTCCGTGAAGGATATCGAAATTGCCTGGGAAGATAGGCTCGATCGATGCGTCCGCGTTATTCAAGAAACCTGCATTCATTCGCATCAAGGTCGACGCTGGCAATTCGCCTGCGTGCTCTAGTCCAAGCAACATACCGATACCGGCCATTGCATTGCGCAGCCAGTCCTCGCCGTAATTGTCGCTCCATTGCCGTGCAGCGTCCAAAATCAGCAGCGGGTTAGCAAATGTTGGATCGATTCGAACGCCAAAATTTGTTTCTTGACGAATCGTGGTGCCTGCGACAGGTTGCAAACCACCGGGTACACCCGTTGCGACCGTGATTCCTCGATCGGCAGTTTCGATGAACTGCACACCCAGGTAATTTGACCAAAGCGAAAAAGCTTCGCGAGCGCGCACACGCTGCTTTTCGGTAATGCCGTTTTCTAAATTGTTGCCAGCCGCATCTCTGCTGTAGAAAAACTTAAAGTTGTACAGAACCGTCGTGATACCTGCAGTACGGTCGGCGCCAAAGTCAGAATTGACGTGCTGCTCAAATCCATTGCCGATTTCTTCCGCGAGCGTTCGATGACCTGGATCGTCGTTGGCACCAGGCAAGTCTAGCAGGAAGGGTTGCGGGTCAATGTTGGAAGTCAGAAGGAGGCTGGTCTGAGCGGTGGTTGACGACCCGATTCGGCCCAAGTCCATCGCCGTATCGAAACTGCTTCCTAGACCGTACAGGATTACCGGCGAGTAGCTTAAAGGTTGCGTTCCAACGACCGTGTTTCGGTTGCCTTCGAGCGATACACTGACCAGCGCATTCGCGCCCGAATCTTGAGCGATCGCTTGAGCGACTTGCAAAGCAGTCGTTGTGGTGCTTCTCAGGTCCACGGTAATGGCATTCCCATTCGTCGTTACGACTGGAGCACCACCCGCTTTGGTATTGATAAAGTTGACGCGAATCCCGTTGCCGGTCTCGCCAAGTAATTTCGAAGTGAACTTCATGCGAACCGCAGAATTGGTATTCAAATCGGTAATCGCAGTCGCCGATGCTTCGCTGGAAACCGGCGTGATCGGGCGAGACTCGCGGGTCCCGACGCGCAATCGCCAAGTGTTTTCAATGCTGGCCGACCCGTTGAGAATGTCGATATCGCGATCGAACTTGAGCGTCACCGAGTTCGACGTAGCGTTGTATTTGGCCGAAAGCGGCGTGAAATAAATGTCGTCGGTGTTTCGAACCGAATCCTGGGTCAATATCAATTGATAAAAGGCTGGGTTCTCGGCAGATCGCGCGGTCGGCTTGCCCAGCGTATTGTTCTCAACCAACAGTTTGTCGTTGTCAAAGAACACGACAATGGTATCCCGCTGTTGCAACAACTGACCGTTCACCCGGTAGACAGGTTGCGGAACAACGGACACGACTTGAGGACCGAGATCCAAACGGAAGTCGATGGTGTCTTTGCGACTGTTTGGATCCGTAGGCAGGAACTCTCCTGCGGGAATACCTGGCAATGCAACATTCTTTAAGGCGACAATGCCGTTCGCAGCATCGTCGAATCCGAAAATCTCGATCCGATAATAGTCATCGGGCAAATTATCCGCAAAGCGGTACGTAACTTCATTTTCATTCGGCGCACTGCCTACGGATACGTAACCCGGAGGCACCGGCAAATCGTTGGCGTTTGCTATGGAAATTGGAGAGTAAGATTGCGGATCGATCGATCCAATTACCGTCGTATCAAATCCCCCTGCAATCGCTGCAGTTAATCGCTGAGAAACGGCCGCACTGCCGTTTATCGCGGTCACTAATTGCGTGGCGGTGGTTGGCGTCGTTGCATTTGAGTTGAGCGTTACGGAAACCGTGTTACCTGAGACGGAGACTGTGGGTGCAACACCGTTGCCCAAGTTCGCGCGGGTGACTTGCATGGTCATGCTGTTGCCAAGCTGCTTCGAGGTCAACTGGACGTTGACTTTTCCGACTGTCCCAAAGTCGCTCGATACACTCGCCAAACCAAATGATCCATCACCACCGGAACGTGTGATCTTGATACCGGCCAGCGAATTCGCATCGATAACTTGCGAATCGTCAAACCGGAATACCAACTCGCGCGGGGCAACATTGCGCACATCGCCGTTATTGAGCAGCTCACTGTTGTTCGGCTGGATGCCGATCAACTGAGGGCCAGCCGCCATCAAGTGGCGAGCTTCTAACGACTCCAGCAAATGCTGACGAAGCTTGTTGCGAGATTGTTTTTTCGCATTTTGCTTATCGCTAAAGAGGTTATTTTTGTCGGAAGATTTTGAGCGATTCCGTCGGATGGCCATTACCAACCCTCGAAGCTGTGACGATACCCCGCTGACTCAAGAAAATTGAGCGCGAAGCCATTGCCGGACAAGGAAAATGAACGTCTAACCAAGAAAATCAGGTCGAATTGAGACCGTCATCGTCTTGGTAAGATGCATGTTTTGGGAAAAGTAGACAGTTAGGGTCGATTATAGTTGGGGGCTATTGCGATGCAAATTTGATCGCTGTCGACCTTCCTCAATTGACTACATTTACCATTCTCTCATCTGTCGAAGAATTGAATAGGCGCTAAAAAGGCAGGATAAATCAGTGGTTATTGATAGTTGCTGCGTATCCAAATTGGATCCAGACCAACTGCCACCCCCTGGTTAGGGCCCCAAAATTTCGGCAGACTTGGACTTTGTTTGGATGAATCGAATAACACTAAGTTCCGATTTTTCAATAAAAAACCTAATGACAAGCCGCGTAACCGACAAAAACTGTTATCGTTTTTCGATTGCCAAGCATGAAATGCCTGCAAATTCACCCCGGCAGTCGCATTTCGATCTTTTCTTGGAGTCACAAGGTATGCTGATGACATGGGAGCTTTCAAGCCTGTTAACATCTCAAAACAAACAGGTTGTGCGACGTCTTGCGAACCATCGGATGTTGTATTTAGACTTTCAGGGACCTCTCTCGAATGATCGCGGGACCGTCAAATTAATCGATTCGGGTTCTCTGGAGTGGATGACTTTGGAATCAGAACGACTAATAGCCCGTTTGGAAGGGCAAACCATAGCTGGACGATTAACTCTGGTTTCGGAAACTAGCTTGATCGACGACGTCTGGCATTTGACTTTTGAGCCCGTCGTGGCGTCCCCGCAAAGTTTACAAGACTGATACAGATTGACTGCATCGCAAATTTCTTCAGCAGCAAATCTCGCGTTCTTCAAAAATGGCGGCTTTCGTCGTTGCGCATAGTGGCAATTCTGCGCAGCCATGATTAGACTTTCCGCATTCCGAATAGTGCTGTCTAAAACGTATTTGGCTGATCGCAACTGGCTTTTAAGTTTGGATTTCAAAAGAACTTTTCCCTAAGTCGTCGTTGAGCCGGTTCCTGCCTAACTAGCCTGATGAAGTTTTTTTCCGCACCTTGTTTCAGTACGACGTTCCAGTACGACCCTCGATCCCCCTACTCCACTCCTTTATCCAACAGGTCCCCAATGAGCAACCAAACTAATCCCTCGGCGCCAAACGCCCACCGGCTTCTCTGGGCTGGATTCATGGCAATTCTCGCAGCCGGCGTTGGCTTCTCCGTTCGAGCTGGAATTCTCAAGCAATGGTCGGAGCAGTACGGTTTTACGATGACGGAACTTGGCCAAATCACCGGTGGTGGATTGGTAGGATTCGGCATCATTATTTTGATTAGCTCGTTCTTAGCCGACGCGATCGGATATGGTCGCTTGATGTGGATCGCGTTTTTGACGCACTTAGTTTCTGCAATTCTGACGCTCGCGACAGGTTGGGCTTTTAGTGTCGGTGGAAAAGATGCCGCGTATTACTGCTTGTACATTGGGATGTTCCTCTTTGCGGTTGGCAACGGTGTTTGCGAGGCTGTTGTAAACCCACTAGTCGCAAGCCTGTTCCCCAAAGCCAAAACGCATTACCTCAATATTCTCCATGCCGGATGGCCGGGCGGTTTGATCATTGGCGGTCTCATTGCATTTTTCATGGCCGGTTCTGAAACGGTGAAACCCTTTGCGTGGCAAATTCAAATCTCGATGTTTCTAGTTCCAGTAGTCTTGTATGGCTTGATGATCCTTGGACAAAAATTCCCTGCATCCGAAGCAAAAGCCGCAGGCGTCGATTTTGGTTCGATGATCGCTACGCTTTTCCATCCATTGATGCTTGTTCTATTGCTGATCCATGCAATGGTCGGATACGTCGAGTTGGGCACCGATTCATGGGTAGGGAAAATTACCGGCGCTATCATGAATTCGCCAAGCAATGGATTGTTGCTATTCGTATACACCTCGGGATTAATGTTCGCATTACGGTTTTTTGCTGGTCCAATCGTTGAAAAGGTTTCCCCGCTAGGTTTGTTGACGATCAGCGGCGTCTTGGGTTTTACTGGTCTTCAATTGCTGGGATCAGCTACCGGGGTAACGATGTGTGTTATTGCTGCAACGGTCTACGCTTTCGGAAAAACCTTTCTTTGGCCAACAATGCTCGCTGTTGTTTCTGAGCGCTTCCCTCAAGGTGGCGCTATTACGATTGGTGCTCTTGGCGGTATCGGAATGCTCTCCGCAGGATTGCTTGGTGGTCCTGGAATTGGCTTCAAACAAGACTTGTATGCATCCAAAGATCTCTCTGCCAAGAATTCAGAAGTCTTTGAAAACTATAAAGCGGACAAGGAAAATCATTTCCTTTGGTTTAAAACAACGGGCTTGGATGGAGCAAAAGTAGGTGTTGTAGAGGACAACGGAAAAGAACTTGCAAACACGATGGCCATCCTAGAAAAAGAGAGTCGTGTCGACGAGAATCAAACCAAGTTGAACGCATGGTGGCAATCGGCCAAGAATACTGCGGAACGGGATAAAGGATTAGTTCAGGCTGCTGGCTTAGAAGGTGGACGAACGGCGCTGAAACTAACCTCCTATGTGCCCGCCATGATGGCAGTTCTGTACCTGTTGCTCCTGCTATACTTCAAGTCAACGGGCGGATACCGTCAAGTTCACATCGTCGATGGCATGGCATCCGGAACCGCCGAATCATAATCCCCTTAGGAATTGTGCCGAATTAACTTCCCGAATAATGAAACTTGATCGTAATGTCGATCCAGGGCACCGAGTTGCACGTCATTCCCGCGCAGGCGGGAATCCAGGGTCAATTGCGCTGGATTCACGCTTGCACGGGAATGACATCGATGCTCCAAACACGGAAATTATTTCGGGACTGTTCCTTAGGTTCGCATTCTGGCAATCTGTCAATCCAATAAATTTCATGGCGCTCATCGGTTCATTACAAAAGCCGATGTAGCGCCAGTTTTTTTGCGTTGGCCATGTTCCACTGACCAATAACATTTTCTATGACGTGATTTGAACACAATGGCGACTAACGACGTGCTTGATAGATTAATGGCTCAAATTCATGAGCGCGTTCAGTCGCTGCCCGAGAATTCGTATACCACAAAGCTTATCCAGGGCGGTGTTGAGAAGATTGGCGGCAAGATTCGCGAGGAATCGGCCGAATTGATCGAAGCGGCTGCCGAGTATCGGAATGTATTAGATCGAACTGTATTGGATCAAACCGGTGGGCTGGTTTCGGCTGATCGTGATGCGACGCGAAAACACTTGGTTCACGAAGCCTGCGACTTAATCTATCATGTATGGGTACTGCTTGGTTCCCAGGGCGTCTCGGTCGACGATTTGCGAGCGGAGCTTGAGCGCCGTGAAGGCACGTCCGGTCTCGAAGAAAAGCGACAACGAGGAAAAAGGGAATCTGAGTGAAAGAAGAAAATCTAAAGATCGGTATCCCCAGCAAAGGCCGACTTAGCGAGCTAACAAGCGAGCTACTCCAAAGCGCCGGCATGCAGTTTCGCCGTCAAGATCGTTCGCTGTTCGCACGCGTCAGCGGATTGCCCGTCGATTTGACGTTCCTACGAGCTGATGACATCCCCGTCCTGTGCGCCGAAGGCGCAATCGACCTCGGTATCACCGGCAGCGACCTTGTCGAAGAATCGGCGGCCGACGTTGAAGTGCGAATGCCGCTCGGAGTTGGCAAATGCCGACTTGCCATTTGTGTTCCCGTCGATTCCGATTTGAACGAGCCAAGCCAGCTTCACGGCAAACGCATCGCCACCAGTTTCCCAAAAACGACGGAACGATTCCTGAAGAAGCATAACGCAGACGCTCATCTCGTTGAGCTTCGCGGCTCCGTCGAAGTCATGATTTCGCTTGGTGTGGCCGACGCCATCGTCGACTTGGTAGAGACCGGCAGCACTTTGGCCGCCAACAAACTGCGAGTGATGAACGACATTGGTAACTACGAAGCCGTCTTGATCCAAAATCACGATTGCCGTGATCGAATGACCGCTGACCGCATCTCGCGTCGGTTGGAGTGCATTGTCATCGCCCGCGATTATTCGCTGCTTGAGTACAACGTGCCCCGATCAAAGCTCGCGAGCGCCGAGAAAATCACGCCGGGTGTCAAATCACCGACGATCAGCGCTCTTGAAGACCCCGACTGGTGCGCGGTTCGGGTCATGGTTCGTCGCAATAACGTCATCGACGCCATGGAACGCCTCGAAGCCCTGGGGGCTTCTGCCATCTTAGAAACCGCTATCAAAAACTGTCGACTGTAGCACGTTGATTCGAACGTCGTTGCTAGATTTTGGAAAATGGCGATTGAATGCGGGAACCGTTGCCTTAATCGTACTCTGAGCAATTGAGGACAATTGCTCTACAATTGCTCTACTGATAGCTGAGAACTAGTTTGGTTTCTGCAATGAAATCAAGTACTCGACGATATCGACAAGACCTTCCGCGCTGACTGTCTCTTGCAGGCTATCCGGCATCAACGACTTTTCTTGTTTCTTGAACTCTTCGATTTCATCGCTCTCGAAACGACGTTCGACGCCCTTTGCATCTTTCAAGATGACGGTGCTATCGGTTTTGCTAACCAACAGTCCTGTCACTACGGAACCAGAATCCAGCAGCACGGAAAAAGCTTCATAGTTGTGGCTGATTCCAGCACTAGGGTCGAGGATCGAAACGTACATCGCTTCGCGGGATAACTTGCTGCCAATCTCCGATAGATCCGGCCCAACATTTTTTCCTGCACCGCGAACTGTGTGGCATTGACCACAAGTCGCAACTCCATCGAAAAGCGTTTTTCCGTTTTCGACATTCCCACGTCGTTTCGCCATTTCATCAATTGGAGGCAGTTCTGCCCCTGCAGTTTTCTTTGCGGGGAACAATGCCTCGGCTGCTTTGCGTATCGACTCATCGGAAGAACTTCGAAGCGCGGATCCGACCAACAATTTCGCTTCGGCAGGCAGTCGATTTTCAAAGGCCATTGTTATCAACAGTTTTTGACCTTCGAGAAATCGAACAAACCCAATGGATGCATCAATTCGAATTTGAGAATTCAATTTTTCGGCAGCGATCAGCTTCCCAAGTATCTCGGGCACTTCTTTGTGATCGCTCATCGCTATCACTTTAGCGAGTAACATCGACTGCGAAGTCGGTTCCTCTGCGGTTAATAATTTTACTAGCAAATCTTTGGCACCTTGGCCCAACGCCAAATCCATCGCTTGAATCGCTTCTGTTGCCAAGCCCGCCTTTTGCCATTCGGCAATCAGTTCCAACAGCCGTTCATTCATTCCCAACGGACTTAGTTGCCGAAAGATCTTAAGTTGTGCCGGATCGGTTCCTTGTCGTGCAAGATGCCGTTTCACCGTTTCCAACAATTTTGGGACTTTGTTGATATCCACTTTAAGTCGCATTAAGGCTTCGACTTTGAGTCGATCTTTACGTGAAGCTTCGGCGTCGTCTTGCGCCATGACAGATTGGCAAAGGCCCAGGGAGACGACACTTATCAGGACAATGATTTTGCAAAGGGATCGAGAATGTCGTGAGGGTTGGTGTTTTGAAGGTTGATGTAGTGAGAGTTCGCTCAATGAATACTCGCTCCCTTCTCCACCGTCTTCGGGGGAGAAGGGCTGGGGATGAGGGGGCAGGCTCTGTGAGTGACTCCAGCCCTCACCCCCCGACCCAATCTCCTTTATAACCCGTTTTTGACCATTCAGTTCCTCGCTCCCTTCTCCACCGTCTTCGGGGGAGAAGGGCTGGGGATGAGGGGGCAAGCTCTGTGAGTGACTCCAGCCCTCACCCCCCGACCCAATCTCCTTTATAACCCGTTTTTGACCATTCAGTTCTTCG